>CANCFT010000007.1 GCA_947377285.1 Bacteriovoracaceae bacterium
GTGAGGAATGGATTATCTTCTCCAAAGCTGTTGTGAGTTGTACAAAATATTAGAATTAATAATAGTGGTTTCAAAAAATTGTCCTGTTGTTTTGTAAAAGACCTCCATTTTTCAATGGAGGCTTTGTAAGTAAACATTCTTCAAATAACAAGATTTCAAGGAGTGAAGAATGAATTAGAATTCTGTTTTAACTGAAAAATTTAAAATATTTTCACTAATATTGCTTGCTTCTGTTCTGGTCGGAGATGTTAAGGATGTATCATTCCAATTAAATGTATTATATGATTTTGAACTAAAACCAAGACTTAATAAGACGTTTTTTTGTAGAATATATTTAAAATCTAATCCACTAACGGAGTAAGATTTTTTGTCCCAAGTAACTTTTGTTCCACTTGAGTAATTTTCAATTTTTTCTCCCATATTACCAAAGCCAGCATTTAAATTAAGTATATATTTATTTGAAAATGTCCATTGCCAGGATCCATCTACCAGTAAGTCAGAATAACTACTATGATTTATAGTCGATGTTGAATCATTCACGTCTTCAGATTTTCCTGAGCTGTAAAGCTGCTCTCTCACCCCAATTCGCCATGCCATATTTGTATATTTTTTTCCAAAATTAATTCCAAGTGAAAGATTAGAATTTGGATCTATGGCATTTCCAATATTAGTTGTAATATTGTTGCCACTAATACTAGCAGTAGCATTTTTACTAGTTCCAATTTTGGGCGTATAGCTAATAAGTAAATCTACATTAGAAAATTTTTCAGCTTGAGAAAATAAACGATAATGTGAATTAAGCGATGGATTTATTATTCCGGATTCTTTTAAAGTAACATTTTTGCCATTAAATGAAGAAAATGGACCATAGGCATAAGATTCTTTACCAGATAATTGATAACCAATACCTAAACCAATTTCTAAATTATCTATTACTCCATAATTGATATTCTCTTTTAGAGTTGAAAGTTCATGTTTGTAAGTATAATCCTTTGAACCTCCCACAGTTCGAACTAAATCACCTAATGTATATGTTTCATAAATTGTCTCAGATGAATATTGGCCTTTTTTTACGATCGCCATTAAGTCATGACTTTCATTTTCATTTTTTAAATTCCAATCAGCAAACGCCGAAAACGAACTTAGTGCAACACTCATTACTAAAATTTTTTTCATTTTTATTCCTTTGGTTATTTTATTTTCTCATCAAGTTTTTCAATAATTTTTGGTTCCCAATTCGTGGCAAAAATCTGTGTTGACATGGCTTTTTTTGAGACCACTTCAATTTTTGTTTTATTTACTTCTTTAGTTTTTTCTAAAAAAATCGCAACATTTTCACCTGAGCTACCTATCGACATTCCATTTTGAGCCAATATATAACCTTGTTCTTTGTTTTCACCGGCCATCGGTAGCTCGATTTCTTTTAAGACATCAAGGACAACTGCCCAGCTTTTTTCGTAATTTGCATTGTAGATTTTGGAAGAGCCTTGGCCCTTTGCATTTCTTGCATCGGCCAGAGTCGAGCATCCTTGAGTTACTAAAGTTAGTAGTAAAAAAATGGGAATGAGATTTTTCATTTGTCCTGCTTGTTAAAATGGATGATTAGGTTAGATTAAATTAATGTAGACTATAGTCAACATTAATTTAGTATCAAGAATAAAGCAGACAAAATTAGTCAGTTGATACTTTCTTTTGTTGTGTTAGAATTAAAAAACTAGCGGGGGGTCCTTTAGGTCGGTTTGCAGTTCCCTCCCTTTCCCCACGCTAGAAAATATCCTAAATTCTTAAGAAATTTTCTTTTCTTTATCACCGCAGCTGATCTCTATGAATGCTAATTGCCAGGAATGCCTTTGAATTTTCAGTAGCGAATCGATTTAAACTTTAATCGGAAAAAACCACCCGATTCTCTATTATCTCGTTTGCCCCTATAATAAAGCTTAGGAGAATGCGTGAAACAAAATCCATTAGTCAGTCGTGTTTATAAATACAAAAATCAAGCGAGCACATTTTTTTGTCCGCTTTGTAGAACCGAGCGCGGGATCAATATTTCACCGAGGCTTACCAAAAAAAATTATGCTCAAATTCTTCTGACCTCCATTGTCCTAGGAAGTTTTCTTTTTCCATACATTGGCGTGAAATGCTTTTTTATTTTTTTCGTCAGCTGGGCCGTTTTTGAACTTGCAGTGCGCACAGATTATAAAAAACAAGTGGCCTGTCCACATTGTGGTTTCGACGCTACTTGGTATAAACGTGATGTAAAAGTCGCCAGACAAATAGTTAAAGATTTTTGGTTGCAGAAACAGACGCTTAGCGATCAAAATTCTCAACCTGCCGCAAAACGTTCTTAAGAATTTCCCCAATTATAAATTGTCAGAAAAATCTTCTTTTGCTCCTGTGATTTAGTGTTTAAAGTTGCAACATCAGACACAATTAATCAGGTAACAGTAAGCTTAAAACGATGCACTTACTGTGAATAAATCGTAAAGGGAGATTTCTAGAATGAGTGTAAACAAAGTTATTATTTTAGGCCGCCTAGGGCAAGACCCAGAGTTGAAATACACTCCAGGTGGAATGGCCGTTTGTAATTTTACGGTAGCAACAAGTGAATCATGGGCCGATAAAGCGGGACAAAAACAAGAAAGAACTGAATGGCACAGAGTTGTCGTTTGGGGAAAACTTGCTGAGCTTTGTAACCAATACCTAACGAAAGGCAGACAAGCTTTTATCGAAGGTGGATTACAAACTCGTTCATGGGACGACAAGAGTGGACAAAAACGTTACACAACTGAAATCGTCGCTAAGACTGTTCAATTCATTGGTGGACAAGCTGGTGTGGGAGCTCCGAAAGAGAATTCTCAATCACAAGGTGCTCCGTCATATGACACGAGCATGGTTAATCAGGAGTATGATATCTCTACAGATACAAACTTCACTGCTGATGATATCCCGTTTTAGAGAGATGTTATTGCTCAAAATTTTGATCAAAAAAAAGGCCGCTTTCGCGGCCTTTTCTATTTTTAGTTAGCTGGGTGGTGTTTTTTCTTCTTAGCATGTTTTTTCTTTGCATGCTTAGCCGAAGCCTTGTGAGCTTTTTTGTGCTTTGTTTTGTGTGGCATTGGAGCCTCAGTAGCTGCCGCAGGTGCAGACATTGAATCTTGTGCAGAACCAGTTGTTTGAGCTGAAACTGAAAGAGAAGCGAGAAGAGCAAGCAATAGTGAACTAATTAGTAATTTCATAGGACCCTCCATATCGGTCAAAAAAATAAGACATTAATAGCCTAACATAAAATAAGTTGAAGAAAATTATTTTGTCATCTTTTTAAAATAAAAAGCTCAACTTTATATTTTAGTACCCGACTAGCTTAGTAACAAATAAGCGAGGGTACTATGAAAAAGGTGATAGTTTTAGTCGGGCTTTTTACTTCCTTGGCCGCCAGTGCAGGTACTTTCCAAAAAACAGCTGTGACTGAGCTAGTTCCTATTCAAAATATGTATGCAGCTTTTGAACTCGTGACTCCAAAGTATGATCAGGTTGTACTTGATTGCCAAAGCTTTGTGAATGGTCTGAGTTTTTATAAAAATAAATTGAAAGTCCATGAAGTAAAAATGGTGAATTATTCTGATTGTGGTGATGTTTATGATTTTATCAATCAATCTCTCACTGACAAAGAGCCCGTTTGTTTACAATTAGAAGATGGGAAAAACGCTGTTAGTCTTTCAAATGATGGGCCGACTGACTGCCAATAAAATTTTTAAGTTCATCTAACGACTGAATTTCGATAAAGAGATCTTTTTCATTATTGCCATTGATGACGTTGTTAATAGATTCAAAAATTTTAAACTGAACTTCTTGTGAATCATCAATTCTTGAGTGAATTTCTGGTCGCAATTCATTTATGACTTCAGTGGTATCAGTATTTCTAGCGATATCAGGATCGCCATGAAGGAACGGAATAATTCCTTCGCTGATAAAATTTAAATTCTTTTTTACGTTCATCGGAATAATCGTATTGTTCATTCCTACTGAGTCAATACTCACTAACAAATCAATTCCTCGGAAACCATTTTTAGCTGAATTAAGTGTGTTGGCGATCTCAACTGCACTATCGCCACCAAAACTATGGCCAACCAGAACGACTGGTTGCTCTGGAGAGTGTTTTTTTATTTCATCAATTATTTTGTCTTGTTCACCCCAAGAAAATCTTTTAGCTCCAGGAAGATTATCGGCCATGTCTTTAATCCCATCACCATCTGAAATTCCAAACGCAGAAAAACCTTCAATAAAAATAAGTGCAGGCTTTTTAATAAAGCTATGTTTAAGAGGAGAATTTTCAGAAATTTTTGATTCTAATTTTTTTGTAGCAACTGGCTCACTTGGTACAACAATGGGAAGATTCGGAATTTGCGGTAATGCTTTGGCCAGTGTCGTAGCACTTGTTGCAGCTGCAACTGGACTAAGTGGATTCTCTGGAGATACTGTCTCTGCCTTATTGGAATTCAAATTTTTTGCAGTCTCAGAAATTTGGGTATTGTCTTTTACAACGGGAGTATTTCCTGAAACGTTTTTTCCTTTCATTGGTTTTAGATTAAGAAGGTTATCGTTTTTAATTGGCTCTTGAATTTTTGGTTGGACCGTCTTCATTAATAGATTATAACGCTAACAGGCATTGCCTTAAAGCGGGTAAAACTTAACCAAATTGTTTAGTTAAAAGATCGGCCATTAATGAAAAACAGAATCAAGGGCATTGGCAATAAAGCTAGATTTAGTTTCAGTTGTAACTTTTTTTAGAACGATTCCAGTGCCTCTAGGGGATTCAATTGAAAACTCGAGTTTTGGCAATTTATTTCTTAAATTTGTTAAGTGAGTATTTACCGTTCGGTCGAGGACATTGTTTTGGTTCCAAGCTTTTTTCATAAGATTTTCCCGAGAGATTTTTTCAGGGAAATTTTTAACAAGAGTCATGAGAATTTTAAACTCAATTGGTGTGAGTTCTAAATTAGTATCTTTATGGAAAGCTTCAAGTGTTTCAGTGTTTAATTTTAGAGAACCGATGGTTAAATGTTTTTCAATTGTCTTATCTTTATTAAAAAGATTTATTTTATTGAGAATTCTCAATTCAATTTCACGGTCATCAAGAGTACGGTAGATGATATCGCAAGCCGATGAAAGGAGAGCTTGGTAACGAACAACTTGTAATTCATCAGAAGTATACATAAGGACAGGTATAGTTGAGAAACGGGATTCAGTTATTTCGTTTAATATATCGAATCCACTTTTTCCAGGCATATGAACATCTAGAATAATGGCATCAAATTTTTCTCCTTCAAGTAGATTAAATACTCCATTTGGATTCGAAGAAGTAGTGATATTGAAAGTTTTTGAAAACGTCTCACTAAAAATAGACAAATTGAATTCGTTATCATCGATATAGAGTATTTTTTTCATAAAAATATTCTAAATGGAATTAACTTAAAAAGTGAAGTACTATCTAATGTATTAAGAAATATTAACACAACTTTAAAAATTAGTTTTAAGAAGTGGCTCTGTGTCATGAATGAGTTCAAGTGCTGCTTTAATGAAATCTTTATCAAAAATTTCTTTTTTATCATTTAAAAGTAAAATAATACTCTTAAAGCTCGCATCTTTATTTGCATGAAGGGCCCAAGAAGTTGCTAGAAAATCAGAAATAGCCAGTATGCGGGCAATCGGATGGATTTTCATTCTACCAATTCCAAATGGATATCCGCTACCATCAGCATGCTCGTGGTGGTGAAGAATCGCTTGAGTAACAACTTCTGGCGTGTCTTTAATGGAAGCAAGCAATTGACATCCGAGTTGTGGGTGAGTTTTGAAAAGTTTCAATTCTTCAAATGTCATTTTCTCAATTGGTAACTCTGACAAGTTTTTTGGAAGCTCTTTTAATCCAAAATCATGAAAAAGAGCAGCCAAAGAAACATTAATTACTGTTTTATTGTTAAATTCTTTTGACTGAAGAGCAATCGCCGAGGCAATCAAACTAACTAGTAAGGATTCTTCAGCAATGCTTGGTGAAAATTGATGTAATGAGTGGAGAGCTTGAAAAAAATCCTTTTTTTCTGAAATAAATTTTAATGTGTTATGTATAGCGAATAGAGACATGGCCAGAGTTTCGGAACTAATATCGTGGTGAAACTCATACTCGACAATATTTTTACAGATACTAATAAAAAATTCGCGTTTCTTTTCGTCTTTTATTTCACGAAAAGCCAATAATCGCCGGGCAATCGTAATATTACGTTTTAGATAGTTATTATAATCAGCATTTTCCAAATAAAAAAATTCGACACCATGCTTTTTAATGGCATCAATCTTTGCTTGGTCTAAATCTTCTCCGGTATGGGCGATTTTGACAAATTTAGCAGAAGATAATTTTAGAAATACTGGATAAATAATTTTTTTACCCATGACAAATTCGTCTATATGAATTTTGCAATAATAGTCTTCTAGCTCAATATCAGTTTCTGGGCGATTAACTATATTATTATAAGATTCAACTTCAATTAATTTTTTATTGAGCTCTTCGGGTTCAAATGGTTTAGTAATAAAAGCCTGAGCTCCTAAGCGATAAGCTTCCTCAGTTTCAATAATATTCGTGAATCCGGTGATAAAAATGAGAGGGATTTTTAATCCTCTTTCTCGAATAATTTTTAAAAACATTAAACCCGAAATATGTGGCATTTGCAGATCACTAATTATGCAATACCATTTTTTTTCATCGAGTTTATTGAGCGCTTCAGCTCCATCATTGGCTTCTGTGACAATATACCCCAATGATTGAAGATTCATCGAAATGATTTCTCGCAGGTCGCTATTGTCATCAATTAAAAGAATATGCAACGAAGAGCTCACGTTTATTTACCAAAATTATTTTTAAAGTTTACTTAAGATTCAACTTTAAAGTCTTTTAGTAGATTTGCAAGTGCAGATGCATTTGTAGATTCTTTTGGTTTTGATTCTTTCTTGAGTACTTTGCTATCATTTTTATCAAGAGCATTTTCGTCAATAATAAAATCTCTAAAAGTAGGGAGTTGACTCTTATAAACTATGCGATCGAGGTGTTTCACAAAACCACTCCAGTGAGTCGTGCTGGAATCAGCTTTTTTTACTTGTTCAAATGAACTCATCTTCGAATCCATCAAGTCTATTAAATGGACGAGAAAGGCTTCACTCGTTTGTGGGATTTTAGGAGAGCCATATTCATATTCTCCGTGGTGAGACAGAAGAATATGTTTAATATGAGTTTTGACTGAATAAGGGAAATTGTTTATTTTCGCAGCATAGTGATCAACGATTTCTAATCCTTTCACCAAGTGCCCAATCAATTTTCCTTCCTCAGTGTATTCGACAACTGGACCTTCCGAAAGTTCATAAATTTTGCAGATATCATGTAAAATGCATCCTGCAATGACATAGGAGCGGTTGACCTTATAATGAGGAGCAAGTGTGACGGCCAATTGGCAACACGATAAAATATGTTCTAATAATCCAGATTGATAAGCATGATGAATGCTTTTTCCTGCTTGCCAAATTTTCAGTCTGCGAGAAATTTCAAAATCTTGTAAAATGGATAATAATAATTCACGAATATAAACTTCTTCTAAGGAGTGAACGATTGCTAAAAGTTCACTAAACATTTTTTCAGGAGCGCTTCCAGCTTTTTGAATATAGTCTTCACGCTTTATTTGCGACTCGTCCAGTTTAGACATCTCTTGGATTATTAATTGAATGCGTCCTTGGAACTGATTGATTTTTCCACTAACGATGACTATGTCACCCGCATTAATTCTTTGCATTGCTAATTCAGCGCCCTGCCATTTACGCGCCTCTATTTCACCGGAATTGTCAGCTAAAATAACGTTTAAATAGGTTTTTCCATCCTTGCCTTCGGCCGTTGCGATGTATTTGACTAGGAACGGCGATAGGACGTCGTCTTTAGCATTGAGCTGTGAAATAAATTGCGTTTTATTCAAAAGATTCTCCTGAGGAATTAAGCTATTCAATTCTTCGCCAATATGTCATAGTAAGGCAATCAAAAAACACTCATATTTAATTCTAGGTTTGTCTTGGAGGCTCTATTATGACTAGCAGTAAAGTAAAAGTTGCAATTAACGGAATGGGACGCATTGGACGAACTGTACTTCGAGAATATTTCAACCGTGCTGAAAATGATTTTGATATTGTTGCAGTAAATAACCCAGGCAGCATTGCTGAATATCTTCACCTTTTAAAATACGATTCAGTTCATGGACGTCTTGCTCATGAAGCTTCATTAGACGGCGATCAACTTGTCATTAATGGCAAAAAAATAAAATTCTTTACACTTAAAGACCCTTCCGAGATTCCTTGGAGCGAATACGGTGTTCAGGTCGTTATTGATGCTACTGGGATTTTCAAAGATAAAGCTGGTCTTGGAAAACACATAAAAGGTACGGTCAAAAAAGTTATAATGTGTGCTCCTGGAAAAGACCTGGATGCTACTTTTGTTATGGGAATCAATAACAATACTTATGATTCTGCTAAACACCACATCGTTTCAAACGCAAGCTGTACAACAAATTGCTTAGCTCCAGTTGTCCAAGTATTGAACGATAAATTTGGCATTGAAAATGGATTTATGACGACAGTTCATTCATATACTTCTGACCAAATGCTTCTTGATGGTGCTCACTCTGATCCAAGACGGGCCCGCGCTGCAGGACTTTCAATGATTCCTACAACGACTGGAGCTGCTAAAACTGTTGGAGAAATTATCCCAGAACTAAAGGGAAAACTTGATGGGTATTCAGTCCGCGTGCCAACTCCAAATGTATCATTAACAGATTTTACAGCTATCTTAAAAAAGAAAGCTTCTAAAGAAGAAATCAATGCAGCTCTTAAAGAGGCAAGTGAGACTTATTTAAAAGGAATCTTACGATTTGAAGTTGAAGAATTAGTTTCCGTTGATTATATGGGAATGAGGCATTCATCTTGTGTTGATGCTTCATTGACAAATGTTATTGGCAACAACGTTAAAGTTGTCGCTTGGTATGATAACGAATGTGGATTTTCAAACCGCGTTTTAGATCTAGTAAAATTCATTGCGAGTAAAGGACTTTAATTCATGGCTTTAAAATTTATAACTGATGAGAATTTTAAAACAGGTGCTAAGGATAAAAAAATCTTAGCACGTTTTGATTTCAATGTTCCGATGGATAAAAATGATCATACTAAAATCGCCGATACAACTCGTATTGATGAAGCGATTGAAACGATCAATGCAATATTGGAATGTAAGCCAAAAAAGCTGATAGTGATGAGTCACTTTGGGAGACCAAACGGAAAAGTGAATCCTCAATTTTCACTGGAGCCAGTGGCTAAATACTTGGCAGAAAAATTGGGCCAAGAAGTTCTCTTAACAGAAACGGCCTTGGACCGAGGAATTAAAACTTTACTGAATTTAAATGAATCAAAAATTATCATGTTACAAAATTTGCGTTTTCATCCTGAAGAAGAAAATAATGACCGCGATTTTGCCCGCATTCTCTCAACTTATGGCGACTTATATGTCTTCGATGCTTTCGGAGCAGCCCACAGAAAACATGCGTCTACTTATGAGATCAATGCGTTCTATAAAAATAAAGCTTATGGTGGACTATTACTTAAGCGTGAAATTGAAGCTCTTGATAAAATAGTTAATGACCCCGTTAAACCTTTTGTTGCTATCGTTGGTGGAGCTAAGGTTTCAGATAAAATTAAAATTATCGATCGCCTACTTGTCTCAGTTGATAAACTTTTAATTGGTGGGGCCATGGCCTATCCATTTCTTAAGGCCCAAGGACATGAAATCGGCAAATCACTTTGTTCAGATGAAGATGTTATTTTGGCGAGAAGAATTTTAGGAACACCTTCTAAAGGAAAAATTGTTCTTCCTAGCGACCATATTGTCTCTAATACATTTGGTGGAGCGCCTGAAGAAGTGGGCCAAGTAAATATTCCAGATGGAAAAATTGGTCTAGATATCGGACCTTCTACTCTCGTAAACTTTACAGACTATCTCGCTCCAGCAAAAACAGTTTTGTGGAACGGACCGATGGGACTTTTTGAAAATACAAATTTCGCTAAAGGGACGTTGGGAATCGCTAAAGTTTTATCAAACTTGAAAGCTTTTACACTCGTTGGTGGAGGAGACTCTGTTAATGCGGTTAAGCTTGCTGGTCTCTCTGATAAAATGTCACATATCTCGACTGGTGGTGGGGCAAGTCTTGAATATATAGAAAATGGAACATTACCTGGAATTCAAGCCTTGAAATTTGGAATTGATTAAATAGCTATAAATAGGTTCTCTCTATAAAAATTGTGCAGCTCTTGGCAGGTTCATCATTTGAGTGTTAAGAAAGTGATAATTCTAGAAAACAATATTTCTAATGGAGTTATATTATGTTGAAATTTTTATCAATCCTCATTATTTCATTAACAGCATTTTCTTCATTTGCCAGTGAAGGGAATTTTTGCACGGCTTGGACAAAACAAGAAACGACAAGTTGTATCTTTGCTAGTTCTGGGGCCAATCTTTATAAAAGACAATGTGAAAACCCATGCCGTATAGGTCGTAATAATTCAGGAAATATGGGCCCTGGTTGTGACCAAGAAGAAGTTTGCCATTTCAATAATCCAGATACATTTGAAGGTGTATGTAGCGATTGGGTAAAAGACGGCGGAGCTAATTGTTTTGATCCAAGCACTCAGTCTTGGGAGCAGCAATGGGTGAGAGCATGTACTATTGGTTTAGCTGAGACTTGGTGCTCGAGACAAAAACCTTTTTAAATCTAGGGTCCTATGAAAAAACGCGAAGTCCATATTGTTGGCAACTGGAAAATGAATCAGACTCTTGTTGAAATCAGTCAATTTTTTATTGAGATGAGCAAGATGAAGATGGAGCTAAAATGCAAAGCTTGGATTGCTCCTCAAGCTATCCATATTTCAATTCTTAAAGAAATAGCTTTTACAACTGGCTCTATTCAAATTGGAGCGCAAAATTGTTGTGAGCACGACTCAGGTGCCTATACAGGGGAGATTTCTCCTTTGGGTTTAGCTGATATTGGCGTCGAGTTTGTCATTATTGGACACTCGGAACGACGAACGATTTACGGAGAACAAAATTCTCTTCTCAATAAAAAAGTTCTTTTAGCCTTAAGCCATGGATTAAAAGTTATTTACTGTGTGGGTGAGACTTTAGAAGAACGAGAGTCTGGACAAACATTTAGTATAATTGAAAACCAATTGGATTTAGGTCTAAAAAACTTGCCGGCTGAGCAGGCAAAAAACTTAATGATCGCTTATGAACCTGTTTGGGCCATCGGTACTGGTAAAACGGCAACAGCTGAACAAGCAGAGGAAGTTCATGCCTTTATCCGCTCAAAACTCACAACTCAAGCAGAGCAGACAATTATTCTTTATGGTGGATCAGTTAAGCCTGACAATATTGACTCGTTGCTTGCAAAAGAAAATATTGACGGTGCGTTGGTCGGTGGAGCAAGTCTTAAGGCCCAAGATTTTAGGGCCCTTTGTTCAAGTGCTAGCACGGCCATGATGTAAGAGATTGAGTATCTTACGTAAAATCTTTGCAAAGGTCTGGTAAGTTTGTTATTTAATTAAGACGAAATTTTTTAAGGAAAGATAGATGACGACAGCATTAATGGTTTTTCAAGCAATCACTTCAGTAATTCTTATCATTGTAGTTTTACTTCAATTTGGTAAAGGAGCAGAAGCGGGTTTAATGACAGCAGCTGGGTCTGAGTCAATTATGTCGAGTTCAACTCGAGGTAATGTGATGGTTAAAATTACGACTGTTTTAGCAATCATTTTTCTTGGAAACTCTATTTTACTAGCTCGTCTTCAAGACACAAAATTTCAAAAATCAATTTTAGATTCTGAAAAACCAGTTGCTCGCCAACTGAATTCAGATGCTGAACAAAAAGCTGCTGCAGCGAAAGCAGCCGCAGAAAAAGCAGCACTACCAACGGCTAAAGCAACTCCTGCTGCAACCAAGTAAGTTTATCGATGGATGAAGCCACACGTAGCTTAATCGATAAAGAATACTCTCATTTAAAATCTATTTATTTTAACTCGGCTTATTTTGGACCAAGTCCCATCCGTTCCAAATCAACGATTCTCGCTGCAATGGAACGCGAACTCGATCCCTCGTTTTATGCTTACGATGATTGGATGAGTATCTCTGAAAAACTCAGAATCAAATTTGCAGCTCTTTTAAAGACGAGTCCTGATTGCATAACTCATTCGACTTCATCTTCAGATGTTGTGAATATTGTGGCCAATGGTTTTGATTTTAAAGAAGGTGACCGGGTTGCGGCCATTAATAAAGACTATCCATCAAATATACTTCCGTGGATGTTGGCAGAACGACATAAGAAATTTGTTTTTGATAAATTAGATTTAGGTAATACGGTTATTCCAACTCCGGAATGGCTTGAACAAAACCTAAAACCTCAAACAAGAATTTTTAATATTTCTTATGTGACTTTTGATACCGGAAAAAAAATGGATTTACTGGGCTTAGGGAAATACCTTCGTTCAAAAAATATTTTCTTTGTGGTTGATGCAACTCAGGCCCTCGGTGGATTGGAAATAACACCTTCTGAGCTTTCTTATATTGATGTACTTACAGTTTCTTCTTATAAATGGATGTTAGGTCCTTATGGTCATGCGTTTGCTTATTTCAGCCAGAAGGCCCAAGACCAAATTTTTCATTTAAATGCCAATTGGATTTTAAGCCCAAATTCGAAGCAAGTTTATAATCTTTTGGATTATACAACGGAAACACTACCAGGTGCTCGTCAATATGATAGAGGGCAAGCTGCCAATTTACTTTGTTCTGGTTGCTTGGAAGGAAGTTTAAATTTCTTATTGGAAGTAGGGCTTGGAACAATTGAACAATACAATGCAAGTCTTCGAGATTATTTTTTAGAAAATTATCCACAAAAAAAATATCATCTGGTGACTCCATTAGAGCATATGGCCAATATCGTTTGTTTGAAAGCAATAAGTGGAGACAGCATTGCCCTTGAAACGGAACTAAAAAAACGCAATATTGATGTTTCTGTTCGCCAAGGAAATATTAGACTTTCATTCCATGTTTTTAATACTCACCAACAAGTTGATGAATTAATCAAAGCGTTGGATGTTTAGCCGACTTTCTTTTTGATTTTTCCAAAATTTTTATCTTTATCTTTATCTTTGTCTTTATCACCAAAACCTTCAATTTTGTAGCTTGGAGTCGGTGGTCTAAATGGTAAAACATTTTGCGGCTGACATGGATCAAAATCTTCAGGCAATTCTTTATTCACTTTACCAGTTAAAACTAATTGTTTGACACTCTTTGTGAATATTTCAAAAAGTTGTGGGTCTAGCTTTTTGCCAACAGATTTAGACATGACAGCGATTGCATCTTCAGTTGAAAGTATATCGTGGTAAGAACGCTTAGTCGTGATTGCATCAAAAAAATCTGCAATGGCCGTGACTCTTGCGAGTATATGAATATCGACAGCTGCAAGCTTAGAAGGGTAACCTGTGCCATTAAAATTTTCATGGTGCTCGTGAACAATTCGTTTAATAATCCCAAAGTCGACACCTTCACATTGACACGGATTTTCAATTAATAAATTAAGTCCAAAGTCAGGATGTTTCTTAATAATTTCGAATTGCTCTTCTGTGAGCTTGTCTGGATTATTGATAATGTCTGTGGAAATTTTTACTTTACCAATATCGTGGAGTAGTCCACCAAGACCGGCCAAAACAATTTCTTCTTTGGGGGCGTTGGGACGAGCCGCTGAATAGAGAGCGATACAATACATAGAAACATTAATCGAATGGTCATAGGTATAAAAGTCGTGAAAACTTAAAGTAGCTATGAGACTTTGTAATTTTGAAACATCATAATCTTTTATCACATCGACCATTGATTCAACAGTCGCTTTGCAACCGAGTATAGTATCTGAAAGCATTTCAGTACTAAATTCTTTATCTGTATCAAATAATTTGTCTAGGTAATGAATGGCCGAATCTTTAATAATTTCAGATTTTTGAGAATCAGGGATAGTCGATAAGTTTATCAAACTTTTTAAGTAAGCCGATCGTTGAGATTCATGAACGTAGAGTTGAAAATATTTTTTCTTAAAAACTTTTAATTCTTCAAAACTAATAGATTCATTTTTAGGATAGATTCGGACATATTTTTCTTTGTTTTCGTTAGTCGAAGAATTCACGTATAAATCATAGGGAATGGCCCGATCGATACCGATCAAATCAAAAGAGATTGAAAAAAAGTTATTACCCATTTTGGCCATATTCAATGATCGGCAATAATCCCTTGAGAGTTAAACACTATTTTTAGTAATAAGGCCTAAGGACGTGGTCAAATGCTCGCAAGTGCCTTACAATACAGGGATGAAAAATGAAAAATTTCCTAAGCCAGACCCCTATATTGCTCTAAAGTTCCCTGATTTTCGCTTTTTTGTGATGGTGAAAATTTTAATGACTATGGCCTTACAGTTTCAGTCAGTCATTGTTGGATGGCATGTTTACTCAATTACACATGATCCACTTTCATTAGGTTTAATTGGACTTGTTGAAATTATTCCCAATTTTTCAGTCACTTTATTTGCCGGGCATTTTGCAGATTTATATGATCGGAAAAAAATTGTTTATAGCTGTTTAAGTGTTTTACTCTTTTGCAGTTTATCACTTTATTTTACCAGTTATCGTATTAGTGGAACGCTTCAATTGTATTTTCTTTATGGGATTATTGCCATCAGTGGATTTGCTCGGGGAATTATTTCTCCTTCACTTTTTTCCATTTTAACTGAATGTGTTCCCAAACAATATTTTGTCAACTCAACATCTTGGCACTCTACACTTTGGCAGATTGCTTTTATGTTAGGAGCAGGCGCAAGTGGTTTTTTATTTTCTGCAATTTCTTATAATACTTACTTAGTCATTACACTTTTTGTTGTATTGGCCATCTGTGCATTTTATTTTATTTCGCCCAAGCCCCATTTAAGTAAAAACGACCCCAAAGCTCCAATGCTCGATTCTATAAAATCAGGTATACAATTTGTTTTTAGTAGTCAGATTTTTTTAGGGGCCATCTCTCTTGACCTGTTTGCCGTTTTATTTGGTGGTGCTGTCGCACTTTTACCAATCTATGCAAATGATATTTTAAAAGTTGGTCCACAAGGATTAGGCTTTTTAAAAGCAGCTCCTAGTTTGGGATCTTTTTTAATGGCCGCAGTTGTCGTTTATTGGCCACCTATTAAAAATACAGGAAAAAAATTATTGCTGGCCGTTTTTGGTTTTGGGATCTGTATGATTGTTTTTGGAATATCTAAAAACTTCTATTTATCTATTTTTGTTTTGGCCCTAAGTGGAGCCTTCGATAATATTTCAGTGGTGGTGCGTGGTACGATTATGCAGTCACTTATACCGCCAGATATGAAAGGGAAGGTTTATGCCGTGAATTCTATTTTTATCGGGTCTTCTAATGAAATTGGAGCCTTTGAGTCTGGGTTGGCGGCAAAGATAATGGGAGTCGTTCCCTCAGTTGTTTTTGGTGGCACAATGACACTTCTTGTAGTGATTTTTACAGCATTTAAGGCACCAAATCTTAAAAACTTAAACTTTTTGGACAATCAGAAGTCTTAGATTTGACTATTATTTTTGCTCTGTTATAGTCACCCGTCATCATTGGATCAAGACGGGAGACTCGCCAAATGAAAAATATCTCATTACTTTTAATATTGTTAGCACTGGCCACTTCATGTGCTCCAAAAAATTCTGGGAATAAAAATTTAGGAAATAAATTAACGACAATTCTTGGAGACATGTTTAGCAATCGTCAGCAAACATCAACTCAAGTCGTCGGTATCATCCAATTACAACTTCCTTCTCTTTTGTCACAAGCTAAAATGGTTGATGGAAAAGCAGTTATTGATGAAGCTGCAAAAGCAGCAGTCCTTGCTGAACAAGAAGAAGTTATTCAATCGTTAACTAATTTATCATCAGACATAAAAATTATTTCCACTTATAAGTTAGTTTTAAATGCCATTGCTTTTGTCGCTCCAAGTGAGCTTTCAGAAAAAATCGCAAAAATTCAAGGTGTCCAAAAAGTTGTAGAAAATACAAACTTTGAACGTCCAAAAATTGTTTCGACTTCACAAAAATTAGCAGCTCTAGATTCGACTATTTCATTAAATAAATTAGACGAGCACAACACTGTCACTTTTATCGGTGCCGATAAGCTTCATAAAGCAGGTGTATCCGGTGAAGGAATGAGAGTTGGAATTATTGATACTGGTATTGATTATACTCATTCAATGCTTGGCGGCCCAGGTAAAAAAGAAATTTACGAATCGATTGATCCTTCAAAAGAAACATCTTATTTTCCCAATCAAAAAGTTATTGGTGGAATGGATTTTGTTGGAACAGATTATTCAGCAGGTGACTCAGATATAGAAAAAAATATTCCGAAGCGAGATCCAAATCCACTTGATGAAGCTGGACACGGCAGTCATGTGAGTGGAACAGTCGCTGGTATTGGTGATGGCATTAAAACGTATTCTGGTGTTGCTCCAGCAGCAAAATTATATGGATTAAAAGTTTTTGGAAAATCTGGAAGCACTTCTGACATTGCCGTTATCGCGGCCCTTGAGTATGCTGCAGATCCTAGTGAAAAAACGGATCCATCTGATCGATTAGATGTTGTGAATCTCTCTTTAGGTGGTGGTTACGGCAAACCTAAAATTCTTTATACTGAAGCTATCAAAAATTTAACTAAAGGTGGAACCGTTGTCGTCGCTTCCGCTGGTAACTCTGGCGATAATCCATACATTGTTGGAGCTCCATCAACTGCAGATGAAGCTATCTCAGTAGCAGCTTCTATAGATGATATGCCACAAAATATTGGATTGCCGGCAGTTGAATTTAAAGTTGATACAAATGAAGCAGTGCTAATTGAAGCTGTAGATTCTTCAATTGGTTCGTCAGCTGTAGATAGTCATTTAAATGAAAAATTAGTTTATATTGGAAATGGCGCTGACCCAATTGCAGAAGATGTGCAATTAACTCTTAAAGGCAAGGTTGCGCTTATTGACCGTGGAATGATTTCATTTGCTGACAAATTAAAAGTTGCTACAAATTTAGGAGCTGTCGGTGTTGTTGTCGTCAATACTGAAGACGGAATTTTTATTATGGGAGGTGATAGTAAATTTACAATCCCGGCCGTAATGGTTTCAAAATCAAATGGCGACAAAATAAAAGAAGCATTGACTAAGAAACTCTCAGTTGAATTTAATTTTTCTCCAGGAAAAGTTATTTCTCGAGATGATCTCATTGATACAATCACTGAATTCTCTTCTCGAGGCCCACGTTCAATTGACTCACTCATAAAACCTGAAATTGCAGGCCCTGGATCAAATGTTATTTCGGCCCTTATGGGATCAGGATCAGTTGGTGTTCAGATGAGTGGAACTTCAATGTCAGGACCTCATATCACGGGAGTTATGACACTTTTAAAACAAGCTTTTCCGAAATTAACGGTGGCTCAATTGAAAGCGAAAGTTTTAAACAATTCTAAAATTATGATGAAAGGAAAAGTTCATGTTCCCGTTTCACTTCAAGGAGCAGGACGAGTTCAAGTAGACCAAGCGTTTCAATCTCAAGTTATTGCAATGCCAGCGACTCTATCTCTCAAAGAAGTTTTCATCTCTTCAAGTAAAAGTGTTTCTAAAGATGTGACTTTGACTAATTTTTCAAGCAAAGACTTGGTTTTTAGTTCAAAAGCCATGAATGGAAATAATATTGTCGCGGATATTTACCCAGGATCATTTAAAGTAAAAGCTGGTGGAACAAAAGTTGTCAGAATCAGCTTTAAGTTAACGAGAAAAAATGAAGAAAAAAATAATATTGAAGCTGATGGCTTTGTGACTTTCATTTCAGGTGATGGCTCTGAAAAACTTAATATTCCTTTTCTTGGTGTTTTAAATAAAGTCACAAATATTTCGGGAAGTGATTTTGTCACTATGACTAATTCACCTGACGATAAATTAGGAACAGAGGTTCGTTTAACTTTAACAAATAAAGGTCAAAATGATGGCGACGCTCTCGTGTTCAACCTACTAGGAACTGATGAGAGAAAAGTTGTTACACCACCTTTAAACCTATCTAAAAATACCTCTTGTGACCTTGAAGCTGCAGGTATCCGAGTTGTCGATAAAATGATTGAAGGGTCGGAAAAGAAAGTTTTACAAATTGGAGTGAAATTATATGACGCTCTTACGATGTGGCAGCCTTGTGATATTTCACTTCAGATTGATTCAAATAATGACGGTATTGCTGATCTTGAATTAGTTGGTACAAAAGCTAGTTATATTTCTGGAATTTCATCCGACGCTTTCACTTCTGTTTTACTTGATGCCAAGGTAGTAAAAGAAATTCGCAAAGCCTATGAATTAGCTCCCAAAGTTGTGAAGGAAGACTATCTTCCAGCTGTCTTAGATGCTGCTGAAATGAAATTTTATGACCATTCAAATGTGGCAGTCATTGAAGCTGATCTTTCAAAAATTGCAACTTTAAAAAATGGATCAATTGGAATAAAACTTGCTGTCTCTAATTTAGAATCAGAAGACAATGGTGATGACTTTTTAGCGGGCCATGAAACAAAATGGCAAAAAATTAATATTAGTGAGAATGCTTTTGCTTTTTACAATATGCCTGAAGTTGTTACTGTTAAGGCCAATGATCTAGAGATGCTTTCAATGAAACGTGGAGCAGGAGCAGCAAGACTTCTAGTGCTCTTTCCGAACAATGCCCCAGCGGCCAATGATGTATCGAAAGATCAGCAGTCGCAAATTCTTGTGGAAAAATACCAAAAATAACTATTATATAAAAATGAAGCTGTATTTCATACGGCTTCATTTTTTAATTACAAATCATAAAAAATCACAAATTAAGAAAAATTGAAATCAAATATTAAATGACCAAAAAATAACCTTGCAAGGATATTCCAACCGGAATACCATTATCTCTAGTTTAACTAAAGCATAGGCAAATCAAAATGATTAAGAACCAAGAATTTATCCATAATTTAAATAATGACTTATTTATGTTGAAAGCACTTATTAAAAGACTCAACCTTCAAAGCGAACATACGGTTAAAATGACAGAAATCATTCAAAATATAACCGAAAAATGTTCAAAATTTTTGAATCCAGAATTGTCAAAAGACTCAACTATAAATCTGATTCATACAATCGATGAAGTTGTAAGTCGATTTCCTGAGCTAAAATTTGAAAAAACGTATTCTGAAGATTTGAATTTTAAAACAAATAAAATTGAATTTATGGATTCGATTTGTAACATTATAAAGAATTCATACGAAGCTGGCGCCAATATTATAAAAATTGAAATGAAATATAATATGATTATATTTTGCGATGATGGCATATGTGATTCTGAGACTGTAGATAAATTAAATGCCCATGTTAACTTTTCAACAAAAGCATTGGGAAGTGGTATCGGTTCTCGCAGCTTAAGAATGTATTGCGAAAGGAATCATTGCCGAATATTATATTCATTAGTTCCATCAGCAAATAAAAACTTTAAAACTGGCAATTTAAAAATTAGAATTAAACTACCTGTTTAACTCATGTTGTAATCTCTCATTTGAATATTCACTTAAGTGTGTGATATGATATTTAAAAAGAACCAATAAAGGACAGGCTTATTTGTGATTAATAATAAAACGATTCATATTTCAAATATATTCAAAGCAACAAGAAAATTTAATAAACTTCAGCAATCAGAATTTGCTGCAATCCTAGAAATTACTCAAGGAACAGTTTCAAAAATTGAATCTGGAAATATGGTTCCAGAGCTAACATTATGGTTTAAATTTTTAAAATATTTTCAAATTTCTGATCCTTACTGCTTCACCCATGGAGGAGTCGAATTCCACGAAAAGGCAATTCAGACAATCCTTAACAATGGATCAAATCTTGCGCCAACAAGTAAAATTGATATTAAAAAAAGGCATCTTACCGTGAGAATTATTCGGCCTATCTTTGACTATCTTTTTAAAAATCATCTGAAAAATTTTGAAGATTTTTTAAAAGAACAAAAAGTTTCAATTGAAATCTTCTATATTTTTAATCATCCACTGTCACAAAACTTTGTGGAGTCAATATTTTCATTTCTTCAAAATCAGGGAATTAATTCTAAAAATCTAGCGCTGTTAGATTTCAATGTTAATAATACTTACGGTTCTCAGCCCTTAGACCCCTATAATGAACATCAGTTGGAATATTTTTTTAAAGCAATTAATTCAGATGAAAATTTTATTGTTAATTATAAATTAGTAACGAATAAAAATTATTATTCAGCAAGTTTAAACTTAAAAGATAAAGTTTTAATCAATGAACTTGACCCAAAAAGTTTGCAACATACTTACTATATGCTTTATCCATACTATTTTTTAAAATCTACTAAGAATTGTTTAAGTACAGCCCCAGTAATAGAAATGATTAAAAAGAATTCAACTTGGAAAATTTCCTATGCAAGTTGAAGTGATTTTTTTTTGGAAAAACTTAGAAAGAATTAAAAATGTGCTAACTAAATCAGATAGAGAATTCGCTAAATTTCTTGAGATAAGTTATGGCCAATATCTCAAGTGTAAAAAAAACCAAGTTTTTCTTCCCTTAGGCTGTATTTACCAATGTGCAGAGAAACTTAATTTTTATTATACTGATTTATTATATGATAATTTTAGTCTTCAATCTGTTGTAAATACTATTAATAATGGTCAAAATTTAGATGAGAAATACTCACATGCTACATATAGTACCTTGCGGCCTTTCAAAAATGTACTTACTTATTTAGAAAAAGAAAAGGGAGAACAGGCTAAGATAAACTTACTAAGAAAATTTCAGATTTCAGATAAAATCTTAAATCAGCCTGATCAAAAAACGAATATACATTTATTAACCGACGCAGTTAGATATTTAAGGGCAACTTACCAATTATCTGAGCTGGATTTGATTTCAATTGGTCGTATGACTCCAAATGCTAATAAGGATTTCGAAATAGGTTTATCCACAAAGAAAAACGCTCCAGAAGTAGTTGAGTTTTTTCTAGATGAATATGCACACCTTTTCGATAAAAATTATACATATTCAATTGAGCAATTATCAAATAATCAGTCAATTATTCAGGCGCTACCAAATAAGAATGTAGTTGAAGAGCTTGGCTTAAAATTTTCAGAATTCGGTAGTGAAGATGTATGCCTTACTCGAATGGGAGTTTTGTCATCGATAATGTGGCCTAAATTTAAAAAATATGCGGACGTGCAAAAAATAAGTTCAATTTATTCAGGTGATAAGTCACATCGATACATAATCGACTTATCACCTTTTAAAAAATTAAGCAGCTTTGCGGATATTTCTATGGAGACTGGCAGATTCTATCACTAATTTCTCATCCCAAAAGATTGAATATTTATCGGCCATCTCTAATGCTTTTGGCGAAAAGCTATTATTATAAAAAATAACGACGTCTTCATTATTTAAATTTTTTTGTTTAAATTGCGCATTATTATCTAGTTTTTCCAATCCAGCATTTAAGAAAAATTGATCCGTTTTAACTTTAACTACACCACAAGTCATCATATGTGGAATTTGATATTCCTGATGATGTTTTACAATAAACATCATTATTATTTCCCTTAACATCGTTTTTGTTTTTGGATCTGAGTTGAAGCGGTAGTCTAAGTTTTGTGCCCAACACGAATCATAAGAGATTGAACTTGGAGATTCTATATTTTTTAAAATATTTTCAATTCTTTCAACACAACTTGGATGTCCGTCACTTTTCATTAGTGTTAGTCCTGGAAATTCAAAATTGTAAAAAAGACATCGATCGTAAGGAGTAGATTTGTAGGCAGTAATGGGGATCAGTTGATCTTCTTTTTCTTCACAGAAAATAATATGAGTGGAAAAAAAATCACTTTTATCCATCGGTAATGCTGTTTCACCATAAGTGGCTTTATATCCAATATGTTTCATTTTAAGAGTTTTATCTAGCAGTGTTGTAGATACAGAGTTGTCTAAAATCTCGATTGGGTAATCAATAACTACCACTTTAAATTTTTTATTTTCAAAAAACATCTAAACCTCCCCGATATATATTCCGAAAAGAATATGTGTCGGGAGTTTTTCTTTATAAGTTGAGAACTTTTAAGAAATTAAATTTAAAAAAGCTGAGGAATTTTCGAGATGGGGGAAATGACCAGTATTTGGGATAATTGTTATTCTTTCTTTTCCAACAAGATCAAGCCAGAATTGAAAATCTTCCTTGGTATAATATGGATCAAATTCTCCGAGGATAATATGTGAGTTTGAGTTTTTTAAGTGGTTAAAATTGATTTTTTGGGGCTTAGTAAATAAATAGTCATTAATTACGACTTGCCATTCTTCTGAATCAAAAGCTGGAGAATTTACATTAATTGCTAAGTAATCTTGGTAGCGTTCAAGAGAATGCCAAAATGAAGAACTATAATTAGGGTGAATAATAATTTGACTTACTAGGCTCCAAAAGACTTCAGGGCTATTAGCATTCTTATTAGCAGTAGCTTGAATTTTTAAAAGTTCATTTTTTAATTGAGGTAGCTCATTTGTCAAATTTAAATTTTTGGCTAAATTGATAAAGCAGTTGGGGATATTTAACAATGGGCTAATAAGAATAAGTTTTGAATCATTTTGGGGATGAGTATTTAAAATTGATAAAATGATATCACAACCAAAACTATGAGCAATAATAAGTGAGGGAGAATTCAACTCTTCAATTTTCTTTTCACATAACGAAACAAGATTTGGATAAGGGATTGATAGATGCCGAACTGTAGGTTGATCCCAAAAAACAATTTGATTATTTGCTTTTCCAAGAATTTCTTTTTCTACAAAAGAATTTCCACCAGGACCATAATGCAAAAAAAGAGAATTATTCATTGGACATCCTGCTAATGTATTAGCTTTGTTTTACCGAACGTGATGTTAAATTTAAAATATTTTGTAGCCTAAAAATTAACAAGAGAGAATATAAAAATGAATGGAAAAAATAATTATGAAGATTTATTCAAACGAAATAAAAATATTATTTCAGACCTAACTCAAAATAAAATAAAAAAACTAAAATTATTGATAGCTGGTTGTGGTTCCGTTGGAGGAGCTTTCATCGAAGGAGCTTCTCGGCTGGGAGTTATTCACTATAGATTAGCTGAGCCTGATAACTACGATACACATAATTTAAACAGACAATTTGTTTATCCGTGCGACATTGGAAAAAATAAAGCAAGCGTTCATGCCAACCGCTTAAAAGAATTATTTTTAAATTGTCATCCTGTTATTGAAATTGAACCCCTAGGAATTAACTCTGAGAATTTAGACTCTTTATTAATGGACATTGATTTAGTTTTTGATGGGGTAGACGTCACTACAACAGAAGGAATAAAGGCAAAAATTTTGTTACATCAAATGGCTTGTCAGAAAAAAATTGCAGTTGTTTCTTCGCTTGATTTAGGATTTAAACAATGGATTCGAATTTATGATTACCGAAAAATAACATCGCCCTTAGATGGTCACTTAGAAGCAGCATTGAGTTGTCAAAATCCACTAAAATCTCTTATGTATGGATTTTGTCCTCCTGAAGAATTATCAGTAGAAATACTCGAAGAAGTCATAAAATTATTAACTCAACCTGGCACTAGTGCCTGCCAATTAGGATCTTGTTGTCATTTGCTCGCAGCATTCACTGGGCCTCTGATAATACGATTTTGTGAAGGCAAAAGTTTACCTCCGACAATTACATTTGATTTAATGAGGGCCCTAGAAGATCAACTAGAATCGAAGTCTTCTGAGGAAAAAAGATTGAAACTCTTAAAAAATTTAATGGGTTTGTTTCAAGAAATTGCTTAACTACCTTATTTATTTGAATAGAATCCAAGCATTCTTTTGTTTTTGCAACGCGCAAGACTTGACGAATTTACTCCTATTGCTTACTTTAACCATTCTAATTTAAACAGAAATTTAAATAAAACATAGGAGCAAAAATGTTTAGTGAAACACTACTTCTCTCTCCTGCTATTGCTGGAGCGATTGGTTTAGTACTCGCGCTCGCTTTTTACATTCGCGTAAAAGCTCAGCCAGGCGGAAATGAAACAATGGAAAGAATCGCATCTTACGTGCGCGAAGGTTCAATGGCCTTCTTATCACGTGAGTATAAAGTACTTGCTGTTTACTCAGTAGTTATTGGGACTTTAATGTGGCTATCTCTCGGAATGATTTCTGCTTTAAGTTTTATCCTAGGTGCAGTTCTTTCTTTATTAGCTGGATTCTTCGGAATGAAGGCCGCTACTTACGCTAACGTTCGCACAACTCAAGCGGCACGTGGTGGATCAAAAGCAGCAGCTCTTCTCGTTGCTCTTGATGGTGGCGCGGTTATGGGGCTTGCAGTTGCTGGCCTTGGATTAATCGGTCTTTCACTTATCTATATCCAATTTAAAGGTACTCCAAATTTATCAGTAGTCCTTCACTCATTTGCAGTTGGTGCTTCATCGATCGCTTTATTTGCTCGTATTGGTGGTGGTATTTATACTAAAGCTGCTGATGTTGGTGCTGATATCGCTGGTAAAGTTGTCGAAAATATTCCTGAAGATGATCCAAGAAATCCAGGTGTAATCGCTGATAACGTTGGTGACAACGTTGGTGACGTTGCTGGTATGGGTGCAGATATTTTTGAATCAATGGTAGCTGCAATCGTTGCAACTATGGCCATTGCTTTAACAATTCCTGCAGAGAGCTTAACTTCATTAGTAACAAACGTTACTGATCTTGAAGCAACTCGTTTATTGGGAGTTGGTCTTCCATTAATTCTTTCAGGTCTTGGTTTAGTTATTTCAATCATCGTTATTTTTGCTGCTCGAATGTTTAAAAATTCAAGCCCAGCAGTCGTACTTCGTAATGCTTTAATCGTCCCTCCAGTTTTATTAACTGTAGCGAGCTATATCATTATGCCTATGTTTGGTATGACTCAAAACGTGACTGTAGCATTAGCTGCAGGAGCTTTTGGTGGATTATTAATCGGATTAATCACTGAGTACTACACTGCTCACAGACCAATTCGTTTAGTCGCTGAAGCTGCTTTAACAGGTGCTGGAACTGGTGTTATTAGAGGTCTTGCAGTTGGTATGGAATCAACGGCAATTCCTATGTTAATCGTTGTGACTGCAGCTTATTTTGCTGACAGAGCATTAGGATTATACGGAATCGCACTTTCAGCAGTAGGAATGCTTGCAGGAACAGCTGTTGTTATGACGGTTGATGCTTACGGGCCAATCGCTGATAACGCTGGTGGGATTTCTGAAATGTCAGGTTTAGGAAAAGAAGTAAGAGATATTACAGATGAGCTAGATGCAGTTGGAAATACTACAGCAGCTATCGGAAAAGGATTTGCCATCGGTTCAGCGATTCTAACTGTTATCGCTTTATTTTCTGCTTTCAACATCGAAGTTAACCATGTTCGCGTAGCTGCAGGCCTGGCGAAAATGTCATTAGAATTAACTTCTGCTAAAGTTTTAATGGGAATCTTGATTGGATCAATTCTTCCATTCCTTGTTGGCTCAACAACAATGACTGCAGTAGGAAAAGCTGCTCAACAAATCGTTCAAGAAATTGCTCGTCAGTTTAAAGAAATCCCAGGACTCAGAGAAGGAAATGCGGAACCAGAACCAGCTAAAATCGTCGATATCGCAACTAAGGCTGCATTATACGAAATGATTTTACCAGGAATGATCGCTGTATTCTCTCCAGTCGTCGTAGGGTTTTTAATGGGACCAGCTGTACTTGCAGGTATGCTTGCAGGTTCCCTTGCAGTTGGTGCGACTATGTCTCTCTTCATGGCCAACGCTGGTGGAGCTTGGGATAACGCTAAAAAATTCATCGAGAAAGGAGGCCTTCCAGGTCACCCTAAAGGATCTGATGCTCATAAAGCAGCAGTCGTAGGTGATACAGTTGGAGATCCATTCAAAGATACATCTGGTCCTGGGGTTGCGATCTTAATTAAAGTTATGTCAGTTGTTTCACTTTTAATTGCTCAGTTAATTGCAACTATTGGTGGATAAGATTTAAGACTAAATATTTTTAAAAAAATAGCGAAGCCCACATAGAAATATGTGGGCTTTTTTTATTTAATTGGAAAATTTAAAAAGATTTACGCTGTTTTGGTAAGCATTTATTAAAATCTCATCGAGAGATACTTCTTTTACTTCGGCAATCTTTTCGGCAATAAAAGGAAGATAGTAAGGCGCATTTTCAAATCCTCTATAGGGATCAGGCGTAAGAAATGGAGAGTCGGTCTCTAAGAGAATTTTCTCCAACGGAGTAATCCTTAAGGCATCTCTAACATTCTCAGCATTTTTAAAAGTTATAATCCCATTAAATCCCAAACAAAAGTTTTCTGCTATTGCAAAACGTGCCAACTCTAATCCAGATGTAAAACTATGAATGACTCCCTTGCGTTTAAGTGTCGAACTAAAATTTTTTAGTACGGCCATCGTATCTTCATCAGCATCTCTTGAATGAATGACAACTGGAAGATTGTGATCGGCCGCAATTTGCAGCTGTTCTTCAAATGCAAGAAGTTGCTCATCGCGAGGAGATTTAGAATAATAAAAATCTAAACCAATTTCGCCAACGGCTACAATCTTTTTATTTTTTTTGGGATCGTTGAGATTTTTTAGTACGTGGGCCTTAACGATATCATTCCATTCTTTTCCTTCGTGAGGGTGAAGGCCTTGAGTGCAATAAATGTCTTCGAATTTTTCAGCAATTGAGATCACTTCATCTAAATTGTTTGGATTAGTTGAAATGGTGATCATTTTTTCTATATTATGCAGCCGAGTCTTGGCCACAATTTCTTCTCTTGAAAGTGCTTTAAGCATATCAAGATGAAAATGGGTTTCAATAATCGGCCGTTTTAAAACAGGAATTTCTCTTTTTACTTTGCTCATTTGCCTGATCGTTTTATGACTTCGTCCATTATGGCAAACAGTTGATCAGATGGAAGTGCGCCTTCGATTTTTACTCCATTGATAAGAAAAGTTGGTGTTGATCGAATATTAAAAGGATCTGCTGCTTTAATAAGAGCGACGACTTTTTCTTTTGTTTTTGGATCGGCCACACAAGTTTCAAGTTTATTTTCTTTTATGTATTGATCGACATAACCTGATTCAAATTTATCTTGGTTTTTAAAAATGTCTTCGTGAGTTTTATCGAAGTTTGCTAATGGCATACAACTAGCTGCATAGGCCGCTTTACAAGCATATTGATGCATAGGTCGCTCCATTGAAGGATTACAACTATTATCTAAAGGATAATAGAAATACTGAATATCAATTTTTCCAGCATAACGAGCAGCTATTGAAGGCATTTGCTCAGAGAGTGCTTTACAAGCGGGACATTCAAAATCAGAAAAAATAACCATTTTAATTGGAGCATTACTGGCACTTGCAATTCTAAATTCAGATTCAATTTTCGGAGCTCCAAGATTGGGAAGTCCAAAATATTGTTTAATAATATCTGTCGCGACGGCAGATTGAGTGTGTTCTTTTCCTTCTATATTTAATTTAACTAAATAACTACTGGCCAGGACAACTACTGAAAAAGCTAGGAGGTAAGTAAATGCCGGTTTAATATTCGGGCTATGTTTGAAAAACATAAAAAAGATTAACCCAGAAGTAATATAATAAAGTGTGCAAAATGGACAAAGTCCGTGAAGTACGAACAAAGAGTAAAGAAATAAGACCACACAGCCTGCAAAGTTGACTGCTAAAGTAAAATAGATTGTTCTTTCATAATGTTCATTTTTTAAAACAAGTCCAAGCATAGTTAAGGCACCGATTAATACTCCAAAAATAGAAATAGGAACATTGAAAATATTAGATGCACTCGAAAGCGTCGTTTTATCACAATTAAAAAATTGGTTAACATTACAAAGTGATTTTCCTTCTAAACCAGTAGGGAATCGCAAATCAAAATAATGCTGAGTAAGATATAATGAAAATCCAATCATTAATGAACTTAAAACAATCAGAATAATAGTCGTGTTTAAAGTGCGTTCATGATGAATAGAGGTATGTTTTTTCATAAGTCGTAACTCCAATTAGGGAATATAGATGTTCCAATTGCGATCAGTTGTTTTATTTCTTCGGTAACTAAAAAAGAGTTCATTGGTAAAGGTATCAATGCCAGATTCTTCAATAATAATACCAGGAAAATATTCATTTAATTGAATCATAGTCATTGCCAATAAATCAAAAAATATTTTGCCATCTTTTGCTTGAAAGACTTTTGGGTTAGAAAAATGGCTTTTAAAGTCTGATTGAACAACGTATTGATCCAATTTTATATGAGGTCCAATAAAAGCATAATTTGGTTTAATTTTTTCAATCAGCTCATGTCTTAGAATTTCTGACTCTAAGCCGCGCCAACCAGCATGAACCATCGCATGGCCGTGTTCTCCTAATAGAAGAATAGGCACACAGTCCGCCGTGAGAATGGCCAATGGGGTTTTTGAATCTCCCACGATGCCGTCGGCAACTTGCTCTGAACAAAATTTTTCATTTAAGACAATATTTGAGTGTGTTTGTTTAACTCGGGTTAAATCAAAATCAGGACGAGATTGATAAACACAAAATGAACCGCGAGGAAGATCTTTTTTGAATACTAAGACTGCATTAGGCATTCAATACTCTTAGATATTTTTTATACTTTGTCTCGAAAATTCTAAAACATCTAGGAACAATTTTGGAGCTGGTATTTCAAATCGTAATCTTTGACCGGTAATCGGGTGAACTAGTCCCAAAATCTTGGCGTGAAGAAATGGATAATTATAATCGCCAATAATTTCTTTATAGGCAGGGCCCAGTTTCATCATATGTTCATTTTTAGAACTGTACATAGAATCGCAAATGATCGGCATTTTTAAAATATCTGCCGAGTGAACGCGGATTTGGTGAGTCCGTCCAGTTTCTAATTTATATTCCATATGTAAATGGCGGTCGTAAATTTCTAAAACTTTATAATGAGTAATGGCCGTTTTACCACGAGTCCCACTATTTTTCATTTTTAAGCGGTTGTGCGGATCGCGACCAATGAGACTTTCAATGGTCCCATAGGACTGACATCGACTTTTAATAACAAGGGCTTCATACACTCGTTCAATATCATGAGTTGAAAAAAGAAGTACTAAACCTTCGTGACACGCCTGAGTTTTTGCAATAACCATTACTCCACTTGTCCCTTTGTCGAGACGGTGAACAATTCCAGGGCGCTTTTGATCGCCAATCCCAGTGAGGTCTTTGCAATGCCATAAAACAGCATTAACTAAAGTTCCTGAATAATTTCCAGGGGCCGGGTGAGTGACCATACCTGCGGGTTTATTAACAAAAAGTAAATGCTCGTCTTCATAGAGAATTTCTAATGGAATGTTTTCAGCTTCAACAGTGCTTTCCATTGGAGGTGGAACTAGGATTTCAATGATTGTTCCTACCGGAGGCATTTTTTTTAATTCAATTTTTGGTATGGGAAGAGGAGAGTCATCACCCACAACAATTTGTTCTTTTAAAAAAAGATTTTTTAAAAAAGTTCTGGAATGCCCAGAAGATTTTTCAGCGAGAAATTGATCGAGGCGTTTGTATTTTTCACGATCTTCTGCTGTTATGGTAAAAGAAATGAATTCATCTTCTGATTTTTCTGAATCTTGACTTGTATCTACTTGATTGTCCACGTGGCTTCTACTCGATTAAGGTTTTAACTTCTTCATTCGAGCGACGTAAGAGTTGGCTACAATTTCCGGCCTAAGTTTTAAACATTTCGCGTATTGAAAGACAAATCCGCGAACATAAACTGGGGCAGGAAGTTTATCGTAGTCTTCACTCTCGATTCCCTGAAGATAAAGTCTGGAGACCTTAGTCATATCACTTAAACGCTCAAGGTCAACACTTTTGTACTCGCGGATTTTGCGAAGAAAGTCTCCTGTAAATTCAGTTGCATCTTCAATTTCTTTATCAAATTCAGCATTGACTTCAAAATCGAGGGCAAAGTGTTTTTGTGTGACGAGTCTGGTTACATTTGTTGTATTTGATAGGGTTTGAGCGGCCCTTGGAGACATTTCTCCACTTGAAATAGGAGCAGAAGACTGAGAGTTGAGTTTAAATTCTTCACGGAGCATGGCACTTACTGGAGCGCCAATTGGCTTGGCCACTGTTGCAAATGAAGTTTCTGCTCTCACTTGAGTAGAACGTTCAGACAAATTGCTGTAGTTCAGTGCATTTATTTCTCGGTTAAATCCACGTGCTTCATCATATCGCTTTCTTTTCATTGGATCTGAAAGAATAGAATAAGCTTCTTCAACTAATTCTAAAACATTTCGGCATTCTTCCTGACTCATTAAAGAGTACAGAGCAAGTGAATCAGAAGAGTAAGCTGACTTCGCTCTTAAATAGCTATGGTAAACTTCTTCTGACCTGGCGGTTGAATGAATTTCTAAAACTTCATAATAATTTTTTAAATCACTGCTCATTCGTACTGTCTCAGCTATCTGTTGCATTAATTAATATTGAGTAGGCGGTGGATAATACGGTCAAAATTATTCACAAGAGTTGAATTAGGAAATTCCATTAATAATGGTTTTCTTTTTTTCACACTCTGCCAAACGGTAGCATCGTAATCGAGGTATCCCACATAATCGAGATTGATTCCAAAATATCTTTTACTAATCAATTTCATGGAAAAACCAATATCAATATCTGCTTGAGTGCGGACTTGATTGATAATCAGACGCGGAGTTAATTTATTAATTTCTGAACGAAGTTTCTGTCCAACAATTGGATTGATTTCAATCACGCGGTTGATGAGATCCGCCGGTGTAGAATTCTGAGAAAGTTTTGCATTCATAGCTTGGTCTATAAGCGGACCAATTTCTAAAAGCTCTTCCGCCATTTTTAATTTTCTGTGATAGACAGCTTTAATAAATCGGTAAGAGTTCTCAATTGATGTTGGCTCAGGAAGAGTCGTAATTATCCCTTGATCTGCTGAGATAAAAAAATCAATAGTATTAAAAGTTGTCCCTGCACCAAGATCTAATAAAACATAATCGACAGGAAGCTCACTCAATTGATTGAGAAGTTTTGCTTTTTGCATTTGTTTTAAATTAGCTATCCCTAAGTCATCTTGGGCGCCACTAATTATAAATAAATTATTGATGGCCGTCGGAGTAAGTAATTCGTTTAAGCTACGAACTTTTTTTGAAAGATAGTCTGAAAGAGTTTTTTCAGGAATAGGCACACCCAAACAAGTATGTAAGTTGGCCCCACCTAAATCTAAATCAATTGCAGCTACTTTATGACCCATTAAGGCAAGACAGATTGCGAGATTGGCCGTGACTAGGCTTTTTCCAACGCCACCCTTTCCACCGCCAATGGCCCAGACTTTTTGTTGCCCATGTGAACCCAAATGCTTTTGAAATTCACTGTTTAAGCTTGATTGATCATTTAATATAGACACAAGATTCCATCCTCTTCTAACAGGGCTTTAATCCACAATTCTAGCAGATGTTTTATTTTATTATAGGAAGAATTCGGCAGAATGAAAGAAAAAATAGCAAAGTCATTGGTACTATTGAAGTTGTAAATAATGCAGAGAGATTTACAGTAGTGCGACTTCTCTGTAAGCTATATATATATTAGGTACTTGAATGGAATATATGATCAACTTTGTTGGTTATTGGACACTTTGGAGCCACTCATGGGACAAACCCTATCTTCACAATTAAGAATGACTTCGCCAATGCGAATGCGCTCAGACTTACATATCAAAAGAAAGCTGTGGCATATGGCCACAGGACTTACTGGCTTAATCTTTTATTATAAGTCTGGTTTCTCAAGTGATAAAACAGCTACAATCCTCCTTATTTTTTCAGCTTGTTCATTCCTGGTTGAATTTTTAAGACTCCGAAATGAGCAAGTGAACCAATTACTAATGGTTTTGATGAAACCCGTGATGAGAGAATCTGAAAAAAATTCAATAAGCGGAATGCCGTTTTACGCTTTAGGTGTTTCACTTTCCCTTTTCTTTTTCCCAGAACGATTAGCAATACTTTCTATACTTTTTTTAATTTTCGCCGACCCAATGGCTTCATTGTGTGGTGTCCTTTATGGACGAGATAAAATCTTGCCGAATAAATCACTCCAGGGAACAATGGCAGCTTTTTCGGTTTGCTATATAGTCACTTTGGTTTACGGGTTAATACATGCCAGTCCAAATATAAACTTATTGGTTTTTTCAATAGCCGCAGGATTGATTGGTGCAATGTCAGAGTTATGCTCACAATTTATAGATGATAATCTTTGCATACCTGTACTTTCTGGACTTGGGTTATTTTTAGTTAATATAATGATTCAGGTTTTTTAGATCCTATTAAGTACTAGCAGGCATTTTTGAATTCATTGAACTCTAGGCGTTCAAAGTTTTTTATTGCTTCGCCAATTTCGCTGTTTTCAGTATCGGGATTTTCACCAACTAATAGCGCATCCATCATTCTTACTCTTTCAGTTAATGAAGTACTTTCAAGAAATATTTTTTTCAATTCAATATCTTTTAAAACAAACATACATAAATTATTAATTAACTTGGTCGGTGAGCTTATATCTTTCATAAAACGTTCTTTCTCACGAGTAGAATGTATATGGCGATCGATCCAGTTCTCCAGAACAAAGTGCAATCTCTCAATTGCATGGTCAGTAATTTTTTGTTTTTTTTCATCTACATCATAATAATGAGACGTATGATAAAGAGGGTAGGGTTCCTCTTGGTCCATATCTAGAAGTTTTATACGGATTAAACCTTGTACTATAACACTCAAGCTACCATCACTATTATGTTCTACTAGAATAATGCGTCCTAGTGTTCCAACCCCCTTTGATCGGCCATGAGGATGGTAAAAAGCGATATCGCTACTATTTTGATAACTGTTAAGAAGCATTTGTTTAGAAGTATGATCACTTACAGTCAGAGGAATAATTGTCTGTGGGTAGAAGACATTGTTAAAAAGAAATAGAGTTGGGACCGAGCTTTTCATGATGTTATTTTAGAATGAAATTGGTAAATATTAAGAATTCAACCTATTGCCTTGAATTCTCGACCAGGTATTGAGATAATATTGCCAACTCTTCGAGGTCCTAGTGATTAAACACCATAAGCCCACCATAATTCGAAAAATTTGGGGGGGACATAAGCTTCTCCAAATGAAAAATATTTCTACTAAGAGTAGTCTGGGCCTTGAGCCCATTGGTGAAACTTTAGAAATTTCGGAAAAGACTCTACCTTATCTCGCAAAATTTATTGATACAAATGAAGCGCTCTCGATTCAAGTCCATCCAGGTGATGAGTATGCACGTATTCATGAAAATTCGCTCGGAAAGTCAGAGTGTTGGATTATTTTAGAAGCAGAAATAGATGCAGGGATATTCCTCGGTTTAAAATCATATGTGACAAAAGAGTTTTTAGAAAATGCACTCCTTGAAAAAAAAGAAATCAATGAATTGTTAAATTTTTATCCTGTAGAAAAAGGGGATTTCTTTTTTGTTCCTGCCGGTAGTATTCACGCCATAGGCGCCGGGGTTACACTAGCTGAAGTTCAACAAAATTCGGGTATTACCTATAGAGTTTGGGATTGGAATAGAGTTGATCTATTGGGGAATGCCCGCGATTTACATGTCAAAAAATCGATAGACGTAATAGAGTTTGCTCAAGAGAAAAATAATCCTGATTACTTTCAGATGAAAAAAAATCTTTTAGAGAGACAAGGTCTAAGTGAACTTTGCCACCATTTTGACTTTCATTTGTTTATATTAAATTTAAATGCAGGAGACGTTTTTAAAAAAGTATTAGATAAAAATGCGCGCCCTTGCTCTGTTATGAATCTCACAGGAGACATTTCAATAAACGGAATTAAAGTTGATTCTTATGGATCTGTGACATTAGAGCAAGAGTCTGAGTTAATCATTAATTCTTCAGTGAAGAGCACACTCTTAATCATTTTTTAAAAAAAGCCTCGGCTTACGGGGGAATAAGTCAAGGCTTGAGTATCACTTGCTTTGGGACAAGTGATAAATTGAATTTTATTTTTGCTCACAACTCAAAGGATAGGTAACTTCATGACCAGATTTCGCTTTGATAATAATATAATCTTCTACATCAGAAAAATGAGCTGCATCTGAAATATGGATTGTATGCTTTTGATTTTCAAAATCTACAATTTTAGTCATTCCTTTTTCTGTAGTTCGAACACGTGAAGGAACAGAGGCTAATTCTCTTTTAGTTGTGACATCAAATTCGTTATAAAAAGTAACTTTCGTATCTTTAATTTCAAAAATTTTATTTGACCTAGGAGTGTGACAAAGGATATTTGCACTCGCTGAAAAGCTAAGAATTGAAACGATTGTCATTAATAAAGTTTTCATAATTCACTCTCTTTTTTAAGTTTGCTTGTGTTGTATAAAGCAAGGAGAGTGCCAGGATTTGGGATGGGAATAATAGGGGTTAGAGAAGTGGTTTGTGTAAAATTAAAACATGGTGTTTAAAATTTAGACACTTTTTTGTAATCCTCTTAAGGATCCTCTTAAGGATCCTCTTAAGAAAGGACGTGAATTCATTTATATGAGGTCTGCTTGATTCATATGATAATTCATTTGATCTATTTCATATTGATGTTCATCTTTATATGGGCATATATTTCGGGATTTGCAGGTTTTTCCACAAACTGAATTTGTACTTTTGCGATATGTGGCACAACTATTAATATTAAATTCAGCGAGATCTCTAATTGAGTTGGCAGGACATGCCTTAATACAAGGCTTATCAATACAAAGTATACATGGAGAGATAAAATCTTGATTTTTAATAGTGGGTACATATTTTGTAATAAAAGCACATCTAAGAGCAAACCAAAGACCATAAGTATCATTAATATCCAAACCAAGAAGTGATTTTCGCGAGATATTCATGGCCCTTGCTATTCTTTGTAATGGCACGTTTATTTGCTGGTGAGGAAATATAATTCGGCACTCACTTTTCAAATATTTTTGTGCAAATTTATGTACTTGTTCAATTGAAAATTGATCTATTGGATTTTCTTTTTCATTCAGTGGATGAGGTAGGTGATTCCAAAGATCTTTTCCACCATGACCTACCAGGCAAATAAAATCATCACTTGCATAAATAATATTTTGTTCTTCAAAATTTTTTAAAATTTCTTCTGGTAGGTCTTTTATTAGTAGACTAGAAAAAATATTCAAACCTACTACTGTAAAATCCATAATAACGTCTGAAAAATTTTCTATGGTCATATTAAGGAATTATTTCAAAAGCTAAAAATTGAGTTCGTTGATTTTTTTTGAAGTTATTATCACTCACAAAAACGAGGGTACTATGCCCATTCGCTAGCTTAGGGCCAAAGCAAATGCCTTCAATATTATCGAGACTCTGAAAACCTGGAGTCATTTGTGTACTAAAATCTTCTAAATTAGCAATAAGTTCTTTATCTACCATTTTAATTGATAATCCTTTAATAGATTCCATCTTAGAGATATCTGTTGTCTTTTCATTTATAGAGTTTTTAAAAATTCTAATCACAGTTTTTTTAGCGAGTGGAAGATAGCTCCTTTCAATGGTGTAAAAATTGTTGTCATCAATGGCCAACATATCAGAAAGTCCTGTTTCTCCAACAACTAAGCCTGCCACTTTAATGCTTGGAACTTTAGCTAATTGGTAAGCAACTTCTTTTACAGGTTTTGAGTCTTTGTATTGAATAAGTCGAACAACGCTGTCGTAAGTCGGTGTAGAAGTTCGGTCATCTTGGTTAAGTGCTTCTTCTGTTCCTACCCAAACAGTTTTCATATCGGGAGTAGAAGAAAGACCTTCAAATGCCAAGTTATCTCTAACACCAATCTTATTTTCTTTATCTTTTACAGGTAAGAATTTTTCTGGAATTGTAATATTATTTTTATAAGTTCCAAGTCTTGTAAATTGAAAAATTTCAGGAGCAATTGGAGGCTCATGTTTGATGGATCCCTCTGAACTGACAAGTAAATCACCGTTTACAAAAGTAATGCCCTCGAAATCAATAGTATGCTTTTTAAATGGTACCCCATCTTTATTTTTTAAAATGACTACATCTGTTGGAGTTATTTTAAAATTTTTATCATCAAGTTTTAAATCAAATTCATAAAAACGAGCATCATTAATAATACTTCTGTCATCGCTTATTGCCAAAAGTTTATTTTTTTCACTGTCAAAGGCTAAACCAGAAAGACCTCCAATTTCAGTGTCTTTAAATTTTTCACCTGTTGCGATATTTTGATCACCTAAGAATTTTAACTTCTCTGAAGCGAGAGCATTGGTTGTGATACAAGAAAATGTAGCACATAATAGTAGAAACACGGTTGCAAAGGTATTTTGGCCAATAGGTCTTTTCACACTATCTCCTTGTGAAAGATTTAATTTTTAAGTTAAAATATTAAACTAAATTTGGACCAACAAACCAAGAGATTTCTATGAAATATTTAAGCTTCTTCTTACTTGTAACGTCGATGTCATCAACATTCGGTACGGAGTTGAATACCCAACTAAAAGCAGTGATTAAAAAACACCATTTTAATGAATCGAGTTTGGGGCTTTATATAGAAGACGAAGGACGAGAGATTTTTAATATTAATGCGTCTAAACTTATGGTCCCTGCTTCACTCACAAAAATAGTGACGGCCGCTGCAGTTCTAAATAGTTTTCCTATGAATAAAAAATTTGACACGAAGATATTAGCCAATCAAGTTATAAAAAATGGAAAACTCTCAGGAGACCTTTGTTTAAAAGGTGGGGGAGACCCATCATTTGTTTCAGAAAAAATGTGGTACTTAGTAAATGAGTTAAAAAGAACAGATCTCTCGATAGTAGAAGGAGATTTACTAGTCGATGCAACTCGTTTTGATGATGAACTCTTTGATTCCGGTAGAGAATCTGTGCGCGTTGACCGAGCTTTTGATGCTCCTATTTCTGCAGCTTCTTTTAATTGGAATAGTACAAATATTTTCATTCGCCCTGGAGAGTCTTCTGGTGCGCCGGCCAAAGTTTGGTTAGACCCAAAAAGTGATTATTTGGAATTAGAAAATAATACTAAAACAACTTCAAAGTCCGGTGTGAAATCTTTAGAAGCTTCAAGAATTAAATCTGGTGACCATGATAAAATAATAGTGAGTGGTACTATTTCTATGGATGCACCAGAAGCAGTTATTTATAAAAGTATTTCTAATCCCAATTTATGGATCGGTTTGCAATTAAAAGAATTTTTAATCCAAAGGGGAATAACTCTTAAAGGAAAAGTTAAAGTTGCAGCTTGTCCAACAAATGCATTGGTCATTGCGACATCTCCTTCTAAAAATTTAAATGAAATTTTATCTGACATGTTAAAGTTTTCTAATAATTTTGTAGCTGAAATGTTAGCAAAAAATCTTGCGGCAGAACAAAGCACTAGTCCAGCTCGCATGAAAGATGGAATAGAAGAGATAAAAAAATATTTAGATAGTATTGGTTTTGAACGAAAAGATTATGTATTAGAAAATGTCTCAGGATTAACCCGCGACAACCGATTTTCAGCTAAGCAGCTTGCCTTCATTTTAAATTCAGTGAAAAATGATTTCCTCAATTTTCCAGAATTTGCTTCTGGACTTCCGATTGCTGGTGTTGATGGCACACTGAAAAATAGGATGAAAAGTAAAAATGGCTTGAAAATAGCCCATCCAGATGATCAGAATTTAGTTCGTGCAAAAACTGGGTATCTCGATGGGGTCGTGGGCCTTGGTGGATATATTGGAAGAAAAAACAATTCTCCACTTATTTTTGTTTTTATGTTTAATGGGGATTATCAGCAAGGGATGGCCACGCGGGCAATGTTTGATGATTTAATCAAACAATTGAAATAGGTCATTTACAATTAGACTTCACTAGGATGTAAGACATGTCTTTAGCTTCTAAAAGAACACAAACATTATTAAGAGAAGAACTTCAAAAAGTTTTAGCAGTTGCTCGAGGTGATGCTCCGGCCGATACGCTCATTAAAAATATTAAAATATTAGATTTAATAAATGGAGATGTGATTGAATCTGCCATCGTCATTTCAGGAAAGTCTATTGCAGGAATTGGTTTGGAATATGCCGATTCTGAAGCACTTGAAGTTATTGATGGACGAGGTCTAACGGCAGTCCCTGGTTTTATTGATGGTCATCTTCATATTGAATCATCAATGATGAATCCATTTGAGTTTGAACGAATGACTCTGCCCTTAGGAACGACTACTGCGATTTGTGATCCACATGAAATTACCAATGTTATCGGAGACCGAGGATTTTCATGGTTTCTTCGTTGCTCCGAGCTTATGCATCAAAATCTTTTTGTTCAAACCTCATCATGTGTTCCTGCCCTTCCTGGATTTGAAAGCAATGGCGGTGAATTTAAATTGAGTGAAATGAAAAAATATAAAACTCATCCTAATGTTTTAGGATTGGCAGAAATGATGAATTTTCCCGGAGTCATTAATGGTGATTCTTCCGTGATAGATAAAATAGAAGAGTATTCTGATATGAATTTAGACGGACATTGTCCAATGCTTCGAGGAAAATCACTCAATGCATATATTGCGGCAGGAATTCAAAACTGTCATGAGACAATTTCAAGAGATGAAGGTCATGAAAAATTACAAAAAGGAATGGCCCTAATACTTCGCGAAGGCTCCGTTGCAAAAAATCTAAAAACATTAGCCCCTCTTGTGACTGAATTTAATTCCACTCAATGTTTTCTTTGTACAGATGACCGCAATCCATACGAAATTTTAAAAGAAGGTCATATAAATTATATGATCAAAAAATTAATTAGTGAGCTTTCAATTCCAGTTCATGTTGCTTATCGCCTGTCTTCATATTCAGCAGCAAAACATTTTGGACTTAAACGATTAGGATTGATTGCTCCTGGGAAACAAGCAGATATTGTATTGCTTAAAAACTTAGAAAAAGTTGAAATTGGCCAAGTCTATATAGCGGGAAAGAAAATTCAAGACTTAAGATTACACGAGGACCTGAAAGAAAAATTAAAGCATTCTCATCCACCTCTTGAAAATACAATGAATCGTTTGCCTCTTACTGAAGAAGATTTTCAATATCATTTAAAACCTGGCCCGTATAATGTTATTGAAATTGTCAAAGATGAGATTATTACAAATCATATAATTGCTAATTTTAACGGAGTGACTTTTGATAAAGAAGATATCAATTTTATGGTTAATATCGAGCGCTATGGTAATCAATTAAAGCCTGCTCTCGGATTAGTGAAAGGCATGGGATTAAAAAAAGGTGCAATCGCGGCCAGTGTGGCCCATGACTCTCACAATTTAATGGTTATAGGCAAAACCATTCCTGATATCGTTGTAGCCGCCAATGCACTATTAAAATCAGGAGGCGGTCTTTGTGTTGCCGAAGGCCAAAAGATTAAAGCATTACTAGAACTTCCAATGGCCGGACTCTTAAGTTTGAAAACTGGACCAGAAATTTATGAAGAAATTAAGCTATTAAAAACTGCTTACCTTGAGCTCGGAATAGTATTAGATGAGCCATTTATTCAAATGGCTTTTTTGGCATTACCGGTAATTCCAAAATTAAAATTGACGGACAGAGGCTTGTTTGACGTAAGCACATTTTCTTACATTAGCTTGGAAACAAGGCCATAATGTCAGAATGGTTTGTTTATATTATCCTTACAGTGAAAAATCGACTCTACACAGGTATAACAACTAATGTAGAGCGTCGCTATGATGAGCATTCACATAATAGGACTAAAGGTGCGAAGTTCTTTCGAAGTGATAAACCACAAAAAATTGTGTATATTGAAGCTTGTAAAAATAGAAGTGAAGCAAGTATCAAAGAGTCGGCAATAAAAAAATTGAGTCGCCTCCAAAAAGAATTTTTTATTAAGGAATCATTATATGGTCGAGACAAAATTCAACTCCGAAGGAAAAAGCAAAGCAAAGACATGGAAGGAAGCGCTCGATCTATTAATAAAAGGAAATAGCGATTTTGCATCAGGTAATACGACTCATCCAGAGCGCGGTCGCGAAACACTTTTTGCTCAATACTTAAAACAATTCCCGTTTGCTGGAATTTTAAGTTGTGCCGATTCACGAGTCGTTCCAGAGTTAGTGTTTGACGTAGGAATTGGGGATTTATTCACTTGCCGAATTGCAGGGACAGTTTTGTCTGATGCTGTTATTGGAAGTTTAGAATTTGCTATTGAATCTTTAGGTGTCTCTTTGATTGTTGTAATGGGGCATGAAAATTGTGGGGCCTTTAGAGCTTGCATGAATCCAGAACATCATCCAAACGTGAGAGGAATTTCGTGGCAGATTATGCCAATTATTGAAGAATGCCGCTCACTTCCAGGGGACCATCTCTATAATTCGATTGTGGCCAATGCTAGGCATGTGACGAAGCAATTAAGTTCAGTTGGACCAGTTCTTAGTCAAAAAGTTAGGTCGGGAGAAATAAAAATTATTCCAGCATATCACTCGTTATCAACTGGGATTGTGACTTTCTATGATATTTAAAAAAGCCCGAAACTAAATACTAAATTCCGGGCATTTTTTATTGCTATTATTTACAAGTTGAAACTAATTCATCATTTATAAATACTCGGGCCATAATTGCATTTTCTAAGCTTGCTCCGCGTTTTGTTACGATAATTCCTAGTTGTGCTTTTGAGTTCTCGAAACTAACAGTTGTTCTCGTTGCCCCAACGATATTAAGTAAAATATTTCTAGAAGTATTGGCACCTTCTGTTTGGCTATTTAAAACACAAGACTGAATCCCGCATTCCACTTTTAAGATATTAGATTGGTCATTTAAATTTGTGCAATCTAGTGTTGAAGCGAATGCACTAGCAGAAATAATAGTTGCAAGGAAAAGGCAAGAAATCATTTTTTTCATAAATACTCCTATGTTTGTTTCGCTTAAGATAACATAGGCGATAATTTTCTCTAGATAGTGGTGTCTTTTTTATAGGGATGTTAAAAAGTTGATCAGTTTTTAATGAAAGTGCCTTAATGAAATCGCATTCCAGGAATGTAATTATTACAGATAGAATATTTCAATCAAAATTTATGATATAAGACTCTAATTCATTTTTGTAATTAATAAACTCTATAGGTATAGACATGAATTCACATGCATTTTTAAAATTTATTTCGGCAATTTTTATATTTTCAATCTCATCACTTTGTTTGGCTCAATCCATAGAAAATCTTCCTATAAATATCGAAGCAAGTAATGATCTAACAAGTTTTTCAGGTAAAAAAGGTAAATTACTAGCGTCTTTTGATGGAAAACCAATTGTTCAAAATGATAATAATTGTGGGATAACGACTTGGTTTCATCCCACTCCTGATCGTCCTTATTTATCAAACGCTAGAGTGAGTATAACTAATAAATATGATACTAATTTTATGCAATTTTCTTTTTCGAGCAATACTGTTCTCTCAGGTGTTTTCAATGAAAGTTCAAGAGTAGGTGAGGCCGTTAGGCAAATTAATGATAAAGGGCAAATCGTCTATACTAACGATTATGATATAGAAGCAGATTCCAAATTTACGATCAGTTGTGGATCAGGAGCATTTCCACATAGTAGTAAGATGGCCATGCATAGAGTAAATTATTTAATCATTGATAGAAATGCAATAAGCACAGTTACTACTTTCTCATGTGGTTTATTAAATCCGCAAAAGCATATAACTACTTTTACGTGCCAATTATAATTAAATATTAGTATTTAGTTTTTTGTTTGATTGACCCATCAGGAAAATATTCACTTTTTTCAAGTGGCTCACTGGTTTTTTCATTATATTTTGTTTCTTCAACTAGTATTCCATCTTTCCAGAGTGATTCAAAACGGTAAGACTGTTTTTTATGAAAATAGATGTAGAAAGATTTGCCATCTAATAATCCTTTGTCATTATAAATTTCTGAGGAAGTTTGCACTCCGGCTTCAGAGTAAGTTTTTTGTTCACCAAAATATTGGTAATACCCATAGCCATAATCAGAATTTATATGTGCCTTATACTCTTGTCTTTTATGCCCATTATCGAAAAAGTATGTTCCAGTTTCAATTTGATTTGGAAAAACTCCGACAATTTCAAACTCTTTCTGTTTTTGACTGTTTTGAAAAAAATTAATACCTTTTTCTCCACCATCTTTTGAAAAATTGTATTGGTGAGAGAGTTGGCCTTCTTTAAAATATTCTTTTTCTTCAACTAGAACTCCGTGCTGATAAATTCGCGACATTTGTGGTAAGCCAGTTTTAAAAAATGTATTATAAGGGCCATCGAATGTACCATTTACCCATTTACCCATTTACCCATTTACCCCGAATTCTCGGCTTTCCATTTGCATAATTAACAGAAATCTCTTTGTTTTTATCTTTAAATTCAGCCGCGGCCATTTCTTTTAAATGCGCTCGAACTTGTGAGTCGAAAATGCCAAATTTTTCACTTAAGCATTCATTATAGCTAATATTTTGATTATCTTTTATGCAAGCACCAATATAGTCTTTTACATGAAAATTTTCATCGGCTTTAAACGTTAATTTAATTTTTTTATCTTTTTCAAAGTATTCAATATTCCATATGTTTTGGGATTCATCAAAAAGTCTGAATTCACCATTTTTTTTGCCGTCACTATATTCACCAGTTGCTAAAACAAAACCTAGAAAACTTCGACAAATAAAGGTACCGTCCGGAATACCTTCTTTATAGTTTGCTTCAAGTAATACAATCTTAGGATTATCCAAAGCTCTGCAGATTTCTTTTCCGAGTTTTTTTCCGTCAACAATTTTCACTTCGCAATTGTCATCGGTTTTACAATTTAATTCTGAATTGTAATCACTTGCCATGAGTGAAGAAGAAAATATTATTAAAAGCACAAAATGGATTAAAGTTTTTTGAATCATTCGTCACTTCCAATTGTTAAATTTACTTTTTTCACATAAGCTTCGAAAAGTTTTCTAGATTGAGCCGATTTTTCATCAAACAAAATATTTAGATCTTCAATTTTGTTTATTTCGGATCGCAATTTTATTCCTAACTCTTTTATAGTTTGCACCGTTTTGTTTTTTGCTGGGTTCTTACTAAGAACTTGAACCACTTCATTTTCAAAACTTTCACTTTCCATCGAAACTTGAGTGGAGTTTAATTTTCCAATATCATTTTTTGAAGAAAATTGAGGGGTTTGATTCTTTTTACTTTTATTTTCCTTAAAAAGAATACTACTAATCCATTTTTCGGCATCTGTATTAGTGGGGTCTGATTTAAAAATTAATTTTTTCTTTTCAAAATCAAGAGAGTCGTTTTTGGTGTTTGCATAGGTGCAAAAATAAGTATCAATTTTATCTAAGACTATAAATGTTTGCTTCTTGTTTGTTTTGCATTGATCTGCAATGACTTTAATTGGCTTAATGCAATTATCTAAAGACCATCCTGAATCTTTTTGCAAAAAATCTTCAAAGCTTGTCCAATTTAGATTTTTTTTAGACTATATTAAATTTCGATAATATAATTTCGTAATGAATTTTATATTTGAATCATTAGAAAAAAAGTTATCCAAATACTCCTATACTTTCGCCGGATTGTTTAGTTTATTTATTGTTTTAACTTCATTATTACTTTTTTTATTAATCTCTTATGAGATTTTAAATTTAAATGGACTCTATGAAGATTGGGCACATCCGAAATCAGCGATGGTTAGCGTCGAAGGCTTGCTAGTAAGTTGCGTAATGTTCTTTTCATTTTTTATAGTTGAAATATTATTTATTCGAAAAATGGTGATTGTACTTAAAAATTTAAAGCTTCTAAAAATATAAATATATACTTTCTCATTCAGCTAGATAATCAACCAAGTTCATTGAACCCATAACAACCGCCGCAATTCCCTGACCAGGAAATTGAGTATCGCCTAGCATATAAAAATTTTTATAAGGCGATTTTGCGAAAATTAATTCCATTGGATTTCGATTCAGGGAATGGGGAATTCCACCGACTAAGCCAAAGGATCGCTTAGTATATTTAATAAATGTTTTAGGTGTTCCTGTTAATTTGTTTTGCAGATCTTCTTCGCCGAGTTGAAATTTTTGTTTCAAAATACGTAGGATATAATTTTCTGTTTCAATTTTTTTTAATTTATACTGCTCTTTATCTAAACCGATCCATTCTGCTGGTTTTGTATGAGTCGAAATAGTAACAACTTGTCTTCCTTTGATAGATCTAGACTTATCTTCAGGATGAGAAAGTGAAACAAAAAAAGATTTTGTTGAGCAGTTTGGTATGACTTGATTCTCCGGGCAATGGATCTGAAAATACAGACCAACTCTTGAAGTATTAATTGGAATGGTTAAATAAATCATAAAAGCAGACCAACAATCTTTTGGGTCGTGAATTTTTTTTGCCGAAAAAAAATCGCGAGCTTTTTGATCTTCGAACATCTCGGCATGGTTCCAGATGGGAATCGTCGAGATAAGTTTTTTGCCATGAAAAACTTTTCCTGTAATCGTCGTAATGCTGAAACCTTCTTTTCCTTTTTTTAATGCTTCAATTTTTTTGACTTGTTCTTTAAAAAAAAGATGCGAGCACTTTGCAGCGAGTGCGTCTGAAAAGGCTTTCATTCCTCCCATGGCATAGAATGTATCTTCTGGGTAACAAAGTCCCATTGCACCCATCAGAAGCGGTGTTGTTTCCATTTGACTTTGGGCAGTAATAAAAAGAAGTTCATTTATCATGTCTAAATAGTTCTGATCTTTTATATTATATTTTTCTAATTCGGACTTCACACTTGTGAAAAATTTTGGAATCGCAAGAACGGCTCCGGGAAGTTTAAGAGAAAAAAAGGGGAGTAGGCTGCGAGCTGATCGCATCGGAATATTTTTAAATATTGTAGATAAATTCCATCCTCGCCGCTCAATTTTTTTTAATTTTTCCCAAAGTGATTGATGGTCGATACCAGGAAATTTTTCTGATAATTCAGCGATCCATTGATTGGTATTTTTATGATGGGAAATTTTTTGATCACCAATTATTGAAATGATTCCTGGATCGATCGATACAAGTTCAAGCTGGAGATCGAGTTCTTTGATTAAATTATTGAGAGGTCGGCCTTTGGCCATACCTGAAAGTGTCGTGGCCCCTGCATCGAAAGTAAAACCCTCTCGATCAAAATAAGATGAGCATCCGCCTGGAAGTGTATGGGCTTCAAGGACAGCGACCTTGAATCCTTTTTTTTCCATGAGAGCGGCAAAACTTAAGCCAGAGGCACCCGCGCCAATAACAATATAATCGTAATATTCCATTCTGCAATTCTATCTTAAATTTGTGATCTGTTAATGGCCGTCTATTTAATGCCGAGCTTTAGTAGTCGTCTTCATCTGAAATGTCTTCCGTAGCCCAAGCATCACTAAATTCAGCAGGAATATTTGGATCGATTTTATTCTTAAAGTCATACGGGCAATGCTGGCATCCGCTCTGACAGCAGTATCCGCGCTTTAAATGGTATTTTTCGGTAAAGACGAGGTTTCCATCGGGATTGATGTAGAAGTCGATATTGGGAATAAGAGCAGGTTTTAAAGGCATAGTTTTTTTCAAATAAAAACGGCCCATTGCTGGGCCGTTCTTTGTCGTATCTTTAAAGTAGTGTCTTTTAATATTCTTTATAAGATTCTTTAATAACTTTATAGAAAATATAATAGGTGCGATAAAGTTTTCTCAAATAAATGAGAAACTAGTATCTACCACCGCCGCCACCGCCGCGAGATCCACGATCTCCACCGCCACGGTTTCCACCGCCGCCGCCGAATCCGCCACCTGATCTTCCACCACCGAATCCACCGCCGCCACCGCCGCGAGAATCTCTTTCTGGTTGTGGTTTAGCTTCTGATACTCTTAATGAACGTCCTTCGTACTCTTGACCATCCAATTGAGAAACAGCAGATTGAGCTCCGTCATCTGAATCCATTTCAACAAATCCGAAGCCCTTGCTTCTTCCTGTTTCACGGTCGATGATGATTTTAACTGATGCAACTGATCCAGCAGATGAGAAATGAGACTTTAGTCCATCTTCAGTAGCAGAGTAAGGAAGATTTCCAACGTACAACTTAGCAGCCATAAAAAAACTCCAAAAAATAGGTCAAAAGTGGGTAAACGCTTAGGACCAACGTAACTATTAGACTCAAGATATAACACATCTCAGTGCCACTTCCAAATATAAAATTACATAAATATTGTGACAGACCCTTGCGTTAAAATGGAAGTCTATTAGAATTTAGTGATAAAAGTTTTTGTTTAATTGGGGATCGTTATGGAAAAGATTTGGGTTAAAAATTATCAGTCAGGAGTGCCTGCAAGCATTGAAGATCAAATGGAAAAATACCAAAATATCCCAGAAGTTTTGGAAGAAACTTTTAAAAATTATAGCACCAAAAAAGCTTTTCATTGCATGGGAAAAGACCTGACATATCAAGAAATTGATCAACTTAGTCTTAAGTTTGCAAGTTATTTACAACAGGATTTAGGGCTGAAAAAAGGGGACCGTGTCGCCTTAATGATGCCAAACATACTCCAATACCCAATTGCCCTTTTTGGGATTTTGCGTGCAGGTATGATCGCCGTAAATGTAAATCCACTTTATACAGCTAGAGAGTTAGAGCACCAAATGAAAGACTCTGGGGCCGTCGCCATTATTATTTTTGAAAATGCCTGTCATACACTTCAAAATATTTTAGCTAAAACAGATTTGAAATTTATTATAACAACTTCTATTGGGGATATGCTCGCTTTTCCCAAATCCATAATTGTTAATTTTGTTATCGATAAAATTAAAAAAATGGTTCCTGCCTGGAGTATTCCCAACTCAGTTCGATTTATCGATGCGCTAAAAAAAGGGGATTCTGGCCGATTTCAAAAACCGGTGTTAGTCCAAAAAGATATTGCTTTTCTTCAATATACTGGTGGAACGACAGGCGTTGCCAAAGGGGCCATCCTTACTCATCGAAATATTATTGCAAATATTTGCCAAGCGCGTGCATGGATATTTCCATTGGTGAAATTAGGTGAAGAAATTATCATAACACCATTGCCTCTTTATCATATTTTTTCGTTAACAGCTAATTGCTTTGTTTTTGGATCAATTGGTGCGCTTAATATTTTGATTACTAATCCTCGAGATATGCCAGGATTTATCAAAGAATTAAAAAAATGGAAATTTACGGCTTTCACTGGAGTGAATACACTTTTTAATGGATTAATGAATAATCCTGAATTTAAGACGGTTGATTTTACTTCACTGAAATTGACTCTAGGTGGAGGGATGGCAGTTCAAAAAGCTGTTGCTGAAAAATGGATAGAAATAACAGGAAAAGTTTTAGTTGAAGCCTATGGATTAACGGAAACTTCACCCGCAGCTTGTATTAATCCTATGAATTTAAAAAAATATAATGGATTTATTGGTCTTCCTATTTCTTCTACAGATGTAGAAATAAAAGATGATTTAGAAAACACAATTGCTTTGGGTGAAGCAGGTGAGATTTGTATTAAAGGGCCACAAGTAATGCCTGGATATTGGAATCGCGATGATGAAACTGCAAAAGTTTTTAGCAAAGATGGATTTTTAAAGACAGGGGATGTTGGTATTATGGATGCGGATGGTTTTATTAAAATCGTCGATCGCAAAAAAGATATGATTATTGTTTCAGGATTCAATGTTTATCCAAACGAGATTGAAGAAGTTGTAAGTCAGTACCCAAAAGTTTTTGAAGTAGCAGCAATTGGTGTTCCAGATGCTAAAACCACTGAAGCCGTAAAATTATTTATTGTAAAAAAAGATCAATCATTAACTGTTGAAGAGATTATTAAATATTGTCATGAAAATTTGACAAATTATAAAGTTCCAAAGCATGTTGAGTTTAGAACTGAGTTACCAAAAACTAATGTTGGGAAAATTTTAAGAAAAGATTTACGTATTCAGCCTTAATTATCTCTTTTTTGAATGAATTCCTCGATAGGGATTTCAATAGCGCTAGTCAGAGAATTGCTTTTTTGCATTTCTATCTGTTTAGTCTGTTCAAGCTGCTGTAAATGAGCGGCATCTTCAGATTTTATTTCCACAGATTTTGCTTGATCTGAAAGCTCGGTAGTCGTTTTATTATTTATAGTGAAATAGCGTTGAAATCCATACCCAACACTAAGAATAGAACCTCCACTAATTGCTGCTTGTTTGGGAGTCATTTGTGTAATTGAAAGATATGCTTTTTTGAAAATTCCAATTTTTTCAGGATCATCATTCCCATCACTTTTAACAAAGAAATTTTTAAACCAATCTTTTAATTGAGTTAATGGTTCTTTAATTTTCATGTAGGCAACATCTAATTTTGAAGTTGCAATTACTTCTCTAATAAAAACTTTATTGTCGATTTTATATACGCCATAAGACGACGGTGAAAAAGTATCTACGCTAATAATTCTGGATAAACTTTCAAATTCTTTTACAGCTAATTCATTTGGAGATACTGCATTTTTCAAAGTGTACTCGAGCTCTCGGTGTACAATTGAAAGCATATCTTGAAGCATTGCTTGCCTAATGACTCGTTCTTTGATTTTTCCATTTTTTAAAAAAGTTCCGTCTAAGATTTTCACTTCTAGTCTAAGTTTGTTTATGACTGCATTTAAATTTTTATCTTCTTTTCTAAAGGTTATTATTTCATTTTTCATTTCACCATTTCTCATAATTGATAACTGAATATCAACGGCATCATCATTTTTTAATTTAAGCTTTTTTAATAAATTAATATTATATTGAAGTGAAATTCTTTCTTCAATTAATTGATCAATTTCTAAATTATACGAGATGTATGAATTGAGCCATTCTGAAACATCTAAATAGGCTTTTGAAGTTTGATCATCTTCAATTGGGATTTGGTTGGTAAGGATTTTTTCTAAGTTTTCAGCGTATCTTTTTGCCGTCGGAATTATCTCTTCATCTTGGAAAATATAAAATGCAGGATAACGATTATTGTTCCAATTGCGTAAAGATTTATTAAATGATTTTTTAACTTTATTGATCCAATTCAAACTTGGGTATTGGAGTTGCATCCGCTTCTCAGAAAAAGTGATAAGCTTTTTCTTTTCGAGAGCAGTCATTAAATCATCAGTATAGCTTTCGGTTAAAAATATTTTTTTAGCCATTTCGTTGCAAGTGCCATCTACTTCAGCTGGAATCCGAATAGGATTAAGGCCGCTCATAGATGAACATGAGGATAGGACAATAATTAAAAATGTTAACAAGAAAAATTTCATACCAAACTTGTCGGTTAATGTTGGTTAAAACCTAAGTCCTTATTTAAATTGTCAAAAAAATAGACACTTAAGATTTATCCGAGTTTGCCGATAGGTTATTTATATTTGTACCCATTATATCAAAATGGGGCTGGAGTTTCACTTGGCCATGAAGTATCTATTGATCATTTGCTTAATTCTGCAATCTTGTAGTTTTAAAGGACCAATCTGGAACCGTGGACCCTCATCGATTGATAACTTCACAGAACAAAAAAATCAAATGGCTGCTTTTCGAAGCAAGATAATGGGCTCTGAGCATGAAACGAATTGTTCAAAAGAGCAATTAGATGAAGACTTTAAACGATTGATGGCTTCAGTTAAGCAGGATTCCTGCGTTGAAGATAATTTTACCTTAGATAAAGAAGAGTATTATCAAAAAAATTGCCCCAAAATAAAAACAGAAGGTCTTTTTGATCGCATAGTTAAAAAAACTATAGAAGAAGAAAAAACCGATAAACCTCTTACATATTTTCAAAATAGTATTAACCCGGACTTTTTAAAATTAGTAAATGAGGCCAATACATTTTTAAAAATGGTAAATGGTATTAGTTCTGATGAAGACCGCTCAATTGATGAACGGATTGATTTAATAAGTTTTTATGTTGAAAATGTCCTATTACCTATTCGTGATTTAGTAGTTATTAAGCGTTCATATTTAGCAAAAGAAAATGATGGAAGTGAATTTTATAATAACTTAAGGCCAACTCTGCCGAACTCAATGACGAATGGATTGAGTAATGAACAATTAGGATTGTTAACTCAAGGTCCTAATCCATCTTCTGCACCATTCTATATGGAAATTCAAAATCAAAGTGGAAATAATGCCTATTTGAGTTTTTCACCTTCCGATATAATTAAACATGACGTCATGACATTATTGAAAGCACCAACTTCTAAAAACTATGTAATGGCGCTGAAGTGGATGACATTGCATATGATGCTTTCTCAAGTATATCTTTACGACACAATATTAGAAAGCAAAGGTGTATTGAGTATTCCTAATTCATGCCAGGATCAGTTAAATGGTAATTTACCGACAGAGTTTAAGTTTAAATTTGAAGAGGGAGTAGGGGATCAATTTTTAGAAAATATTCTAAGTGGACATGGATTAACTTTTAAAAAAGATGACTCTGCCTATTTAGATTATTATATCGATAATATAAATAAAGACCCAACAAAAGATGGTTATAGTGGTCTAGTACCTTTTGAAAATTTTAAAAATGCTAATAAAAGTTTAGAAGTTCAAATGAGTACGAACTCTTCCTTAAAACCTCAGTTTGATGATGTTGCTCATTTTCAAACGATTATGGGATTTAAAGCACCTGAAGCATTAAGAGTATTTAAAGGTGTCATTGAAAAAAGAAATAGAGCTCAAAAAACAAAAGAAAATATTACTTACACAGGGGTTCAAACTTTTCAAAATATTCTTGGATCTTTTCCGATTGATGAAATTGCAGAAATTAAACTACCTGATGGAACCACTTCTCAAATTTATCCAGGTAAGCAAAACTTATCACCCTATTTACTTGATTTAATGAAATCGAATGGATTCAATGAATATTCTCAATTAATTACAGAAAGAATGAGAAAGAAATTTCTTGGTAAAAAAGCATTGATTCCATTTCCTTCGATGTATTCTTCACCTGTTTGGAGAGATTGGAGTTTAAAGCTTCTTGCAGATGCATTTTATCACTATAAAGATCTTCCAGAGAATTCAGCTCTTCACCGGTTAACTCAAGGAAATTGTGAAAAAGTTACTGGAAACAAAGAAATAAAAGAATTATGTTCTGGAAATCGAGTTCTTAATATTTCAAATTTTTTAGGCGAATTTAGATCGGGTGAAAAATATATCCCAACTCGGCGATTAGAAGAAAAGCAATTTCAAAATATATATCCACTACTAAGTCTATTATGGTCATCAATGCGAGATTATACAGACATTTTACCTGATGCAAAACCATACGAGCTTAATTTTTTATTAGAACAAATGTCAGCAGGTAATCCCTGGGCACGACTTAAGTTAAGTTACATGATTGCACTTGATCAATTAGAATATCAAAGAGAAGGAATTCCGCCAGTCTATTCAGTTTCTGGTTTATGGTTTAAAACAAATGAGAGAGCTCAATGTGAAAACAAAAATGTGAATCTTCAATATTCAAAAATTTTTGAAGCTGGTCAAATCTTAGGTTTAAATGAGCCATTTAATTATAATCACGCAGATAAAATTTTATCGGCTATCGAAAAAAGTTTTATTTGGAAAAATATAATTGAGGATATCAATCATCGCAATGCCCAACTCTTTAGTGTGACAAGTGGAGGGAGAAGTTTTTATAAAATTGCAGATGATATTTCTTATAAAACGATTTTAGATAAAGAAAGCGCCTTTAAAACAGGAGTCAATCTCAGTGATAAAGCAAGGCTAGAAATTACAGGGGCCGCAAAATCAAATGAAGCTCAAGTCGGGGATTTCTTTTTGCAACTTTATAAAGTTAAAAATGATATTGAAAGACAAAAAAAATTATTTGAGGATTTCTCGAAAGTGAATGGTATTGATAATACATTTAATCTAAAACTCAATTTTTTGGCCATCGAAGACTCTTATAAAAAACCTATTTTTAAAGACATACTAAGACAAGCTGCCCTAGCTCGTAAATTACAAATCTTGTCACAGTTAAAAACATTTTGTGGAATGAATATAAATGACCAAGCTGAATTTAAAAATATTTTCTATTCAACCAGTAAATCTCAAAATGAAATAAATCAAATGGCTGGACTTCCTGCAGTTCCAGAATCTGTTTTGAAAAAAATAAATGAGATGTCTCCTTCAGAATTTAGGGATATGTGGTGGGGGATTGGTTCAGGTGTTGCTGGTATGGCCGCAGTTATTGTCGGTGGTGCCTGCACTGTTGCCAGTGGTGGGATTTGCGCTCCACTTGGCGGTGCCATGGCCGTGGCGGGAATGACTTCACTTGGAATCCAAGTAAAATTAACGGCAAATGAGCTCGATCGAAAATTAGATGCTGATGTTTCAGAGAAAAAAGTAAAAGCGATGGAAGACTTGGGTTTTGCAAATCTAGGGAGTGCGGATGAAGTACACCGAAGTTATGCTTGGACAGCATTTGAGGCATTAAGTATTTTCCCGTTAATTGGGATTGCTACAAGATCACTTACTCTAGGCCCAAAACTTGTGGCTGTTTCATCAAGATCGATTTCTCAACAGTTGGGAAAGTCAGCTTTCAGGTCAGCTGCTAAATCGGCCACCCATGAAGAAGAAGTAAGGTCAGCTAAATATCTTTTAGGAGTAGATAGCGTTTCAAAAAACTTAGGTTTGGATAAAAAAAGTTTAGACTTAGCAAAAAATAAAATTGATATGGTTAAAAAACTTTATACTTCAGGTGAAATAGATCTTGAGACAATGCTCACTCGAGTGGCTAAAATTCTAGATCCCATAAAACGAGCAAAATTAGCAGCAGCAAAAACGCTTCGAAGTGAAACTGGAAAAGTATTTGTTACTGAAACAAAAGATCAAATAGACCATCAGGCTGCAAAAGTTGTTTCTCAATATTTTGCAGATAATTCAAAAGACATGTTAAGGCTGATACAGAGTTATTCGGGAGAACGGCTTAGTCGGGCAGTCCGGATAATGAGTGAAATAGAATCAAAAGACCGGATCGGCAATCGTATTCCAATTTATAGTGGAGTTAAAGATTGGTTCATGAGAATGAGAAACGAGTCCTTAGCGAAAAATGCAAATAAAATTTTAAGAATTGAAAAAGAATTGAATGATTTAAGTACAAAACCTGGATTTTTGGAAGCTTTTGTCTATAAAAATATTGAAGACTTTACTGATATCTTCATTGATATACCTTTGAAGAAAAGAGAGCTTCCATATATAGTTCAAGTTCAAGGCATGCCTGATTTTAATTTTATTCAAGGTCGAAAAATTCCACTCTTAAGTATGATGTCAGAAGGGCAAACATTAAAAAAAGTTTTCACCGCCAGAGCTCGTTTAGTTTATGAATCTTATAAATCTGAAGCTAGGTCAACTTTAAGACTTAAGCGATTTGTCCAATCTGAAACTTCACTTGGAGCCTTTCAATCATTTCAAGTTTCAGTTGCTGAGATGGCCAGTAAAAAAACAACTCTTGAAGCTGCGAGTATTATGCGAGACTACCGAAACCTTGAAGAGCAATTTACTAAACGTCTCTATCAAAAATTTGGTGAAAGTGGCAAAAAAATGGAATATGGACTATTTAAAGCTATGGTAACTAATCCAAAAAATCTCAAAGAAAAAGCAATGTCTGAAGCCATTTGGGAAGCTGTACCAGCTGATGAATTAATGGGTATGAAAGATGTTGGAACTTTTGCCCATAAAGCAGTTCAAGAACTCGCCAATTACAATGATGTGGACTCGTTTCAGCGATATCTCAATGCACTTAGAATTTTGGTTATTAACCGAGACCCAGCAGTGCTTGAAATTATGTAAATTACTCGACACTTAAAACGTGGCAGTTATTTTTATCTAAGATGACATTATAGTTTTCAGTTGATCCATTTTCGCCATCGATAATTTGAACAGATTGGGTAATCGTATTTCCTTCGACGAATGCTTTTGATGTTGTTTTTGTGAAGACTATTGAATTGCCGAACTGGGCCTTATAACTTTTAAAAGCAACAAGTTCCACAACTCCTTTACAAGGGGTTTTCTCAACGGCAAAAGTTGGTAAGCTTTGAGTAATAATTGATAATACTATTAAGCCTTTTAAAAATGATTTCATCTTTTTGTCCCATTTTAGTTCGTTTATAGGATCTTAAATCAGATTAAAAATAAATATAACTCACTTGAAAATTATTCACCAAAATATTTCAATAACTGTCTAAAATTTAGACAGTTATTGGCTTCTTGAATGAGTTGACTTTTAAGACCAAAAAAAAGCCCATCGTTTTAAGATGGGCTTATAAGAGCTAGGTCAATTTTTTTATTTTTTTATTTAAAAAAACATCTCTTTGCTTTAAGTGTTTCATATTGTTTCATTAAAGATTCATTTCCTTCAGCTTTATCTTTCATAGTGCGATAAAAAGCTTCTTCAGAAGTGACTTTATCTTTTTCTGCTCTCGCCGCTACTTCATTAAGCGTTTTAGTCCATCCATTCATATCTTGAGGACTCATATCATCTGCTACGACTTTCCAAAATTTTTGAGGATTTTTTGGATCGATAATATTAGTAGTTCCATTTCTTGTTGAAAGTTTTTTAATTGAAGCAATTAATGCTTTTTGTTCAGTACTCCCCGTTTCTGCTAATCCTAAAAAGAGCGCAAGGGATTTTTCTTCAGAAGGAGACACGGCCTCTGGAGTTACCTTAGAATAATCTCCCATTCCCAATCGTCTCATTCTTGCCGAGATAAAAGTATTGAGTTCAGCTGGATTATTAGGAATGACATTATTCATTACTTGAAGTGCTGAAGAATTTTTAATATTTTCAACAGTAAATTTAAATCCATTTTTTGCTAAATTTTCGTTCACACACTCAGCGCATGTAATAATCACAGATTTACCATGGCGATTGGCGAGATAGATCATATGATTAATTGCTTTAACTACATCTTCTTTTTTTAAATCGCCTTCTGATTTATCTAAAAGTACTTGAAGTTCTTTTCTCACACTGGCATCTTGTCCAGTTACTGGAAGCTTAGAGAGCACGTCCATTAACTCAAGTTTAGAGAGAGTTTTTTTAGACCCTAAAGCTGTTATTGAAGAGGCCATATAGCTTTCAACTAATTTGGCGTCACCACCACTAATTCCATATTTGCCCAGTAATTCAATCACACCACTTCCACTCAGCATAAAATCAACTAATTTTGTACTTGCACCAGCAAATACACTTGAAGTCATATTGAGAGTAAGACAGAGAACAATAAAATACTTAAGCATAGATAATTCCTCACATTCATTTAGATCAATTGACCACTTAAGAAGATTTTCGGAATTTTTGTAATTTTCTTTAGCTATGTCATTTTTTCATAGTTTATTTTCTTTTGGTTAAATTGCAGATAATCAGACACTTAACAGGCACTTCCGTTTGAGATGATAGTTGCTCATTAAGGAATTTAGTGATTAAACTACTACGCAATATTAGTTGAGTTAATTGCTAGGGGATATTTTTGAAAATCATTACCAAGCTATTTTTTCTAATTTCTTGTTTAATTTCATCTGCACTATTGGCAGATTCTCAGCCTGTTTTTGGGCCAACTAAAACTCCTGAAGATGATCAATCAAAAATCCTTGAATATAATCAAGCTTGCCAAACGATTAATGCACTTCTTGTAAGAAAACAATTTCCCGTAGAATGTTTTAGTAATTATCAACATTTCGGTCCAACAACAAAATCAAGTTTAAATCGCAGCACAACACTTAGAATCGCCGGATATAATTTACTTCATCCAGGTACCTCTAAGGCTTTATTTAAAAACTATTCTTTGATTGCAAAAATAATGAATCAATATGATGTTGTTGCGGGTTTAGAAATTTTAGGAACAGTTGGACATGATGAAGCTAATAACCAAGCCGTTTTAAATTTTCTTCGTGAAAGTCCCAAGTTGGTAACGGATTTAAAAACACTTAAATCTAAAACTACCGATGTGACAAAATTGGCAGAAATTGATGTTAAATTGAACAAAGTAATTTCTGATACTCAAAAAGCCTATACTCTCTATCGCTCTCCTGGTTATTTTAAGGCGCTTACTGAATTAAAAAAATTAGACCCTAGCTGGGCACTTATTCTTTCACCTAGAGGAGACTCGGCACTTCAAGGCTCTGTAGAAGAAATGGTAGGATTTTTTTATCGGGCAAATAGCGTTACTCCAATCACCAATCCTCATTGCAATGAATTTAAAGATGCAAATGCAGGAACTCCAATTGCTTGCATGATTAATCTTACGTCTCAATTTATGGACAAGGATTATTTTCATAATTTTGCTCGAAGACCCTTCATGGCAAGCTTTCAATCTGGAAATTTTAAATTTTCATTAGTTAGTACTCATGTGGTTTTTACTTTTTCAGGTGATGAAGAAGCACAAAAAAAATTAATGAATGATGTTTTTGGTGTTGATGCTCCGGGGGATTTAAGCACTGGAATGAACACTTCTAATTTTGCTCGATTTGCTGAAGTCAAAACGACTTTAAGTTTTATGGATAGATTTAGAAAAAAATATAATGATAATAATATTATGTTTGTTTCTGATACCAACTTAACTGGCAATAATCCTTTTTGGTCAGAAGTCCTAAAAAGCTTTCCAGGTGGTTCAATGCTAATCAATGAGCCCTCTACCATTTCTCCACCACGGTACTCGGGAGATGGAAAAGAAACTTTTGGAGTGGCCAATTCATATGACCATTTCGTGCTTGATAAATCTGCATTTCCTAGTTGCGATGATGGTCACGTCTATAATTATTATAAATCTGATATTCAAAAAGATATTCAGAAAATATACATGATTCGCTTAATGAATTCCCTCTCACTCTTCAATAAAAGTTTTGAACTGGCCGATGATGGGGGAGTTTTGGTTGGAGGGGATATTCCTCCTGATGACAGTCCATTGCCAGCGAAACTAGATTATCCAATGTCTACTATTGGGCAAATGAAAGTCGATCAAATGGTCAATACCTACTCAACACAATTGAGTGGGCAGCAGACAATTAAAAAGAATGAAGTTGTTTTAGATGATTTTCAATTACAAGAACGCATTGATGGTTTTAAGAGAAGAGTTTTCACTAACCAACTCACCAATGCATTCTATTATAGATTTTATCAAGAGATTTTAAGCGATCATTTTCCAGTATCAATTAATTGCAAAATTTAACTTAAGCCAATGAAGCTTTTACTAATTCATTGGCCAGTTTACTATCAAATTGCCCTTTGATCATTGGACTTAATTCTTTCATGACAAGACCTGCATTAACTCCAGGTGTTTTAGCAATAATATCTTTAATATATCCTACAACCACGTCTTGGCTTAATTGCTTTGGCATGTACTCAGATAATATTATGATCTCTCTTTCTGTTTTTTTACGGACTTCATTTTCCGGAGGAAAGCTCTCTAGTGAATCCTTTAGTTTTTTAACATGCTTTATTAAAACATCCATTTCCGCAATTGGTGCTGTCTTAGACGTTTTGTTTTCAATTAACATACTTTTGAAATAGCGAAGAGCATCGAGACGCTCTTTATCTTTAGCAAACATTGCTTTCTTGATATCTTCGGTAATTTGTTCAAACATAAAAAAGCCCCCTAGTTAGGAGGCTATTATTGTTTATAAACTTCAAGGCTACAAGACTAAGCATGGTATCGAATGATCTTATTTTCAAAATCAGTAACTTCCCAACCTGCTCCTTTACCTGATTCAAGGACTGGCGAAATGTCTTTAATATCGCCTTTAATGGCAAGAGAGAGCATAACTTTTCGAATCGCAACTTTAGCATCTTGTGCTGCTTTCATCCGTTGAAGATCACCATCATTGGTATTACGTTTGTACTTTTTAATAAGAAGGTTTAATCCTTCTTCTACTAACGCTAATTGTTCTTCATCCATTGATTCCACCTAAACAAGGTTTAATTCTTATACCTAAATCTTAAGGCCGTTTGGCTTAACTTGCACAACTCATTGTCTCTTAACTGGGGAAAGCTAATACATTCAGAGGCTTATCTCTTCAAGTGACCCACTGAAATATATTGTATTTTCAGTATTCTAGCTAAAGATTACCCATGAAAATCGAGTCTTTTTTGTGGCATCCTATGTAATTTCGGGCTTAACTTCCTTCTTTTGCTTAGGAGGTTTTGGTGCTTTCGGTTCAGGTTTTGGAGCTGCCGGCAAATCGATCTTTGGAAAGAGCGGAGTAGGCTCTGAGAGCTCATAAGTGATTGAACCAAATTTCACATCTTCAAAGCGCCCAAGTGAGACTCCAAGCGGTTCAAGGGCCTTCGTAGCTGTATCAGGTAAAAAAGGTGAAAGAAGAGTTGAGAGTGCATGAATGGAGTACACACAATTATAAACAACTTGTTTTAAGGCTGCTTTATCATCTTTTAATTTCCAAGGCTCTTTAGTATTAACATATTGATTCATACTATTGACACCTTCCCACAATGCTTCGAGCGCTCGGTTGTGTTCACGTTTTTGCATATATTCTTTCATTTTTTTATAATACTCATCGAAATTCACTTCTTGAGTCACACCGACTCCATCAAGAGTGGGAGCATTGTCTTTTAAGTATAACTTCAGAACTCTCATGATAAGATTTCCATAACTATTACCTAATTCAGCATTTTGTTTTTCGATTAATTCTTTTTCAGAAAATTTCCCATCGTTTTGAGCTGGAATGGCACGAAGGAGATAGTAACGAAAACTATCGAGTGGATATTTTTCCAACATATCATTCGGGTCAACTACGTTGCCCAATGACTTACTCATCTTTTTTCCATCTTCAGCAAGGATCATTCCATGGACATAAACTTGTGCAGGGATGGCGATATCAGCAGCGTGAAGCATGATGGGCCAAATGACCGTGTGAAACCAAGCAATGTCTTTTCCAATAACGTGCATAGAAGCCGGCCAGAATTTTTCTTTATCTGTATGGGCCACTGCTGAATAGTAATTTATAAGTGCATCAAACCAAGTGTACATAACAAATTTAGGATTTCCAGGAACAGGAATTCCCCAGCCTTCATTTGGTCTTGAAATCGGCAGGTCTCTTAATTTATCTCCTTCAAGGCGTGAGAGCATTTCATTATATGACGATTGAGGGACAATAAAATTTGAATGGGTCTTAATATAAGAAATAATCCAATCTTGGTAAGCACCCATTTTGAAGAAGTAACCCTCTTCTTCTTTTTTTATTAAAGTTGTCGAATGGGCCGGGCAAATATTATCTGGAGCTTGAGTTTCAGTATAAAAAGACTCACAAGCTAGGCAGTATTGACCTGAATAGACTCCGAAATAAACATCGCCTTTTTTTTCTAACTTAGTCCAAAGTTCATTGCAGACATCTATATGTCGTTTTTCAGTTGTTCTAATATAATCATTATTTGAGACATTCAAATCCTTGCATAATTTTTTAAATTTTGCAGAATTAGTATCAACATACTCTTGAGTGGGAACACCAGCGGCTTTAGCAGATTCTAATAATTTTTGTCCATTTTCATCAGTCCCAGTTAAGAAGAATGTTTCATAACCTAAAAATTTATGCCAACGCGAGTAAGCATCACTTATTATTTTTTCAAGAGCATGACCCATATGGGGCGTACCATTGGGGTAATCGATAGCAGTAGTGATATAAAATTTTTCTGACATAGTATTATCCTTTAACAACAAAGTTTACGATTTTACCTGGAACATAAATTTCTTTAACGATTGTTCCAATTAAATTTTTAGCAACATTTTCTTCAGCCTTCGCCATGAGAAGAATTTCTTCTTGAGAGATGCTTGGTTCAACTTCTAGCGTGGCACGAAGTTTTCCGTTAACTTGAACGGCCACAGTAATAGTGTCGTCTTTTGCGAGCTCTTCACTAAAAACCGGCCATGAGTGATAGGACAGAGTTTTTTTATGTCCTAAAATTTCCCAAATTTCTTCTCCTGCATGTGGGGCCATTGGAGCAAGTAGTAATGTGAAAATTTCAGCAGTAGACTTAGTTACAGTTCCGACTTTATAACAATGATTGGTGAAAATCATTAAACTAGAGATGGCCGTATTAAATCTCATGTGGTCATAGTCATGAGTCACTTTCTTAATTGTCTTATGAAGGATTTTTAGAGTTTCGTCAGACTCATCAGAGTTAGAGATATGAGCTTGGTCTGCAAAAAATTTATAAGCGCGGTTTAAGAAATTATAAACTCCTTTTACACCATCAGCTTTCCAAGGTTTTACTTTTTCCAATGGCCCCATAAACATTTCATAAAGTCTTAATGAGTCTCCACCAAATTCTGAAACGACACTATCAGGATTGACGACATTGCCACGAGACTTACTCATTTTCTCACCATCGCTGGCAAGGATTAATCCTTGGTTTACTAATTTTTGAAAGGGCTCTTTTGTTGAAACAAAACCTAGGTCAAATAAAACTTTATGCCAGAAGCGAGCATAGAGTAAGTGAAGGACAGCGTGTTCAGCTCCTCCTACATAAAGATCAACAGGCATCCAGTATTTTTCAATATCGGCGTTCCATGGTTCTTTTTCATTTTTAGGGTCACAAAAACGCAGATAATACCAACATGAACCGGCCCAGTTTGGCATGGTGTTTGTTTCTCTCGTCGCTTTTTTTCCAGTCTTTGGATCAATTACATGTAACCACTCTGTTGCGTGAGCTAGAGGAGACTCACCAGTTCCTGATGGTTCAAATTTTTCTAATGCAGGCAAGGCCACAGGGAGCTCGTCAGCTTCTAGGATACGAACAGTTCCATCTTCATACTTTAAAAGAGGAAATGGTTCTCCCCAATATCTTTGGCGCGAAAAAATCCAGTCGCGAAGTTTGTAATTAATTTTCTTGGTCCCTAATTTTTTTTCTTCAAGCCAGCTAATCATTTTAGTCACAGCTTGAATTTTATTAAGACCATTTAAAAAATCAGAATTGATATGAGCGCCGTCGCCAGTGTGAGGAGCATTTTCAATATCGCCACCTTCAAGAACTGCAATGATAGGAAGATTGAATTTTTTAGCGAACTCGTAATCGCGCTCGTCGTGGGCAGGGACTGACATAATGGCCCCTGTTCCATAAGTCATAAGAACGTAGTCGGCGATCCAAATAGGAATCAGATTATTATTGGCAGGATTCACAGCGAAAGATCCAGTGAAGACTCCAGATTTATCTTTGTTAAGTTCTGTTCTTTCTAAATCATTTTTTGCCAAACATGTTTTTTGGTAAGCTTCTACTGCTAATTTATTTTCTGAAGTTGTAAGCTTGGCCACAAATGGATGTTCGGGAGAGATAACCATATAGGTTGCACCAAAAAGAGTGTCAGGGCGGGTCGTGAAGACTTCAATTGATGAATCTAATTTTTCAACTTTAAAATTAACCGTAGCCCCTTCAGATTTTCCAATCCAATTACGTTGCATCTCTTTAATGCTATCAGGCCAGTCCACATCGTCGATATCTACTAAAAGTCTTTCTGCATATTCAGTAATACGAAGCATCCATTGATTCATTTTCTTTTGAATAACCGGATGTCCTCCAACTTCTGATTTTCCATCGACAACTTCTTCGTTAGCTAATACTGTTTTTAAGTTCGGGCACCAGTTGACATTGATTTCGTCTTCGTAAGCCAAGCCTTTATTATAAAGTTGAACAAAAATCCATTGAGTCCATTTGTAATAGTCCACATTAGAAGTGGCCACTTCGCGGTCCCAGTCGTACGAAAAACCTAGAGACTTTAATTGACGAGTAAAAGTCGCAATATTTTTTTTGGTCGTTGTATCCGGGTGTGTTCCCGTTTTCATCGCATAATTTTCAGCAGGTAGTCCAAAAGAATCCCAACCCATTGGGTGGAGGACATTGAAGCCTAACATTCTTTTGTAACGAGACATAATATCAGTTGCCGTATAACCCTCTGGGTGGCCAACGTGAAGTCCATCTCCTGATGGAAATGGAAACATATCGAGGGCGTAGTATTTTGGTTTTTTGGATTCGCCGAGCTTTGGGGTTTCCGTTTTAAAGGTTTTGTTTTCTTCCCAATACTTTTGCCATTTTTTTTCAATTTCTTTGAAGTTGTATTCGATTTCAGACATCTGGAATTTCCTTGGTAAATGAACCCGTTTTTTATCCTTTTTGGAAGTCAAAAGTCTAACACTAGGAATTCTTTTTATAAAGTGTATAATGTAATTGAATCAATAATTAGAGAGTCGTTTGAGTAATGACGAAAAGTGAGCAGACTATGAGTGAAAAAATAATTGTTTACCCAATTAGTGCTAATCCTCCGACTTGGGGGCATGCGGATATCATGATGAGAGCGGCTAACCATTTTGATAAAATCATTTGGGTTGCAGCAACAAATCCTCAAAAAAATTATATGTTCACTCTCGTTGAGCGTATTGAGATGATGCAATCCTATGTGGATTATTATAAATTAAAAAATGTAGAAATTTGTTCTCACGACGGAACAATTGCTCGTTTTGCCGAAAAAAAGGGAGCGACATTCTTATTGAGAGGACTTCGAAATTCGTCAGATTACCAAATGGAATTAGAACTTTCAGTAGGCAATAGAGGAATTAATAAAGAATTAGAAACCATATGCCTATTTGCGAAACCACATTTTGCGACTATTTCATCAACTCTCATAAGAGAACTTGCTGTCTTAAATGAACGTATTGATCAATATGTTATGCCGTCAATTGCAAAAAAAATTCTTCATAAGCTTCACGGTGATAAGGCAATTATGTGAGAACCTTAATCATCCTAGGACACCCTGATAAAGATTCTTTTTGTTGTCACCTGGCCGATGCTTATGAAAATGGGGCCCGTGAAAAAGGGGGAGATGTCATGAGAATTAATCTTGTTGACCTCAATTTTGACCCTATTTTAAGAAAGGGGTATCGCCAAATTCAGTCACTTGAACCAGACCTAATAGAAGCTCAACGCTTAATCAAATGGGCCAATCATTTAGTTTTTGTCTATCCTGTTTGGTGGTCATCTCCACCGGCCCTGTTAAAAGGATTTATTGATCGAGTTTTTTTACCGGGATTTGCTTTTAAGTATCGTGAGAATAGTTCGATGTGGGATAAGCTTTTGATTGGAAGAAGTGCCCGATTGATACTCACAAGTGATGCTCCTGTTGCCTGGCTTTATTTTGCTTATTTTCATCCGGCTTTAAATATGATGAAAAAAGCGACCTTGGAATTTTGTGGAATTGTACCAGTTTCAGTGACAAGCTTTGGGGCAATAAAAAATACAAGTGATAAAAAAAGAGAAATCTTGCTGAATAATGCTTACAGAGAAGGGCTTCAAGATAATTAAGGTTCTCGAAATTTTATTAAACTATTCATATATGCTTTAGTAATGGCATTAGTATCAATTTTTGAAATACCTCGGTTGAAAATATCAGAATATTTTTTTCCAAGTTTATTCTTTTTAAAAAGGACATATAGCTTTTTATTTTCAATGAATTTTGAATTAACTTTTAATTGGCTTTTAAATTTGATTAGCTGACTGTTAGAAGTCATTAAATAATTAAATACATTGATATCTATGATTGCTAAATCCACTCTTGAATGGGCCAATTTGGATATATTCGTTTCATCATCAATAGCAATATCTTTTTGAATGATTTTTTTTGAAAATAAATCATCGAGCTCATTTGTGTTTATATAGTCTTGAACAACTCCAATTTTATTTCCTTTTAACTCAATAAAATGGTTCCATTTTACTTGATGATTGAGTCTTTCAATTATACCCATTGGGCTAGAGATATGAGAATCCGTCACATAAAATTTATTAGACCTTTCCTCAGAATAGTAGGCGTTTAGGCATCCAACCGTAATATCATCATTTTCAGTCATAGAGAGTGCTCTAGACCATGGTAGTATATCAATTCGAATATTTGAGTATCCTTCTGCTTTAAAGGCAGCTCTTAAGATTACTGAACTAAGACCTTGTTCCGGAAGATTAAGACCACCATAAGGAGGCCAATTGAGAGTGGCAAATTTAATTTTCTCTTCGGCCCAAGTTAACTTTGGCAGAAGATTTAGTAAGAAAAATGCAATAAAAAGTAATTGTTTCAGTTGAAATCTCTTTATTTAATTTATAATTTTTTATTATAGTCAAATTCATTAAAAAAGAAATTTAAGAGCAACTTAATTAAGTTTTGCACTGTGTAGCTAAGTTTTGGAATATATAGTGTAACCCAAATAAAATTTAACGAGCTCTTCTAATTGTTTACTATTTTCTTTTTGCTTTAACCATCCAGGAGTGGGAGGAGTCCTCCCAATTTTTTCGGATTCTATTCCAAAATATTTTGTCATCTCTTCTTTCCATCCCTGTTCGAGAAAAAAATTAAACCAATGATCAGGATAAAAAAGAAAAGGAGCATTTTTCATTTGTTTAATTCTCTTGGGGGTACGCAAAAAAGATAAAATTTCTGGAGAATAATATTCAGTAATCCAATACTCAAAATTATAAAAACTGTGAAGTTCCTGAGCTAAAAGCCTTACATCATGATTTGATAAATAAGGGATAACTCCTTCAGTAAGTATTAATACTTTTTTTGATTTACTAGAAACATCTCTAAATAAAGACTGGCGTAAGTTGTCAGAAGTTAAATCGAGTGCAATTCGTTCTAAATGACAATTAGGTTTAAAGGTTTGAAGCAGATTATTTTTTCGATTTATTAATTGAGGAAAATCAATTTCAATCCATTTGATATCGGGTCCAATTGGAAGTCGATAAGGTCTTGTGTCTAATCCTGCACCTAAATTGAGAATTGTATCCACTCCCAAATTTATCAAATTTAAAATAAACTGATCAACTATTAAAGTCCTAATCACGACAGACCACGAAGTAAAGCGAGAGCCTTGGGTGTAAGTGGCCAGTGCTGCTCCAAAGTCACCAATGAGAACTTGGGCCAAGGGATCACTAAAAAGTGCATCTTTTCGATTTGATTCTTCAGCTCTGTAGGCCGCGATCCAAAGTGCTGTATCGGTAATGTCCTTAATTTCGTTTTTAGACATGAACTATTTTAAGAACTATTTTGGCAAATGCCATATATTTATGCCAGAATAAAAATTAACCAACTGTCATAGTTGAGTATTTTTAATAATTTAAATTATTATTAACGACATTTCAGCGATCCCTTTATAATTAGATGATAAAAAGTAATTAAAATGGAGAGCCTCGGTGAAAAATACATATTTAATTTTAAGTCTAATATTCGTTTTCTTATTTTCAAATGTAAGCTTGGCTGAAGATTCTTCCAATGTGGCCAAAGTTATTTTAATGAGAGGGCAAGCAACTGCAAAATTAAAAGATGGCAAAGAAATGAACTTAGCAATTGATCAATCAATACCAGAAGGTGCAGAAATAAATACCTCACCAAAAAGTTTTGTGAAATTAATTTTTATAGATAAATCAGTAATGAATTTAGGGCCATCTAGTTCAATTGTAATTCGCAATTTTCCTAAAAATGAAGCAGGAATTATAAATCTATTAAAAGGTCAAATACGGTCAGAAGTTACAAAAAATTATATGGAAATGTCTGATAAAAGTAAGAGCAAGCTTTATATCCAAACTAAATCTGCCGCAATGGGGATAAGAGGTACTGATTTTCAAGTGAATTACAATCCTGCAAATCAAAACAGTGCTCTTATTGTTTTTGAAGGTAAAGTTGTAATGTCTCATATTGACCGCGCTAATCAAAATGATTCATTTAACCAAGTAAAACTTGAACAGTTAGTTTCGAACAACACAGCAGTCCTTGTGAAACAAGGACAAATTTCAGCAGTTAATTTAAATATTTCGGATAGAGCACTTGTTCCAACAAAATTAGCACCAAAACAATTAGATGCACTTAAAGAAAATACTACTGGAGTTGATGATGAATCTAAAAACAAGAAAAAAACGAGAGATATAGTTCCTCCAGGAGTAGATAGAGATTCATTTATTAATGCACAACCTGAGCTTGTCAAAAAAGAAGTAGCAGAAGCGAAGGGCTTTTTTAATGAAAAAACACACGAGTTTAAACCTAATGCTGGAAGTATAATTGATTTAAAGACAGTTAATATTATTACCCCTCCTCCAGAAGCTCAATTTGATCACGCTTCTAAAACTTTTATAATTCCAGAAACGTTTGGAAGGATTGACGATCGCTCTGGTGAATTTAAAGCCCCAAAAGGTTTTGAACTATCGAATGAAGGTCAATTTCAGGCGGTCGTAAAAGAGCCTATTAAAAATCAACCATTGGCCGTAGCAAAAGAAGTTATGAATATTCCAACCGCTAATATGGGCACAGTCGGATTGCCTCCAGCTGATTCTGCTTCAGGAATAGCTCCAGTGAAAATGCCAACTTCAATAACTCCAAATGCTGGTTCTACAGTTCTTAATCCTCCACCTCCAACAGTGATAACTACGGTAGCAGCTCCGGCAACATTAACAACTGTTGCACCTCCTCCAGTATTAACAATTGTATCCCCAACTGTGATTGTGCCTATTAAGACACCTATATTAAATACAACAATAGTTCAGCCAGCTATAACTCCAACATCAACCTCAAATACAGCGCCTGCAGCTGGCAATATCGCGACACCGATTAAACCGGCCATTATTACGACTCCACCTGTTTTGGTTAATCCGACTCAATTGCCGGCCATCTAGCTAGGATGAAGTTGGGATATATACAATTACTTTTTTTCTGCTTATTGATTCCGATTTTATCAAGTGCAGAAATTCCAATTGAATTTAAAAAATATTTTCAATCGGAACAATATTCAGAAGCAATAGAATCCCTTAATTCTTTAAATGGAAATGTACTGTTAAAAGGGCAAAAAGCTTATTTAACAGGACTATGTTTTTCCAGGCTTAGAAATTATGATCAAGCGATTTTAAATTTCAAACAAGCAGTTAAAGACGAAGATGCAGACCTAGATTTAAATTATGAATATGGCCAAGCACTTTTTGCCAATAATAGTTTAAAACAAGCTCGTTATGAGTTTTCAAAATCTGCAGGGAAAAATTTCAATTTTCCGGCTTCAATGTACTATGTTGCCTATATCTCTGAATTACTTGGTGATGAAGTTACTGCAAAAGTAAGCTATTGGAAGTTAATCAAAGACAATCGAACTGATAAAAAGTTTTTACAAATTGCTTATTTTCAATATGCAAAAAACTTATTGAAAATGATGCGAAATGAAGAGCAGTCAATAAAATATGTAAATAGAACTTTAATCACGCTTGATATTAATTTAATTAACTATGTTCCACGATATGTTCTGCCTTTGCTTCAAAAGGCAAAGGATATTGATGCAAAATCTTCTGTAGGACTAGAAGCAGACCAAACTATCAAAGTTCTTATTGAAGAGTTTAGGCTTGATCCAAATATTTTATCAAATGGTAGACGAGTTTCTGCCACAAGAGGCTATGTTAATCTAGCGCAAAGATTTAAATATGATAATAATGTTGCTCAAACTAAATTAGGGTCTAGCTTTTTTGAAACTGAGGCATTCGGAAAATACGATTTTATATTAAAAAAGCAGTTTGTTATTTCACCCGAAATTCGAGTTACCAATTCAAAATATAACAATAAAAAAGATTCTTTAGTTTATCAATACGACTCACTGTCATTTTCAAGTGCACTTCGCAATAAATATGAACATAGGGTTAATGGCCAACCGGCAAGTTTAATATTGGATTTAGATTACAATTCCCTCAACAGAGATTGGAGAAAAAATCATAGCAATGAATATTTCTCTAAAACAATATCTTCGGTTATCGGAGAGCAATTCTCGCTCATTAATTCTGGAGAAACGACGTTTAAATTTAAGCAAACTGAATATAATGATCAAACAATCTTATCAAACTATAAGGCCCAAGGTTTTACGTTTGATCAGTATTTTACATTTCAGGATGGGCTACATTTTTTAATTTTTACTTTTGACAGGACTAGTTATAATTATTATGAAGCAAGCTCATATAGTAATAAAACTTACCTAGCGAGACTTGTCTATCTAGCATTTGAAGTTGTTCCAACATATACACTCCAATGTACTTTTTCTGTATCATTGACAGAGACTATGGCCCAAAATGAATTGCGAGGTCAGGAACTTAGCTTGAATCCAACGATTGATATAACTAAAGCACTTACTGATAAACTTAAAATGGGGATAAATTTTAGTTATACCGATTATCATTCAAAGCAAATAGAATACCAATTTAAAAAACAGATTCTTTCTCTAGAAGTTAATTATACTTTTTAATTTCACAATTTACTGGAAGCTTTAATAAATGAACTTCGAACATCGATTTCTTCAGGTATGTCTTCAAGGACACTATAAAGTGTAACTAGGGCAATTCCTAGTACTGCAAACTCCGGATTTAAAGGGATATCTTCTTTTAAAAAAAAGGTGAATATTTCATTAAAAGAATTTTTTAATTTTGTGAGTGAGAAATGTACAGGATTTAATCGTCCGTCACCAAAATATTTGGTAAATAACTCAATTATATCTTTTTTTTGTTTTTCACTGGCACTTTGCTGAATAATTCCAATTTTCGTTAGTCCCTGTTCAAATTGTATCTGATTATCAAAATAGAATCCGCTATATAATAGCCTAACTCCTTCAAGGAATTGATTTGAAAACTTATACTGAAGTCTGGATGGTTTCCATTTGATAGCATTGCCAGCAGATACGAATGCATTTCGATAATCAAGATGTACTGAAGTTTCAGAATCAAAAAATTGAGTAAAATACACTTGTAATATTAATTCACCATCATTTTTGGAAAAAGGTATTTTTTTAGAGATTTGCAATTCTTTTACAATTGAAATATCTGGTAACTTCCAATGATTAATTCTTTTTTGTAATTCTTCATCATATAATTTTTTGTTAACGAGTGAACTTGTCACACTTGATCCAATACGAATTGAATCTTTAATAGATAATAGTTTAAAAGCTTTTTGAGGGAAAAGTTTTAAAATTTCATTGTCCATGATTTCCTATAGTTTTTTTCTAATTAAATATTTTCCAAATGACTGCATTACAAAAAGATGAAATAGGGCTTGAGTGTATTTATAAACATACCAAGGCAAACTTGGTTTATATTCATGGATAGCAATTATTTTATAGAGTCCTTGATATATATTGCGAAATTCTAACCTTGCTCTTTTACTCTCGCCAACCAAGAGTCCAGATCTAATATAATACAATTCTCTGCCTTCAAAACTTCTAGATTCTGAATATTCAAATACCAGTAGTGGAGACTTCAACAGAAAAAAATTGATTTTAAAAAAAGCACCTTCATGATGAACTGTAATTATCTTTCTGAAGAATAAATTAAGCCAGTCAAAATAAAGTTCTGATACTTTTTTAACATCACTTCGAAAGAGTGTAGTCACTCTCTGTACAGATCTGACGTCGGAGTCATTACTACTTCCTTTGTATGTATAAGCAGTTGGATTTTTCTGAGACAATTTTCTTTGAGACAATGATCTAGTTATTGATTCTTGGTAACTCATTGGTGAGATAAAGTTTAATTCTTCAGGCTTTGGAGAAATGGGAATCATATGCGTTTTTAAACTATCGACTAGTGGATAAACTAAATCCCGCGGAGCTCCTGTGATGAGACAAACCCATAATTTTGAAAGTTTTGGTGAAACAAAAGGAACTGGAAGAAAAAAATGTTTACGGTTTAATTTTATTGATAATTCTCTCATCATTTCTTCATAAGATAATGGGTCTGGACCGCAAATATCGAGACATTCATTTTCTATTAAATTTTGATTTTCAATTCGATTTTTAATAATCGCTACTGCATCCCAAACAGATATGGGATAAGAAAGTGTAGAAGTCCAATAGGGACAAATCATAACAGGTAATCTTTCAACTAATCTGAGCATCATTTCAAATGATGAGCCTCCAGGACCAATGATAAGGCCAGCACGTAAGCTTGACGTTGGAATGCCAGATGATTTTAAAATATTTTCAACTTCGAGTCTACTTTGTAAATGCTCACTTAAGATTGCATCAGGAGGAATGATTCCACTTAAATAGACAATTTTTTTAATGTTTGCACTCTTGGCCGCTTTTGCAAAATTATCGGCTAAAATCATATCAAAATCGCGAAAACTTCCTTGAGTTAAACGGGCCGAAGGCAACATTGAATGAATTAAATAAACTGCGACGTCAGCATTTTTTAACGTTTTTTCTATATCAATAAGAGAAAATAAATCACATTGCACCCATTCAATTAAGTTTTCAGGTTTTTTTGCATAACGAGAAATGCCTACAACTTGGTGGTCGTGCTTAAGAACATTGACCAGTTCTTTTCCAATAAATCCAGAAGCACCTGCGACAACAATTTTCATTTGGAATCTCTTTTTTTTTACGATAGATTCATTTGTTTATTTCTTAGAAATTGAATTTATCACATGACTTGCGGCCATGAAACCAAAAATTCCTGTTATGTGTGTCGTTGAACCAAAACCAGTTTCACAATCAAGTTTTAAATTTTCACCAGCTTCTGAAGTTGAGCAAACACTCCCATCACTTTGTGGGTACATTTGGTCTTCTGGAGAATAAACACAAGAGATGTTAAAAAGTTGTTTTTTACTTCTAGAAAATCCTGCTCCGGAAGGAAAATTAAATTCTTGGCGTAATCTTTTTCGTAGTGAAAATAAAAGTGAATCGTTGCAGGCCAAACCAAGGTCATCTATTTTTATTAAGGCAGGATTTATTTTCCCTGCTGCTCCACCAACAATGATTAAAGGAATATTTTTTTCTTTGCAAAGCGAAGCAAGAACGCACTTATTTTGTAAGCTATCTATGGCATCTATAACGTAATCATATTTAAGATCTAATATGGATTGAGCAGTTTCTATTGTAAAAAAATCCTCTATTGTCCTGATGTTACATTGTGGATTGATCGCAGAAATTCTTTCAGCAACTGCATTAACTTTCATTTTTCCAAACATGGAGTCATGGGCATGAATTTGTCGGTTCGTATTTGTGATACAAATATCGTCGAGGTCTACCAGTGTAATAGACCCAATACCTGAACGAGCAAGTGCCTCAGCTGCCCAAGTACCTACACCGCCCAGACCAATGATGAGAACGTGGGAATCGAGTAGGCGCTTTAGGCCAGCTGTACCGTAGAGTCTAGCAATACCACCGAAGCGTAGGTTGTAATCTTGATAGTCGAATTCTTTCATGCAAAAACTATACAATTGGCTCTTTTCATTTGGAAGCCATAAAGGAATAATTACAGAATGTTTAAAGGGAAAGAAGATTTACTGTATGAACCTAAAAACTTGTTTATTTGGTTTTTACTCGCTTTTCAAGGGGGAACCCTTAATACTGGTGGGTACTTAGCAGTTCATCGATTTGTTTCACACGTGACAGGCTTTGCCACTTTGGCCGGCGTAGCAGGGGCCCAATTGAATTGGACAACAATGTTCGGAATGCTTATGGTTCCATTGTTTTTCCTATCGGGAGTTGTTATTTCAGCTTGGAATGTTGAACGACTTAGGATTCATAATCAAGTCCCACGGTACTCTTTAATTTTTGTGATCATCTTTTTAAATATTTTGTTTATTTCAGTCGCTGGTACTATGGGCTTTTTAGGTGAATTTGGAGAGTCTTTAAGCCAGCAAAGAGACTTTCTTTTATTGTTTTTACTTTCTTTTACCTGTGGGCTTCAAAACGCTGTTATCTCTTCAGCCTCTGGAGCGGTAATTAGAACAACTCACTTAACAGGGCTAACTACTGATTTTGGAATTGGAATTGTGAGAATATGGTCCACTCGAAATGATATTAATAAAAATGATTTATTCGTCAATTGGTGTCGGTTGGGGATCTATATCTCATTTGTTTTGGGCTCTTTTGCTTCTGCGATTTTGTTCCTGAATTTTAAGTTTTATGGATTTTTTCTTCCCTTGTGTATCAGTCTTTTTACAGCTTTACGACTTCGCGCAATTCATTTAAAAACTCTTTAATAGATATCCTGTAAAATATACCAAAGCCCTTTTAAATTTTACTAGTACGGCTATACTTCATCGTAATTGAATCGCCATGATTAACGAGGAATTTATGTCATTAGAAAAATTTAGAATTGTTTCACCAAAAGATGGGCAATCAGTAGACAATGTTTTTGAGTCATTACTCATTAATACTGATCATATAATTAGTCTCAAGCCAATACGTATGGTTGTTGAAGAAAAACTTGTGAAAGGTTTTTGGATTCGGACAACTAATGGTAAGAAGTACCGAGCTGTAGAAATTCCTAATAAGATTAAAGAACTTTTGGATGAAAATGAGTCTGAGCAATCTCAAATAGTGCTGAATGGATTAAGTGAGGATTCATATCAAGCGGAGCTTTTGATAAATTAAGATTTTCTATTTTATTTTTCATAAATACACAATTTCCTCCAGTGAGTACAATCTTATTGGGGGAATTTTTTTTTATGAGAGACTCAAGGATACTTACAAGGTAAATATCTGTTGCTCCAAGAATTGCTTCTTCTGTTGTTTTGGGTAAGTAGTCGATTTGAGAGAAATCTTTTTTTATTTCAAAGTTTTTTAAATTCGATCCTTTGTGGTAACTTGCTAAAAAAAGATTCACACCTGGAAATATATAACCACCAAGAAATCCTGTTTCATCTAAAAGATCCATTGTAATAAAAGTACCGGAATCAATAATGAGAGTCTTACTAGGTCCACTCATTTTTTTAAAAGTATCATATGCACAAATTAAACGATCATCCCCAAGAGTGTTGGCATAGTGGACTGGCATACCTAAAAAATTAAATCCAAAAGTCGTTGGAAGGCGAAGGGACTTCAAATCTGCACTTGGTTTTACCAATAATGGAAGACCCACGTCGGAAATTAGAATAAAATCATTATCAAGATATTTGTAGTTAATGAGAGGGGTAATAATCGGTTTTTTTTCATCCTGAAAAATTCCTACATGTGGATTTGAATTTCCATTATCGATAGTAATAATTCGCATTTTATTTTAAATAATCTTCTATGAGTTGTTTTTTCGTTTGGTAAATATTCGCAAGCGGCTTACAAAATTTAGGTGGATCATTTTTTCCTAGATGAAGTAGGTCGTTTATAACTAAAACCTGTCCATCGGTCATCGTACCAGAGCCAATACCAATAGTTGGAATTGTTAAAGCTTCTGTGATTTTTTGAGCAAGGCCTTGTTCGACAAACTCAAGAACTATGGCAAAGCATCCTGCCGCTTGCAAGGCAAGGGATTCGTTCATTAATTTTTTTTGAGAATACTCATCTTTTCCATGTGTATAATAGCCACCTTGTTCATGTACAGATTGAGGAGTTAAGCCAATATGGCCCATCACTGGAATTCCAATCTGGGTAAGGCGTTCTATGAGTTGAAGTTCCTGAGTGTAGGCACCTTCAAGTTTAAGAGCTTCAACGCCACTTTGTTGAAAAAGCTTTATTGAGTTTGCTAATCCTAATTCCATTGAAGCATAACTTCCGAAAGGAAGATCTGCTATTACAAATTTTTCAGGAGCACCTTTTTTAACTGCTTTCGAAAACAACACCATGGTGTCTATGCTTACTTCTATAGTATAGTCGTAACCCAAGATGACATTGCCCAAGCTATCTCCAACAAGGATTAGATCTAGATTGGTCTCGTTGAGAAGTTGTGAAGTTTGAAAGTCATAACACGTCAACATTTGCAAATTTTTATTTGTTGTTTTCTTTTTAAAGCTGCGGATTTGTCGAGTGTTTAATTTTTGATTATTTTTGGCATTTAAATAGGTCATACAATAAGCTCTGGTTTAAGTTTGTTATAGAGGAGAGAGAGTTCTTCTGCACCCCATTCTTCTAGTACTTTTTGGCGAAGTGCATCTGCATCTATCTCAACTTCTTTATAAAACTGTTTATTTTTGATTTCAACAAGTAATTGCTCTAATGCTTCATCAAAATGATCCCCTGTTAGTAATTGTCGTCCCTTTTGAGAGCCAATGAGTGCGTTTGGAGAAATGAGGTTAAAAAAGGCAAGTGGTCCGAGATTTACAAAGGCTTGAGTGATTGATTTAAGCTCCAGAAAACATTCCATAAAAGCTATTTCAGCAGAGACTCCATTTTTTCGAAGTAGATTATAAGATTTTAGCGATCCATATGGAATTAACGAACATAAAAGTGATTGTTCTGAAAATAAATCGGCCATGCATTCTTCATCAAAATGGCTTTTAAAAAGTGAAGTAAATCCTAAATGTGTGGCAAGTTTTTTCAATTCAATTTCATTGACCGAATTTTGGGCATAAAAAGCTGCGCCAATTTTACCTTTTGTTTCAAATTGAAAACGTACATCGCTAGCAATGGCCTTAGGGGCCAGCAGTGAATGGGAGAATTGTGAATAGATTTTATCGATACCTTCTTTGGAAATGCTAAAACCATGGGCATACACAAAATGAGATTTAGGTTGAAAATAAAAATGATTTTTTTCAAAAAACGAGAGTTGTTCGCCATCTGGAATAAGAATTAAAAAAGTAGAATAATTTTGAAGAATTTTGTTTTCAAGTTCTACGTATTCAAAACCTAAGTCTTGAACTTTTTTTATGCTTTGGCTTTTTGGTTTAAGTGCAATTTTAAATGGAACTTTTGAATCTCTTAGATTCAAAGCCCAGGCCCGTGCCTGTGAACCAAATCCAACGAGGATAATGGGCTTTAAGTCGGTCATAAGTTTTCCTTTTCTCATTGGCAATTCTTAAGTCTTAAAGTTACACTTATATATAGAAAGGGGCCAGCGAATCAATGAAAATATTAACGAGTGAAATAGCACAGCATTACCAAATTAGCTCTCTTCAGCGCGGGCATTTAATATTTTCATCCTTTATTTCAGTGAATGGCAAAATCCTTTTCTTAGATTCTCATCTCGAACGATTGGTCAAAGGGGCAGATTTTCTTTTTCCCAATTTAGGATGGCCCCAGAATAGTCAAAAAATAAAAAATTATGTTCTCCAGTATTTTCAAGAAATAAATGACCACTCTTTTACTAATTTTTATTTTCGTTTAACCCTATTCGATGATTCTCTTTATCTTCAGCACCGCCGGAGTGAAGTTTTTAGCGATTCAATCAATTTAACAACAGCAGTAAAAATTAAAACTCCTAGTTTGATTCCTGAATATGTTAAATTTTCCAATTATGTAGAGTCCGATATCGAAATTGTTCGAGCACGGTTTAAAAATTTTGATGATATTGTGTATTTGGATAATTCTCAACATATCACTGAAGCTAGTACATCTAATATTTTTATAGTTAATAATAACGGAGTTATAAAAACGCCTAAACCTTCATCAATGATTTTAGATGGAATTGTTCGAAAACAATTGCTATGTTTTTTACAAAAAGAAAACTTTCAGATTCTAGAAGCTCCAATTGCAATTGAAGAATTTAAAATGGCCAGTGAGATTTGGTTAACTAATTCAGTCAAAGGTATCCGCTTTGTCGATCAATTTGATAATATAAAATATAGCAAAAAAAACTCAGTTTTTGAAAGAGTAAGTCTTCTTTGTGGAAGATATGGTGAATTATTATGAATAAATTATTAAAAGTTAATTGTCCTCAATGTGAAAAAGTTTTTTATTACTATGAATCCGAGTTTCGTCCTTTTTGCACTGAAAGATGTAAAATGATTGATTTGGGACATTGGTTTGAGGAGAGTTATCGAGTTCCAACAAATGAAATAAACAAAATTGAAATTAATAATGTGAGTGACAATGAAAACAAAGAAAAAGGCTCTAGACAAAACAAAAATGAAAACCAAAACGAATATCAAGACGAAAACGAACAAGGCTTCGACGAAGCAAGCGTCGAAGTCGAAAATGATTACGATGAAAACGACTACTAGAACATCTACTAAAGTTAATATAAACCTAGCTTTAAAAATTTCTCTAGACTTGGCAAAAAAATCAGGAATTTTTTTATTAAAAAAGCAACTTCGACTTTCAACACTAAAAATTAACATTAAAGAGGCACAAGGAATTGCTTCAAATGCTGATACAGAATCTGAAAAAATAATAATAGATGGAATTAAAAAAATCTTCCCTGACCATTTTATTTTAGCTGAAGAAAGTGCGTTTGAAGAATTTAAGGGAGAAATGTCTCGGTATGAGTTTTTAAAAAATACTGAGTGGGTCTGGATTATTGATCCACTAGACGGGACAAATAATTTTTTAAATGGTTTAGACTATTTTGGTGTTTGTATTTCACTAGTTCATTTTGGTGATCCAGTTGTCGGCGTTGTATTGCGACCGAGCTCTGGTGAGTGCTTTTATGCAGTCAAAGGAAAAGGGACTAAATTAGTCAATCTTTTTGCTAAGAAATCGAAGGTTATTACTTTGAATAAAGCTGAAAATAAAAAACTTTTAAAAAGTTCATTATTAGTCACAGGTTTTACTTCTGAAAAGGGAGCAATCTTTGAGGAAGAATTTACTTTGTTTAAAAAAATGTTAGGCAAAAGTCGAGGTATTCGCAGGATGGGGAGTGCCGCTCTTGATTTATGTTATGTAAGTAAAGGTGTCTTTGATTGTTTTTGGGAAAGAGGTCTTGCCGCTTGGGATGTTTCAGCAGCAGGTCTAATTTGTACTGAATCAGGAGTTACGGTAACCGATTATTCTGGTCAGAGATTTCATCCTTTTCAAGGAACAATTGTAGCGGCAAGAGCGCCTTTACACGGAGAAATCTTGTCAATATTTCAGTAACCGCTTATAATTTTATTAGATTGTAAATAGATTTCCTAGGATGGGACCGTGTCAGAAACATTACGTTTGATTCTAACAAAATTCACAGATGAAACTATAACTTTATTTAGCATGCTTTTGTTAATTACAATGGCAGGAATAATTGCTTATTGGTTTTATAATAGAAAAAAATTTCACCAACTGACTCATGAAATTCCAGCCAGTGTTGTAAAAAATTATTTGGATTCAATTATCCAAAATTCAACAGCACTTAAATCTTCCCTTTTTAGAGGAGGAGGATTGGATATGGGGAATGGAATTCCCTCTGTAGTGCCAGTAGGTGCACTACCAAGTTCTTCTAATATTGGAGTCGGGAATGGCTCTGAAGAAGTGAATCAAAAAAATGCCGAAATTTCTTCTTTAACTTTAAAACTCAATGATTACTTGAGACAAAATAGTGATCTCGAAAAGCGCCTTCAAGAACTGGCTAATGGAAAAGGCGTCAGCGAAGCTGATTTTCAAAAACTGCAGTCTCAATTAGCAGAAGCTAGGGCCTCAAGTGGGGGAGATGCAACTCTACAACGTGAACTATCTACTATTTCTTCAGAGCGCGATGATTTACGTGAACGATTAAAAGAATATGAAATTATCGAAGAAGATCTAGCGAATTTAAAAAGACTTCAACAAGAAAATGATCAATTGAGAGCAGAATTGGCAGCTCTTAAAAAAGGAAGTCCTCATGTTAAAGCTCCAGAGCCAGTTACTGCTCCACCAGTAGTTCAAGCTGTTGAAGAAGAATTAGATTTAGAAGCAGAAATGGCAAGGGCCATTCAAGAAAGTAAGCCCGCAGCAAAAGCCCCACCTGTTGTTGAAGTTAATGATGACGTCCCAGCAGTTGAAGGAGAACAAAAATCTGCAGAGGAATTGCTTTCAGAATTTGAAAAAATGTTAGGTTAAAACTTAGGAAACAAAATGAATAAAACAAAATGGAATACTCTTCGCCAAACTTCAATACTTTGTTTGTTGTCCTTTTGTTTTACAGCACATGCTTCTATTAATAGTAATGAAGTTAAAGAAGTTCTTCTTCAAAAGTATTTAGTTAATTACTCTGACAAAAACCAAATTAAAAATTTAAAACAAGAAACACTTTTACATGGTGGGAAATCTGTTGAAGCGCTCATAGAAGTCATGAAAAATGGAAAATACCCTGATAAAAATCGCTGGGTAGCAACATTTCTTTTAGGACAAATTATGGGAGAGAAATCAGCACCTTTTTTAGCAAAATTTTTAAAGCACCCGAGTTGGGTTATGAGAATGGCCAGTTTAAAAACAATGTTGGCGTTACATCAAACAGATTATGGCCCTCAATATGCGATGCTTTTAGCGGATAATTCTTTCATTGTACGTTCACAGGCATTAGAAAATATTAGAAGTTTAAAAATATCAAACACAGCCCCACAAGTTTGGGCGATGCTTTATGATAAGAAAAATTATTATCAGCCGACTCTTAATGGAAAAGCACTAAAGACTAAACGGACCAATATTATTAAATCAGTTATCACAACAGTGGGTGATTTAAAATTTGAAAAGGCTAAAATGCCACTTATAAAAATGATTCAAAAGGATAAGTATAATGATATTTTTGTTGAAATGGATCAATCTCTAACGAAAATAACAGGTCAGAAATCTCCAAGTAAGGATAATCGAGCTAAAAGATTGTTTTGGCAAAGAATGTCGTTAAATTCAACAATCGAATAATTAGAAATTCTTTTCAGCTTCTTTACTCTTTTTGTCTTCGATTTCTTGAAGTTTAGATTCTATTGTAAGTGCTCGCTCTAAACGGTAAAGAATGGCTTTTTCTAAAATGCCATCGCTTCTGATAACTTTCCAACCTTGTAGAAAATCTTGTTCGACTCGCTGTCTTCTAAACACAGTTACTTTTGAAACTTCTTTATTTCCCCTGTAACCTTTGACAACGTTGATAATTAATTTGAATTGAGCTGATTTAACAGCATCATTAGACCCAAAAGAATCCGCAAAATTGAGTTCAAGTGTATTATCAATCCAACGAGTCTTTATTACTCCAGCTTCTTGGTTATAGACTTCGCGGTCATATTTATTGGTAATTTTCATGACTTCTTGCCAAACTTTGTTATAGTCTGCGCGGTAAACTTGGCTGGGAATTTCAAGTTCTTCACTGACTTGCTTAAAATTTTCATAGGAAGAACATCCTGAAATCAGGATGGAAACAGAGAAGCTTACGAAAGAAAACTTTATTAGTTGTAAAAAACTTTTTATCATCTTAAATACATTGTAACGAAGAATAAAAATAAGCGAAAGATAATTGATAATAAGGAATCTATGGCCCACACCAAAACGATGTCTAATGTTTTAAGACTTGAAGCAAAAGCCCTAGAAGTAGCAGCACTTTTACTAGAATCTTCTGCTTCTTTAGAAGTTGAAAAGCTAACCCATCTTTTTCAACAATTAATTATGACAGAATCGGCCCTTATATTTTGTGGAGTAGGAAAGTCTGGAATTATCGCTCAAAAATGTGCTTCAACTTTTACCTCTTTGGGATTGCCTTCATTTTACCTACATCCGACAGAGGCTTTGCATGGAGATCTAGGAAGAGTGAGAAGTACAGACGCTGTAGTCTTATTAAGCAAATCTGGGACTACAGAGGAGATTTTAAAATTATTACCATTTTTAATAACTAAAAAAGAAAACTTGATCGGTTTAATCGGAGCATCAACTTCACCTATTTCTGAATATTGCGGAATCGTTTTTGATTGTTCAGTTGAAAAAGAAGCATGCCTTAATAACCAGGCTCCAACGACTAGTTCTACAGTTGCATTGGCAATGGGGGACGCAATGGCCGTGCTTTTTGAATCGCTAACAGGTCTTTCACGAGAAGGTTTTGCAGTCAATCACCCAGGTGGAATATTAGGAAAATCTTTAAGGATGAAAGTCAAAGATCTCATGATCAAAGCTTCATCTTGTCCTGTGTTATCTCCAAAGCAAACTCTTCAAGAAGTCATACTTCTTATGACAAAATTCCCGGTAAGTGGATGTGCGATCATTGATGGTGAAAAATTCGTTGGTATTTTAGTTGAAGGTGATATCAGAAGAACTTTTACCCGTGATAATCTAGGTCTTAAAACTTTAGTCCGAGATATTATGAATCCTAATCCAGTAACAATTACTCCTGAACATTTGGCTTTTGAGGCCCTCGAAATGATGGAGAATAAAACTCGTTCACTTCAAATATTACCAGTAATAGAAGAAGGCAAATTTTTAGGATTCATTCGCTTACATGAACTTCTAAAAGAAGGCTTCTCACTTAAGTCCTAGGTCTTGCCCAGTAGAGAATGAAATAAAATAAAATAGCGATTCCAATTGTCATCCACAACCCAAATTGCTGAAAAAGTGTTTTTTCTCTTTGGAATAGACTTAACTCTACATCTAAGAAAGTTTTTTGTTGGTAGGTGAGCCTTTTTGACTCAGATCCATTGGGCATTATGACGGTGGTGATTCCAGTATTTGTTGACCGAATAATAGGAATATTAAATTCTAGAGCACGCCATTTAGCGAGAAATAAATGCTGAGCGGGTTCCGCAGTGTTACCATACCAAGAGTCATTTGTTAAATTGACCAAAAACTGAGGGGCAATCCCTTCCTTATTAAGAAATTCACGCAAAAAATCTGAAAAGAGAACTTCATAACAAATGACACTTATAAAGGGAGTGCCATTTTTTGTCTTAAACAAAGTGAATTTATCACCTTCGGCAAAATAAGAAACATTCGTAATATAATGGCTTAGGACTTTATTGATTGGTCCAAAAGGTAAAGCTTCTCCAAAAGGGATTAGATGAATTTTTCTATACACGTCTTTTAATTTTTTATCAGTCCCAAATAAAAAGGCAGAATTGAATTGGCTTTGAAAATCGCCGGCCCCAATACTTGGTTTTAAATCATAACCCCCAATAAATAACTCAGCTTGGGTTTTTTCTATAATTTGCGAAAGTACTCCAGGGATTTGAAGATCATTATTTTTTTTCATAATATCGCTTGAAATAAGCGAAGGGAATGAAGTTTCCGGCCAAACAATAAGATCAAGTGGTTTTTGAGAAGGAGCAGTACTTAAGTCGAAATAACTATCAAATACACTTTTAAGGGAATTAACACTTCCCCGTTCGGAATCAATCTTAATAAAATTTCCAATATTTGGTTGAACTATTCTTACGTTGAGTGAATTTAATTGAATACCGTTTGAAGGCCCAGGAAGAATAAAATTCAACAGTATTAAAACTCCAAAAAGCCCATAAGAAATGAAAGGAATTTTCTTACTTTTAATTTGCTCAATAATTGTTAATCCCAAAAAAACAGTTAGGAATGAATAAATTGGTGCACCGAAAATGGGGGCAAGCCTTAAAGGGAATTGAGGAGCAAGGGATAAAAAACTATGGCCCAAGTGCGCCGGAAATTGTTGAGGAACAAATTCTTCTAAAAGTACATAAATCAAGGAGAGTAAAACAGTGTTGCTTATTTTTCTTTGAATGGCCGTATAGATATAAACTTGTGGAATTATAACTAAAGAAAAAATAAATCCTAGTAGTTGATTAAATGGAAAATACAATTCTCCAAATTCTTTTAATGTGTGGGGGATCCAGTAAAAACCTAGCAAGTAAAATCCAAGTGAAAATGCGAGAGCAACTAGCATTTGCCTTTTTAAAGACGGCCCCGCTTTATGCCTTTCAAGCAATAAAGCATAATTAAACAGAAAAAATCCAATGATTGGTCCTAATACAAAAGAGTAATTGATTTCCATTGGGAAACCACTAGCATAAAAAAATCCTCCCATAAGTGAGAGAATAAAAGGCTTCGAGTTTTTGATTTTAGTTTTTAGATCCATGACTGATAGTAATTATTTTTTGATTCATTGCCAATGAGAGAGTTTTTCAATTACACTTTTCATATGGATTATGACTTTCATACATCTCGTGAATCATTAAAGATTCCGCTTTCGGTTTATCAGCCGATTAAACACTGTCAATTCTGTCAGTCTGTCTTTATTAATGATCAAATATGTGAATCTTGTGGGCGTTCAATGCAGTTTCATCTCATTGGCGAGCCGTTTGGTCCAAAGAGTTATTATGCAATAAAAGAACGATATATAGACTCTTTAAATAAAATCATTCCTTATTTCCCATTTCTTGAGAATAAATTATCAATTGAATCTAAGAGTTATATTAGAAAAATTGAAAAAAGATTCACTGACTTAATTTCAGCATTTAATTCAATTGGTATTATCGAAAAAAAGCAAAAGCCTCTTTTTCTCGTCGAATCAATGGCGATTATTGATGAACTCTTAATTTATAATGTTCATTTCCAATTAATAGAATCCCTTTTAAATGACAATGATAATAGTGATACAGGTCTTGAATTACTAGCCTATTTACATGAAGTAAAAGGTCTAATTACGCCAGATCAAGCGAGGAATGAATTTTTTCTAAATCATCAATTATGGGGGACAATTAAGGTTGAGTTTTTCTTAAAAGTCATCATCATTACGGCATCAGTTATTACCTTTGCCGTAACTTTTAGACATATTATTAGTTCGCAATTCGGTAAATAATTTTCCCTTCTTTAACCGCTTCATTTTTAGAATTCGCAACTTGTCTTGTCGTCGTATTTTCACCAGACATTTGAGCAGCAAGTGCAAGTGCAGATCCAGCATCTAGGCGGCCACCAGTAGCACATTTGCCTTCCATTGATATTTCCTTCTTGGCAGATAATTTAATAATTTCTCTTATCTTTTCAGTTGAGAGTTGTGGGAACTCAGATTTAATTAAAGCTGCAACACCCGTCACGAAAGCTGTTGCTTGACTGGTCCCTGTTAAGTATCCAGTTCTTCCATTCTGAAGTGAAGACTTTATTCTATAACCAGGAGCAAAGATATCGACACTTGTTCGTCCATAATTAGAAGAGTTTAAAATTTTTAAATCTTCATCATAGGCAGTCACCGTAATGATATTCTTAAGTCCATAGCTAGCTGGGAAATAGGCTTTCTTTTTATCATCTATGTTTGATTCTTCATTTCCAGCTGCCGCAACAACGAGAATCCCTTTTCTTTCAGCTTCTTTTAAAACGCGAAGTTCTTCACTTGCGGCTTCTGGACCACCGCCTGAATAATTAATGACATCAACATTATGATCAACGGCGTATCTTAATGCTTCCACTGTTGAGTTTAAATTATCAACTCCCGAAGCATTTGGGTTGTAATATTTAAGAGCTAGTATTTTAACATCGGGATAGATGCTTTTTATAATTCCTGAAACGTGAGTTCCATGGCCATGATTATCAGTCGGAGTACCTTTCGCTTTTTTATCTTTAGAGAAATCAACTCCAAAATTATTTGGATCAACTTTACCATTTTCAACGAAAATATTATTTTCTAAAAATGGATGTTCTCTATCAATACCAGTATCAACAACCGCAACGACTATGTCTTTGCGTTTTTTAAATTTCTTCCAAGCCTCAAGTAAATTGATACTTGAAGGATTGTTGGGATTAACTCCCCAACTTACATAATTAGATGTGAGGTCTTTAGGATCAAAATAAGACCTCTCTTCAGAGACCTTTGAACCTACAGGCCTTAAGGATACAGACTGTGACATCGCTGAAAATGAGACCGATGCAATCACATGGGCCAGAATGATCTTTTTGATAGTCAGCATATTCATAATAATCCTCTAATAGAGCTCGCGAAGATTTCTTCGCTTAATTGTTTCTCCAGTAAGAAAAGCAAGCTTCAGGCCAAGAACTTTACCCGCAATATTGGAGTATTAGCTGAAGTGTCTAAAAAACGATCGATAAAACTTTGAGTACCTGTACAAAATTTAGTCATTCTCATTAAATGCTCTAAAGTTGAATCAAGTATAAACCAAAAAAAAGCCAGAAAGTAAGGCCCTTGCTTACTAGTGAAAAAATGACACTAATTCTTAGGCCCCATTCTTGCTGATATAGTTATGTACTCGCAAAGAGGCTGACCCTCAAGGATGAAGGAGAGGTTACACATGAAAAATGGACTTTTGAGATTTTATTTTTTTTTCCTACTGCTCTCAATGGGGTTATTCTCTTGTGAGAACCGTGGAACGAATCACCCTCGAACTATGCGGGACAAAGAAGTTAAAGAGGATGGGACCCCTAAGAAATCCTCTCGGCATTATTCACGCTCGAGCAATCTTTGCTAATAATGACCAAAAAAAACCCTCTATAGTTAGAGGGTTTTTTTAGAAATATAGAAAATGTTGTGTGCCAGAGAACTTGAAATATATTTACATAGCTTTGATAAATTTTGAATTTTCTCTTTCTTGTTCTTCAGCATGTGTAATACACAAAGTAGTCCAAGGTTGATTTTCCAATCGTTTTTCACCAATTGCATCTTCACATTCTTCACAGTGACCGTAGGTCCCTTGCTCCATTCTATAAAGTGCCTCTTCAATTGCTTTAAGTTTCCCCAATTCTCTTTGTCTCATATTAAATGTGACTTGCTGATTGATTACGCTAGTAGCAAGGTCAGCTTCGTCTGAAAGGTCATCAGAAGATACAGTTAAGTCTTCATTTGAACGCAAAAGACCACCGTTAATTATTTTGACTTTAGCTTGCAGGAGTAGTGTTTTAAACTTTTCCATTTTTGCTTTATCCACACATTCCTCCTTGGAAATAGAGTCTCTCATCTGTGATCAACTCATTACTTATGTCATGCAAGTTATAAACTAACGCATGGGTGCAACAGAATAATTATATACTGGATTTTGTTTTTGACACAAGGGAAAAAACTACCATTAACTATCATCTACTGACTGTTGCAGAGAATTTGATTCAATGAAAAGTGTCAAAAAAGTTTACAAGATTTTGTCTGATGAATTACTATAAGCAAGTTCATATGAATTTTTTAGAGGGAGAGCACTTCATGTACGCAGAAGAATATTTGGCATTAGTTCGAGAATGTAGAGATGAAGATAAAATGTTCCAGTTTTTAAAAGAAGACAAGCCAGGTGTTGCCGTTGAATTAGCAAAATCAAAAAATGTAAGCCCAAGAATTTTAGATATTCTTACTCGCCACGTAGCCATTACAGTGCGCCACGAAGTGGCCAAAAATCCTTTGACCCCAATTGAAACACTTAAGAAATTATCTGATGATAAAGATATGCTTGTTCGAGACTATGCTCGTCGAACTCTTAAATCGTTAGTACCATCACTTTCATAATTTATTAGTCTTGATCTTTGTGGTCGCGCCAGCTTCGTCCTTCGCGATTTTTAGCATTTTTTTGCCATTTTGCAACAGCAGCTACATGTTTTTCATATGATTCAGAAAAGATATGAGTCCCATCATTTTGACTCACAAAATAAAGATAAGCATGAATTGCTGGATTTAAAACGGCTTTAAAAGATTCAATTCCAGGACTGCAAATCGGACCAATTGGCAAGGCGGGGATAGTGTAAGTGTTGTAGGGGGATGGGGTCTGTAAATCTTTGCGAGTTATATTGCCATTATATTTTTCAAAAATTCCATAAATTGTAGTCGGATCAGACTGAAGTCTCATCTTTAATTTAAGCCTGTTAAAAAAGACACCCGCGATCATTGGGCGCTCTTTTTTGTCTCCTGTTTCTTTTTCAACCATAGAAGCTAATATTAAAATCTGATTAGGCGTGAGATTTGAAGTGGCAAGATCGATTGTTGCGATTTGTTTAAAAAATTGTTTCACCATTGTTTTCATAACATATTTTGCAGGAAGATTTGGTCCAAAATCATAGGATTCAGGATAGAGATAGCCTTCGACAGAATCATTTTGAATTCCAATTTCTTCTAAGAATTTTTTATCTCGGGCAAGATTAATAAAATCTTTATAATTGGTGATGGAATTTTCTTCCAGCATTTTTCCAATTTCAAACATATTTTTTCCTTCAGGCACTGTAAAAAATGAAACCTGTCCTTTTTCATTTATTAAAGTGTTGAAAACATCTAAAAGATTTGAATTGTGTTTGATAATATAATGACCAGTTTTAAATTTATTTAACACTCCCTTGAATTGCGAATAGCGGTGAAAAAGTCTTGCAGACGACACAAGATGATCTTTTGAAAGCCTCGTATTAATCGAAGAAAAATGTTCACTTGGAGCGATGATAAAATCTACATTTGGACCAACGTATCTCCAAACTACTGCTGAATAATAGACTCTTAAGGCCACAAGTATTAAGGCAAAAAGAGGAGCAACTGCTAAAAAAAGGAAGTGTGTTTTTTTCATAATATCTAAAGGTTAAATGAGGAAGTTGGGCTTTCAAACTAGGGGACAGAAATTCCTAGTAATACTTGAGTAGAGAATACCTCTAAAGAATTAAGAGCGAATAAAATCTTCTAAAATGATGGTCGCGGCCACACAATCAATCATGGTCATATCAATTTTAAAATTAAATTGCGGAGAGTTTTGCATTCTATCCATGGCCGCTTTTGTTGTGAGTGTTTCATCCTGCTCAAAAAATTCGAGTTCTGGAAAATACTGACGAACCATCACTCCAAAATTTTTAATAAACTTTGTTGTTTCACTTTCTTTTCCATCAAGGAAATAGGGAATTCCTAAAACCAGAATATCGACGCTTTCATCGTCAACAAATTGAGCGAGGGATTTAAGCGTTTCCAAATGGGATTGGTAAATGATTTTTTGGCCTATATAAGGAAAGGGGTCTCGACCTGGTCTAAAAAAAGCAGTACCAATAACCTTTAGACCAAAATCGATGGCCATAATGTTTTTATTTTCAAAGGTCTTGAAGCGCTTATATGTTGAAAAATCTAGCATATAGAAGTCTTATAGCGCATTAAAAAGATCGACACAAGTCGTAAATTTGGTCTTATTTCTTGACAGAAAACCCACAAAGGTTAATATAGTCTTAATAAATATTCAAAAATGTTCCAACCATCATTCACCGAAAATTATCAATAAGAGGTTTCATTAAATTCGGTTCTTTTTTCCTTAATTTTCAATACTAATTTTCCCAATATATTTTTACACGCAAACAGGAGTTACCTTCAAATGCATCTTAACGATCTCAGAGAAAAAGACATCGCCGAACTCACAACAATGGCCGAAGAAATTCAAATAGAAAACCCCAGCAATTTAAAAAAGCACGAACTTATTTTTGCTATTTTAAAAGCTACAGCTAAAGATGATAAATCAATTTTTGGTAACGGTGTTCTAGAAATTCTTCCAGATGGATTTGGATTTTTAAGATCTCCACTTTATAACTACCTTCCTGGAGCGGATGATATTTATGTCTCTCCTTCGCAAATTAGAAAATTTGGTCTTCGAAAAGGGGATTCAGTTGAAGGAGAAATTCGTCCACCAAAAGAAGGTGAACGATATTTTGCTCTTGTTAAAGTCAACGAAATCAATTCTCAGTCACCAGAAAAACATAAAAAAACAGTTCTCTTTGATAACTTAACACCACTTTATCCAGAGAAAAAAATCAACCTTGAATACCACCCAACAAATTACTCAACTCGTTTGATCGATTTGTTTGTTCCTCAAGGATTTGGACAACGTTGTTTAATCGTAGCTCCTCCCAAAGCAGGTAAAACAGTACTTCTTCAAGATATTGCAAATGCTATTACTACGAATCACCCAGAGTCAGTGTTGATCGTACTTTTAATTGACGAACGTCCGGAAGAAGTTACAGATATGAGACGTAACGTTCGTGCGGAAGTAGTCTCAAGTACTTTCGATGAACCTGCTTCTCGCCACGTTCAAGTTGCAGAGATGGTTATTGAAAAAGCAAAACGATTAACTGAAGCAGGAAAAGATGTTGTCATCCTTCTAGATTCAATCACTCGTTTAGCTCGCGCCTACAACACAGTTGTTCCTCCTTCAGGAAAAATTCTCTCAGGTGGGGTTGACTCAAATGCTCTTCATAAACCAAAAAGATTTTTTGGTTCTGCTAGAAATATTGAAGGTGGTGGATCTCTTACGATTATCGCGACTGCCCTTATTGATACTGGTTCAAGAATGGATGAAGTTATTTTCGAAGAATTTAAAGGAACTGGTAACTCAGAAATTCAATTGGACAGAAAACTTCTTGAAAAAAGAATATTTCCGGCACTTGATATTAACAAATCTTCAACACGTAAAGAAGATCTTCTCATGGCACCAATGGACCTTCAACGCTCGTACCTTTTAAGAAAAGTACTTCACGCGATGTCGCCTATTGATGCAATGGAATTTGTTCTGTCTAAAGTAACTAAAACAAAATCAAACGCAGACTTTTTGGATCAAATGAATTCTTAAATAAATTTATGAAAAAAAATATTTTAAATAAAATGATTCTCCTGGTGTCTAAACAATATGCCTCAATCGGCGGTCAAGCGGTGATTGAGGGAGTAATGATGAGATCTCCCAACGCTTTCGTTGTGGCCGTCAGAAAACCGGATGGGACTATACGCTTGCGCAGAGATCAGTGGTATGGACTTTCAAACAAGCTGGCTTTTTTAAAAAAGCCATTCTTGCGTGGTGTTTTAGTTCTGATTGAAACAATGGCCAACGGAGTTGTTTCTCTGAATTATTCAGCCAATATCGCTATGGATGAAGAAAATAAAAAAAGTGCACTTTCTAAAGGTATTAGCGAAAGCGATTATGAAAAAAATAAAAAATCCAAAGAAAAAGTTGGATTCGAAACATTTCTCTCAATTGCATTCTCATTTGCTTTCGGGATTGGGTTGTTTGTCTTTTTACCTCATGCACTTACGGCCGTGATTGAAAAATACAGTGGAGCTAAGTGGGATCTTCAAAGTTTTCAATTCCATGCAATCGATGGAACAATTAAAGCTTTTATCTTTTTAACTTATATATACCTGATAAGTTTTCTTCCAGATATTAAGAAAGTTTTTCAATATCATGGAGCTGAACATAAATCGATTTCGACTTTTGAAGCCGGGGAAGAACTGACTATAGAAAATGCTAGAAAGTACCCAACTTTTCATCCTCGTTGTGGAACGACTTTTATTTTCTTTTTAATGTTTGTTTCAATTATTCTATTCGCTTTAATTTTTGCGGTAGTCCCCATTGGAACTCATTCTCCAGTTATCCTAAGACATGCATACGCAATGCTTTTTAAAGTGGCCCTAACTCTTCCTATTGCAGGTATTTCGTATGAACTTATTAAGTTTGTCGGAAAAGATCCAAATTCATTAGTGGGTCAAGTAATGAGTTACCCAGGTAAATTATTGCAAAAACTAACAACAAAAGAGCCTGAAGATAGCCAATTAGAAATAGCCCTTTCTTCGATTAAGGCAGTTCTTATGTTAGAAGAAAAATATAACTTGAAAGAAGCAAGTACTAAAAAAATTACGGTGGATGAAATTGATTTTCATTCATTAGCAGATATTGAAACTAGTAATTTTAAATTGAATGATTTTTTAGAAAATTAATACTTATTAATAATGAAGGCGCCCGTCTATGTCGATGTTTGATAAATTAGAGGCTGTTATTGGCCGTTACGAAATGCTCACTGATAAACTAGCTGACCCCTCAATCTATGACCGTCAAAAAGAATTTAAAGAAATTTCTTCTGAACGAGCAAGTATTGAAGAAGTGGTTATTGCTTACCGCGAATATAAAAGATTAAAAGACAATCTTGATGGCTCAAAAGAAATTCTTCGCAATGAAAAAGATGAAGACATGCGAGACATGGCGAAGATGGAAATGTCTGAAATTGAAGCGGCCCTTCCCGATATAGAAGAGAAATTAAAATTACTACTTCTTCCAAGAGATCCATTAGATGAAAGAAACGTCATCATGGAAATGCGCGCAGGAGCAGGGGGAGATGAAGCTTCAATTTTTGTTGCCGATATGTTTCGAATGTACCAAAACTATTTTCGCCAACTGGGTTATAAAATTGAAATCGATTCAAGTTCTGAAGGTGATCAGGGAATAAAAGAAATTATTTTCACTGTTACAGGTGAAAAAGTTTATTCAAAATTAAAATGGGAAGCCGGAGTTCACCGCGTTCAACGTGTTCCAAAAACTGAAACAATGGGACGAGTCCATACTTCGACAATAACAATTGCAGTTATGCCAGAAGTAGACGAAGTCGAATTTGAACTTAACCCTAACGAGTTAAGAATCGATGTTTACCGTTCAGGTGGAGCTGGTGGGCAGTCGGTAAATACAACCGATTCTGCCGTTCGAGTAACCCATTTACCAACGGGAATGTCTGTAGCTAACCAAGACCAAAAATCACAATTAAAAAATAAAGAAAAAGCCTTGAAAATTCTTCGCTCAAGAATTTATGACAATATGGTTCAGGCTCAAAAAAATGAAATCGATTCTGAGCGCCGTGGACAAATTGGAGACGGTGACCGCTCTGAAAAAGTTAGAACATATAACTACCCTCAAAATAGAATAAGTGATCACCGGATCGGTCTTACCATTCACAATCTTGAAGGAGTTATGAATGGTGACTTAAAAGATATAACAGAAGCATTAGTGGCCCATCACCAAGCAGAATTAATGAAGGGCCAAGAAGATTAAGAATGCTATGACAAAAAGAACAATTGAAAGTTTAGACAATTATTTGCAATCGTTTTTTAATCAAGAAAAAAAATCTCTTCTTTATAATTATCCTGGTCTTACTCTGCATCGACTAAGAAGTGATATTAAATTACATGCCTTTTTAAATGGTGTTGATACAGAAGAAATTTTTGAATTTCCTTATATTCCTTACAGAAGTAATCCCATCACATCTTTTTTTGAAAAATTAAAAGAGGGTGTGCCTTTAGAGTATATAACAGGATATGCTTATTTTTACCGCTCACTTTATAAAGTTACTCCTGATGTTTTAATTCCAAGAAATGAAACTGAAATTCTGGTTGAACTTGCTGGCCTTGAAATTCAAAAAAACTTTCAAGATAAGACATGTCGAATTGTTGATGTTGGAACAGGCTCTGGAATCATCGCGCTGACTTTAATGATGGAAGATTTTGCAACTTTAGATGTAACGGCCATCGATATTTCCGAAAAGGCTTTGGTTTTAGCGAAAGAGAATTTTTTTAATCTTCGATATGCAATTTCCGCTAAGCATAATATTACTTTTTTAAAAAGTGATCGCTTGGAAAATATAACGGGGAATTTTGATATGATTTTATCAAATCCGCCCTATATCAAACGACTTGTTGATCAAGATTCTGTTCATCATCAAGTACTTAGTTATGAACCTTCACTGGCATTGTTTTTGGATGATGATAAATACGATTTGTGGTTCGAAGACTTTTTTAAAGAAATCTTTGAAAAACTCAGTGCTTCTGGAATTAGTTTAATAGAAGGGCATGAGAATCATCTTGAAGGTCTTTCTGAAATTTGTAAAAAAATAGGTTTTGCCAAAGTCCAAATTATCAAAGATTACACTGGTAGAAATAGATTCTTAAGATTAGTAAAAGATTAAATAAGCTAAAAAATATTGGGGAATAAATGGATAAATTAATTATTACTGGCCCATGTACTCTTTCTGGTAGTGTCAGAATTTCTCGAGCAAAGAATGCTTATTTACCTATTTTAGCGGCCGTTTTATTGTCAGATAAACCCATTCATCTAAAAAATATTCCTGATCTTCAAGATATAAAAACGATGATTAAGCTTTTATCCAATCTTGGAGTTCAAGTCGAAAAAAATGGCGATATTACATCTTTTAATGCCTCAACGCTAAATTCGCATGAGGCGACTTACGACTTAGTTAAAACGATGAGAGCTTCAATTTTTGTTTTAGGCCCGTTGCTGGCCCGTCTTGGAAAAGCGAAAGTTTCTTTACCTGGTGGATGCGCCATTGGAACTCGTCCAATTGATTTACATTTAACGAATTTAGAAAAACTCGGTTGCGAAATTCATTTGCATGCAGGTTATGTAGAAGCAAAAGTTGATAAGATGTTACCAACAAGTCTAACTCTTGCGTTTCCTTCAGTTGGTGCCACTGAAAATCTTATTATGGCCTCAGTTTTTACTGATGGAATAACGACAATTGACAATTCAGCACTAGAGCCAGAGATAGATGATCTAGCTTATTTCCTCAATGCAATGGGCGCAAAAATTACTGGAATTGGAACTCAAAAAATAGTTATTGTAGGAGTGAAGTCGTTTCACGAAGTGACTTACGAAGCGATTGGAGACAGGATAGAAGCTTCGACATATTTAATGGCAGCTCTTGCTACAGGATCAAATATTACGATTGAAGGAGTGAAATCTCGCCACTTACAATTTGTTATAGATGTCTTGAAAAAAATGGGTGCAAAGATTGAAACTACAGAAGACACCATTACTGTTTACAAAAGTGAACTTAAAGGCTGTCAAATTGATACAGCTCCATTCCCAGGATTTCCAACTGATGCTCAGGCTCAGATGATTGCACTTTGTACGCAAGTCAAAGGGATTTCAGTTATCACTGAGAATATTTTTGAAAATAGATTTATGCATGTTCCAGAACTTATTCGTCTTGGGGCAGATATCACTTTAAAAGGAAAATTGGCCATCATTGAAGGAGGAGCTCCACTTTCTGCGGCTCCAATTATGTGCACTGACTTGCGAGCTTCAGCTGCCTTAATTATTGCGGCCCTTACGACTCAAGGAGATACTGAACTTCAAAGAGTTTATCATTTAGATAGAGGTTATGAAAAATTAGAGCAAAAGTTTTCTCAATTAGGGGCTAAAATTAAAAGAGTGAAGGAATAATATTCATGAGTCAAAATTGCTTATTTTGTAAAATAGTTAGTGGAGAATTTAAGACACAAACAATTTTTGAAAATGAAAATGTTGTTGGGTTTGTTGATATACATCCTCAAGCGAAAATTCACTTATTATTTATCCATAAAAAACACACAGCAAATATCAATGAAATGAGTCAAGACCCAGAGGCACTTGCACAGCTCTTTCAAGGAATTACTGAGTATACAAATGGACATTCACTAGGCTTTTCAGGATTTAGAGTTGTAACTAATTTAGGTCCTGATGCTTGTCAAAGTGTTTTTCATACTCACTTTCATGTCTTAGGTGGAGAGCCATTAGGACACTTCGGGCGTAGGTAAATTTCATTTTTGAAATATTACCTAATTAACAATAGTCCATAAAGGAATTATTTTAAACTTTCAGTTAATGATTACCCTATCAATCAAAGATAGGAGACTCTATGAAAATTGTAATGACTTTGGCCCTAATGGTTTCATTTCTTATTTTATTCTCAGCTTGTGGAAAAAAAAATACTACCTCAACTGATCTTCGAGTTCGCAAAAATTTTTACAATCCATCTGCTTATTTAACGATTAGTCATCATTTAGAAGATTCAATACTTCGGCGTAAGTTATTAAACTCAATTTTAGACTCAAGGATTGAAGTAAATCCAAAGCAAGTGGAAAAATCTCTCATTACTGATGAAGATGAGTTTAAATTTTCAGGTGATAAAAATTTATTTTCTAATTACAATCTTGAAGAATATAAAAGCCTGAGCGAGAATTCTGCCAAGCTAATTGTGTCTTTTGAAGACCGGTTAGAAATTTATTTTCTTCCATCCGGTATTCTAAGAGAAAAAGTTATAACTGATCTACATTTGGAAGCGAGTGAGCAAAGACATTTCGATTGGATTCAGTCTGATGTTGAGTTTTTAACTAAAGGGAAAATCTATTATCTAGTAAGTTCAAAAAAAACAGATCTATTAGATAACGATATTTATTTTCACAATCAATTTTTAGCGTTGGGGGAATCTTTTAATGAGAAAATTTTTACCTTTTCAAAAAATCAGGTCATAGAGTTGAATCTGGCCGTCGATTATAATGAAAAAGAAGTTATAGTAAGTACACTTAGGGGGCAGTCGATTAAGTGTACAAAAGATATGCGAGAAGCTGGTATGTGTGATCCTTGTTTTTATAAAATAGAAGAATTAACAGGGCAAATAGTTAAGAATTCTCTTCAAACAACACAATTAATCGATTTTGATATAACAATTAATGGAAAAAAATACTCTTTGGCCGACTTTCATCCAATGAAAGTAACAAATGGATCATTTAAGATTTTAATTGATTTGAAAAAAATTATTGCGAATGAATTTGCGAGTGTCCAATTTACTAAAAACGCACAGCCAACTATGACAAAATTAGTTCGAACTTTTGAGGAAACTTCAATGTGTGCCCATCATAATGTAGAAAGTAATTTTGATATTACACCGACAGTAAATATGAATTTAGATTTAAATGTCCGCGGAAGAACATTGAAATTATAAATTTAAACCATCAAATAAAGTTGATAGAAGGGACTTTTGCAAACGTGTTAGTTGAAAAATATTGGCCATAATCAGAACTGGGCTTTTTTTAATATTAGCACAAATAACCAACTGTCCCTTTTCTTTGTTAAAGTCAGTTATTTCAAAAATATTTCCAAAATCTTTTTCATAGCTTTTTAAAACTTGCTCATCCATTTCATCACAAGTGGCCAATTCTGGATAACGGTCACCAAGGACTTTTACCTTAACGAGTTTATTTTTCTCATGCTCTTGTTTAGATTTAATCATGTCATTGTAGATGAGTTTAAGATTTGTTGCCCCTAAGTTTGATTTTAAAATAAACCAAAGCTCTTCAAAAAATCCCGAACGGTCATTAGGATAAAGCCCAAGCAAATGGTTTCGGACCTTAAATATTTCTTCAATTAATGAAATATTGTTTTGGAGAATCCAATTTTCTCTCATTTTATCAAAAATCTTTTTAGCTTCCTCATAATTTAATTGATCGAAGCTTTCAGAGGTTAAATTAAATTCTGCATTAGATCTAATTGGATAAAATTTAATTTCACTTTCAAGGCCTGTGAGAAAATCTTCACTTTTGAGCTCTTCTGAGTAAATACAGCCATGGACTGGTAATTGTTTAGCTTCGGCCAAATCGATTATTTTACTAGTTGGAGCAATGTTTGGTTTAAAGCTGCGAACAACTGCTTGTTGCATATTTTTTGTGTATAAAAGAGTGAAATCCATTTTTTCCCTTTTTTGAGTCATTAAAAGTCGATAGTTTAAGTTAGTTAATAGTATATTAAATGTTTTTTTATGGGAATCTCTTGCTAGGAAAAATTAGCGAATTTGCCCTTTTTTAAAGGTCGTATACACTTAAAAATGATGGGTAAATTATTAATTTTGCTTTTATTGTTTTTAGTGCCGTGGAGGGCCATGCCTCAAGACGAGCGGTATTTTAGACAACTTTTCTCAGGTGAGTTGTTAAAAGGTGAAGTTAAGACTGAAGCAAAAAAATACTCATTTACACTTCATACACCATTTTACGCTCTAGACCTTAATCATGATGGCAATCCGGAATTTGTCATCTTTGTTAAAAAGGACAGTGAAGATTGGGTCGAAATTTTTGAACAAATTAAAGGTGAAAGGAAGAAGGTATTTAGTTACCGCTTTGAGACCAAAGGCTTTAATTCAGAACTTTTTAAAATAGAATTTAAGCGTATTTCACCTAAAACCTCTGTTTTGATTATGTACTATTATGAGGGGATGAGTAAGTATACCGAAATGGATTCCTCATCTAGGATCTACGTCGCTACACTTGATAATGATGATTTAAAAAGTCTATCCATGTTCAAGGGCCCAAGCTTTTTTGAAGAACATAAATCACTTAAGGGACATTATCATATAAAAAATTACCAAGTCTATTTGCAGGATCTTAATAACGATTCAATTAAAGAACTGGTAGTTAAGCACCACCTTGTAAGCCAAGTCTTTTTTTATGAAGGTTCTGGAAAGTGGAAAACTTTTAATAATTAAGCTTATGATGCTTTCGGAAGATTTTGTTCTTCATCGTCATGATCTTTCTCTTCTAAAACTGATTTTCTTGTATTGAATTGATAATTTTTAGGAAAGAAGTTATCAGTTTTTTCTGCAATTTCATTATTTTTAAGTTTTTTTGAGACTGCTATCCATAAGGCAATCGGCAAAGCGAGAAGAAAAATCATTGGCCCAAGAAAAGAGCCAGGAGTTGAATGATTTGTTGATTTAGTTGTTATATTAGCGGGAATTCTTTTAACTTCTACAGCACTATTGGCAGCAATTTTTTTTTCAGAAAAATCATAACCTTTTTCAATTTGACCATCTTTAATAACCGGGCGATTTTCTTCAATTGAAACTTCAGTAATTGGTTCAACAGATGGGCTTCTTTCGGCAAACGCTTGGCGAATGGTTAATCCAGCAGTTAAAAGTGATAAAATATACAATGCAGAAAAAAGTGGGTTTTTCATTCCATCTCCTAATGCAAATCTTATCGTATAATTTAAAATTTAATGAAGAAGTAATTTATTCCCTTATACTTTACTCAGGAATTATTTCGCAGTTCTAGGTCTTCTAATTCCTCATAAAGAGAGAGAAGTCGCTCATCTAAGGTGATTTGAGCCTCTGAGAGTATTTTAAATTCTTGGTTTTTAGGGTCAGCTAATTTGGAAAAATCAAGATTAGCGATTTTTTCTTCTATAATTTTTGTTTTGTTTTCAGTGTTCTCTATTTCTTCGTAAATCACCTCAAGCCGCTTTTTTTCTTTATTATTGAGCTTACTCACAATTTTCAAAGCTTCGGTTTTTACATCAGGAGTTGCAAGAAGCGGATTTTCTTTAAAATTTTCTCTAGCTTCATCAGCTATTTCTCTTTCGAGCTCTAATAACTCAAGATATGGGGCCACTTGCTCATAACCACCTTCGAAATTCTGTAATTTTTTATTTTCAATCAGCCATACTTTATTGGTGACTGTACTTAAAAAAGCTCTATCGTGACTTATAAGAATGACAGCACCTTGAAATTCAGTAAGTTTTTCTTCTAAGATTTGAATTGTTTCTAAATCGAGATCATTGGTTGGCTCATCAAAGATTAAAATATCACCTAGTTTTGTTAAATTGAGAGCAAGTTGAAGTCGACTTTTTTCTCCACCAGAGAATGTTTTTAGTGGGCGGTGAATATCATCGCGATGAAAAAGGAAACTTTCAAAATATGAAGAAACATGTTTTTTACTTCCATCGGGGAGCACTACAAAATCGGAACCATCACCTAAAAGTATGTAGGGAGTTGTTTCGCTCTCCATCTCATCTCGTTTTTGAGAGAAATATTGAATTTGTAAGTTATCAGCAGTTTTCATTGAGCCAGATAATGGCTGAATTTCATTTCGAATAAGTTTTAGGAGAGTTGTTTTCCCAACGCCATTGTTCCCTAGTAAGCCAATTTTATTTCCTTTATGTATTTCACCAGAAATATTTTCAAAGAGAGTTGGGCGGTCTTGATAGGCAATTGTTAAATCATTAAATGAAACGAGAACTTTGGTTTGTCGACCAGATTTAGAAAGAGTGAGGTCGAGGTTTCTTTTTGCTTCGCTCTTAATTGTAGAAACTTTTTCTTTTAAATCCAAAAATCCTTCAACTCGTTTTTTACTTCTAGTGCCTCGGGCCTTGATCCCTTGTCTCATCCAGGCTTGTTCTCTTTCTAAATTGTTTTTTAGTTTGTCTAATAAACGCAATTTTGATTGTTCAGATTTTTCTAAAAATGCTAAGTAATCAGTGTATGACCCTGAAAAACTTTCGATTCGTCCGTGTTGAATATGAAAAATTTTGCGGGTTAATTTTGAGAGTAAAAATCGATCATGAGTGATTAACATAAAAGCTTTTGTTGTCGAATTTAATTCATCTTCAAAAAGTTTAATGCTGGCAATATCTAAATGGTTTGTCGGTTCATCCCAAAGAATTAGATTGGCATTGCTAGAGAGGCCAAGACTTAAAAGGATTTTTTTTTGTTCACCACCGCTTAAATCACTAACTTGTTTATTGAGATCGTCTATCCCGAAATACTTTAAATAGGATTCGTAATTTTGAACCATTTCCCAGCCGTGAAGTTCTTCAAAACGGTGTAAAGATGATTCAAAAACAGTTTTAAGTTCAGGGTAAAAGACAAAAAAATAATCTTTTACAGTGATTGTTCCTAAACCTTCCAGGGGAAGTTCTTGAGGAACATAAAAAAGTGAGAAGCGTTTATTTTCATCTCCATCACCACGTGCCTTATTAAATTCAAAAGGTGGAGTGGCATGGTCGGGCACAAGTTCACCGACTAAAATTTTAAAAAGGGTTGATTTACCTTTTCCATTTAATCCGAGTAATCCAATACGATCTCCAACGGATACAGATATTTGGGCCTTATCAAAAATAATTTTTGGGCCAAAACTTAATCGGATATTTTTTAAGGTGCAGAGTAGACTCATAGGGGGATTATAGTGAGCGCGGGGGCTTTCGGCAATTAATTCCTATTGCAGCCTAAGTACTATAGCGTTGTGGTAATATTTTATTTAGAATCCGAGCCTTGGAGGAACGGTATGAACTTCCCCGCGATCGCCAAACAGACTTATGAAAAGCTACGCAGCCAGCCAGCTTTCTCGGATATCACTCATTTTATCATCGAGCACTTGAAGAAAATTTCTTCACCTCTTGAGCGCGCTCGATTTGTTCATCACGTAGTTGATGAATATAACAAAGAAGTCTTTGCTCATCCCTTAGTACAAAAATTTCTTCCCTGTAAAGTGGGCTGCTCTGGGTGTTGTCATACTCAAGTTGGAATTACTGATGATGAGGCAGAATTACTTGCTGAAAGAATTAATGATGGATTAAAAATCGACTTAAATCTTTTAAAAACACAACTTGCAGTGGGAAATAACCCTGAAGATTTTTATAAGTTGTCCCAAGAAAATCGCAGATGCATTTTCTTAGGAAGTGATGAAAGCTGCCAAGTCTATAATGATAGACCCTCAGTTTGCAGAACGAATGCTGTCCTAGGTGAAGCAAGTCAGTGCTCTCCACATGTGGGAGAAGGTGAGCCTCAAACCATGCGTTTATTAAAAACTGAACGTGCAGATATGGCCATCATGGGATCTTTTTTTACTGCCCGCGAGAGTGGCACAATAGCCAATATGGTAAGTCGATTTATCTCGATGAATAATGAGCCTGCTCCAGCGAAAAAGACCGGCACTCGAAAAAAATCGATTTTCAAAGATCTTGTTCTATAGTATCCATTCGTAGTGAAATGCTTACTTTGCCAATCTACAACTTCTTTAAGAGCTAAGGACGTCTTTGAATGTTCTCAATGTGGTTTAGTTTTTAAAAATCCCCAGTCCTATTACGATTCAGAGAAAGATTTCAAACGATATGAAACTCATAATAACAGTGGCCTTGACCTAGGTTATGTTAATTTTTTAAATCGCTTAGTTGAACCCGTAATGAATTTTTTACCAAAGAGTTTTACTGGTCTTGATTTTGGTTGTGGCCCAGGGCCTACACTTTCAAAATTATTAATAGATAAAGGCGGTATCATTGAAAATTACGATCCTCTTTTTTTTAAGAATGATGAAGCTTTAAAACATAAGTATGATTTAGTGACATGCTCTGAAGTAGTAGAGCATTTTAAAAAAATAAATGAAGACTGGGATTTATTAATCAGTTTAATTAAGCCAAATGGAATTCTTGGGGTCATGACAAATTTGATTGATCCATCAATGGACTATGCGGCTTGGTGGTACAAAAATGACCCGACTCATGTTGTGTTTTATACTGAGTTGACACTTGATTTTTTGGCGAAAAAGTATCAATTAGAAATTCTTTTTTGTGATAAGAAATCAGTCATAATATTTAAGAAATTGTAAAAAAATTAGAGGGAATTATGTTAACAATGTATGCGATTGCCAATTGTGATACGGTCAAAAAAGCGAGAGTCTTTCTCGATAAGAAAAAAATCGATTATCTGTTTATAGATTTTAAAAAAACTCCACCAACACCTGAGCTGATTAAGCGATGGGGAGAGTTCTTTGGAGAGTTGCCTGTTAATAAAAAAGGAATTACCTATAAAAAATTAAAAGATGAGTATGAGGCATTGACACCTGCAAAGAAAATTCAATTTATCTGTGCAAATACGTCAATGATCAAAAGACCAGTTTTAGAAAAAGATGATTTGACTATAGCGATTGGCTTTGATGAAGATTTCTATAAAGGACTCAAGTTTTAACTATGGATAAAGCGGCTTACCTTCAAAGAAAAAAAGAATTAGAAGAAAGTATTGTCTCTTATAAAAGAGAAGAGTTTTGCTTTAAGTGTTTTCGTCTTCAAAAAAATTGTTTGTGCCACTTAATTAAATCTTTTGAGACTCGCACACATTTTGTTTTACTCATGCATCCGATGGAAGCCAAAAAAGAAAAAATGGGGACGGGCAGGCTTTCCATTGCTTGCTTAAAAAACTCCAGCATGATTACTGGAATTGATTTTACTGAAGATTTACAAGTCAATGCACTCATCGCAGACCCTCATAATTACTGTGTTGTTCTCTATCCTGGAGAAAATGCATTAAATATCTCAAGTGACGATGTCGCCCCCTTGAAAACTGTTCAGCATAATAATTTAAGATTGGTTGTTTTTCTCATCGATGGGACTTGGCCTTGTGCTAAGAAAATGATGAAGCTATCCCGGAATATTCACTCTCTTCCAAGAGTCTCTTTTACCGCACACCACGAATCTTTATTTGCCATTAAAGAACAACCGGCAGAGTTTTGTCTATCTACACTTGAGTCCATTCATTTTTTTCTCAGCGAATGTGAGCGACGAGAACTTGAAGTTTTAAATAGTGCTCAAGATAATATGATTGAAGTTTTTAAGGAAATGATCAATTTTCAAATTGAATGCGCACTTAATCCGAGTTTGTCTTCGTACAGAGTCAGTAGTGGTGGGTATTCTAAAAAAGAAGAACGTACTAGGTCTAAAAAATGGGGATCGAATAGGATTGTTTTTAAGGGCTAGTGCAGTCTATAGAAAATGAACAGAACTGACTCAAAAAATGGGCATTTAAAAACTTATACATTCCCAAATATCTGACTGAAATGCTTAGAGTAGGTCTTTCTTTCCTTCCATCTTTTAAAAGCTTAACCACTTATAATGTAAAATAGATTGATAACACCTTAGAAGGTAAATTTATGTTCAAACTTTTGTACAAAACTCTGCTTATTTCAATAACGTCAGGGAGCTTGTTGCTCTTTAATATGACCGCCTATGCTCAAACAAGTACTCCTATCACTCGCGATGCCAACGGAGTTATGAAAAAAACTGAAACACATACTTTCTCTGCTCCTGAAGGTAGTGAGATGCTTTCGTCGATTACAATGATCGCGATTGGTGTGATTGGTACAAGGATGGCGATAAATTATAAACCAATGACAACAGATGTAATGGTTGCGGCCGTTGGGGCAGCTTCTTTTATTGCAGCAGAAGTTATGACTAATCTTAAAATAAAAAATACGATGGAAACAATGACTGCAACTATCACTAAAAGTAGTGATGGAAAAAATGATCAAGCACAAATTGATCATTTAGTAGAATTAAAAAAATCTTATGAAGAAGCAAGGGATGCAACTGAAACTAAGAAAAAATTTCAATTGGTAGCAGCTACGGCGTTTGCTGGTGCGGCGGCGATGGCGGTTTATTATTCGTTTCAGGATGAGATGATGGAGAAAGCTTGTCTTGGAGCACTTAAGGCGGCATATGCACCTTTGGGTACATGTGCCGCAAATGTTGAATCAGGTACTGAAGCTGCAGCATGTGCCAATTGTAGTGCTCAATTAAAAATTTTTGAAAGCACTTATAATTTAAAAAAAGCTGGAGAAAAAATTCCATCACCTTCAATAGCGCTAGCTGCTGATGAAAGAATAAAAAATGTAATTTTAGAAGGGAGTGATTGTAAAACAGCCTTTGGAGGAACAGCCTCAGGAATAGCATCAGGGGTAGGAGCAGCCTGTCGACCTGCACTAACTTTTGATAGCCTAATTCATTCATCTGGAGCACCATCAGTAACAATAAATAATGATAATAATTTATTAAATCAAATTTTATTTGGCTCACAGAGATCGATTGCTCATTACGAATTATATCAATCTACTGAAAATTATTCCCTTGTGAATCAAGCAATGAATTTAATTATGCCACAAGCAGAAGCTAGCTGGATCCCTATGATAGGTCTTGCTGGAGGTGCAGCCGCTAGCTATTTTTTAATTCAAGGTCCTCTAGCTGCTGCTATCGATACTCAAATGTATGTCCCGTTGAGAAGAGGAATTGTCTTCGGAGTACTAGCAGGCCTTTCATATTTGGCTTCTAAATCTTCCCAAGACCAAATCGATAAAATCAATGCAAACATTACAAACATCGATAAAATTTTAGCTGAATTAAATAATCTTAAAAATGGTGTCGATGTAAAAACCGCTGCTGAACAACAACTTAAAATGCAAAGTGTTCTCGGCATAACGAATCCAGAAATAGCAATAAATCCAAACCCAAATGTTAAAATGGATTGCATCGGTAGTACTGGAAATACAAATTGTAAGGCGCTCGACCTGCAATCAATAAATGGTCCAAGTTTATCTGGTGTGCCTGATTTAAAAAGTCTAGCAACTACAGCTGCAAATTTAGGAAACGGCATGAGCGGAACCAATACAATGTCATCTGCTACATTGGCCAGTGCCAATAATTTACTCGGAAAACAAAATGCAATTTCTAAACTATTAGCTAAAGCTCAATCAAACCTAAATGAACAATTAATTAGTTCAGGAAAACCTGCAATAGATTTTGCTGGTGAACAAAAAAATCTTTTGAATTCATGGAATAAGCAAACAGCAAAAAGTCTTAAGGCCGGTGGAATGTCTGCTGGAGCCTTTCTCGCAAGTATTGGTGGAACACCAATTGCGGGGGCATTGGCCGAAGTTTCAAAACCAGCTATTATGCCGGCGATGAAAAATGGTGGTGCGACTTCAGTTGGTGGAAGTTCAGCAAAAGATAAAACTTTCAATTTAGATTTTAAAGAAGCGGGTGCGGTTGCTGGAGATACTGGAGCAAAGGCGGAAGATTCTAGTTCGGGAAAATTTGATATTGGAAAAAATGATATTAATACTAATAGTGCTGAGTCACTTTTCCAATTAATTTCAAATCGCTATTTAAAATCAGGATATCCAAAACTATTAGAAGAAATTCCTGTTAAGAAGTAGTTTATAGTTAAATTTATGTTGAAGATTGTATTGGGGAACGTATGTTGAAATTTTTTTCTAAAACACTTTTAATCTCGGTGTTATCAGGGTCATTGATGACCATGAATATAACTGCATTTGCGGCAGAGGCAGCAACTTCGAATAATACTAATACCACAAGTGCTCAAACTCCAAGTGCAGCAGATCAAGCGAACAACGGTATAAAAAATTCTGCAGAAACAAAGCAACTCTTAAAAACTTCTGGTTCAAGTGGCGATGGATTAATGAGCACTTTAACCATGACGGCCATTGGGATTCTCACTTCGAGATTATGGAAATGCACATTAACAATGGATATGAAAATAGCTGCAGGAGCAGGAGCTGCTTTTCTCGCTGGAGAAGTAATCGCCACATTAAAATTAAAAGATGTGATGAAAGATCTAGAAACACAAATCACTAGAAAGGAAAATGGGGAATTAGATCAAAAACAAATTGAAGCACTTCAGACTTTGAGAAAATCATATGAAACAGCTAAAGAAAGTGCGACGACTAAAAAGAATTTGCAGACAGTAGCGGCGATGGCCTTTGCAGCTGCTGCCGTTGGCGCTGGTTATAACTATATTAAAAATAAAGCTAATGAAACAACTTGTATTTCTGGATTAACGGCAGCTGCAAGTGCGTGTGCTGCCTTATGTGCAACACCAGGGGGGCAAGTTGGATGTCAACCAGCAGCTCAATTATCAACTGCTATTGGCACTGAAGGAGAAGTTTATGTGGCAGAGGGGTTTCCAGGACCGTCTGCTCCGAAATTTACAGGGATTACTGCTCAAGAGAAATCATTAGACATTATGGAAGGCTCAGCAGCAGCATGCCCGGCTGCTGCTAGTGCAATTCCTACTTGTGGCGTTGCTAGACAGGTAAAGCTATTTGATAGAGGGGTGTGCTTAGTACCACTTTCAGTTATGTCCGTGCCATCATTTTTAAAAACTGAATATTATGCAAATAATCTCTACACTCCAAAAATTCCTGAAATAAAAAAAGACGGAATAGTAGAACTTTTTAAACAAATTTTTATGCCTGAAGCTCATGCGGATTTACTTTCACCTATGGGAATAGTTTCAAGTGTCGCTATAGCTTTTGTTTTTGCAACGTCAGCTACGCTAGGGATTCAAGTTGATACGATGTTATTTTCATCGTTAAACAGAGCTATGATTTGGGGAGTACTTGCGGGTCTCTCTTATGCTGCAAGCTCAGCTACTGATAATCAAATTAAAACAATTGAAGGCAATATTGCCAGCATAGATGCAATACTAAACTCGATGTATGCCATGGCAAATGGAGTTGGGACTGCTAATAATACAACGACAGCAGTTAAAGGTACGGAGTTAACTTTAATGAATAAAGGACTCACTAATATTAATCCAAACAATTCAGATCTTGATTTAAAAGGAGCTGATGGAAAAGGCGGTCTTCCATGTTTTACAAGTGATGGCGGAGCAAATTGTCCAACTTTTAATGACAAAATAATTTCTTCTGATTCAACAATGCTATCAACAGGACTTCAGGCTCAAGTCGGAGAAATGGGAAAATTATTTAAAGCAATCAATGGCGCGAAGACCTTTACTACTTCATCAGCCGCACTTGCAAGTTCACTGGCTGGACAAAGTAATGCCATCCAAAAAGATCTAAGAAAGATGCAAAGTAAATTGCAATCAGTTTTAAAAGATAGTGGTAGTAAATTAGATGTGGCCCGAGAAAGTAAAAAGTTTGAAAATGGAATTCTTTCAACTATTCAAAAAGAACTTGATAAGAAAAATACAACAGCTGGGGCCATGTACGCTAGCTTTGGCGGTGGGATGGGCCCTGCTGATAATAAAGCAACTGATGCATCTATGCCTTCAGCAACTGTCCAAAAAGCAAAAACTGCACTTTCATCAGGTGGAGGGAATTTTGCTATTCCAAGTAATCCTTCAAGTGACATGACTTTAAAGTTAGATAAAGATAAATCAGACTTAGCAGCAGAAAAAGTAGCTGCTGAAACAGCTCAAAATTCCAATACTGCAAGCATGGATGATTATGCTTTGAAAAATGATATCACTCAAAATAAAGAGACATCAATCTTTGATTTGATCTCAAATAGGTATCAAAAATCTTATGATCGATTATTTAATCGGACTAAGGAAATAGTTAAATAAATTAATTTTTTTTAACTTATCTTTTCCAAATATCATCAATGATTTGAGCACTAAGATCATTTTTATTTAATGATCCTAATCCCAAATTATCTTCATAAGTTCTCAGAAGAGTATAAAAATTATTTGGACGAGCACTTTGAGTGCCAGGTTGAATATTTGCACCATAAAGAAGTGTATAAATTTGATTAATAGGAGTAGTCCCTTCATCGAAAGTGACAACAACTAATAAGTCTTTTGGAAATTTTGGAGAGTGAAGAATTGAATCAAAGTTTTGTTTAAACCATTTATCTCCAATAGCAACTCCAGTATCGTGGCCATCATTTTTTAAATTAGGTATGTACATTGAAAAATCTTTTAAGCTTCCTTTAGCGAAGTCTGCAAAAAACTCTTTTCCTTCTACCACTTTCGCACAACGAGTTGGAGAACTTTGAACATTCGTAAAACTTAAAAAGGGAACATGTTTTCGAGCGTAATCACCAGAGTTTTTTCCTAAAAAACAATTTCCAGGATAATCTTCAGCATATATTTTCCAATCTTTTTTAGCATCTTCTAGTATGTCACCAATATGTCTTTCATTTAAATCAATTGGCTTGTCGTTAATAATATTAAAAGTTGTTCCCGCAATCATGGCAATATAGTTACCTTGAGAAGGGTGAATGGCCGCTTTGAAATTTGTGAGAAGTGCGCCTTCTTTTACCAGGCTGCTGAAAAAAGGCTGAGAAATAGCTTTTGAGTATTCAGTGTTTTCAAAAACAATGACAAGAACTTTATTAAAATTTGTGGCATGGGCAGAAATAGAAAGAGTCAAAAGAGATAAAGTTAAAAGCCAAGTTTTCATAAGATGGTCCTTGTTTGAAGTCTGTCTTCATCAATAGATTCCCTCATAAGGGAAAACTTTGACAAGCTCAAATTATTAAGGCTTTATTACAATTAATCATATACTCAGTATAGCATCTCTAACCGCTCCTAATCATTGGACGTAGTCGCTTTAATTAGCATTGGAATTTTTATATGTTAAATAAAAAAAGTATCCTATTAAAATTAATTGAAACGCTCAATGCTGAACTACTCGAAGTTGAAGCTGCGGCAAAATCCACTAGAGAGCTTGCTTCGGCCGATGACTTAAAGTCTGAAGGCAAATACGACACTCGCGCTATTGAAGCTTCTTATTTGGCCGGAGCTCAGCAAAAGCGAGTCGATGAAATCAAGATCGATATTCAAATGCTCGAAGAAATTGAAGTGAGTAAAACGTTAAAAACTCAGTTGGGTTCTTTGGCCCTTATTGAATACAAAGGAATGCAGAGATATTATTTTCTCACATCAACTTCTGGCGGGACAATGCTAACTGTTGATGAACATCCAATCTTAGTCATTTCTGTTTTTTCGCCACTGGGAAATGAAGCCCTGGGACTTATTGCGGGTGAAAGTTTTGAAGTGGAAACTCCAAAAGAAATGAGAACTTATAAAATTATAGAAGTTTATTAAAGCTGATGTGACTATTTATTTTCTTAGTTCAGTTTTTGTTTCGAACATTTTTGCATAAATAACAACATTCTCTCTTAAACATATTTTTTCAAAAAGATAGATTTTTCTATTAAGCTGATTAATTAGAAAATTGAATTCAGGATTTGTTTCTTCAATAATCGCTTTTGTTTTTATCAAAGGCCGATTAAATCCCAAAACTATATTGATAGTGGGTTGAATGAGGACTTGGTGATTTGAAAAGTCTACTTCCATGTCGAGAAAACTTAGGCCATAGGCTTCTTTATCTGTAATGACAATTTCACCGAATCCAGGTTTAACTACTTTATTGTTTTCAGCTTGAACAACTCGATAAAGATCACAAGTTGCTTCTTGGTCAAAACTTTTAAAAACAGAAGCATGAGTTTCTGTTGAAATGGTTAAAATCATGGAAGCTAGAAGTAAAATCTTATTCATATTGAAACTCGCCGTTAAATGACTCTTAAATTATGCGGACAATAGCATTTAATCAGAATTCATCAAGTTTTAAAAAACAAACAAGTAAGAATTACTTGAAAAATTATAGTTCCATCTTGGAGCTGAATAGAGAAATGAAATCACTACATGAAATCTCACTTTCAATTGAAAGATATGGGTTCTCAATAGTGAGTATAGGCTTTTTGTTAATTGATAAGTTAGATAATTGCTCGTTATCTATTTTTTTAAAATCATCATTTTCTTTTTGGGTTTCGTTCATAACTTTTTCCTCATTTTAATTCATATTGAATTTAATGAGAAAAGAAGAGCAAGTTAAATGCCACTTATAAAAATTAATTAGCTAAAGCAATTCGTGTATCTAGTCCACGAGCATTGGCCAGTAGCTTCATTCGAATTTCTAATTTATGTAAATATTCATTTTTGTATTTATTTGTATTTGAATGGTATCGAGCGTACCATCGTCTATCTTTCTTTTCATATCTCTTCTTAATGATACATAAAATTTCAGCCATTTTGAGCAGAGCATATTCTTGGTCATGCCTTACTTTATGAACATTCATTGGCGGTTTTTTCATACGAATAAATTCTTTATTCCATACACCAAGATTAATTTGAGCAAGGGAAATATCGCCGGTAGTTGAAACTTTTTTGGGATTAAAATCACTTTCAGTGTCAATAATGGCCACCATGATTTGGGGTTCTACTTTATATGTTTTTATAGCTTTAGAAATATGAGACGCAATAATATTTCTCTCTTTTTGGAGCAATTCTGGCTGAACAACAGCAATCATTTTAGAAATTATTTGTGCATCATTAGGATAAGATTTTCTATCAAAGTTATCAATAGTTAGAGCCAGTCGAGTTTTAACATTAGACTTAGTTTTTACAATGTCTTTACTAGCACTTGAATGAAGACTATCTTTTTTAGCAATGACTTTTTTAGTATGTGGAGACCGAAAGCTAGCACAACTTTGTAAAAATAAAATTGCTAGCACTGCTAAGGTTAATCTCGAAAATAATTTAAATTTAAAATATCTCATATTAGAACTATAATTGAATCTCGAACTAGTTGGTCATACCGTTACCATTTTACATGGGACTGAATTTATATAGAGTCATAAGCTATTGAAGTCTGTATATTTGAGATTATGGACAATAGACTATCAACACCTTCTTCAAGAAATAAAGGACCCATTTTAGAGGTTCTAAAAGAAATCATTCAAAATGATCCATTGAGAGTTTTTGAAATTGGATCGGGAAGTGCTGAGCACGCCGTACATTTTGCTAAGTACTTTAAAGATGTTATTTGGACAACTTCAGACAGAACTAGCGAGCATTCCTCTATAACATCTGCCCTTAAGCTTGCTAAGTTATCAAACTTAAGAGGCCCTTTGGCTTTTGAAGTCGGTAAAGACGATTTTCCTAAATACACCTATGATCTCGTTTATACTTCCAATACCTTTCATATGATGAGTTGGAAGCAATGTAAGAACCTAATGAAGATACTTGGCAACCGCTTAAGAGAAGGGTCTCAAGTTGTTATCTACGGGCCTTTTAATTATGATGGTCATTTTACTTCGGAAAGCAATGAGCGTTTTGATGGGGAACTTAAAGAGAGTGATTCAAATCGAGGTATTCGAGCATTCGAAGATGTAAATAAGAATATGGTTAAAAATGGGTTCACTTTGTATAATGATTATCCCATGCCGGCCAATAATAGACTTCTGGTTTTTACTCGGTTGGTTTTTGTTAAATAATCTCGTCTTTTAGTTGTCTTGGCGTTTGTATAGATTGCCGTAGTCCCTAATCCTCACTATAATTCGCGCCATGAGTATATTATGTAATTTAAAAAATATTTCGTTGAATTTCGGACTCAAAACCATTTTCAATAAGGCCCAACTAACAGTTAATGTCGGAGACCGTATAGGGCTCCTCGGATTAAATGGAAAAGGAAAATCAACTCTCTTTAAAATTTTAAATGGTGAAGTTGTTCCTGATCATGTGACGCCGCCATTTGAATTTCATAAGGCCCGCGGAGAAGACAATCTTCGTTTTTCTCTTTTTTACGTTCCACAGGAATTGCCTTTAGAAGGAAATGAAACTTTATCGATTAATGATTATTTTTTCGTGTTCTATCCTGAACTAAAAGTCATGTTTGAAGAAGACTTAGAAAAGTTTGAACAGAATCATGGTTGGGAGCTCATTCAAAACTATGAATCCTATTTAAAATATTTCAACTTACTCGACTTAGATAAAATTGTTTCAGAACTTAGTGGAGGAGAGCAAAAGAAAATACTTTTAAGCTTAGGGCTTTCAAGTATTGCTAATTTAATTCTTTGGGACGAACCTACAAACCATTTAGATATTGAAACGATTCGATTATTTGAAGATGAATTAAGTACAACTTCTAAAGCTTTCATGCTTATTACACATGATAGGTATTTACTTTCAAAGTTAACTAAAAGAATTCTACATATCCAACAAGGTGTAATTGAAAGTTTTGCAGGATCGTATACCGACTATCTCCAATTCTTAGAAGAGTCAGAGCACTCTAAAATGAAACTTTTAGAAAAACTCAAAAATAATTTAGAGCGCGAACAAGCTTGGATGAGACAAGGGGTTAAGGCCCGTCGAACGAGAAGTAAAAAACGAGTAGAAGATTTTAATGAACTTAAAGACAAAGTAACAACGATTAAAAGTGAAGCTAAAAGAACACTTGATCTCAATCTTTCAAAATCTAATCGTCAGACTAAGGTTTTGGCATCGTTTACAGATTTAAGTTTTTCCTACGATGGAAGTAATAAGTTTTTATTTGACAATATTTCCGGCGAAATCCAAAAAGGAAATAAAATTGGTCTTCTCGGAAACAATGGAGTTGGCAAGTCGACTCTTTTAAAACTCCTATTAGAAGAACTTGTGCCGACAAAAGGAAAATTAAAAACTGCCGATGGATTAAAGGTTCAATACTTCTCTCAAAAACGTGATGAACTAGAAGTTAATAGTAGCCCTTACTTAGTTTTAGGTGATGGCTCAGATTTTGTTGAACTTCCAGATGGATCAAAAAAACACGTTTTTTCTTATTTCGAAAGTTTCCTATTCCACCGCGATGATATTCACCGTCCACTTAAAACTTTTTCTGGTGGAGAAAAAAGCCGGCTGCAGTTGGCCCTTAATTTAACCCGAGTAGGAGATATTCTAATCTTCGATGAACCAACTAACGATCTCGACTTAGAAACGATACAAATTCTTGAAGAAAAACTTAGCACTTTTCAAGGTGCCGTCATTCTCATCAGCCACGACAGAACATTTTTAAGTACTGTCACCAATAAAGTCTGGCTTCTAGAAGATGGAAAACTTCAAAATTTTGAAGGTGGATATGAGCAAGTCTCGCCTTATCTAGAGGCATTAGAGATGGAGCGAGACTTGAAAAAGTAATTTTTAAGAGTTGGGAAATTGTCTTACCCAAGTTCTTAAAAGTGATCTTCTTAAATGTCCTTGTTTGCCAGCCTTTTTTTCATCAATTGAAATGGAATCCATTGCATCGACAAAACATTTTCTGTCGTGAAGAACCTTACTGTCGTTAGCGACTAGGATTTCCCCCTCCTGTAACCGATAGATCAATTGGAAGCACGACATATTTAGAGCAGCATCTAAAGCATCTAGGGCCCGAACCTGGTCAGAGTTTAGTAATTTACCAGCTCGTAAGTGAGCTGATTCCATATAAGTTCTTAAATGGCGAAATTGAGCTTCTCCATGGGAGTCAAGGCTGATGATGGGAGCCTCATAAAGTTCTTTTGAAATACCACGGTATTCCCAAGTAAATTTTTCCATGAGAATTTCTAGTTCTTTCGGGGCATATTCTTTTAAATATTCATAAACAGCTTGCCCGTTAACAATAATATTTTCACCGCCAATCATTGCAGGAGCAACACAGCCAACAAGAAGGTATTGATAAGTTTCTGGTATATTAACATTGTCAGTATGAATCGCACCCATTTCATGGGTCTGGTGATATCGAGCACCATCTTTAATTCTTCTCATTGGGTCGCGGTCGAAAATATGGATTAAGTGGCGACCTTCTTCATTTTGGAGAATAGTTTCTCCCAGGAGCTTAGAAACTATCCATTGAAAAGTTTCAATTTCGTAATACATTAGACCTGGAATAGCTTTTAATATGACGATTTTTTGACCTTGATCTACTTCTTTTTCAATAGTCTTCAATTCTTTTATTATTGATTTAAAATTTTCAGGATTGATAACCGTTTGATCAACAAATTGATGCTTGCCAATTTTTTGTGCAAAATCTCTAATTTCTTGGTTACTTTCATCATTAAATGCATAAAAGATTTTTGATTGATTAAGTGAATTAATATCCCATTTTAAATTGCGCATAATTTATCCTTAAAAGTTTTATTGAATTAAAGTGAGAATAATTCAATTAACTTTTTTAGCCACTGATACAGATCATGTTTTCTTTATTCCTCAGGGTTATGATAACAGTCATAAGGATTCATAGTGAATCCTCGTTTAAAGGATTATGTATGAAAGTATCGATATGGTTTTAGTGAAAATTGAAAAACAAGCAATTAAGTATAAAGAAAAATTTAATAAGCTCCATCTGGGAAAGCTATAGGGTTTTTGAGGTAGAATAATTATAATTCCAAAAGCTGATTTCGGTCAGTTTTTTTTTAATGATTTGCAGGCATAATCTGTGAATGAAAACACTTAACGATCTTATCAAAAAATACAACCGCCCAGGCCCTCGTTATACCAGTTATCCGCCAGTTCCGTTTTGGAATAATGCTCCTAGTGAAGGAGAGTGGATAACACATCTTAAAAATACCTATCAAGAGTCTGTTGGCGTTGATCTTTATGTCCATGTTCCTTTTTGTGAAAGCCTTTGCTATTACTGCGGCTGTAACCGGACCATTACTAAAAATCATGAAGTCGAAGAATTCTATTTATCTGCTCTTTTAAAAGAATGGGAAATTTATAAAGATAAATTGGGATCATTAAAAATAAATTCACTTCATTTTGGAGGAGGGACTCCAACTTTTTTGTCTCCTCAAAATCTTGAACGATTAATTACGACATTACTTCAAAATAAATCTTCGGCTTTTATTGGTTCAATTGAAGTCGACCCTCGCACCTGCAATGATGGACATCTTGAAGTGCTTGCTCGTTGTGATATCTTGCGAGTCTCTTTAGGTATTCAAGATTTTGATCCTGCAGTTCAAAAAGCTATTAATCGAGATCAGCCGCCTCTGATGGTAGAAACCTTAGTGAGCAAATTGCGGGCCCATCATTTTTCTTCGATTAACTTCGATCTCATTTATGGATTGCCAAAACAATCTCTCGAATCAATTTCTAGCACTATGGAAATTGTCGCTAAAATGAGACCAGACCTCATTGCATTTTATAGTTATGCCCACTTGCCTGATAGAATAAAAAATCAGCGCTTGATCGCTGAAGGTGATCTTCCAACTCCAGAATTAAAACGTGAGCTGTATGAGTTGGGAAAAAAATTGCTTTTAGAAAATGGCTATGCTGACGTCGGCATGGATCATTTCGCCTTACCATCGAGTTTTTTATATAAGGCCCTTCAAGATAAAAAATTACACCGTAATTTTATGGGTTATGTCGATAAAAAGTCTCCCATCTTAATTGGGCTTGGACCGACATCTATTTCAGATTCGTCTATGAGTTTTGTTCAAAATATCAAAGATATGAAAGCTTATCAGCAAAAAGTTATGTCAGGGGCTCTTCCCATTGAAATAGGTCACACTCATAACGAAAAAGATTTATTAATCCAAGAAGTTGTTTTGGAGATGATGTGCCATAACGAAATTAAAGTGAGTAATAAAGAAAATCTACCCTATTGGGCAGAGATAGAGGCAGAGCTTAAAGCCTTTCAAGAAGATGGAATACTTGAGTTAGTAAAAAATCAAATTCGCATCACACCAATCGGTAAGGGCTTTGTGCGAAATATAGCGATGAGCTTTGATTATCATTTAAGAGAACAAGCAACAAAAGTTAAATTTAGTCAGACTATTTAATTGGGGACATGTTATACAAAACTTACCCTTTATTATTTGTTTTTAATTATAAAGGGTAAAGTTGGTTTTACTTTCTTTGGCAAACAGACAATGGGAATGTTTCTTCGATACCATAACGAACATGGGTAAATTTTATTTTACCAGCTCCATCTCCACGGACTACAGCAGTTTGTAGTCTTTCTTGAACATGCCGGAAACAAACATCAGAACCTGATTCATCTTTTCCAATTTCTTTAACTTCAACTAATTGTCGATTTATTTTAATATTTTCAGTGCGATTTCCACTTGAAAGAATGTCACCGATAGTCAGACCTGTTTTATCATTTTCAGATCGTTTGCAAATCCCAGCCGTCATACAAGGCTCACCCAGTAGATCTCCTGCTTTAATATTTGAATGATCAAAAATTGTCCAACCATCAAGACTCTTAATGTTAATCTTTAATTCGCCCGTTCCATATCCCTTGTCCGAACAGCGCACACTACTTTCTGTGAGTTCTATATCAGTAAACTTACTATCTGATAATAAAAGTCGTTCAGTCGCCATTAAATTTGTAGAAACGAGTGCTAGCAATAATATTTTTTTCATAAATTCCCCCTTGGTGTAGAGGTTATAGTGCTGAATGTAATATAAATATATTGAATATATTTAATAATCATGATTCAATTTATGAATGATAAACTCAAGCGACTTAAAATCATTTCTGACAACAGCTAAAACTCTGCACTTAACTAAAGCTGCTAAGGAGCTTGGACTTTCTCAACCGGCCCTTAGTCATTGCATAAAGCGCTTAGAACTGGAGCTTGGAGAAGAGCTGTTCTTGCGAAGAAAAAATGGATTAATTATGACAAAGTCAGGAGAGTTCCTTCTCTTGAGGGGACAAAAAATTTGCGATGACCTAGAGGGTGTTGCTAATTTTTTAAAAACCGGTCATGGCGCAATAAAACAGACGCTAACATTAGGTATACATTCTTCAGTAGCCTGTTATACTCTTCCTTACTTAATAAAAGAATTAAAAAATTTAGAACTTAATTTTCGTTTTGGTCTTTCTCGAGAAGTGACAGAATGGATCCAAGAAGGAAAAGTTGATTGTGGCATCATTATTAATCCATATCCACATAGCAATTTAGTTATTAATCAGATTGATAAAGATAATGTAACTCTCTGGTGCCATAAAAAATCAACGAATAAAGATAAGCTTTTTTTTGATCCACAATTATATCAAACTCATTCTATTTTGAGACAGCTAGAAAAAAAAGGAATTGAATTTGCTCATCAATATCCAATTTCTAACCTTGAGCTTATAGCTAAGTTTATTTATGAGGGAGTAGGTGTTGGAATTTTGCCTGAAAAAGTTGTGAAAAATTATTATCCAGAGCTTACTAAAGTTTATTCAAGTGATATTAAACCATTTCAAGATCATATTTGTTTTGTGTATTCTGAGGAAAATAAACCACTTTCATCTATAGCTCAATTAAAGGCAGCTTTAAAAAAGCAATGATTGTTAAAAATGCCTGTGCTTGACGAAAATTTAAAAAATAAATTCAGAAAATAGATCTCACACAGGATCTTTAGTCATACTAAGTTTTATTATTTATTAAACTAAAGGAATACTAATGAATTCTTACTACGAGGAATTTTTTAATGATTACTTAAATGAATATTGAATATTCCATCATTGAAGACTGCTCTGAAGAACGGCAGGCAAGTGGGTGAAATTGAATACGTTTTTTCTATTCAATCTTAGTTCAAAACAAAGTTCAAGCTTACTATTTTAATCAACTATTCTATGTTTATACTTTTTTGAAAACTTCCGATAAAAAGACATGATTGGAAAAATTCTTCCCATTTCTTCCCAACTAGCAATAACCGTTCACGGTGAGTTGGAACAAAATAAGCGTCATCCATCACATCAAAATTCGAAGTCAGATGAAAATAAAAAAGATGAATCACACGACGCCAATTTAGATATTTCACAAGTTGAATTAACGGCCTGGGTAAATGAGTTAAACGTCCTGGAATGTTATGTTAAAAACAATCTCAAATTTACTTTTTGGATAGGACGGCAGCATACTTTTGTTTGTCTCGTTGATAAAAAGGGACATACTCTTCATGAATATCTACCTATTCAATTTAAAAATCTCTATATACAGCTTAAGAAAGATAAAGCTGAATCCAGAAAAGGCACTATATTAAACATGAGTTGTTAAGTCTTAACCAAGACAACTTTCGTTGGCACTTTTTTATTAAATTGCTAAGGAAAATTCAATTTAATTGGGCATGATTTAATAACTAGTTATAAAAATCTAGCTTCATCCTCGATCGTATTTCCAAATAGTTCTAAAAAGTTTTAAAAATAAATTAAAAAAAATAATTAGTATTTTGGAATTGAGTTATATTGTTTTTACCGGTGAACAAGTCTCAAGAGAGCAACACTAAAGGAGTCAAACCAATGACATTTAGAAAGAACATGCACGATGGAATTAAAGTTAGTGAAATCGAAGAAAGGCGTCGCGCCTAAAATAAAAGATGGAAAAAAGTTATTAGTTTATAAATAGTACCTAGAAACTTTTATTAAAGTTAAAAAATTACACTAGCGAAATTGCCACTAATAGCTTTACGACAGACATTTACAAAATAAAAAAGGCCCTAACAAACTTAATAGTTTTTGGGCCTTTTTTAATTTTAATATTTAATTTTGGCTTACTGAGTAACAAAGTTTATGATTCTCTTCTGATTTGCAAAGTAATACGATTTCAGCATTCAATCTATTCTGAGCGTTATTGATTTTATCTTTTTGAATTGTAATTTCTTTCTTTAATTTTTCTGCATCGTTATTATTGATAAGCACACCAACTTCCATTCCTGCCATAACGACTGGACTAACAATCATTCCAATTGACAATCCAGAGACAAGAATCGAAAAAGCGTTTGTTGTAAATTTACTGGCAGGACCAACATGGCGCGCCCCCATAAGTTCTGCAAATAAAAAAGTAGGAACTGAAATTATAAATGTTTTGAGCGCTAAATTTCTTCTTTGGATGAAAATATCTTGTTTGCCAGCGATCGCTAATTCTTTGTTTAATTGAATAGTAATTGTATTTAAGGCATCTTTATATTGGCCAAGTTCTGATTTTGTTTTCTCTATAGTGTCTAATCTTGTTTTTGCATCTTCATCAAGAGCTTCATTGATTCTTGAGCTTGCAAACGCAGAGTTTCCTAGAATAAAAACTAAAATCATTGATGTAAAAAATTTTTTCATAAATACTCCTAATCATTCGATCGCTTTTTAGTATAATAATTTAAATTGCCTTAAATAGGTTGTGGAGTGAATTTATTTCAATAGGGTGTCTAAAAAATAGACACTCATTGAGTAACTGCTCAATATTCTGTATTTTTTAAAGTGAATTTACGATCTTACCAAGGTATGGAATTGCCTCTCTCAAAGAAATTCGATCTTCTAAATATCTCCAGAAGCTTAATTTAATTTTTCGGCATGTTGAGGCTAAGGAAAGCATTAAA
>CANCFT010000008.1 GCA_947377285.1 Bacteriovoracaceae bacterium
AAAAAAGCAGCAGTAAAAATAAAGAGAATAACAATTGGACCAATTAAGTATTTCATTCTCATTGAATTTAGATGCCTTCGTAAAAATTTCCAAAATAGTTAGGTTCGGTGTAAAATATTATCAATTGAAATAAGTAAAGGCTAATGTTATTTGAAAAACAAGCTGGGGATAACGTGAATAAATCTGACAATGAAAGAATTGTAATAACTGGAGTTGGAATTGTTTCTCCATGTGGCAATAGCCTTATTGAGCTAAGGGAAAATATATTATCAAAAAAAACAGGAATTAAATTTTTACAAGTACCACACGTTGGGAATATACCAGCAGGAGTTTGTGTTTTTGACGAGCTCAAGTTTCATACTAAGAAAATGCGATTACGAGGAACACGAGCTGGGTCCATTTCAATTTACTGCGCACATGAAGCAATAAATAATTCGAACATCGATTGGAAGTCGGTAGATAAAGAAAGAGTTGGAATTTTTCTCGGGATTGCCGAACATGGTAGTGGGGAAAATGAAAGAGAACTAGAAGATTTTTTTCTTCAAAATAATCGAAATATTTCACTTTGGTCTCATCAGCATAATTTTAAAACAGTTGCGAATTCACCAACTGGCGAAGTTTCTGTTAATTTGAAAATCACAGGTCCTCATTTTACTATCGGAGGGGCATGTGCCGCTGGAAATCTTGGTCTAATCCAGGGAGTCCAACAGATCCTATTAGGAGAAGTTGATTATGCACTAGCTGGTGGAGTTTCTGAATCCACAGATGCGTTTGGATCATTTGCTTCATTTCTTTCACAAGGGGCACTTGCTCAAAATATTGAAGCTGAAAAAGCTTGTAGGCCTTTAGACTTAAATCGAAATGGATTAGTTATTTCTGAGGGCGGAGGAATCTTTTTTTTAGAAAAATTATCGAATGCCAAAAAAAGAAATGCTAAAATATTTGGTGAAATTGTAAGTTATCATTATAACAGTGATGCTATTGATTATTTATTACCATCTTTTGAACGTGAAATTAATTGTATGGAAAATGCAATTAGAAAAGCTGGGATCACGCCTTCGGATATAGATTTAGTTAATCTTCATGCAACCGGAACAATCGCAGGTGATATTCAAGAGGCTAAAGCAGTTCGAAAAGTTTTCGAGAATGCCCCAAATACTTTTATAAATGCCACAAAAGGTTTTTTGGGGCATGCAATGGGTGCTGCCAGTGTTATTGAAATTGCAGCTAATATTCCAAGCTTTGATGATGAAATGATTCACTGTTCGGCCAATGTTGAAGATTTAGATCCGGAATGCGAATTAAAGAATTTTGTCTTCAAAGATCATAAAGAAAAGAAAGATATTCAATATATACTTAAAAATTCATTTGGAATGATGGGAATAAATTCAACTATAATTCTTAAAAAAATCTGATAGAAATTACTTTGGTAATAGTGCTATTCTTATGGCGTCAGCAACGTTTTCAATAGTATGAAAGTTTTTCATTTCACTAGCTTCAATATTAATCTTATATTGTTTTCTAACTTGCATTAAAAAACCTAAAAAATCGATTGAGTCTAAGTGCTCTCTTAGCTTTGAATTTTTATTGAAATTTTCAATATTAACATCATATGAGTCCTTCAACATAAGTATTAACTCTTCTTCAATCATAAAATGCTTCCTTTTAATTTGGTTTCGATATCTTTTTTTATCATCAATGAAAAATTTTTACCACCAACAGGTGAGAAGTGAATATAGTCGTAAAAGTTTTCAAGGTCGCTGCCAGGCATTTTTCGATGATCCCAATTGTAATAATCTAGGAAAAAACAATTTTTAACACTAGCTTCGCATTCTATTTTAGCATGAGAAATAAAGTTTTGAATTTTAGTATCAGGACCAAATGAATCGATAAACTTCTGTAAGGCATCCATATGAGGTGGAAGAATAATAAATATTTTTGCTCCAGTTTGACTCAAGATCTTTAGTTCGTCTTTGAAGCCTTTAAAAAGGACACCTTCCAGGACAAAATCCTTAAAATAAGGTTCATAGTTTTTAAACATGGCCTTTCTTTCATCAAGTGAATTTGGCTTACCATTTTGAGTTCTCAGTGGAATAAAGCCTTTGTGATTTGATTTTTCAAGTTCTGGGTAAGGTGAATCTGAAAAGTATGGACAAGAAGTGAATGCACACTGATATGAGGTAAATAAGTTTTTAAAGAAATCTTTTCTCCATCGCTTAATCAAATAATTCACACCCTCTGAAAAGAAACCATCAATTTGACCTATAAAATGTTCTTTATTAATAACTTCATCGTTTAGACTCAAAACACTAATGTTAATAATCAAAATATTATTTTGATCTATTTTGTTTTTACTATATTTAAATAATGCTTTTCTAAATCCCTGAATCCCGCCCGCAGGAGTTGCAATATTGACCCCTGAATACTTAGCCGATAAGAGTTTTGGATCAATTCCACTTTCGGCAATTGAATCCCCTCCAATGATAATCTTAGAATTTGGATAAAGTGAAAAAAGAACTTGTGCTTTATTTCGCAAAGATCGGTACGCAACAGTATAATCTCTTAGGTAGATAAAAAGCAGGCTATTTATCAGAATAAAAATACTAATGAGTATTGCAAGCTTACTCATGATTTTTTTAAATTCAGAATTTAAAGTAAACATAAGGTCTCGCTTTTGAGTATGAAAATAAGATAAGTATTAACATCATTAAGGTATAAATAGTCCAACGAAGGGGCGGGGTTAAGCGTGTATAAAAATTCCAGAAATTAATTTTAAAAAATAAAATTTCTCCCAACATTACAAGCGGAACCGCAACACCAAGGATTATTTGGTCATATAAGGGTATAAGGTTTATAATTGGACGCAAATGAAATGTTTGGAATGAAAATATTTTCAAAAAAACAGTACTAGCGATTGAGATATTATCATAGGAAAGAAAAAAACCACTAATAACAAAAAGATGAAAAGTACCAATGATTTTAAAAGGAATTAAAAATTTATTTTTTGATCTCTTGGCAAACTTTCTGTAAATCATATTTAGAATGACGAATAATCCATTTATCATTCCCCAAATCACAAATGTTAAACCAATGCCGTGCCATGCTCCCGCAAAAATAAAAACCGCAAAAGTGGCAATCATCATATTAAAAAATGTAAACTCTAGTTCTATAATGGGCATAAAAACATAATCATGGAGCCATGTCATAAGAGAAATATGCCAACGTCTCCAAAAATCAATTGGTGAAGTTGCCAAAAATGGTGAATTAAAATTTCTCGTTAATTGAATTCCCATCATTAAGGCTACTCCCAGGGCTATTTCGCTATAGGCAGAAAAATCGAAGTAATACTGAAAGACAACGGGATATCCACTGAAGATAACTGCATATGATGTGTTGGTTTGCCAACCTTTCAACGTGATTTCAGCTACAGCGGCTAATCTGTCTGCAATAACTAATTTTTTAATGAGTCCAAATCCAAAAATCAAAGCGCCTCGTCTGAAATTTTCATAATTCAAAAGTTGGGGTTCTTTTAATTGTGGCAATAAGTTTTTCGCACGCTCAATAGGGCCGGCCATAAGTTGTGGAAAAAAAGAATGATAGAGCGAAAAAGTAAAAAAGTTTTTTTCGGTAACTAAATCTTTGCGATATATATCGACGATATAAGACACGGCTTGAAAAGTGTAGAACGAAAGTCCAAGCGGTAAAGAAAAGGAATGATAGGGTAATTCGGGGAAAAGAGTTTTAAAAAATGGAAAAAATGGATCATATGCTTTGAAAAAAAAGAGCAAACCAAAGTTCAGAAAAAGACCCATTATTAAGTAAGTTTTTTTAAATTTAGCTTTAGGAATTCTCAAGCCTATTAAGTATGTCACCAGCGTAGAGAATATAAGATAAACAGCATTAATAGGAGCATTCCACATATAAAAAACATAACTAACAATCATTAAAAATAGTATTCGCAATTGATTGTTGGATATAGAAAAATGCCCGGCCAAAATGAAAGGAAAAAAGAGAAAAAAATCTAGAGAATGAAATAACATTTATAAATTTTAGAAGGTATAAGTTTAAAAAACAAGGCTTCTTTACTCAGGTTATAAACAATGATAAATTTTTATTAAATAGTTTAAGTTATTTGAGGCCGTATGAACATTTCAGAGCATTACGATATTGTATTTTTGGGTGGGCGATTTTCGGGTGGTCTCTGTGCTCGGTTCATGAAACTCAATTTTAAAGATAAAAAAATATTAATACTCGAAAAAAATGAAAAACTAAACTGGTGCCCAGGAGAATCGACGGTAGGTGTAGCAGGGTTGTTTTTAGTTCGTGAGCTCGGTCTTTCCACTTATTGTTATTTAAATCATCTTCCCAAAAATGGATTTCGATTTCTTTTTAATGATTCTAAGAAACTTTTTTCAGTTGAATCTTGCTCAGAAATTGGTGGAAAAATGCTACCAGTAATTCCTACTTTTCAAATTGACCGGGCCCGTTTTGATATGGATTTATGGGAACTCAATCGTGAAATTGGAATAGATGTATGCGTTGGTGTTGATATCTGTAACATAGTGATTAATCCTAAAGGAAATCATCAAATAACTTTTTCAAAAAATGGAAAAAATTATGATGTAAGTTGCGAATGGCTTGTGAATTCTGCAGGTCGAGCGTCATCCATCGAAAAATATTTTCAAGACTTAAATCCCGTTATCAGTGAAGGTGAGCAAATGACTTCTTCGGCCTGGGGCCGATTTTCAAATGTTGCTGATATAGATTTACTGGGCAATGAACAATGGCGTGAAAAGGCAGGTTTTTCTAGCAGATACTTGTCGACGACTCATTTCATGAAAGAAGGTTCGTGGACATGGCATATTCCTATTGACCGAGGTGTAGTTAGTTTTGGTATTGTCTACGATAAACGAGTTATAACTGATGATACAAAATCACGAGAGGGATTTTTAAAATTAATCAAGAAAAATCCATTTGTTAATAAGCTTCTAGAAAATGCTGAACTTCTCGATTTTCAAGAGAACTCCCAATTAGATTTTAAAAGACAATACTTCGCACTTCCTGAAAAGGTGATTTTTATTGGTGAAGGTTTTGGTTTTATTGATCCACTTTACTCCCAAGGAAGTGATATCATATCTCGCCAATGCTACATGCTGAAACACCTTATAGAATCAGGGGATCAGTATGAGCCAAAACGCCAAGTTATTAATCAATTTATAAACAATGAATATGAATACATTCATTTGTTATATAAAAATCAATACAGTGGTTTTGGTAGCTTTAAAGTCTACAATATAAAATCAAAATGGGATTTTTTTAGTTATACAAATAGATTGGTTTGGCTTTTTTATTCTAAAAAATATGCTAATTTTGATTGGCTAGAGCACGAACTTGAAAATCATTTTCTTACGATGAGATTAACGAAATCTATCCAAAATGGATTTATCGAATTATCAAAACACCTTAAGTCACATGATGATTTTGAGACAATGAATACTAATCAATATAGTTCTAAGCATGTTCGATTTGTTTTTGAAGAACTTATACTCGCTTCAAAGTATAATGATCGGTTTGCTCGCCAAAACCATTTTTCTATTTGTAAGCTTTCTATTTGTGAATTAATTCAAGAGCGCTTCCAGGTTAAAAATTTAGTTAATAATAAACTTTTTCAAGAGTTAATTACATTTACAGCTATTTTAGAATTTCAACTTTCTGAGAAATGGCTTTTGGAATTCCTTGAATCTGTAACTCTTAACTTAAAAAATAAAATCGGAAAAGATTGTGAGGATCTTTCAATTGAATTGAATGATCTCCAACTTGGAAACTTTTTTCGAAGTCATTATTCTGAAAAAGTGAATTCTGAAATAAACCATCTGCTGTTTGAGCAAAAGTATAATCACGCGCAGCTTCAATTTGATCATTTAGACGAAGCTATAAAGGACTATCAGCCGCCGTCTATGTCACTCTAAGTTAATGTAATTACAGGTGCCTGTGCCAGGGTGTTTTTTTTCTTAAAAATAATTGCATCTCCAGTATTGACTCTTATCCATCTATTCCCATCTTTCGAAACGAATCGATCTAACCAAGTAAAGGAATGACCATGACTGAACAAACTGACCAGGAAGAAGTATTAAACGTAGACGGCGAAGTCAAAGATGTTATTGAAGATGAAATTAAGCACCATGAGACGCTAAAAGAAGGCAATAACGATTTTAAAGCTAAGTACTACTACCTAGCTGCTGAAGTTGAAAATATGAGAAAACGCTTTGAGCGCGAAAAAGAAAGTCTGTTAAAGTTTGGTAATGAAAAAGTCTTGTCTTCACTTCTGACTGTTGTTGATAACTTCGATTTAACAGTTAGTGCAATTAAAAATGACAATGACGATAAGGTACAAAATATTGTTAAGGGAATCGATATGATTCGCAATCAATTTTTGGATATATTAAAACAGAATGGATTAACTCAGGTTGAAACTGTTGGTAAAATGTTTGATCCAAATTTTCATGAAGCTGTGGCCCAAGCACCAGCTCCAGGAAAACCTGATCAAGAAATTATTACTGAATACCAAAGAGGGTATCTGTTAAACGGTCGCTTACTTAGAGCGCCAAAAGTAGTAGTAGCAAATAACGCATAAAAATAGTTTTAGAATTCATATTAAGGAGAATTATATGGGAAAAATTATCGGTATCGACTTAGGAACAACAAACTCATGTGTTGCTGTTTTGGAAAACGGAACTTACAAAGTAATCGCAAACGCTGAAGGACATAACACAACTCCATCTATTGTTGGTTTCGCTAACAATGGTGAAATTCTTGTTGGTCAAGTTGCGAAAAGACAATCTGTTACAAATCCAAAGAAAACTCTTTTTGGTATTAAAAGATTGATCGGTAGAAAAGCTGATGCTCCAGAAGTAAGAAAGTTTAAAGAAGTTGCACCTTTCGAAATTATCGCAAATAAAAATGGCGATGCTTGGGTAAAAGTAGACTCAAAAGAAATGTCACCACAAGAAGTTTCAGCAAGAATTTTAGAAAAACTAAAAAAAGCTGCTGAAGATTATTTAGGGCAACCAGTAACAGAAGCTGTTATTACAGTTCCAGCTTACTTCAACGATGCTCAAAGACAGGCTACAAAAGATGCAGGTCGTATCGCTGGCCTTGATGTAAAAAGAATTATCAACGAGCCAACTGCAGCAGCTCTAGCTTACGGATTAGATTCTAAGAAAGACCAAAACATTGCAGTTTTTGACTTAGGTGGTGGGACTTTCGATATTTCAATTCTTGAAATTACATCTGATGGTGTCTTCGAAGTAAAAGCAACTAACGGTGATACATTCTTAGGTGGAGAAGACTTCGACTACAGAATCATTAACTATCTTGCAGAAGAATTTAAAAAAGAAACTGGAATTGAATTGAAAAACGATACAATGGCACTTCAAAGATTAAAAGAAGCTGCTGAAAAAGCAAAACATGAGCTTTCTAACGTAAGCCAAACTGAAGTTAATCTTCCGTTCATTACTGCAGATGCAACTGGACCAAAACACTTAAACGTAAACATTACTAGAGCAAAATTCGAACAATTAATTGGTGACCTAATCGAAAAACTAATTGTTCCATGTACAACATGTATTAAAGATTCTGGATTATCTCTAAAAGATATTCATGAAGTTGTGCTAGTTGGTGGTTCAATTAGAATTCCATTGGTTCAACAAAAAGTTAAAGAAATTTTTGGAAAAGAGCCATCTAAAGGTGTTAACCCAGATGAAGTTGTAGCTGCTGGTGCCGCGATTCAAGGTGGGGTATTATCAGGAGACGTTAAAGATGTTCTACTTCTTGATGTCACTCCATTATCATTAGGGATTGAAACTCTTGGTGGTGTATCTACAAAAATCATCGAGAAAAATACAACTATTCCAACTAAAAAATCTCAAGTGTTCTCAACTGCTCAAGACAACCAACCAGCAGTTTCGATTCACGTACTTCAAGGGGAAAGAGAATTTGCTAAAGACAACAAAACTTTAGGTAAATTCGATCTTTCAGGAATTGCTCCAGCTCCACGTGGTGTTCCACAAGTTGAAGTTACTTTCGACATTGATGCTAACGGGATCGTTCATGTTTCAGCGACTGATAAAGCAACTGGTAAATCTCAGGAAATCAAAATTACTGGGGGATCTGGTTTAACAGAAGAAGAAATCAAGAGAATGGTTCAAGATGCTGAGTTAAACAGAACTGCAGATCAAGAAAGACGTCAAATTGTAGATACTAAAAATAATCTTGATGGATTAATCTTTGCTACTGAAAAAATGATTAAAGATGGTGAAGGAAAAATTTCTGGCCAATCTAAAGCAGAACTTGAATCAGCAGTAGCAGAAGCAAAAACCAAATTGAATATCGAAAACCTTGATGAGTTAAAAGCTGCAGTTGAAAGACTACAAAATGTTTCACATAAAGTTGCTACCGAAATGTATCAAGCTGGTGGAGCCCCAGGAGCTGAACAAGCTCACGCTGGTGGTGCTCACGGTGAAGCCCAAAGTGGAACAGAAGCTGGATCGAAAAAAGATGACGATGTAGTTGATGCTGATTATAAAGAAGTATAAGAATTAATTTAACCAATTCATGACTAATTTAAAGTCTCTCCTTGTGGGAGACTTTTTTATAGAACAAATTTAAGACGGATTTTTTATTTATGAGTACCAAACGCGATTATTACGAAGTTCTTGGAGTTCAAAAGGGTGCAGCTAAGGACGATATCAAAAAGGCCTATAGAAAATTGGCCATGCAATTTCACCCTGACCGAAATCCTAATAATCCAGAAGCGGAAGCAAAATTTAAAGAAGCTTCTGAAGCGGCCGACGTTTTACTAGATGATGATAAAAAAGGTCGATACGACCAATTTGGTCACGCTGGAGTCAATGGCGCTCAAGGTGGTGGCGGATTCCAAGGTAATGGAGACTTCGGTGATTTTGGTGATATTTTTGGTGATATTTTTGGCGACATGCTTGGTGGTGGAAGACGACGTGGCGGAGGCGGGCAAGGAAGATCTCGCGGTAGACCAGGGGATGATCTTCAAATGGGAATTGATATAACTTTTTCTGAAGCAGCTTTTGGTTGTGAGAAAACAATTTCTTTAACTAAAAATATAAAATGTGAAACTTGTAGTGGATCAGGCGCAAAGTCTGGCTCGAGTCCAACAACCTGTGACTACTGCAATGGTCATGGTGAAGTTCGTCGTCAACAAGGTTTTTTTACTGTTTCATCAACTTGTCCCAAGTGTAATGGATCTGGTCAAATGATCAAAGACCCATGCCAAAGTTGTAATGGGGCCGGAAAAAAGAAAAAGAAAATCGATCTACAAGTTAAAATTCCTGCGGGTATCGATCAAGGACAACGCTTAAAACTTTCGAATGAAGGTGATGCTGGTGCCCTCGGTGGACCTAACGGGGACCTTTATGTTGTCATCAATATTAAGCAACACGATATCTTTGAACGCGATGAATTTGATGTCCATTGCACAGTTCCTATTAGCTTTTCGCAAGCAGCTTTAGGTGCAGAAATGGAAGTACCAACACTTTCTGGGAAAGTAGCTCTTAAAATTCCTGCTGGAACACAGTCGGGAGTCAAAATGAGACTTAAAGGAAAAGGAATTCAACGATTGGGCGGATATGGGCTGGGCGATCAAATCGTTACAGTACATGTTGAGACACCGACGAAATTATCAAACGAACAAAAAGAATTGTTCAAACGGATTTCGGAAGTTGATCATAATTCAAATCCAATGAGTCGTGGATTTTTTGATAAAGTTAAAGATCTTTTTCAATAGTTAACTTTTTTACCAGCCATTGTAAGAATGACATTTTAAACAATTAGAATTTGTAACAACTGATACATTTTTATGTTTAGAAATCTTGTTATTATATTCAGTAGAGTGACATCCAGAGCACTTAACGATGCTAGCTTTTGCGTTCGCAGCCGTATCTGTGAAAATCACATTATCAGTTGTATTAGAATGGCACATTGTACATGAGGATTGTGACTTGTGATAACTGGTTCCATTTGGAATTAATCCACCATTGGCTGAATGGTTATATGAAGTGCTGTAGACTGCTGGTTTAAATGCTGTCTGATTATGACAAGTACTGCATTGTAGATTTGCCATCGGTAAATTATGTCCAGTAGCTCTTCCTGTCGCAGTAGTTCCGTTGTGGCAGCTTACACAATTTGTATCAGTCGTAGCATGTTTAAATGTTGCCGGCTTCCAGGCAGATTGTGTGTGACATGAACTACATTGTTGAGTTGTCGCCACGTGAGTAAGTGTTTTGCCTGTTGCGATTGTACCGTTATGGCAAGTTGAGCAATTTGTATCAGTAGATGAATGAGTAAAAGTGGCAGGTTTCCAAGCAGAAGATACATGACAAGATTTACAATCAAGTGTTGTTGAAATATGCCCAACAATTTTTGATGTGAGTGATTTATTAACAGGCGCATGACATGTATCACATCTTTCAGTTGCCCCAATCACAATATGATTAAATGGAGAATAGTTTGTCCATTTTTTTACAGTGTCAAACTTGTGGCAAGTTGCACAGTCTTTAGCTGAGCGGCTATCCATAGTGTGTGAGCCACTTACAGGAAGTGAATTATTAACATTTTTATGGCACTCAAGACAACTTACTGGTGCAGGCAAGTGAGTGTGTTGATTAAAAACAATTTTTGCCCACGATCTAGCTGATGTTGTTTTGTCGTATGTATGACATTTAATACAATCTATTTTTGAATAATTTCCTACTGCGGATGGGTGAACAGTTTGATTGGCAGGAGTGTTAGTTGCGTGACAACCAACACAGCTTGTAGGTTTAACAACTTCATGATCAAAGGCCGAAACTTGTGTCCAATCAGCAGATGAAGTATGACAAGATTTACAATCTGATTTATCCATTCCCGCAATTTTTGTAGGGAGAACTTTATGTGTAGTTGGTCGCTTAATTTCATGACAAGTCATACAGCTCGTTGGTGCGGGCAAGTGAGTGCGGTGATTGAAAATCAAATCACCCCATTTTTTTGAGTTATTAGAATTGGTATGGCATTGGATACAATCAATCTTGTTATAGAAGGCCGAAGGGTGTGATGTCACAGGTTGTGGTCTGTCGTCTTTAGTAGGCGTTCTGTGGCATTCAATACAGCTTGTAAGTGGTTTGATGTGGTCAAATTGAGCAGGTTTCCAACTAGGATAGGTATGGCAAGTGGCACAGTCTTGTTTGTTTCCCCACTGACCTGCTAAGTGTGGTGCAACCGAGAGAGGTCTTTTGTTTTCATGACAAGTTATACATGTTGCTGGCATTGGAGAGTGATTAAAGTTACTTAAATTTATCCAGGCTCGAACTCCCATGCTATTGAGAGCTGGTGTATGGCAACCGATACAATCAGCTCCATTTCCATGAGGAGGACTTGTAAGCGGACGTTTGTTTTCATGGCACTGAACGCAGCTGACTTTCTGAAACATGTTGTGGTCAAAATTAACTTTAGTGATCCCGTTGGTTGAAGCTTTAGGAGCAGATAAGTTAAAATCACTAGGCTTGCAGCCAGCGAAAATGAAAAGAAACGTGAATAGAATAGATCCTAAAAAATTCATATCTTTGGATTTTAACAGATCATTGTCACAGATTTGTAAGTAAAATTAAGGTGCTGATTTTTCAGTGAGTTAGTTAGGAAAACGTGAAATTTAGGTGCCTAAATAATGTGGCATGAGTCAGATTTTTAATTTTAGTGACTACCTAAAGGTCAATGCTTGAAGTGACGAATTGGAAACTATCAAACATTAGGAGCCAGAATGAATAAGAATTCTAAATTGTGTCCAGAGCATAATATTTGTCTACAAACAATTGAGTACGAAGGGGAGCTGGTTGAACAATGTGCTCTTTGCGGAGGACTTTGGTGTTCACTTAATTCAATCGAAGCGATTCTAAAAAAACGAATTCAAAAGTTTGATAAAGAAACAATCCAAACATCTAAAGATTATAATTTTCCTTCGCTTCAGTTAGATATGAAAAAAGTTAAATTTGAAGCTCGCAAATGCTTGGAGTGCGGTGAAGACATGAAAAAGCATGATTTTTCAAAATCTATTAATATTTCAATCGATAGATGTTTAAAAGGACATGGGATTTGGCTAGACAAAGATGAAATTGATCGGATTCAGGTTCTTGTTGAAGATGGTAAGTGAAACAAGTAGTATTTATTCAAAATAATACTTTTTACTAATCGTTATTAAAATTAACCAAAGAGGAACCAATGAAGTCCATCATTACAGCACTTTTTTTATTCAGTTTATTATCATCTCTATCATTTGCTGATTCCGGAGTTGGAGGAGTCGTTAGTCTTCCTAAATCTTTAGAAAAAAAATTAACTCCTGCTGGCGTTTTGTTTGTTTTTGCTAAAAAAGCAGTCCCTGGTGCAACGGCAGCTAATGGCCAACCACCAATGGCCGTCTTAAAAATAGCAAATCCAAAATTCCCACAAACTTTTATTTTAACTTCTGCTAATGTGATGATAGCTGGAACTAAATTTGAAGGGCCTGTAAGAGTAATGGCGCGCTATTCACCTAATGGCGATGCAATCAGCTCACCTGATTCTTTAGAAGGAATTGACTTAAAAAATCAATCTGCCGCCCTTGGAACGACTAATTTAAAAATTGAATTAAAAAGCAAAAAATAATTTTCCTTGTTTCTTAATTAATCGATTGCAGTGATTATTTATAAAATGAAATAAGCATTGCAATCGGTTATATCGTATTAAATTGATCGGGTAATTTCCAAAAACACTCAATCTTATTGTTGATTCAGCGAATCCCTCTTTTATAAGACTCTGGGGCTTGGTAGAATATTCCGGAATCACTCATTTAGGAAATACGATGAAATCACCAATTCTTGCCCTATTTTTATTTTTAAGTTTTATTTTATCAGCTTGCTCCGGTGTAAAAATGATTACTCCTGGAAGAAAATTAGCAGAAAAAGTAGATACTTCTAAACTCTATAAACAATCCTTTCTTCAAAAAATGAATGAAATAAAAGAGAAGTTTCGCTTGGGAAAATCTGAAGTTGCACTTAAAGATTTAACTTCAATGAAAGAAGATGGGCTTACTTCTTCAGAAAAAGCGACACGAAAAAATCTCATGGGAGTTATTCATTTTTCTAAAAAGAATTATGAAGCAGCCTCACATAATTTCGAAGAAGCTCTCGCTTTATCTAAAGATGACCCTTCATTAGAATCCCAAATTTATTTGAACTTAGGGAGTGCTTATTACAAAATGAATCAAAATGATAAGGCGCTTGCCACTTTATCATTGGGAGATTTTCATAATCTTCAAGACAATGAGGCGAAGAAATATCATCAACTTTATGCCTTGTTGTCTCAACAGTTAGGAAAACGAGATCAAAGTCTAACTGCACTTATCCGCTCCCTTGAAGATAAAAAATCTATTGAGGATCTGAAGTCCGAAGCTCGTTACTCTCAAACTGAAGAGCAATTTTTTAAATTAACTCCGACTGAGCAAGTTAGACTTTTGGAAGAATTTGATTCAGAAAAAAACCTGGTAGTTGCTTATTTAGCCTATAAAGAGGCTGAAGCAGCTTTTAAAGCAGGTGATAAAACCAAAGTTCAAGATTACTCAAGCTGGATTGAGAAGCGCTATAGTGACAATACGGCCATTATGAATTTGCTAAAGAACCTCGGAGTTCGGAATGAAAATGATAATGTGAAAATTGACTTACGCTATATTGGAATAGCCCTGCCTTTATCAGGGGAAAGAAAATCTCTGGGCGAGCGAGCACTGAGTGGTATTGATGTCGCTTTAGAAGAATTAGCATTGGACCCAAATAAAAAATTCCGAGTTGAAATGAAAGATACTCAAGGTTCAGCGGCCACTGCTGCTTTTGCCGTAAAAGATTTAATAGAAGTAAATAACGTTGCAGTTGTCATTGGTGGATTAACGCCGAATTCAGCGACTAAGGAATACTTAGAAGCTAAAAAGCACGGAGTGCTTTTTATTTCTTTATCTCCTGTCTTTTTACCAAAGGAAGAAAAAAATCATTTATTAATTGAAATTCCAGCTTCTATTGAATCGCAAGTTAACCAATTGATGTCACCAAAGATGATTGCGAAATTAGGAAATCGACCGGCCATTATTTATCCAAAAAATGAGCTAGGTGAAGCTTATGCAAATGAGTTTTGGCGACGATCTAAGAAACTAAATCTTGATGTAACAGGAATGATTTCATATGACAAAAATGCAACTGATTTTAGAGACCCAGTTAAAAATCTTTTAGGAATTAAATTCACAAGAGAGCGCGTAGAAGAATTGGCCATCGTTGAAGATATTGCTAATTTTGAGAAAAATAAAAACATTAAACGCCTGCAAAATTTGCAACCTCAAATCGATTTTGACTGGGTTTTTGTTCCTGCACATCCAAAAGAAGTTGTTCAAATTTTACCTAACTTTAATTACTTCGATGCCTTTAATTTAAATTATGTTGGAGTTCCAAGTTGGAGATCTGAACTAATGACAAATGAAGGATACCGTTATGGAAATGTCTTTTTTTTAGATGAATCATTGGGGACAAGTGAGACACCTTTTACTCAAAAATTTATGGCGAAATTTAATAAGCAGCCAAAATTTGTTGAAACTATTTCATACGATGCCGTTAAAGTTTTTTCTACATTTATAGAATCTGATGACAATTTAAATTACCGTTCAAGTCTTGAAATTGCCTTAGCGAAAAAAGGAAATATCAAAGGAGAAAGTGGAGATTGGAAGCTAGAGGATGATGTTTGGTTAAAGGATATGTCGACTTACAAAATCAAGCGAGAAGGTGTGGAGAATTTATAAAAAATATTAATTGCAGTAAATTTTAAATAGTCATAACTTACATAGGACCAATAGCTTGGTCCTATGGGTTACTAAAAACTATTTTTTTGCAGCAGCAATTTTCTTTTTGATTCTAAGTTTTTTCTTAGTTTGAGCAGTTTTTCTTTTCATTTTTAATTCTAATTGTTTTCTACCTTGGCCCATGGTCTCTTATCCTTTTTGGTCAGTTATTAATGAACCCCCATAGTATTCAAATCAACAGGGGAAATCTAGTATTTAATTGTTGTATACGACTGAGTGAAATGATAAATTTACTATTGTATTTATATAATTGCTAATTTTCTGGAAATGACTATGAGTGCTATAAAGAAATCTGCACCAAAAAAAGTAGTGCAAAAAAAGCCCCGCGCAAAAAAACCAACCACGCTAGATAGTCATAGTGCGAAAAAACGTATCGAAGTTCTTAAAGATATCGAAGACCTAAAAGAAAAGCTTCGCTTTCGACGCATACATGGAAACGAAGAAAAGAGAAAAATAGCTCGTGATATGCTAGAGCGTTATACAGGCCATGAGATTAAAGATTTTCAAAAACAAATCATTCTCACAAATTTTCACTACTACGTAGAAAGATTCAATATTCTTCTTCCAGACAGCCATTACACTCAAGGATCTGCTTTTAAGGCATCTTCTTCAGCAAAAGCTCAAGTGACAATCATCGAGTTTGGTGTTGGTTCTGCAATGGCCGCCCTGATTGGAGAGTTGTTAGCGGTAGTTGAACCAAAGGCAGTCTTATTTTTAGGATTAGCTGGCGGAGTTCATCCTTCACTTGAAGTTGGAGACTTTGTTTTACCCATAGCTTCAATTAGAGGCGAAGGAGTTACTCAGCATTTTCTGCCAGAACAAGTACCTGCTCTTCCAACTTTTAAAGTTCAAAAATTTGTCTCTCAAATTTTAGTCGAACATGGTCTTGAGTATAGAACTGGAACAATTCACTCAACAGATTACCGTTTTTGGGAATTTGATGATCGTTTTAAATTAAATTTATTAGAACAGAGAGTTTTGGCAGTAGAGATGGAAACTGCCGCCCTTTTCGTTTCTTGTTTTGTGAGTAAAGTTAATATTGGAGCACTTCTTCTGATTTCTGATCATCCATTAAAACGTGGTGGAATCAAAACGAAGAAATCAGCAAAAGCGGTTTTTAGAAAATTTACCGATGTTCATATAGAATTAGGTATTGAAGCTATGGCCGATATTGCAGAACGTGGCGAAGCGATAAGACATTATCAATGGTAAAAAACTAAGTAAGGAATATGAACAATGTTTAAAAGAGTTTTAGACTGGTTTTCAAATGATTTGGCAATCGATTTAGGTACTGCCAATTGCCTAGTCTATGCAAAAGACCGAGGAATTGTCGTTAACGAGCCTTCTGTTGTAGCAGTTCACCAAGGTCCAAAAGGCCAGAACCGTGTACTTGCTGTTGGAAAAGAAGCTAAGGACATGCTAGGAAGAACACCTGGATCAATCAAAGCGATTCGACCTGTAAAAGATGGAGTTATTGCTGACTTTGAAGTCACTCAAGCAATGATTAGATATTTTATACAAAAATCTTTAACGGGCTCAAAATTAATCAAGCCTCGTATTGTTATCTGTATTCCTTTTGGGATTACTCAAGTTGAAAAACGCGCAGTAAAAGAATCAGCTGAACAAGCTGGAGCTCGCGAAGTTTATTTAATTGAAGAGCCAATGGCCGCTGCGATTGGAGCAGGACTTCCAATTACTGAGCCTTCAGGAAATATGATTGTCGATATCGGTGGTGGAACTACTGAAGTTGCCGTCATCTCTCTTGGTGGGATTGTTTATTCAAAATCAGTAAGAGTTGCAGGGGATAAATTTGATGAAGCGATTGCTTCATACATTAAGAAAAAATACTCACTTCTTATTGGTGAGCGAACAGCTGAGGCAATTAAAATTGCCATTGGTAACGCTTATCCATTTGATGATGAAGTTAAAACTTACGAAGTAAAGGGACGCGACCTAATTGCTGGTGCTCCAAAAATTATTGAAGTCACTTCTGATGAAATTCGTGACGCTCTTGCTGATCCTGTGAGCGAAGTTGTCGAAGCAATTAAAATTTCTCTTGAAAAAACTCCTCCAGAACTAGCAGCTGATATTGTAGATAACGGAATCATTCTCGCTGGTGGTGGAGCGCTACTCGCAAACCTAGATGTTCTTATAAAAGAAAAAACAGGATTGCCAGTTTCAATTGCTGAAGACCCTCTTACATGTGTTGTTAGAGGATGTGGAAAAGTTCTCGAATCAATTGATTTATTAAGACAGGTAACTATTAACTAATTTGATCTTTTAGATATAAGGCAGGCTTTCATGGTAGAAAGCTCACGAGCTAAAATTAATTTTATAAAACTCACCTCACAAGAGCTATCGACTAAGATAGCACTGCTAGTTTCAAACAAAGACCGAGTGATTTTTTGGAAAACTTCTCCGCGCTACTTTGAGGGGAAGGCTTCAGCATTTGAAGTGAAGGATCGCATCTCGCTTATTCTCGAGCGAGTTGGTATCCCAATCCGAGTCATGAATGAAACCATCTGCTTAAATTTTACATTAAATGAAATTGATTATTACCTTCGCGGGAAAGTTGTCGATCAAATTGAAGACAACCCTAAAATAAAAATTGAACTTGAAGAGCACTGCTTTAGAGTTGAGAAAAGAACTCGGGAGAGATTACTCGCTTATCCAGTTTATGAAATCTATGCTTATTTGAAATTTCAAAGAAAAAGTAAGCCCAATGTAATTTTCCTACATAAGACTGAGCAAAAATCACAAGATTTTTTTTCTGAAATTGATGGTCTTCAAAAAAATAAAATCGCTTCAATGTCGAAAGACTTAGATACAACTGAAGACGAAGACCTCATTGGATTTAGAGTAGAAGATCTCTCGTCAAATGGTTTAAGTTTTTTTGCCAGCGTTAAAGAAAAAGAAATGGTCCTGGATGAACTTCAAGGCGCTCCATTTTCCTTAGTTCTCAATTTTGAAATGCAAGTATTCAATTTATTAGAAGCTAATATTGTCTACAAAATGAACTATATCAATGCTCAGTTTATGGGAGTTCCAATGTACAAAGTTGGAATAAACTTTAAACATAGTCCAAGTTTAAAAAGAAAAATTGAAGAAGTTTCAGGTATAACAATAGATTTATTGGATTATCAAAAAGAATTCGAAGAGTTTATTAAAAATGAATAAATTCTCAGCTTTCTTTTTTTTATTTATTTTCGCAATTTCTTGTTCAAGTATAAAATATACTCATTTAAAAAAAGAATTAGTCAGAGGAGAGGAAAGTTTTTCATATAATGATAACAATGGACAATATATTGCAAAATTATCTGCAGGTTTTAGTAAAAAGGATAAAACTTTTTTTACAAAGCGTGTTTTAGAAATTCCAGACAAAGAAAAAGACAATATTATAGAACAAAGTGTATCGATTTCAGATATTGGTTTAATCAAAAAGAGAAAGACTATTTTAAGACCTAAAATTTCTCAGTATAACGTTTGGTTTGAAGGAAAAAAGTACTTTTCTGAACTTAAAATGAATCCTGTCAAAAGAGCTATAGATGTCAAAATGATTAGTCCTGAATCTAAATGGAATGGGCAAAAACAAATCAAACTCCCAAACTCAAAATCTCTTTATTGCTTTTTTTCTCAAGTTGTAGAGTGTGCAAAAACGATTGGCTTTTTAAGTGAAGCAATTAGTAAAGAAACTGGAGTCATGAATTTTTATGTTGTGTGGGAAGGTTATCCTTATTTAAGTGAAACATTTTCTGACTTTCCGTCAGAACTTTTTTCTAAAGCTCAGTTGGAGTTCGAAGCTAAAACACAAGAGGGTACAAGTCGATTCAATTTAAAAGTAGGTGGACAGTCAATATTTTTTGAAGTTGATAAAAATGAACAGATGAAAAAAATGTTCTGGGTATCACAAGGGATTTCAATGATTAGTCGTTTAGTTAAAAAAACTAAAGACGACAGTGAAAACATCCTTAAAGAATCGGGAGGAAGCCTTGAGTAAGTTCCTGAACAAATTTCTGTATGCATTACTTACTATCTTTGTAGCACTTACTGCGATTTTTTTTGTTATTAGACTTTCCCCAGGGGATCCCGTTGAAACTGTTTTAGGGCAAAAAGCAACTCAAGAAGAAATTAGTAAACTTAAAAACCAACTCGGCTTAGACTTGCCGCTATCATCGCAATATAAAGTATTTTTAATTGGATTAGCCAAAGGAGATTTGGGAAAAACAATTTTTGGTGCAAAAGATGTGAAAATACTTCTGCAAGAAAGAATGAAGCCCACAATTGTCTTGGCCACTATTTCAGTTACTTTGTCTGCAATGATTGGAATGTTTTTAGGTATTATGGCCGGATATAAAAAAAATAAAGGTTTTGATAAATTTTCTCGTATCATTTCTTTATTTGCGCTCTCCTTCCCAATTTTTTCACTCGCTCCTCTTTTGGTACTATTTTTTTCAATTAAACTGAATTTATTACCTGTTTCAGAATGGGGTGATTTTAAACATAGTTTGCTTCCCATCTTAGCGTTAGTCATTCCTCTGAGTGCAATTATTATGCGCGTGACAAGAAATAAGTACTTAGAAGAAGTTCATGCTCAATGGGTAATTGTAATAAGAGCAAAAGGCTTAAGTGAAATATCAATTTTGTATCGAATTCTTAAAGTCTGCCTACCTACGATTTTAAATATTGTCTCTATCCAACTCTCTGTAGTTATCGCAGGGACTATGATTACAGAAACTATTTTTGATATCCCAGGAATGGGGTCCCTTTTATTTGATGGAATTCAAAATAGGGATTATCCGATTGTCCAAGGAGTAATTATTTACTCAACTGTTACCTATATGTTGATTTATTTTTTGATTGATTACCTCAATGAATGGATTGATCCTAGGACTCAAGGGTAGGTAAGGCGATGAGTAAAAAACTAACAAAAGAAATGAAATGGGGCGGAGGAATACTTTCCCTTTATATTTTATGGGCCATACTTTGGTTTGGTTATAGATTTTTAATTAAAGGTACATTTGCTCGACCTTATGTTCCGATGCTAGATATGCAATCAGAATTGGCACTGCCTTTTTCAAAAGGATTTGTATTGGGCGCAGATTTGTTGGGACGATCATTATTAGAAGTTTTATCAGCAGGACTTACTTATTCATTAACTATTTCACTTATAGTAACTATTGTTACTGCTTCTATTGGAATCCTTATGGGATATCTTGCAGTCAAAGGTCCAAGCTGGTTAAAGCTTGGATTTGATTTATTAATAAATTTAATATTTATTTTCCCAAGCATTCTCATTGCAATAATGATTATGGCAGTAACAGGTCAATCTATGCAGGGATTAATTTTCGCTTTAATTATTACAGGTTGGACAGGATACGCCAAAATTGCGAGAGGTGAATCTAAGCGTGTCCTTGCTTTAACATATGTTGAAGGAGCACGGGCCATTGGTATTGGAGAACTTAGATTATTTTTTCGGATTATCATTCCAGCAATTTTACCAGTAATGATCGTTAATATGGTTTTAGGAATTAGTGGCGTTGTTATCAGTGAAGCATCTTTAGGATTTTTAGGATTAGGTGCAAGTCCCTATTCATGGGGGGCGATGTTGGGAGCAGCTAAAACTGTTTTATTGGAAGCTCCACATATTGCCATGATTTTAAGCCTTACGATGGCAGGACTTATAATAGGTTTAAATTTACTTGGAGATGGACTTCGAGATTATCTAGATCCAAATGAAAATTAAAAAAAGTGCAGGGAAATTATGATTCAATTAGGACAATTAGTATTTACTGGAATTAGTGGATTAACACTTAAAGAAGAAGAGAAAAAATTTATTGAAAAAGAAGATATCGGTGGAGTTATTTTATTTTCAAAAAATTATGAATCTCCTGCCCAGTTGGCTGAACTTGTAAACAGTATACAAAGTTTACGAAAAGAATATCCTCTATTTATTTGTACAGATCATGAAGGAGGAAGAGTTGTAAGGTTTAAATCGCATTTCACTCAATTTCCACCGATGCTTGATATTGCACGACTTGATTCACCAAAATTATTTTTTGAAGTTGCTACAATTATGTCTGAAGAACTTCTTGCCTGTGGAGTGAACTTAAACTTGGCACCTGTGTGCGATATTTGGAATAATGAAAAAAATAAAGTTATTTGGGACCGAGCCTTTGGTGAAGACCATGAAACAGTATCGAAATATATTTCATCAATGATCAGAGGTTTTCAAACAAATGGTATTCTTTCTTGCGCGAAACATTTCCCAGGTCATGGAAATACACTTAAAGATTCTCATATTGATTTGCCAATTGTTAAAAAATCATTAGAAAAAATTCGTGAAGAAGAATTTCAACCATTTATTAAAGCTGTAAAAGCCCGAGTCGATTTTATCATGATGGCCCATATAATTGTTGAAGAAATTGATCCTGTATTACCTTGCTCACTTTCTCCAAGAGCTCATGAAATATTAAGAGATGAATTAAAATATAAAGGGCTAATTTTATCAGATGATATGCAAATGAAAGCAATAACAGACCATCGTGGAACAGGTGAAGCTGCAATGATGGCCATAAAAGCTGGAAGTGATATAGTTGAATATCGTGATATGGAAGAAGCAATGCTGGGCCTAGAAGGATTGAAAAAAGCTCAAAAAGACAAAACGATTAAGCCTCTAGAGTTTAGTGATCGACTGGATAGAATCGAAGAAACTAAAAAACGATATTTTACTGACTACAAAGTGATATATGCTCCTGACATTGAAAAAAAATTCAATCGTAAAGCGACTCAAGCATTTATTTTAGATCTCAATCGGAAGATAGCCGATAAAATAGGTCAGAAAACTTAAACGGGATAATATTTCCTTAATCTAAGTGCCCGTAAGTTTTTCACTTTCTCTGATATCATAAAGTTATGATGGAGAAAGTTTGAAAAAGTTCATTTGGAGCTTCTTTTTTCTTTTCGTTTTGTTGAATTCAGGAATGCTGAAAGCAATTGAATTTGAAGAATTAACGGCCGATAACAAATTTACAATTTATCACGAGTCTTGTGAACAGGGCCAGATGGCAAATTGTTTTCAAGAAGCTATGTGGTATAAAAAATATGAAAGATTAGATTCAGAAGAATTTAATAAATACCGCTCAACTAAAGAAACACTACAGGCCCGTCGCAAAAAAATAAAAACAGAAGATCCAAGTGCAGAATTAGACGATGAAAGTTTTAATAATTTAAAAACTGCTTTAACCTCTATGGCTGCAGAAGAGCAAAAACGAATTGCAAATGCAAAATATTTAACTCTTATAGATAAAGCATGCAAAGGTGGAGAGACAGCTGCATGTAATGAAAAAGAAGGAAAAAATGAAGCTACTGGAACTGGATTATTATATTACAGTTCACTAATATTAATGGGACTAGCTGTTTTCCTCATTTCAAAAACTATCTTTACAGATGAAGATACTTTTCAAGCTCAAGAAAAATTAGATGAAGGAAGTAAAGTTGATGAAATGGCAAAACATGGAATTGTTTTGCGATATTCTAGACCTTTTTTCAAACGTTATTTTAGTCCAATTGTTTCAGGCATGAAGAACAAAAAAGGATTAAAAGAAAAATACCGAAGACCTCTAGCTGCTGCTGGCTTAACTAATATTTTAACACCAGAAGATTTTTTTGCATTTAAGTTATTTCTTATTTTAGGTTTTCCAATTGTCTTTATCCTTTTAAAAACCTTTCTAGAAGCAGATTGGGATTTAATATTAATGCCTGTCCTTGCTCTCGTGGGTTTTTATTATCCTGATATTTGGATAAATGGAAAAATTCAGGATAGACAGAAAGAAATAATTGCAAGTATGTCGTTTAGCGTAGACATGTTGGCACTCTCTGTAGAGGCAGGATTAGATTTCGTAGCAGCAATGGCAAAAGTAATTGAGAAAGCAAAAGCTAATGCATTAACTGAAGAATTTGAAATTGTTATTAGAGAGATTAAAATTGGAGCAAGTCGAGCTGAAGCGTTAAGAAATCTTTCTTGGCGAGCTGATCTAATTCAAATATCTTCATTTTGTGCAACTCTTATAGCCGCTGATTCCGTCGGTGCTTCAATTGGACCTATTTTGAAAGCTCTGGCCGTTGAAATTAGACAAAAAAAATCTTCAGATGTGGAAAAAGCTGGGGCAACTGCTGCGACTAAGATTTTATTTCCAATGATGTTTCTAATTATACCTTCAGTTCTTATGATCGTCTTTGCACCAATAGTAATGGAGATGGTTAGTGGCAAATAAATTTTATGTTTTAAAAGATCAATCGGGCACAATTATTTGTCAAAAAATGATTGTAGCAACTGCAATCTTAGATCGAATGAAAGGACTAATGTTTACCAAAGAAATGCCAAGTTGTGATGGTTTTTTAATTTCTCCTTGTAATTCAATCCATACTTTTTTCATGGTTTTTAATTTGGACGTTTTGTTTTTAGATAAAAATTATAAAGTTGTGAAATCTATCTATAATTTGCCCCCTTGGAGAATGACTTTAATTTATTTTCAAGCTCATAAGGTTCTAGAAATGAAAGCGGGTGATATGAAAAGGGATATTAAGAAAGGCGATGTCCTAGAGGCTGTATGTATAAACTAGTAGTAGTCGGTGGAAAAGCAAGAGGCCAAGAGTTTATTTTAAAGCCAGGAGATAATTCTCTTGGAAGAGACAGTTCATGTGACATTCAATTTCCAATTGAAGGAGTTTCCAAGAAACACTTAACTGTTACAATCACAGATGATGTCGTTTACGTTCAAGATATGGGAAGTGCAAATGGCACTTTTTTAAATGGAAAAATTATAAAGCGGGCCACTGTCAAGAATGGTGACAAGATAGGCCTTCCTAACGCCGTCATGCAACTTGTTCAAGTTCAAGAGAAAAAAGTTGTTATAAAAAGAAAAATTTCAAATCAAAGAGAAAGAGAAGAGTCAACTGAGGATTTATTAAAAGGTGGCTCACCACCAGATAGTTTAGTTGGAAAAGTTTTTTGGTTATTTAAATATAAGTTTATGCCTTCACTTCATGGAATAAATCAAGAATATGAATGGCGTGTTATGCTCGCTATTTTTACAACAGCTTTTGCACTTATCACAATTACATTAACAATTTTTCCGGTTCTTCAAGACTCTAAGGAAGTACTTGTTAATGAAATTGCTAACAGAGGTGCGCATTACGCAGAAGAAATAGGAAGAATGAATGCGGTAGCCCTTGAGCAGAAAAATCTAGAAAGAATTGATACTACATTTTTAGATAGTGAAGAGGGTGTTGTTTCTTATGAATTATTTGACCTTGAAGGAAGAATAGTAAGACCGATTACGAGGCTTAATGAATATACAAATGACCCTTTCTCAGTTCAAACTCGAGAATGGTTTGCAGTCAATAAAAATTCAAAGGTAAAAAAACAACTTTTAGAAAATAGTCAAATAGGTATTGGGAAAATTATTTTAGCGTATAATACGAAGAGTGGGAATCCAGAACCGGTAGGATTAATTGCAATAAGATTTGCACCGAGAACTTTAGCCGTTGAAGCTTCAAAAAGCTCTAAGTTGTATTTTGAATCTTTGATAACTTCATTTTTAGTCGCCATTGTTTTTTTCGGAATAATTTATTATTTAACGTTAAAACCTATTGAAGAAATTCGATTTCAGACGGAAGAAGCATTACGAGGAAAGCGCAGAAATGTTGAGAGTAAGCTTTTGTTTGAAGAACTCAATCCAGTTCGGAATGCAGTAAATACTACACTTCAGCGAATTCGTGAATTGCAAAGAGATGAATCAGAAATAGATCCCAACGATATTGAGGGTGATGATTCGTATGTAAATACTTTAGTAGAATTTATGCTAGGAGCTCAAGGACCTGTCATCGTTTTAAATTCAAGTAAAAATTTAATAAAACTAAATACTGAAGCTGAAGATGTTTGTGGAATTCGATTATCAATGTCTGAAGGAATGAATATTTTAGATATTACAAAAGAAAGAGGATTTGCTGCAACTTTAATTGAACTTGCAGATAATTCTGCCAACAATTCGGGGACATCACAAAAAGGACATTATGAACTACAGGGAAAACAATATGATATTTTTGTAACTTCATTGTTAGGAAAGGATGGGTTTGCAAAAGGTTTTTATATTACTTTTGTATTGGATACTTAAAATTAAATGAATAAAGTTATTAATGTAAGAATTACGAATGAGCTAAAAAATCCGAACACTATCGGAATGCATTACCGTATTCTCTGCATGACTGGACCCAATAAAGGTAAAGTATACTACTTGATCGGTAAAAGAGTAATCATTGGTAGAGGGGATACAGCAGATATTCAAATAGTAGATGTAAAAATTTCAAGAGAACATGCTGAGCTTTCATTCTCAGACAATGGATATACAATTACTGACCTTGGTGCTCAAAATGGTATTATTGTTAACGATGCAAAAGTTAAACAGAAAAAGCTTGAGGATAACGAAAAGATAGTTATTGGTCAGACGGTCTTTAAATATAATATTTTTGATATCTCTAATTCGCTCGTTGAAGTTCAAGAATCAACTGTTGATATCAAAAATAATAAAGTTAAAAGTCGGCCTAAGTTTAACACTGCATTAAATGGTGGGCTTGATAACGATAACCATGATAATAAAAAATATGATAGTAAGGAAGAAAAAGGTGGCTCGAAAATTATTATTATGGGAGCGATTGTTTGCTTAGTTCTATATGTTGTGATGGGTCCAACTGAAGCAGAAAAAACTAAAAAACCAAAACAGCCGAAATCACCAACAGATTTTGAAAATCTTGACATAGTAGCTAAGAAATCAAATCAAGATGATACAGATACAAAGAAAAAATTGGATGGATATCTTCACAGCGGCAGACGAGAATTTAGCGAAGGAAATTATTTTAGAGCAATCGAAGATTTTCGATTGGCTTTACTTATTAATCCGAATGATGGCCATGCGAGCTTTTATCTTTCAAAATCTAAACAGAGATTAGATGAAGATATTGAAAAAAATTTTATAAAGGGGAAGCAAGAATATGAGTCAAAAAAACTTCAAGCAGCAATTGTTTCGTATTGCAGTGTAGTTCAATTGATTCAAAATTACCCAAATGATGATCGTTATAAAAACGCTATGCAGAAGATAGGTGCAATTGAATCGGAACTAGGCCAGGAGAAAGGTGAAATTAAATGTTTTGAAGAGAAATCAACCGAATCAAAAAATTGATCTAGGTAAAGAAGTTCTCGACTTTAATCATTCTGAAACAATTTTTTTGATCGGTAGATCAAAAGAATGTCATATTGTCTTAGATGATAAACAGGTCTCGAGAGAACATGTGCGAATTATTCGTAAAAACGGAAATTGGTTTGCTGAAAAAATAAATGACGATAATATTTGTTTGCTTAATGGAGTTTCTTTTAATCGTGAGGAAATAAAAGATGGTGATGTTCTTTCAATCGCTTATTTTACGATTGAAGTTGAAAATAAAGAACCAGAACTTAATAATTCTCAAGTCTCAGTAACTAATTCACTTAACATTGAAAAAAATAAAAGTGAATTTTCATTAGATAACGAATTTTTAATTTCTTCAGATATTGTTGAAGTTAAATCAGTTGAAAATATTCCAAAACAAGTACAAGTAAAAGAACAATTAAAGCAGGAAAAAGAAAGCTTAGTTGTTGATTCACCCGAAACAAAATTTGAGTTTGAAGGAACTAGTGAGATTGATTCTTCTGCTTTAGCTAAAAGTACTGTTGAAATTGAATCGACTGAAGATAATAGCAAAATTTCTAATGACGATTTTGAATTTTCTGACAATAGCGAAAGTGAAGCAGAGTTGGCATTAACTCAAAATAACTTGCAAAATGAAGTCACTGAAAATAATGATTTAATTACTACAGAGAGTGAAGAGAATGGCTCTTATTCTTTAGAGAATATCGATTCCTCTGAGAATCAAGAAAATACAAGAGTCTTTCAATCCTTTGCCAAGTATCAATTGGAACTTTTTGGTGAGACAGCACCTTATGATAAATTTATTATAGAAAAAGAAAAAACATTTATTGGTCGTGATCCTAGTAAGTGTCAAATTGTTTTGAATGATACTGAAGTCTCGACTGTTCATGCCGTTATTTCAAAAATAAACTCTAAATTAACAATTGAGGATTTAAAATCATCAAATGGAACTATTTTAAATGGCGATAGGATTAATAAAGCAACGCTTAATCAAAATGACGAATTTGTCATTGGTGGTGTTAGTTTTACAGTTAAAGTCATCTCTGATTTCTTAAAAGAAGAAAATGCAACACTGATGGCCGTTGATGAGAATCAAACAGTTGAAGTTGAAGAATTTGTTGAAGTTCAAGCGGAAGCAGGTGAAAGTTTCGATGCTTTAGGTCAGGTGATTGATAAAGAACCTGAAGAGAAATCCATAATAAAAAGAATTTGGAAAGATGAAGCAAAGAGAAAAAAATTAATTTATCTTGTCGTTATACTTGTTGGTGCTTGGGTATTATTTGGTGACGATTCTCCTAAAGCGCCAACTAAAGTAGTTAAATCAAAAAAAGCAGCAACTCCAAATGAAAAAGTAGTCACTAAAGGATCTAAGAAAGTTTTAAGTGAGGAAGAAGATCGTGCACTTACTGCTCGTTTTGAACTAGGCAAAAGTCAATATTTTAAAGGTTTTTATCGAGAAGCTTTAGATGAGTTTCAACGGATTTATGCTGTTGATCCTTATTTTAAAGAAACACTCCAATCACTAATTGCTAATTCTAAAGAAGGGTTGAGTAAATTAGAAGAACAAGAAAAAAAGCGATTACTTGAACAAAGCTCAGCAGAGAAAAAAATCAAAATAAGAGATTTGCTAAGTAAAGCGACAGAATATGTAAAAGATCATAGAGCTGAAATGGCCCAAGATGCTTTTAATGATATTACAAAACTAGATCCAGAAAATATTGAAGTTACAAGATTAAAAATGGAATTAGATGACTGGCTTAAAGAAAAAGCTAAAAAAGAATTAGAAGAAGTTTCAAAAAAGAAAGTGAGAGAAGATAAAGTAGATAAATTAAAAGCAGGGAAAACACTTTTTATCCAAAAAGAATGGTATAAGGCCATTGGCAAATTAGATGATTTTTTAAAAATAAAAGACATGGACGAAGACTTAACAAAAGAAGCTTCCGAAATGCTTAAAACATCAAAAGAAGAAATAAGTGCTGCAGTTGCACCTCTCACCGGTAAAGCCAAATCGTTGATGGAGGGGCAAGATTTAAAAGGAGCTTATGAAGTTTATCAGCAGATTTTAAAAATTGAACCTTCAAATGTTGAGGCATTGAATTCAACTGGAGATATTCGCGAAACGCTTACGACTAAGGCTCGCAAGATTTACCGAGAAGCCATTATTTCTGAATCACTTAGTTTATTTCAAGATGCAAAAGAAAAATTTCAAGAGGTTCAACAAATATCACCGGTTGATAGCAATTATTATAAGAAAGCTACCGATAAACTTAAAGATTATTTGGATTAAAACATGATTGAACTTAAAAGTTATGCAGTCAAAACTCATCAGGGCCCACACCTGAATTTAAATGAAGACTTTGCCGAAGCTGATTTAGCGAATAATCTTTTTATGATTATTGATGGTTTTGGTGGCTCAGGTATTGGTGATAGGGCCTCTAAGATTATTCGCGATTCATTGAAGCGCTCGTATGCTAAAGTTTCAAGTGATCCAGATTCTACATTGCCCTTTTTTTTTAGTCATAAATATTTAATTGAAGGCAACGCACTGATAAATGCACTCCATTTAGCCCACCAAAATGTTTCGAGGGACAATAGTACAAAGTCTATGAATAACCGCGGAGGAGCTTCTGTTCTTGCGGCGGCCATGTCGGAAAATTTAGTTAGTTTAATTTCAACTGGAAATTGTGGAGCATACCTTTATCGAAAAGGTAATTTGAGTTGTGAAATTCTACCTGATTCTCTACAAAGCTTAAGCAGAGATCATTTTTCTACATATCTTCACACTGCACCAATGAGTGGAGTCGGACTATTTGAGGACCTACATTTTCAAATGAAAGAGCTTAAGATTTCCTCTGGAGATATAGTCTTACTTCTCACAGATGGAGTTTATGCCAGACTTAATACTAATGAAATTCAATATACAATTGAAAAAAATCTAGAGAGTGAATTGGAGATCATTAATGAACTTTTTCAACTAGCAAATGAAAGGGGAAATCTTGATAATCAGTCTGCTTTGATTCTTCAATTTTAATAAGCGAGTATTTTAGTACGCTTATTTGAAAAAATTGGATTGATTAACATCTAATTTTAGTTGAGAATAGATCTAAAGAGGATTTTAGATGGCATCAAAAGTTTTAGTCGCAGATGACAGTTTAACTATTCAGAAAGTAATTGGAATAACACTCGCGAGTAGTGGATATGAACTTGTTGAATGTTTGAATGAAAAAGATTTACTGTCTAAAATTCAATCAACTCAATTTGACCTTGTACTTCTTGATTTTAATTTATCTGAAACTAATTCGGGGTATGATCTATCAAAAAAAATACATCAACTAAATCCAAATGCAGCCATTATAGTGATGCTTGGAACATTTGATTCAGTTGATGAATCTCAATTCCATGAATGTGGTATTTCAGATAAAATAGTTAAACCGTTTGAAAGTAATAAATTTATCAAAAAATGTCGTGATTTATTGTCAGAAGACCGTGCTAGCAAAAACAATCAATTTGTTTCAGAAGGGCCAATTAAAAAATCAGAAGAAACAGTAGATGAAGTTGTCGTAAGCGGAGTTGATAATATTGATCTCTGGCAAGTTGATGCTCCTCAAATGGTAACTAAAGATTTTCACACTGAAACTCATGAGATAGTTGAGGAATTGATTTCAACTCAAGAACTAACTCTAGACCCACTTTCAAGTGAAATTGAAGGATGGGGATTTACATCAGGTGCTTCTCTTGAAGAAAAATTTCAAAAAGTTTTCCCACCAGTAATAAATGAAACTTCAGACTCTAATATTTTAGGAAGATTGCAAACTTCTTCTCAGTTTGCAAGTGAACAAGAATTCAATGAAATAAAAATAAATGACCAAGATGAAACGGATCCTTCTTTTGAAATACCGGAAGATCTGAATAGAAATTTACTCAATGAAATTGAAGAGGATGTTTCCGCGGAAGCGTTTTGGGCAGTTGATGAAATAGTTCCTAGAAAATCTGAAGAAGAAAGTGATATAGAAAGCTCAAATTTGGATGAAGTAACTGCGGATTTAACGGATAAAGTAAAAGCATTTCAAAATATCGAAAGTTTAGAAAAATCACACCCCACAGAACAAACAGCAGTGATTGATCTTTCATCGACAGTTAACCAAGACGAGCTAGTTGATAAACTAAAAAATGCATTTAAACCAATAATTGAAGAGATGGTTAAAGAGTTTTGTCGCCAGACCGCTGAAAAAGTCGCTTGGGAAGTCATTCCCGATTTAGCTGAGAATTTAATTCGCAAAGAAATTAGAGATATTTCCAATTCAATTCAAGATTAATTTAAAATAGTAAGAGAACTAGAAAGAAATGAGTGAATCAATTCATTTTTTTCAACAAGAGCTTCTCCATTATCTCCAATACCCTTAAATACACCAATATGGTCAACCCCATCTTCAAAAATGAAAACATCCATATCTAGATGAAAACAAAACTTTTTAAAATCTTCTTTTAAAACAGACATGTCACTATATCTATTGCGTAAAATATGTTCATAAAGGTCTTTAGAAATATTTTCTTGTTCAAAAAAATTAATATGCAAATTCTGGTCAACCGAACCTAGTCCATGGCGAAAAGTTGAATTCTCTAATTGGCCCTGCAGATTACCTAAATTAATTCCTAGTCCAACTACAACTGTTAATTGATCAATGTATTGGCATAGTATCCCACCACATTTTTTACCATCAGGGGTTAATAAATCATTTGGCCATTTTAAAAAAAGATCTTTTTTAAATTTTTCTTTAAAAAATTGAACTGATATAAGACCAATTTCTAAAGGAGTTAGTGAAGGAACAATATTTGGTCTAATAGTAAATGAAATGGCCAGGCTATTGGGAAAAGTTTCCCAATTATTTCCTCTTCGACCAATTCCTTGAGTTTGTTCTGAACATGAAATAAGCACATCTTGATCGCTTTTCTTTAAAAGCGTTAAGTTATCTTTTAAATAAATTTGTGTTGAAGCAATACTATTAAAATGTTGGTGATACATTGTTTTTAATCGTCTTACAGTTTATGATTCAGTTAAAAATGTTACGATTGAAACCTTAGCTCAAAGGAAAAAGAATGTCATTACAGTCACCGCTTATTGAAAGAACTAACCCAAGAACAATCAAATACACACTTAATCCAAACCCTTACGCTAAGGGGTCAGTTATTGTGGAATGTGGAAATACAAAAGTTTATGTAACAGTTACAGTTGAAGACGGTGTTCCACCTTTTTTAAAGGGTAAGGGAGAAGGATGGCTGACTGCCGAATATTCAATGTTGCCTTCTGCAACACACTCAAGAAATAAGCGAGAAAGAAATGGTGCGAGCGGAAGAACACAGGAAATTCAACGTTTAATTGGGCGCTCCCTGCGGTCAATTGTAGACCTGAAAAAATTAGGTGAACGAACTGTTCAAATAGATTGTGATGTAATGGTTGCTGATGGTGGAACTCGTACAACATCTATTTCTGGAGCTTACGTTGCTTTATCGATGGCCATGAAAAAATTATTGAATGATGGAGCAATTCTAGAAAACCCAATAACAGAACAACTTGGAGCAATTAGTGTTGGTGTTACTAAGGCCGGCAAGATCATTGCTGACCTCAATTACGAAGAGGATTCTAGTTGTGCAACAGATATGAATATCGTGATGACTAAATCGGGCAAATATGTCGAAGTCCAAGGGACTGCAGAAGAACATCCTTTTTCTCATGATGAACTTATGGGACTTTTAGAATGTGCTAAAATCTGTATGGAAACAGTTTTTGCAAAACAATCGGCTGCACTTCAATGATCGAATTTATTTTAGCAACGGGTAATGCTCATAAGGCAGAAGAGTTTTCTGAATTATTCGATTCGAAAATAATCACAATTAAAGCAGCTCCTAAAAAACTTGAAGTCGTTGAAGATGGATTAAGTTATTTTGAAAATGCACGCTTAAAAGCTGAAGCCTATTATAAAGAATTTCGGATACCAGTTTTAGCTGATGATTCCGGATTAAATGTCGAAGCATTACCTAATGAATTGGGTATTCACTCAGCTCGTTTTGGCGGAGTTGACTTAAGCGATGTTGAACGAGCTCAGCTTTTATTAAATAAAATGGATGGTATGACAAACAGGAGTGCATACTTTACCTGTGTTATTTGCGTTTACATAAATGAAGCCGAAATCTTTTATTTTGAAGGTCGAATGAGTGGAAGTGTGGGATATAATTACCTCGGGGCCGGTGGATTTGGGTACGACCCTGTCTTTATTCCATTAGATGGCGAAGGGGACCTCACCGTGTCCGAACTTACAGAATGGAAAAAAGAAAATTCACACAGAGCAATGGCCTCTCGTTTGGCCCAAAAGTTTTTCTCACAGAGAAGTTAAAATTCGTTGCCAAGAGAACATTTTCAATCTATAAAAGTGAACTATCTTTTTGTTTCTTTTCTATGTCGGAGCGTAGCGCAGTTTGGTAGCGCATCTGCTTTGGGAGCAGAGGGTCGGAGGTTCGAATCCTCTCGCTCCGACCATTTTTTCTTACTTCCCAACTTTCCTAAAAAAATTTAATCATCATTTTTCTTCGCTTCAAACTGTCTTTAAGACATAATTTACCAATCAAAAATACACTATTTAAGGAAAAATTATGGACTGGAATTTAAATCAAAATAAATTATCTGGATCTCATTACACTGAACTTAGAGCTCAAGAAAACCGTGCTTTCCATTTAACAATGCTCAATGGTGAGATTAACGTTAACCGAAATTCCAAAGAAAGTGGTGTAAGTGCGAGAACACTTATTAATGGTTCGTGGGGATTTGCATCTCACCCTGAAATCAAAAAAGATTCTATCGAAAATGTTATCGCAAAAAGTATAAAAAATGCAGATGATCTCAACCGTTTTAAAAAGCAGGCAGAAGCTTTTCATTTTAGTAAAATGAAAGGAGCTGTAGGAAGAAAAGATCATTCGTTTAGTCAAAATAAATTTTCTGAGAAAGAACTCATTGAAAGACTAAGCTTTTTTGACAATATCATTGCTAAAAAATATCCCAAACTAATCAATCGCACAGTGAATTTTCGTGGCCAAAATTTCTTGAAAGAAATCATTAACTCTGAAAATGCTGAAACGTTTGAGCACTATTGTAGAAGTTTTTTGTTCTTTTCATTTTCAATGGACGGGCAAAGTGGGCCGGTGGAATTATCAGATTTTGTAGGTGGAATTGGTGAAATAGAATCGAATCTGCCTGAAGTTTCAAAATTTGAAGAATGCATCGACGAACTTTATAGACACCTAGTAAACAAAACAACAGGTGTTCATGCTGAAGCTGGTGTGAAAGAAGTTATTTTAGGATCAAACCTTGCCGGAATTCTTGCTCATGAAGCTGTAGGTCACACTGTTGAAGCTGATTTAGTAAAGGGTGGCTCCGTTGCAAAAGAAAAATTCAACCAAGTCGTAGGTAGTACATTAGTTAATATGACTGACTTTGCACATACTGCTTATGGTGAAATTTGTCCAAGTCCCGTTTATTTTGATGATGAAGGAACAATAGCAACAGATACCATTTTAATTGATAAAGGTGTTTTAAAATCTTTTATGCATAATAAAGAATCAGCGGCAGAGTTTGGAGTTATTCCAACGGGACATGCAAGAGCATGGGGTTTTAGTGACGAACCCTTAATAAGAATGAGAAATACAGCTGTTTTACCTGGGGAGCATCACCTGGAAGAAATGATTTCTTCGGTAAAAGATGGTTATTATTTAATTGATCCAAGTAACGGCCAAGCAGATTCAACTGGTGAATTTATGTTTGGTGTTCGCTCTGGTTATGAAATTAAAAATGGAAAATTGGGACGCGCTATTTTAGATACAACAATTTCTGGAGTAGCTTTTGAAATGCTTAAATCTGTAACGATGGTTTCAAATGATATGACTTGGAATGGGCTCGGTCACTGTGGAAAAAAACAGATGATGCATGTTGGAATGGGCGGTCCTGCTATAAAATGCCAGATGAATATTGGAGGTGTGTAATGCAAAATTTAATTGAAATTGGCAATAAAACACTCGGCCATTTAACCAAAAAAGGATCTCACCAGTCTCTCGTTAACGTCAGCAATAAAGAATCCTGTGAATTTAATATTGAAGCTAATAAAGTTAATTTAATCCGTTCGACATTTGATCAAGGATTATCCGCTAAAGTTTTTATCGATCTTAAAATAGGATCTAGTTTTAATAATCAATTTAATGAAAGTTCAATCGAAACGCTGACAGATAAAGCCATTGAAACGGCCCAAGCTTCGATTGCCGATGAAGCCAATATTATTGCTGAAAATCAAGGTCAACATTATTTTCACAATAATATCGAAGAGCAAGATTCAGATTGGATGAACTCACTTCTTTCTCAATTTTTAGAAGAATCAAATCGATTATTTCCCAATACAATAATTGAATCGTCAGTTTTAAAGTTTAATAAAGAACAAAATGTAATGTTAAGTTCTTCCGGGAGCTTATTAACATCTTTGCAAACAAATTATGAAGGATTTGTTATGTTTACAACAAAAGAGGGAAAAAAGAGTTCTTCCTTTAACTATAGTTATTTTATTAAAAATAAAGATAATCGTCCCCTGATGGAAACTTCAGGACTTCGTGAATTAATACAGCAATCGAGTGAACAAATTAATGTTCGAAAAATTCCGAATAAATTTACTGGAGACATAATTATTACCCCGGCATGCATTGGGGACTTTATGAATTCTATTTTAAGTTATATTGAAACAGGACATCTTTTACGAAAACAAAGTTTTTTACAAAATAAATTAAATGAAAAAGTAGCATCAAGCTTATTAACAGTTAGATCAAATCCTAACTCTAGTGAATTTGCCAATAAACTTTTTTGGAATAGTGAAGGGTTTTTAGTAAAAGATGAAGTGTATTTTGAGAACGGAATATTGAAAAACTATCTTTTGAGTGATTTTGGTGCTCGCAAATTAAAAGAAAAACGGAGCGTTTCATCGGGGACTCACTTGGTGATAGATACCGGTGAAATAGAATTTTTGAAAATGGTAAAATCCATAAAAAAAGGTTTATTAGTGGCCCGATTTTCAGGTGGACATCCGGCCGATAATGGAGATTTTTCCGGAGTTGCGAAAAATTCATATTATATTGAAAACGGAGAAATTGTTTTTCCAGTTTCGGAAGTCATGATCTCTGGGAATTACTCTCAGCTCATTCAAAATATTGGAGCAGTATCCAAAGAATCAATCAACTTTGGAGATGCAAAATTTCCATGGGTTCATTTTTCAGGTGTAACCGTTTCATAAAAAACTTATTCCAATTTCGGTAATTTAAGGGTTTTCACAGGCAAAACCCTACTCTTACATTCTCTTAACTCATCACTTTTGCAGTGTACTGAGTGCATTTTTTATGACACATTTATGTCTCTTTTATAGAGGCACACACAATATAAACAACACACAGCAAAGGACGCGCTTGTGAAGTTAAAAAGACTTATTCTCCAAGGTTTTAAATCTTTCAAAGATCGCACGATTATTCATTTCGATGAAGGAATCACTGGTATCGTAGGCCCAAACGGCTGTGGTAAATCCAATGTCGTTGATGCCCTTTTTTGGGTAATGGGAGAGCAATCTGCTAAGCACTTACGTGGTGCAACCATGAAAGATCTTATTTTTGCGGGTTCAACTAAATATACTCCTGCAGCTTTCGCAGAAGTTTCTTTAGTACTTGAAAACGATGAAGGAAAACATATTCACATAGGTCACCAAGTTAGTTCTCCGAGTGAAATTCAATTAACTCGAAAACTTTATAGAAATGGTGAAACTGAATACCGAATTAACGATGTTCCTTGTCGTCTTCGCGATATTCAAGAAGTTTTTATGGATACCGGAGCTGGAGCTAAATCGTATTCAATTATTGCTCAAGGAGAGATCAACCGTTTAGTTCAGGCGAAACCAGAAGAGCGCCGAACAATGATTGAAGATGTAGCAGGGATTACAAAATTTAAAGTCAGAAAAAAAGAATCACTAAAAAAAATAGAGCAGACTGAACAAAACCTTGCTCGATTAAATGACCTTCAACAAGAAATTGAAAAAAATTTAAAAGCGCTTGAGAAGCAAGCTGAAAAAGCAGAACGAGCTCGTGATTTAAAAGAAAAGGTTCAGCGCTACGATTTAGTTGTTCATGCCCATAAAGAATTTGAACTACTTAAAAATTTCAAAGAAGGCAAAGAGATCGTTGATAGTCGCTCTGATGAAAATGACAATTTATTCGCTCGCAAAAGTGTGATTGAGATTGGGTTAGAAGAAGAGCGCTTTAGAAAAGATGAAGAAACATCTCAAATTGAAGAACTTCAAAAAGAATTTAATAGTATTTCTAAAGAGCTTGCTGCCAGTGAAGAGCGCCTCGTTTACTTATGTAAAACTCAATCAGAAAAAGAAAAGTTAATTGAAACAAGAGAAGCTGAAATAGAATCTGTTAATCTTGAACTCACAGGACGTCTTCAGAAATTAGAAGTTCTCCAAAATGAACTAGATTCTTGGGAGAAAAAAAGTGAAGAAGATAATGACTTTGCTTTATTAGAAGAAAGAGTTGAGCACCTAAAAGAAGAATTAGATTTTAAAGTAGAAAGCTTCAATGATTTAAAAGATGAAATAGAAAAAGAAAAAGAAATTTTTAATAAGTTAGATCAAGACATATTCAGAAATACTTCTCGCCTTGAAGAATATGCAGCACAATTGCAAGATTTAACCAAAGAAATTGAAGCACTAGAGGCTCAATACTCTGGAGTTAATACACAAATTGTTAGCGAGCGAGATGCCGTAGCAGCTGCTGAAAAAAATTCAGTTGAACTTAAAGAAAAAGAAATGGTCTTACGGGCCTTTATAGATGAATCGAGTATTCAAGTTAAACAAATTGAACAAGATTTTGCAGCTAAGTCAAAAACACTTATTCAAGCAGATTCAAAGCTTCAGTCATTAATCGAAGTCAATAAATCACTTGAAGGTAAAAAAGAAGGAATTTCAGCTTTTTTAAAAGAAAATGAAGAAGGCTTCTCACTCTTAGGAACTCTAATTAAGTGTGATGAAAAATATGCTAAAGCTGTACAGTTATTATTGGCAGAGTTTTTAGAAACGCTTGTCGCGACAGCTGATAGTGATAATGATTTATTTTCATGGATTGAGAAGAATGAAAAAAATCTAGATTACTTGAAAATGGTTAATTCAGAAAAGCTTTCAACTGAAACAATCGCACGTTTAAAATTATCTTTTGGAGATGATTTACTATCTTTAAGCGATGTTCTTGAAATGGATTCATCACTAAAGATTAAAATGGCTTCTTTTTTAGATGGATATTTCATTACGAATTCTCTTGATAGTGAAGTGATGTCGTCGGTATCAGCTGATATTCGATTTAAGGCCGTGGCAAACATTCAAGGTAATCGAAAAATAGCAAATCTTGATGGCGCTAAACTTATCTCGATTCAAGCAACAACTGAAGAAGCTCAAGGGTTTGTAGCACGTAATAATTTAATTGAAGAATTAAAAGTAACAACAACGAATCTTCAATTAGAAGTTCAAGGTTTAGAAATAAAATCTTCCCTTGATCGCCAATCGCTAGAATTGAAAAAATCGGAATTTGATATTCTTCGTGACCAAGTAGCTGAAGCTCGTGCCATCTTCTCATCTAAGAAATCAGCATTAGATGCAAAATTATCAAATTTCGAATCTGGTTTTACTCGGCTTGAAATTTTAAAAAATAGAAAACAAGAAATATCTAAGTCTCGATTAGACATGATCGAATCTGAAGAAACTCTGTCTCGCAAAAAAGACGAACTCAATACCCTGCTGGCAGACAAGTCTTCTCGCTTTGAAGAGTTACAAGAAGAAGTTGAAATTCAAAGATCAACTTACGAAGACGAAAGATCTGAACTTTTACAAAAGCAAGTTGAAGCACGTTCATTTGAAGCAACACTGAAAAGTTTAAATTCTCAAATAGAAGATTTAAACGGACAAATTGAACGCTTAAATCAACGTCTTGAATCTAATATTGGATTAGTGGCCAACTACAATACTGAAATTGATCAAATTATTATTGAGCTTGAAGAATTAGAAGCTTCAAACAAAGAGAAGTCTCTTGTTTTAAGTGATAAAGAAGATGTTCTAAATCTTTTAAAAGATAGTTTAGGTCAATTGCTTCTCTCTATGAAAGACCGAGAAGACGAAGTTAAAACTATAACTGCGACAGTAAATAAAAATCAAAGAGAAATTGCAGAGTTTGAGGTGAAGTTATCTCAATACACAATTGAGGAAGAACAAAATACTCGTAATATTTTTGAAAAATACCAAATTGATTTACGTGAAAATTTAGGACGCTTCTTAAATTACACTCAATCAGATCTTCAAGACTTGAAAGATGTTCAATCAATGTATTGGATGGAGTCGGAAGAGGGTTTAAAAGAAATAGAAAAAGTAAATTTTGAATTTGTCCGTCGTTATGGACAAGATTTAAAAGAATGCAGTGATAAACTTAAAAACTACAGACTTGAATTCAGTCGCCTTGGTGATATTAATTGGCAGGCGATTGAAGATTACGATCGTCAAAAATTGCGTGCAGACTTTTTAAAAGTTCAAGAAGTTGAACTAAAAAGTTCGCTGGAAGATTTACAAAAAGCCATTGCCCATATTGATGAAAAATCTAAAGCTCGCTTCCAAGCTGCTTACGAAGAAGTTAATGTACGCTTCCAGAAAGTATTTCCAATTATTTTTGGTGGAGGAAGTGCTGATCTAAGAATAGTTGGAGATATAAATGATGCTGAATGTGGAATCGATATTATCGCTCAGCCTCCAGGAAAGAAAATGCAGAATATTAACTTGATGTCAGGTGGTGAAAAAGCCATGACTGCAGTCAGTTTAATTTTTTCTATTTTCCTTGTTAAGCCTTCGCCATTTTGTTTACTTGATGAGGTCGATGCACCATTGGATGATGCCAACGTTGGTCGATTTAACGAACTTTTAAGAGAAATGAGTTCAGATTCACAGTTCATTCTTATCACTCACAATAAGAAGACTATGGAGTTAAATGACACTCTTTATGGTGTAACGATGCAAGAGCCAGGAGTTTCCAAGGCCGTTTCAGTTCAATTACATTAAAACTTTCAGGCTCCTTCGGGAGCCTTTTTTGTGGGGTCTTCAAATGTATAAAACAGTGGTTTTTTTAATTCTAGTTTTGTTATCAACTACAACTTTTGCCCAATCTAATTTCACAGCAGAACTTGTTTTAAATGGTTCATATCTTTCAATTCAGATTAACGATGACCAATTGGTTCCACCTTTTGAGGCCGGTGAGTTGTGGAAAATAATTAAAGGTAATGATTATCGAAAAATTATCAACGAAAATGAATTGAAGCTAAATTGTGTTGGATTAAAAAATCAATTAGATGATATTTTCGGAAATTGCCAACTACTACTTCCTATTTCCCAATTTCAAAAGGTAGGAGAAAAATTAATTTTTAAAGCAAATCCTGAAGTCGCAGGCAGGCTTAATCGTTATTTTAGCGATAATGCCTATTTATCTATCCAAAGAAACCAAGTATTTCTTTCTTCATACAATACACGACGACTCTTTTACTTTGGTATTTATTCTAACCTAGTAAAGCAATAGTCTGATCAAATTTGTCGGGTTGTTAAAATCCAAATTTCAATTAAAATTCAAGGGGTTTGTATATAAAGCCGACATATTGTAAAATATGATTTATATAAAGAAATTAGAGGAAATTTGTGACTCAGATTTTATTAATTGAAAATGACCAATCCCTAAGTTCAATACTGCGCTTAAATATTACCAAAACTCTTGGTAGTGATGTTTTATTGAAAGATTCAACTGCTGATGCCATTTCATTGATTGAGTTATTGGGAGAGCTAAGACTTATTATTACCAGAGATTCAATTGGCGCAGACACGATTGCACAAAACTTAAGTAAATACCTAGTTGCAAATAGTATGAATATTCCAATCTTAGTATTTGGAAAAGAGGCAGCTGGATGTAAAAATTTTGTAAACATAGATTCAGCTCAAGACTGGCAAAAAATTATCAATTCAGCAGGAGTCCTTCTTGGGACTAATATTCAAAAAATCTCCACCGAAGTTGAAAAATTTGTTGCTGTCGATATCAATTATTTTTTAAATATTACTTCGACGAGTATGGGCTGCGATGTTTATATAAAAGTTAAAAAAGGTGAAAATGATTTTCAGTATTTAAAACGCTTACATTCAACTGATCAATTTGAACGTGACGATATTGTAAGATATATAAAAACTGGATTAAAAGAATTTTATATTTCCAAAGATCATTATTCTGATTTTGTAAATTATGTAACAGTTCAATTATCTCTCAAACTAGAAGACGCGACTCTTAAAACAGAAGACAGAATTCAATTAAATTCTGAATCTTACGAGATAAACTTGGATAGAGTTAGTGCAATGGAAATTGATTCTTTTACGATGGAATTAGTAGACGAAAGTATCAAGTCAATGCAAACGTCTCTCAAGGATGAAAAAGCACTGGGATCATTTTTGGCACAATTAAATGCAAATAAGCTATCTTATGCTTATTCCCATTCCTATCTAAGTTGCCTAATCTTACATACCATCGTGGCACAATTTAGTTGGAACTCAGATGCGATTAAAGACAAAATCACTTACTTGGCATATTTTCACGATATTTCACTTAAAGATGAAAAATTACTAAAAATACACTCTGACTTGGACGTAAGAAAAGGAATGTTATCTAGCGAAGAAACACAACTTGTATTAAATCATGCCAATTTGTCGGCAGAAATTTTGGAAAAATTTTCTAGTGCTCCATTTGATGTTGGGGCCATTATTAGGGAACATCACGGATCAAAGAATGGAAAAGGATTTAGCGAAGGGCGAAGTATTTCTATTTCGCCACTTGCAATGATGTTTATTGTTGTAGAAGACTTTGTAACATATTTTTTAGAAATTCCGGGCACCCCAACGAACTCCCAACTAAGCGCAATACTCGATGATCTCTCAGAGATTTATACAAAATCGACATACGCACAAACCCTCGATGCATTAAAAAAGATCATCATTCCATCGAAGTAATTTCTTAATTTGTTTTTGTAATTTTAGAAAGATTTTTTTGATTGTCTGGATTTAAGCCTAAACTTCTAGAAAGTTCCTCGGCCATTAAATAAAAAGATTGAATTGCAGTTATGATATCTAATTCTTCTGCATGAGAAGATTGAATTTCTAATTGTTTTTCTTTAACAAATCCCGGAGCCGCTAAGATAACATTGGCCCCTCTGTCTTTCATATCGGCGGCAAGGTCAAGCATACTATGAAGTGCAGGACCACGATTTGCAAAAATTAATAAAGGATAACCTGATTCAATTAATGCTTGTGGGCCGTGCTTAATTTCGGCCGCACTAAAAGCCTCAGCCTGGATTCCACAAGTTTCTTTTAATTTTAAGGCCGCTTCAAGAGCAAGAGAGAGTCCATATCCTCGTCCAACAATCATAATTCGTTTGGCTTTTTTAAGTTCTTCGATTGGAGAAGTCCAATCTAATTGTTGAGCCTTAACTAAATCATCAGGTAGATGATGTAAGCCTCGAGTTAGTTCAAAATCATTTTTCCAAGCGGCAATAAGACCAGCACTTGCTGCAAGAGAAGCAATGAAACTTTTAGTAGAGGCCACTGCTTTTTCTGGACCAGCAAGTAAGGGAATGACCCATTCAGCTGATTTGGCGAGTGGAGAGTTGATATCATTGACTAGCGCAAAAGTTGGAGCATTTTGTGATCTCATATAATCAATTGGTTTGATAATATCAGGACTCTGTCCGGATTGAGAAATGGCAACTCCAATAGATCGACTAACATCAATTGTGCTTTGATAAAGTGTTAATGTAGACATTGAAAGCGACGTTGTAAGTTTTCCTAATTTAGCAGTCATTAAAAAATTAAAAAATTGAGCAGCATGATCTGAGCTTCCTCTGGCGATACTAACTGAAGAATAGGGATTTTTTTGTATTAAATATTGTGCTACTTCATCTAGGATTTGTTGATTTTCGCTATATTGATTTTCAACAACGACAGGAGACTCTAATGCCTCTGATCGCATGAGTGATATCATAAAGTATCTCCTTCAATGTATATTTCTTTTAGACTTAGGTCTTCATCGAGAATGAGTAAGTCAGAATAAAAATTTTCTTTTATTATACCACGGTCTGTAATACCGATTAATTCAGCAGGTATTTGTGAAAGGCGCTTACTTGCTTCCTCAACAGACATACCTAAACTAACTAAATTTCGGAGAGCTTGGTCCATTGTTAATGCACTTCCTGCCAATGTACCATCTTTAAGTCTTACTCCGCCAAGACATTTATGGACTTGTTGAAGCCCAAGCTTATATTCACCGTCGGGCATTCCAGTCGCGGCAGTTGCATCTGTGACAAAATATAAATTAGGAATTGAACGAAGTGCAACTTTAATTGCACCTGGATGAACATGTAAAAGATCGGGAATAAGCTCAGCATGTTCTGCGCAAGCTAGTGCAGCTCCAACCATGCCTGGTTGTCTATGATGAAAAGGAGACATTGCATTGAAGAGGTGGGTGAAACTTTTTGCTCCAAAGTTAATGGCCTTTATACCTTCTTCATAACTTCCATTAGTATGGCCAACTTGCACGACGATATTCATTGCAGTCAAATCTTTAATTAGATCCATATGATTAAAAACTTCTGGAGCAATAGTAATTGTTTTAATAGGTACAATTTGATGAAGTTTTAATATTTCTTCCAATGTCGCTTTTCTTACATAGTCAGGTTGAGCACCAAGTTTGTCAGTGCTGATAAATGGCCCTTCGAGATGAACTCCTAGTAATCGTGCTTCGTTTTTTTCACGCTTAATATATGTATCTTGTATACCCAAAAAGGCATGATGTAGTTGATTAAATGGAGAAGTCATCGTAGTGGCTAAAAAACTAGTTGTACCAAAACGGGCGTGTGTTTTTGCGATGTTTGAAGAAGACTTCAGTCCCTCCATAAAGTCTGATCCACCACCACCATGAATATGTAAATCAATGAATCCAGGGATTATTCTTTTAAGTTTAGAATTAGCTGGACCAATTTTACGAATCAATTGAATTTTTTGATCAAATTCAATTTCAGCTTCGATAAAAGAATTATCAATTAATACATTTCCATGTAATTTTTTATTCATTTTAATTGATTAGGGTTAAGAGTTGAGTTGTAAACCATATGAAGTGCCCCATGTGTAGAATCACCATTTGCTTTTTGGTTTCTGACTCTTAAATCTTCTGGTAAAAAAGGAATAAGGGCTTCACCAAGCCGGCCACAAATTGAAATGGGAAGATTATTATCTTGATCAAGTGTTTTAACCATTTGAGCGATTTCAAGACCGGCTTCAAACAGTAAATTTGATGCTTCAATATCGCTTTTAGCATTAGTAAAAACCAGAGGGGCCAATTGAGAGAATTCATTTTGTTTGGCATTTCCTAGCCAGGTTAAAAATGCTTCGGATGTTTTTCCACAAAATTTTAGAACATCTAAACTCAAGGGTGTATGTTTTTTTCTTCCATCAATGGCTTTTTGAGTAAGTGAGCAAGCTTTAATTCCCAGCCATGCCCCACTAGATTCATCACCAGATGGAAACCCCCATCCTGAAACATTTTCTCGTATCATCGTACGTTTTAAAACCATTCCAATACTTCCAGTACCAACGGCAACGATTACACCAGGCTGACCACCATGTGCACCCAAAAGGGTAGTGAATCCATCTGTATCTATTATTATTTTTTTAAATCCAGGATTGCGAAAATAAAATTCATTTTTCCAAATAATATTATTTGCCCCTGATAGTCCTAGTCCTATAGCGCATTCTGAAAGCATCGGAGCAGGAATTTTTCCATTTGCAAATGCTAAAGCAATCGTATCTAGAATTGAGCGCCATGCTTTTTCAATTCCTTGACCCAAAGCTGATGGAGCACCTTCTGCACTAGCAAGTGGTTGCATGTTTGATCCAGCAATGATAACTCGAGTACCGCTACCGCCACCATCGACTCCAATAAAATATTTATATATTAAATCCATGAATAAATTTTATGAGCAACAAGTGAACTAGTCAACGAAAGGAAACTTGAGTGATTTTGTATTTAAAATTAAAATGAAAACATAAAGAATTTTTTTAATGTTGAATTTTAAGTTCATTTAATAAAATCTTATCGCTGAAAGTTTTAATACAACTGACTTCGGAATAATTTGCGAGTTGATCTTTAAACTCTTAAAATGACTTTCAATTGGGGGGAGGAGTTTAGCAACAGGTAAATGTCCAAGTCTTAATGCTGTATCGCTTTGAATTAAGTATTTCAAAGTGATGTTGAATTCTATTAGAAAATTCTTGTGAGAACTCAGAAGCAACTTCATTGATATGATATCTGCCATCTAAGTTTATAGTATCAATACAATGATTTAATCGACTTAATAAAGTTACTGTATTTTTTGAGCTCAAAACAAAGCCGGAAAAACGGGTTTGAAAGGAACTATTTTTTTTCAATTCCTGATTTAATAATTTAAACCAAACAAATGCAGCTTCATGGTTATATAATTCCCAAGTTAAGCAACGCATTTGGGAGGGGGCTAAAATATTTTTAAAAGTAATTTCAATGGTGAACATGCATTACTAAATTTTGTAATATATATATTCAACAATAGTAACGACTTTGTCTTTTAGTCAACTTTAGAAACTAATTTTCTGAATTTAATCAATTTCTACCAAAATTGGCATTGAATCAATTTCATTATATTTTGGAAATTGAGCTTTTGAAACTATTGATGCATGATAGTTTAATGTTTTGAAATTGGAGGATTCTCTTATGAAGCTAATTTATTTTATTTGCGTTTTATTAACCACTCAATTGGCAAGGGCAGAATTTCTTCCGACTGGTTTTTCGGCTAAATTTGAGCAAGAGTATATTAGTATTCTAAAAGGAAATACAAAAAAAGGCGAAGGTACAATTGATTATAAATACCCTGGGAATATTCGATTTGAAACCTCTACTCCTAGCCAGGTAATTTTTGTAAGCAATGGAGTGAAGTCTTGGTATTATAGAGCTCCATTTATTCAAGGTGAAGAAGGTGAAGTTACAGAAACATCTGCCAAAGATGGTAATAGTGTATTTATCAAATTTTTTGACTCACTAAAGAATGGGCTATCGACTAACACCTTATATGATGTAAAAAATGCGGGTGATGGAATCCATGTTTTAAGTTTTAAAGGCAAAGTCGCCAAAGACTTTGGCATCAAAGAAGCTGTACTTACTTTTAATTCACTCAAAGATAAGGAATTTTCAGAATTAAAAAAGATAGATTTACTTTTTCCAGACGGTAAAAAATCCACCTTACGACTAACGAATTTAAAAGTTGATCCAGGATCTGACGAGCAAAAATTTAATTTTATTGCTCCTCCAAAAACAAGAAAAACTAATTAAAAGGCACTTCAAAAAAATCTTTTCCAATGGTAAAAGATTTTTTTGAAGAAATTCTTTTATAAGTAATATAATTTCTAAAAACTAGTTTTATATAATTCCTAGTTTCTTCATACGGAATCATTTCAATAAATTCGAAATAATCCCCATTAAACCGCTCTTTTTCCCAGGTATGAATCGCCGCTGTACTTGCATTGTAAGAAGCTACAGTTTGCGCAAACTTAAAATCAAACTTCTCGGATAGGTTTTTTAATAAGGCTGCACCAAGCTCAATATTTGTTTCAGGGTTGTAAAGATCAATATAGTTCTTGTAAGGGATTTTGTATTTACTAGAAAGTTCTGCAGCTTTTTCTGGTATCAATTGCATTAAGCCAAATGCATCTGCCCAAGATCTCTCTGAAGTAACAAAAGCAGACTCTTGACGAGTAATGGCCAATATAAGCTCACTGGGAATTCCGTATTTAATTGAAAACTTTTCTATTAAATCTAAATATGGAGTTGGATAAATTACACTTATATATTTTTCGGTAACTTTGTTTCTTGTGTTTAAATTTAGATTAGTGACTTGTCTCATTCCACCTTGGTACCAATTAGTTGCAAAATAGAGAGGCATCGCATTTTCACGAGCTTTAAAAGTTTTAAATGTTGAGTTAATATCTTTTAAATATTTTAAGGAATACACCTTTTCATTCAAAGCAATTAACCAATCCATGTTGTTATCAATTCCTCTGTTGTAGGTAACAGTGTCTGAAGGAATCCGTGTTAATGGTATTTTTAAATCTATACTTGAAATAATTCCATAATATCCAAAAGGATCTGATTCGTTGATAGTTTTAAATATTTCATTAGCATTATGAAAATGTTTTAGTCGTTGTAAAGATTTTGCCTTCCAGTAATTAAGTTTTGATACAAAGTTTGAATTAGTTGACCGACTAACAAATTCATCAACATATTTGACGACATCTCTGTTGCGCTTTAATAAATAATTATTCCAAACAACGGCCCATTGGCAGTTCTCACTAAGGGCCAAATCAGATATTTCATAATGACTAGCTTTTTCAAAATGCAACTTTGCCTTTATGTTTTCTTTTTTTTCCATTAATAATGAGCCAAAAATAAATTGCATATTAGCTTTTTGATTTGTACTACCAAGATCTGTTGAAATTAAATCCTTAAGTAAAACCATTGCCACTTCATTTTGATGATCAGTCCAAATAGCTCTTATTAAGTTAATTTTTGAATCAACCCAAATGTCTTGTGTTTTTAAATCTCCAGTGTTGTTGGCTAATTTATTTTTTAGAAAGTTTTCCATTTCAGAAGTTTTTAATAAAAACATTTTCAAATTTCGTTCAACCTTAAAGGATAACCGATAACTGTTGTACGCTTTAACAACTTCTTCAATCGTAAACTCACCATTTATAATTTGTTCATAGAGTAAACGGGCCTTTTCAAAATTTCGATTCACTTCAAAATCACGAGCGACACTGTAAATGTTTTGAGCATTTATTTCGGAATTATAAAGTGGAGAAATTTCTTTAAGTTTGTTTTGATAGAGAACTGTCGTTTCTTCATCATTTAATTCTTGAGTGATTGCAATGGCCCGTTTCAAAAGCGATATTTTTTCAGCTTGTGTATTTTTAAAAACTATTAGTTCATATGAAAATTGGGCTTCAAAAGGCAGTAATTTTTTTTGAATTGAGAGATTAAGGGATTGTTCTATATACGCTTCTTTTAAATACTTTGAGATTTTTGTTTTTTTCCAGAGCTTTTTGAGCTCTCGATTAGACAAATCACAGTCGTTTAATACATGTAAAAGTGCCACCTCTTTTATGGGTAGGCTTTTATTTTCAGATAGATCACGAAAATAGTCACAGGCCACTAGTAACTTTCCCTCTCCTTCAACTTTTAAGGCACTTAGGTAATTTAAGACAACCGCTTCGGAGGAACTAAGTTTTTGTGGTTGAAGAGTATTTGAAATAAGGGAATTTTTTAATACTTCTAAGCGATTGGCCGAAGGCAAAGACAACGTCTTAGTGGGGATGGTTGAACAACCGGTAAGAAAAAAGACCATAAATAGGCTTAGAACTAGAATATTTTTCACATTACCACCAAGAGCTTTGATTATTCATCGATTTTATACTAATTAGATGGTAATTCAATTGAGTTATTTAGCAGTATTTAAAGGTAGCCAAAGGTTATAAGAATGGAATTAGCATCAAAAATGTTTACAGAAAAAACCGTGTTTTTTACTTCACTCGGTTGTTCAAAAAACCTCGTAGACTCACAAGTCATGTTAGGTTATTTAGGCTTAGACGGATATTCAATTGCCTCTGAACCCAACTTGGCAGAAGTAATCATAGTAAACACTTGTTCATTCATTGAAGCTTCAAAAAAAGAATCAGTTGAAACAATATTAGAAATGGCCGATTTTAAAAATCCAGAAAATGGTCAATGTAAAGCTCTGGTTATTTCGGGTTGTATGGCCCAAAGATACGCGGAAGCTCTAGAAGCAGAAATTCCAGAAGCCGATTTAATTATAGGCACTGGTGAATATAATAAAATTACACTTTTACTTAAAGCGCTTGAAGACGGAAAATTAAGTCAAAAATCTTTTGTTGAAATCCCAAAATTTATTCACACAGAATATGATCCGCGTTTAAATACTTCGCCGTTTTATATGGCCTGGTTAAAAATTTCTGAAGGCTGCAACAGAAATTGCACATTTTGTATTATTCCAAAACTACGCGGTAAACTTCGTTCACGATCAGTTGAGTCTCTTGTTCAAGAAGCTAAGAATTTAGCTTCTACAGGGGTGCGAGAGCTCAACTTAATTTCGCAAGATCTCTCTGACTACGGAGTAGATCTTGATGAAAATAACAAACTCTTTAATCTTTTAGAAGGACTTGAGTCTGTTGAAAATATTGATTGGATTAGATTATTTTATTTTTATCCAGACGAACTTACTGACGAAGTTATTGAGAAGATGGCAACTTCAAGTAAAATTAATAAATACCTAGATATGCCAGTTCAACATTTTTCAACAAATGTTTTAAAGCGAATGAATCGAAAAATTACTGGTGAAAAAATCCATGAGAGAATTGAAAAAATTCGATCGAGAATACCTGAAGTAGTTCTAAGAACATCGATCATTGTCGGTTTCCCAGGTGAAACTGAAGAAGATTTTGAACTTTTATTAGAGGGAATTAAAAAAGCTCGTTTTAATCATTTAGGAATTTTCCGCTACTCAGATGAAGAAGGAACTCCTGCCTTTAAACTTCAACCCAAAGTTTCGCAAGATATAATTGAAGAGCGATTTGATCGTCTCTTTGAAACCCAAAGAGAAATCGTCCGCGAATTAAATTCACATTACTTAGGAAAAGTGATCCAAGTTTTAGTTGAAGGCGAGCATGAAGAAACAGAATTGTTAATTCAAGGGCGTCACGAAGGACAAGCTCCAGATATTGATGGAAAAGTTATTATTAACGATCTAGGGGATCAGACTCTTGAAGTCGGTGATCTCGTGAGTGTCGAGATCACCGAAGTGCTAGATTATGATTTGGTTGGACGAGTCGTTTCAATAAATTAAATTCCGCCGCCAGGCATTGCATATTTAGACGTATATGTAGGAGCTGTACATGTACCAGTATTAACTGCAGCTGGACTTAATATATTATACTGATTATCCCAATCGTAATGGTCGACATAACTTTTTCCGAATGAACTTCCTGTTGGGTTCATAAGATAATTGGCCGGTGCAAGTGTGCTGTCTGGATTATCTTTATCAATTTCATCTTTAGTTCTAAATGATCTATTCCAATTCCTAACTGTGATTCTGATTCGAGCTTTAATATCTTTTGCGGCATCTAGGCAAGCAATTTGATAGTATGGATTTGATCCACTCGAAAATGGAATAGCTGAGACAGCAGAAAGTGGACTTTGTGAAGCAGCATAAGTACTAAATGTATTCGAATCTGTTATTGAAGAACTACATTTATTATTAAGTGTACCGTTCGCAATTCGAAAGTTAGATAAGTCATTATGTGAAATCGGAGAAGTGAAGTCAGATGTGACTTTTTGGCCTTCAGCTGAAGCGTAGATGATTGCTCTATTGCCACCTGCGATTTGTGGATCAGATAAAATATCTCTCACGGGACCTTGAAGACAATTCGTTATTTTTCCGCCACATTTCATTGTAAAAGTGGTCTTCGTATCGATTGTACATGCAGATGTAGCATCAGCAGTCCAAGTATGTGTCGTAACTTTAACCGATCCTTCGTCGCAATTAGGTCCAGATCCAGAAACATAATCTCCTGCACATAATAACTCTGGAGTTGGTGCTTCTGTTGGAGTTGCCAGACAACCAGTATGATAGGCATAAGTTGCAGTTAACGAGTCTGTTTGGATTGGGGCATATTGCCAGAATGAATAAGGGTAAACTTGGATATACTCACAAATTCCTTTCCCTGCCGCTGAAGTTAATTTTAAATTATTAAAATGGATATCTTCTTCTTCGCCATCCATAAAACATCGAACATCAAGAATACCAGTACCATTATTTATATCAGTAGAATTGATTCGGCATTTTCTTGTATTTTGATAATCCCCAACTTTATGAAGGTTAAATGTTGTGGCAGATGAAGCAGAATCATTAGCAATATAAAAGAAATCTCTAACTTCTAATTTTAAATTAAAATTTGAGACACCTAAAAGGTTTTTCGCAGTAAAAACATAACTATTAACAGTTGAGCTCGTAGTTGGAATTCCAGAGAGAATTCCCGTTCTAGCATCTAAAGTAATACCTTCAGGAAGTGCAGGAGTTACTGAGTAAGTAACACCAGTTCCAGCCTTAAGTGCCATTTGAAGCTCAAAATAGACACCTCTTTCAGCGGCAAAATAACTATCAAATGTTATTTTTCCAACACCGGTATTTGAAATAGCTGCCGTTGGACCTGAACCTGTAGATCGCTCATCGAAAACGAGATTATCGTTTTGTTGAAAATTTCGTGAACCAATATCACTTGGATTAATTGATCGGAAAATATCACTTACATAAACTGCCGTTGCTGATTGATCATACACATACCCAGAAGATTTTGCGCCTGAACTAACGACATCGTTTCCAATAACATTAGATCCACCTGGATTAAGACTTACAATTTCCATTTTAAGTGAATCAGAATCAATTTCTGAAATGGTACTTGGAGCTAGAACTGTATTTCCAGTAGAGATAGCTGATGACCCAGATGCCGTGATATATACTCGACTAATTGGAGTGACTCCAGATGTATTTAATAAAAGCATGTCTCCGACAACCTGTCCGGTCGTAGGGATTGAAACAGCCGAACTAGTTGTGATGGCTGCACTGAAGTTAACAGGTTTAGCTAATATAACTCCGACAATGGCATTAAAGGTTTTACCGATATCAAATGGAGTTGATAAATCAAATGATCCCACGGTTGTGCTCACTTCTATTTGCTTAGGAGTTGAGGGAATCATTTTAGTAACCGTTGCTTGAACAGAAGTTGTTTTTGGGAATACAATTGGACTAGTAATGAAATCACCTTCTCTCATATAACTATAGGCTAAGTCACTTATTGTTAAGAGTTGCTTGTGAGTTAAAGAGTACTGAGCCGGTGCTTCGATGACTTGAAATGACATTTGAGAATCAACTGAACTTATTGCATTAGAAGCAGTGATTGTATATGTAACTAAAGGTAATGGAATTTTAGACCAACCAAAAATTTTTCCGGAATATTTATCGATATCAAAGAAGTACTGACCCGCACCGGTCGTATCGTTTGGCAATTTAGGACTAATTGAATATTCTAAATAATTTCTCTTCGTTGAAATATCATTAGGATTAATGTTATTAACAACATCTTCGATTGGCTGAAGTGTTGTATAGTTTGTAACTGAAAGTGGAACAGATGTAACAGTTGGAAATATATTTGATATAGAGGAAATTGTTAATCTTGGGACATAAAAACTTGTATCACTATCTAGAACTGAGCCAACTTTGAAGTAATAATTGGTTTTAAGTGCTTCACCTGCTCCATCTGGTTGAGAGTCACCATTGGAGTCAATATAATTTACTCCAGAAGGATTTTGAAGATCGTAGTGACTAACATTTTTAACTCCTAGAACTGAATTAAATTTATCTATGGTCTCTACTGTTCCCTTAATAGTATTTTTAGTAACATCAGAAGATACTTTTTTATCGTCTGCGATGAGTGGACCACTTAGATCACTAAAGGTAGTTAAATTACCAGCTACTTTTAGTAGAACTTTTGGTGCTTGCGTATAATTAAGTAATTTGGGTGCACCTAAAATTTGTATTGTAATAGGTAATGAAGGTAAAAGTGAAACGCCTCCAGTATTGTCGATGTATTTTACTGTAACAGTAAATGAATTTTTTCCCAGCGTTCCAATGAATGTCGGATTAGTATAAATTTGAGTTGGATAACCACCAATTTGACATGTAACAGGATCAAAAGCTATTCCCAAACCATTTGGAATACTTGGAGAAATAAAACATTGTTTAATAATTCTATTTCTTGTTGTGTCAGTTGCAAAATCATTGTCCCCAGTAATACTGAATCCTTGCTTTGCACTATCACTAATATTAAAAACTAAATCATTTCCTGGAGCATAACTAAAATAAGTGGGAGGGCTAATCTTATCTACAGTAATCGTCGCTCCAGTACTATCAGTAACCGTAGCAACTGGTGCTGTCGTCGCTGCACTTTTAATCGGCGTCTCTTTTTTAAACTTGGTTAAACTATCTGGCATACAGCCTTGAAAGGTTAACGTTAATAAAAGTAGTGTTAGAATGTTTAATTTAAACGTTTTCATATCTACTATTATCGTTAATTTTTTAGAAATATTTAGGATTTGAATTAAATAAAACAATTTCAGAAAGTTATTGCATTTTAAGCGTTTTACTCAGGTATGAGAGTGACGATAATATGTGGCACCTGAGTACTTTTTATAGGCTAAACAAGGGCTTATTGCAGCAAGTTCGAATTATCATTATGATGCCTCAATGGAAGCTTTAAAATTGAAAATTCTGATCGTCGAAGACGACTTACTCTCTAGGTTAAGTCTTAGGTCTAGACTAGAGACCAAAGGAGATATCCTCGAAGCCTCTTCGGCCATAGTGGCCAAGTCTATGCTGGAAAAGCACACATTTGATATTGCCTTTGTTGACTTGGACCTCGAGCATGAACTTGCAGGATTAGAAATTATAAAATGCTTAAAAGATAAATCAACCTATTCAGTTGTTCTTAGCGGACGCAAGGACGACCTTATAATCGAAAAGGCTTATGAATTAGGTTGCAATGATTATTTAGCAAAGCCATTTACGAAGTCTAGTTTAGAGTTAATTTTTAAAAAGCATTTAACCACAACAAATAAGGCCCAAACACTTCAGGAACTCAAAGATATTTTTCTTACGAATGACAATTCTTTAATTAAAGAATTAGAAATTATTGATCAAGCACTCTTGAGTCAAAGACCAGTATTAATTTCTGGAGAAAGTGGAACTGGTAAAACATTTTTAGCAAAATTTATTCATCAACTTTCACAAAAAGTTTTGGGGAAGAAATCAGCATTCATACATTTGAATTGTGCTGAAATTTCTGAAAATTTAATTGATTCAGAACTTTTTGGTTATGAAAAGGGAGCCTTTACAGGAGCTCAAAAATCAAAAAAAGGAATGTTGGAATTGGCGGATGGAGGAATATTGTTTTTAGATGAAATCGCTACACTCCCTCTATCTATACAAAAAAAATTACTTAAGGCCATAGAAGAAAAGTCTTTTTATCCGCTTGGTTCTGAAAAGATGATCCATTCAAATTTTCGCTTAATAACTGCTACATGTGAAAATTTACAAGAGAAAATTTCTAAAGGAGAATTTAGAGCAGATTTCTTTTTTAGAATCGAAGGCTTTAATGTTTCACTTAAGTCATTGCGAGAGAGAAAAGACGATATAAACAGATTGATTCAGTTTTTTATAAAAAAAGGGGAACGACTAATTGTCTTTGATTCACAAGCTAAGTTAATGATGAACACATATAAGTGGCCAGGAAATGTCCGTGAATTAGAAAGAACTATTGAAATCCTACAAACGAGAGAAAAAGGGATTGTAACAGCAATAGATTTAGAAAACCTTTTTAGTAAACCAATAATTTCAACAAACTTAATTGATCTTGATCATATAAAGGAAATAGGATTAAAAAACTATATTGAAAATCTTGAAACTAATATTTTAAAACTTGTACTTGATTCAAATGATGATAAGGTCCGAAAGACATTGTCTGACCTTAAGATTTCCAATAATTCTTTTTATCGAATTTTGGATAATTTAAAACTTCGGGAGTCAGAACGTGCGTGAAAAATCCGAAGTGAGTCATTCAAATACTCAGGTACTTATTCACGATATTCACTCATCCTTGTCTGCCCTTCAGGGCGCAATTGAAATAATCAGTGATGAATGGCAAACAAATCCAGAGTTAGTTGAAAAAATTCTTCCTTTAACTGTTGATAAGATTAATCAACTTCAGCATCAACTTAAAAACTTTCAAAACCAATCAACATAAATTTCCTTCTTCTCAAAAATCACTAACGTGTGCAAACTATAACAATAAAGTTTAAGGAGCATACCGTTGAGACTAATTTCTATTTTTATTCTGGCACTTTCACTTCATTTACTACATGCAGAAGATTCAAAGTCCCAAAAAGTTATTCCATTTACAGAAAAAATGCGGCCGACTATTTTGGGAGTGTTTGGTGAAACTTGGACGAATAAATTGATAGGAATTGCTCCTGTTGAAAAAAGTGAAAATAATGTTGTATTACCAACACTCCCCAAATTACAAAATGATGCGAAATCGTTGGCCGTCTACAATAAACATCCAGATAAAATTATTCTGAACTCTGCGCAAGAAGAAAAATATTTATATTCATATATAAAAGAAATTTATGAAGTAACAAGACAAACAAAACCGAACGACGAAGAAGTGACAAAATTTATGAATGTACTCTCTCAAGGGGGAAGTCGTGAAGGAATTTATCATTCATTAGTACTAGATTCGATTTATGGGAAAATGGAAAGTGTTGAAAAACCCGTTAAAGCAAATGCAGCTGAATTCGCAATCTATTTTTACGAAAGATATATTGGGAAAAAAATTGCGAACGAAAGTTTAAAAGGAATGAATATTTATTCACTTAAACGATTAGTCGCCGATAAAGCACTAGATATCATTGATGCTTACGGCGAGAATCGAGAAGATTTGGAAAAATGGTATGCTGTTATGTCGAGTGATTTAGCGTCGAAATTTCCGTCTTTATGGTCGGGGAAAATGAGAAAAGATACAGTTTCACTTAATCATAAAAATTGGGCCAGCAAAGTACCTCTTCAGCATATTAAGTCTGAAACACTTATTAAAATTCATAGTGCTTTTAATTCAATGATGTAACGTTTAATCCCAAAATGGATTTTCAACACCAGTAAGAATTTTTAAAAATCTCTCGACTCCTAAGGCGATTCCAGATGATGTTGGAAGACCTCGTTCAAGGGAGCTATAAAGGACTTGAGGTTCGGGAAGTTCATATTGGTAAAGTGCTAATTTTTCTTTGGACTGAATTCTAAAGCGTTCTTTTTGAATTGCTAAATCCGTCAGTTCGTTAAAACAATTGCACAACTCAATCCCTTTACTATAAATTTCAAATCTCTCACAGACTCTCGGGTCTGATTTCTTGAGTGTTGAGAGAGCACTTAAGTGGTTAGGGAATTCATACAGTAATAAATAAGGATAATGAATTAAATGTGGTTCAATCTTATTAAGAAATAAAAGAAAATAATAATCATCCCAAGAAAGTTTTTCTCCCTGGTTTGGAAGTGGAACATCTAAAAAGTTTTTTTCTATTAACTGTTTTAAATCTTTTGTATCTAGAAAGTCGAGAATATCAATATTGAGCATATCGAGAAAAAGTTCTTGAATAGATGCTTTTTCAAAACGTATGTTTTTCATTTTTGGGTCTATCGAATTTCCTTTTTGTTCGAGTTGTTCGAGTGAAAATTGAAATAGATCCTCACAGTCTTTCATAATTTGAGTGTAGTGGGCATTTTTCCTATACCATTCAAGCATTAAAAACTGAGGCCTGTGTACTGAGGCGAGAGGCTCATCACGAAAAGAATAAGTAATTGTATAGAGATCTTGAAAATCAAGAGAAAGAAGTTCTTTCATATGAAATTCAGGAGATGTCTGCAAATACCAGGGGGTCAAAGTTGCTGACTTCGCATGGGCCACTTGAAACGGATGTATATGAGTTTCCATCCCAGGGTTTTTAACCATCGGAGGAGTCATGACATCTAAAAAATTTTGATTTTGAAAGAAAATTCTTATGGCCCAAAGCAAATCAAACTGTGCTTTTAATTTATTTTTGCGAATGTTTATATCTGAATGCATAAAGCTCACTTTATCTTATCAATTAAGAGCTCTGCAAGTTGAAAAATCCAGGATTATGACTTATCTTGGACAAAGTTTTTTGATTTTAATACAGTTGAGGATTTTGTGAATATAGTTTTAATTTTGATTTCTTTGGGATTTTTCTCGCTTGTCATTTTTTTCTTTTATCGTTCGTCTAAAACGACAAAGACAGAAAAAATTTTAGATGATTCCATCAAAAAAGATGAAGTTATTTCAACTCCTCTGCCTTTAGCAGTTCCTCCTATTCCTTTAGTTAGTTTTGCTGACCGCCTAAGAAATGGACTAACTCGCTCGAGAGTTGAAGTTTGGGGTAAACTTTCAACACTTTTTTCCAATGGACTCGGCACAATTGATGAAGAAAATTTAGAAGAACTTCTTTATGGTGCAGATATTGGAACTGCAACTGTTGCTGAGTTAATGGTAGAGGTCCATAAAAAAGCGAAAGAAGGAAACTTAACAGAAGCGACTTTTAAAACTTTTCTTTTTGATTTTTTAAAAGCCAAAATTGAACCTATTCAAACAAAAATAGATCAAAGTCTTTATCAATTCCACCCTAATGAAAAAGGGCCCACTAAAGTCATCATGGTTGTGGGAGTCAATGGAGCTGGTAAAACAACAACAATTGGAAAACTTGCGACAAAACTTCGCTTACAAGGGGCCAATGTCGTCGTTGGTGCATGCGATACTTTTAGGGCCGCTGCAGTTGATCAATTACAAGTCTGGTGTGATCGATCTGGTGCAACTATGATCCGGGCGAAGGAAGGAAGCAATCCATCAGGAGTTGGATATGACGCTCTTCAAGCGGCCATCAATCAAAATGCAGATTACTGCATTCTCGACACAGCAGGGCGATTGCATACAAAAGAAAATTTAATGGATGAGTTAGTCAAAAGTAAAAACGTTTTGAAAAAACTTGACCCAAGTGCACCTCACCAAATTCTTTTAGTCATTGACGCAATTACAGGTCAAAATGCACTTCGCCAAGCAGAAGAATTCCATAAGGCCCTCGATTTAACTGGCCTTATTTTTACAAAGTGCGATGGTTCATCGAAAGCGGGAAGTGCTGTTTCAATAGTTGAGCAACTAAAACTCCCCATAGCTTATATTGGAGTAGGGGAAACAGCTGAAGATTTAGATATTTTTCAAGTGGATGATTATCTCAAAGCCCTTCTTGGTCTCTAAGTTTCTCTTATGTAGTGCAGGGCATTTTGTTTGACGAAAATTCCTCTATCGATTACTCTAAATTCAATGAATAATGTTAGAGAAGACAGAAATGTCGATGAAGCACTTTTTGAAGTATTAGGCCAAAAACTCAAGCTAAAAAGAGATGAAAAGCTAGAGGGAATTGGACCAAGTGATATTGTCGGGTATGTTCAATCCGAAGCTCTCAAAATAATTAATCAATCACCTCAGTTAAGCCAATCTCAAGTTGCAGTATTGTTAACTTTGAAGTTTGCTGGTGAAAAATTAGCCTTAGAAAAAGAGTATCGCGAAAATATTAATCTCCTGCGAACGACAGCAGTAGATGCACTTCAGTTCATCGAAGAAGTCTCTCCAACAACTCGCTAAAAGCTCAAGTGAAAACTAAAGCTATTTGTCGATCTGAAATGAAAGTAATACTTTCGTTAATTGATAAACAGTCTTTCACTGAATGGAGTTCTTTAATTGCAAAGAATCTTCAGATACTTTTGAGCTCTCAAAACATTATTCAAGACAAATTGATTATTGGAGCTTTTGCTCCGATTTACCAAGAGCCAATTTGGTTTCAAGGAATAAGCCCTGAAGTTTTAAAACTTATAGCTTTTCCAACTACCGAAGTAGGCACTTTGAATATGATTTTTAAATTGTCTCAACTGAGTGATTTAGTCATAAAAAAGGATTTTGGTTTTAATATTTTAGGCCCTAATGATATTTCACATACCGTTAATCCGGAAGTGATATTGATACCAGGACTTTCGTTTACGAGAATTGGTGAACGCTTAGGAAGAGGAAAGGGGCACTATGATCAGTACTTAGAACGATACCTTGGAATGAAAGTTGGAATTTGTTTTTCTTTGCAAATAGAAAAAGAAATTCCGACAGAAATGCACGATATTCAACTTGATTATATCGTGACTGAAAAAGAAATAATAAATTGCAAACTTGCAAAAGTAATAGATAAGAAAATTTAAAAGGAGCTCATATGAATATAGCCGCAATCTTGGCAGCCGTACTTTTTGCCGTAGTAGGTGTTATCGCCGGATACTTTGTTAAAAATGCCCAAGTCCAAAAAGAAGTTAAAGAAAAAGAAACGAAAGGAAACGATATTGTTGAAAAGGCTAAAAAATATGCCGACGAAATAAAATATAAATCTCGTCAAGAAGCCAAAGAAATAGCTCGCGAAGAAAAAGAAAAACTAGACCGCGAAATCGCCAATAGAACGAACGAAGTTAAAAATCAAGAACGTGAAGTGGCTAAAAAAGAAGCAACACTTGACCGCAAAAATGAAGAGCATGAAAAAGCACTTAAAGTTTTAAAAGATAAAGAAATTGAATTTGAAGTGGCCAGAAAACTTCATGAAGAAGAATCTCGCAGAATGCAAAATAAGCAAAATGAGTTCAATGATAAATTAGCTCAAGTCGCTCAAATGACCAAAGAAGAGGCGAAAGTCGAATTAACTCGCGCGATGGAAGAAGAAGCGAGAGTTGATTTTGGTAAAATCCTTAGACGCCTTGAAGAAGAAACAAAAGAAGAAGCAGAAGCAAAATCAAAAAGAATCGTGGGAATTGCAATCCAAAGATTTGCGGGTGAATACGTCGGTGAAAAAACAATTGGTTCAGTTGAACTTCCAAGTGATGATGTTAAAGGTCGCTTGATTGGTCGCGAAGGAAGAAACATCCGTGCTTTCGAACAAATTTGTGGTGTCGATTTAATTATCGATGATACTCCTGAAGTGGTTGTCATTTCTTCATTCAATGTTGTGAGAAAAGAAATTGCTAGAATGGTTATTCAAAAGCTTATTGCTGATGGACGTATCCACCCAGCTAAGATTGAAGAATTTCATGATAAATCAAAAGCGGAAATGGAACGCCAATTAAGAGATCTTGGTGAAAAAGCTCAAATGGAAATTGGAGTTCACGGGATCCATCCAGAAATTCTTAAACTGATTGGAGCACTTCAGTGGAGAACTTCATACACTCAAAACCAATATCAACATGCTATTGAAGCAGCCTTTATTTGTGGCGCAATGGCCGCAGAACTTGGGCTCAATGTAAAACAAGCACGTCGTGCTGGTCTTCTTCACGATATTGGAAAAGTTATTGATGCTTCTGCAGAAGGCTCACACGCTGTTATCGGCGCAGACTTTGCTAAAAAATATGGAGAGTCTCCAGATATCGTCCATGCCATCAGAGCTCACCATGACGATGAAAAACCAGAATCAGTTTTAGCTCACTTAGTAGCTGCGGCCGATGCACTATCTGGAGCGCGTCCTGGTGCTAGAAAAGCGATGATGGAATCATATGTTTCTCGATTAACAGATATCGAAGAAATCGTTAATTCATTTGAAGGTGTCTCTAAATCTTATGCCATCTCTGGTGGACGTGAAGTAAGAGTCTTCGTTGAAAACGATAGAGTCAGTGATGAAGAAACAGTTTTACTTTCTCGCGATATCGCCAAAAAAATCGAAGAAGAAATGTCATACCCTGGAACAATTAAAATAACTGTTCTAAGAGAAACAAAGGCTGTTGGGATTGCGAAGTAGCGAATACGCATTAGTCACTGGCTCTTCATCGGGCCTTGGATATGAAATGGCCCAATTCCTTTTGGAGGAGGGCTATAGCGTAATTGGCGTAAGCCGGCGTGGGACAACATTAGATCATCCAAACTTTATTGATATTCTTTGTGATATTCGTGAAGAAGGTGCTGTTGAAGAAATGTATGAACTTATCGCAGGTCATACAGACGCTCTTCATATCATTATCTTAAACGCAGGTATTTTTGAAATGTCTCCTTTAGTAGAAACCTCCACTAAAGAATTCAACGATCATCTCTCTACAAATGTAGTAGGTGCTTTTCATATTCTAAAACATGCAATTGATTTTTTAGTTGAAGACCAAACTCATATTATTACGATTTCTTCTATTGCTGCCAAAAAAGGTTTAGGGAGTATGTCTGCTTATAGTGCATCTAAATTTGCACTCAACGGAATGATCGACTCACTTCGCGAAGAGTGGGAACATTTAAATGTGCGCTTTTCGACACTTATGCCAGGGGCCATCCTTACGCCAATTTGGGATAATGTCGAAGAAGAATTGCCAAGTGACCAGATGATGTCCATGTCTGACTTTATGCATGTTTTTCAAATGGTAGTTAGTAGTCCATCACATATGCAATTTCCTGAATTAATGTTTTTGCATAAGGGCGGAGTTTTTAAATGAAGAAGGCTTGGGGGAAATTATCAATTCTCGCCCAATACTACAGTCTTTCAATGTTCAGTTTTTTTCTTTGCTGGTCAATTCTTTCATTATTAAATACCGAATTTATTAATTCTCTCTTTTTTACTATGTCTTTTGTTTGGCATTTCACTCTAATGACACCAGGGTTGAAAGATAAAATGCTGACTAAAAATCAGAAATTTTCTTTTATTAATGTGGTAGTAAGAATAAATTATTATTTCCAAGTTTTTATAAAGATTAATAAAACACCATTTGGCCCGGCAATCGTTCGTGCCATTTCACCAATGTTATTTACTTTGTTTTTAATGATTGTTGGTGGCAGTGGTAATGCTGTGTTTACGTTATTAGGGTCTGTCTGTTTTGAATTGACCCATTATTTACTAACAAATAAATGTCTTTCAAAAATTACTTCAACACTGCCAGTCGATCTTGAAATTCCGCCAGAGATACCGAACGCAGAAAATTTCCACGAATAATTTCAAAATCTTCATAATCATCGAAAAGATTTCGTGAAAAAGATTTAAATCTTTTTAAAATTAAATTATCTGCCCAACCAATTTCTCTGTACTCTAACAAAAGTGCATCAAAATATTGATCGAGGTATTTTTTTCTCTCAAATAAAAGGTAGGTCTCGTCGATATGTCCATCTTCATCCAAATACTCTTTATAAATTTTAGCAAGCCATGGAGTCTTGAGTGCACTCCTTCCAAACATAACAGAGTGGCATTTGGTTTCTTGAAATATTTTTTCAATATCTTCTACTACCCAAATATCACCGTTACCAATTAGAGGAATATTTACTTCCGCTACTGCCTTCGCGATATAATTCCAATCTGCAGTACCTTTATAAAGTTGATCCCTCGTGCGTGCATGGAGTGTAATAGCTTCAACACCTTCATCTTGGATAAGTTTTAATGTATCCGAAAAATTAATGTCATCTCGGTAACCAATCCTCATTTTAACACTAAATTTTCCGTTGAAATTATTTCGGATTGTTTGCAAAACAGTTTTAAGTGCTTTGTGATCTGATAAAAGATAAGCACCACCGAAATGAGAGTTTACTTTTTTAGAGGGACATCCAAGATTGAGATCTAAATGATGAATCTTCATCGATTCTAAAATTTCTACAACCATCAATGTTTGGGCTCGTGGAGTGGTTAGTATTTGGAATGAATTTTTTTTTCTCCACAACTCGTTGGCGTAAATTCTTGGCCCATAGTGTTCCATAACCATTTTTTCACTGATTTTTCCCACAGTGGGAACTCGTAAAAAATCAGTAAAAAATTGATCCCATTCTGGAAATGTTTTAAGTATCGCAATCCGGTAAGGCTCATCTGTAATGCCTTCCATTGGAGCAAAGAGTAGGGATTTTTGGGGAAACACATCGAATTTATTCATTGAACGTGTTAGTATCAAAAATTATGACGAAAAAAAACCTCATTGTGTCTGTGGCCATTTTTTTAAAAGAGATTACCGCCGAAAGCTTTAAAGTCTGGGTCCAAGTGCGCTTAGAAGCCGGTCCTCTGTATGGACTTTTAGAATTCCCCGGGGGAAAGATTGAAGTTGGTGAAACGCCTGAAACTGCAGCAAGACGAGAGGTCTTGGAAGAAGTGGGAGTTGAAATTCCTAGTGCTTCCCCAGTTATTTTATTTAAATATCAAGATTACAGTACCGACCTTAAAAATCTTTGTTTATTTGTCTTTCTTTCAAATTTCGACCAATTGCCTCCTGAAAAAGGTCAATGGTTGGAAATATTTTATGGTGATAAATCTGCTCCTTTTCAAGGAAAAATTCCTCCTATTAACCATGTCATTCTTGATGATTTGGCGGTATACCTTCAGTCTCAATATAACGCAGGAATGATTGGCTCTTTATGGCAAATATAAAAGAAATTGCAGAATTTTTTCTTATCTCGGTTGCATGGACCCTTACACTTTTTTCTCCGATCGCATCTTCTAAACTTACGGGTAATGGATTTATCAAGCTTTTAACAAATGTTTCAATTGGTTCTTTAGCAATTGCTTTAGTTATTAACTTTATTTCACATGACTCACTTTTAAGTTATGCCCTTACTTTGAAAATGATTTCACTTGTGGCATTAGTGGCAACAACTCTTTTTCACCGCGATGAAAAATCTCTTTTTATGTGGATTCTTTATACCGTGATTGTCGTGGCCTTAGGTTTTCATATTATTCTGTTTTCGCCGATTTTCATGAATGCAATATTTCTTTTTTCATCTGCTCTTTTATTAGGAATTATTCTTTATTCAATGGTGCTTGGTCATTGGTATTTAGTTGTCCCAAAGCTAAGTGAAAAACCGCTAAAAATATCGGCCATTTTTCTTTGGATCATTTTAGGTTCTAAAATAGCTTTGAGTTTAATAGCAACCTATAAACATTTCGATTTTTTTGAGCAACAAACAACTCTTGGTGCTGGATATGCCTTTAATTGGATGCTTTTAACTATGAGATTGGCTTTTGGTTATGTAGTCATCCTGGGAATGAGTTTATTTAATTGGAAACTTGTGAGCATGAGATCAATTCAAAGTTCAACGGGAATTTTGTATGCCATGACCTTTTTTATTTTTGTTGGCGAGTTAGTTTCAAATTATATATTTTTTAATTTTGGGTTATATATATGATGACAGTGCATTTTACCTGTAAAGGTTGTGGATCAGGGATTCACGTTTATCCTTCACTAGATGCTGGAGCGGTGAAGTGTGAAGTTTGTCAACTTGAACAAGTTGTTCACTTTGATCAAAATCATATAGAGGGGAATTTAAAAGATTGTCCTGCTTGTGCACGTAAAGATTTTTACTCACAAAAAGATTTTAATCGAAAGCTTGGAGTTATTATTTTTGTGATAGCAGCATTGATCTCCACAGCAATGCTTTGGAAAGGAATGGGGCCGCAATGGTATTTAAGTACCTTTATCGTTCTTTATGCTTTGGATTTTTTCTTATTTCGAAGACTCAATATGATTGCCATTTGTTATAAATGTGAAACCATCTTTCGTGATGTGAAGAACATAAGAGAAATTCCTGGCTATGATCACGAAATGCATGATCGAATTGTTTATTCAGATCATGACTTCAAAGGAAAACCTTCAGGACATTAAACATCCTAAGTGCTTGAAAATACTTGATGATTGGACAAGGATTTTTCTTTGGTGTAAAATTATTGCTTGAACTCATTTTATTGAGCGCTATTGAATTAACAAGGATTTATCCATCGAACCCCCCCTAGAACTAAGTAATACTTCATTAGAATTTTTCTTTCTTTTTATCTGCTTTGTCACAACTGCATTTTTCTCTGCAGCTGAAGCTGCCCTACTTTCGATTGGAGCAGACCGCGCTCGCCAATTAATTGAAGAAGGTGGACCTAAAGGAAAGGCCATGGCCTTTATGATTTTGAGACCATCAGAATTGCTTTCAACGATTTTAGTTGGGAACAGCATCGCAAATATTTTAGCAGGTTCATTAACAACCTCTTTGACCACTGCCTATACTGGAAGTCATATTGTAGGCCTTGCCCTTGGGGCCACGACAATTATCATCATTATTTTTGGTGAAATTTTACCTAAGACTATTGGACGAAATCACGCAGAAAAATTTTCAGTTTTTGCCATTCGTTCGTTGCAGATTTTATTTTATCTTCTCTACCCAGCTATTAAATCGATCGTGTGGTTTATCAATACAATTCTAGGCGAAAATGCTGAAGTCACAGGACGAATGGTGACTAGAGACGATATTGAATTCATGATTAGTAAGGCAGAAAAAGAAAAAACCATGGATTCAAAACAGATTGATTTACTCTCATCTATTTTAGAATTTCCCATGATCAAAGTGAAAGACATTATGATTTCACGAATGAGAGTCAATTATATTCAAGTTAAAATGAACTTTTTGGAAATGATGGCTTATGCAAGAGAAACTGGTAATAGCCGTTATCCAGTGTGCAATGGAGAGTTGGAAAATATCGTAGGCTTTCTACATGTGAAAGACTTAGCTTTTGTGAGTGACGAAGAAAAAGCGAATTTTCATATTGAGAAATTATTAAAACCACCATTTTTTGTCTACGAACATATGAAGATTCAATCAGTCTTTGATCATATGAATAGAAAAAAAGTTCATTTGGCCTTAGTGAAAGATGAAAATGGGACAGTCGTTGGGATTGTTACCCTCGAAGATATTATTGAAGAAATTTTCGGCGAAATTAATGATGAACATGATGACGTTGAAGAAAATGAAAAGCACTTAGAAGAAGCCAATTTGATAGATGGTATCGACGTTGATGGTGATATTTCGCTTAGAGAACTTCATAGTGATTACGATATTAAAATTCCTCTCAATGATAATTACTCATCTCTTTCGGGATTTTTACTCGATATGTTGGGTAATACTTTTCCAGAACAAGGACAAATAATAGTTTGGGAAGGATTATCTTTTGATCTTGAAGTTGTAGAAGAGCATGTTATCAAGCAAGTCCGAATTAAAGATGTTGATGGAGAAAAGCATATTTTTTCCAAAAAACAACACGCTGAACTTGTAGAGCTCAGTGATCTAGAAGCTACAAATCAAATTCATAGCAAAGATTACTCTGAAAAATAAAAGGATTCAAAGTGAAAATAGTTGATGTCGCAGTCATCGGTGGTGGATCTGCTGGAGTCATGGCGGCCATTCGCACAGTTCTCAATAATGACGAGTGTTTATTTTTTCCCGGAACAGCTCAAAATAAAAAACGCTCACGGGCTTTTTGGGTGACGGCCGTTGAAAATATGCCGGCCCATTTACATTATAAAAAAGGCATCGAAGAGCCCAATAAAATTTCACTTGATTGGTTAACTCAGAGTGAGTTTTCTCACCAATTTCATTGGCATAAAAATCGTGGTATCACTAAAATTTCTCAGTCACTAGAAGGTATTTTTACTCTTACAGATGATAAAGGTCATGAGTATCATTCTCGTTATGTAATTTTATGTACAGGGGTGATGGATGTTCAGCCTAAAATTAATGGTTCAATAGAACCAATCTTTGCTTATGCCAATACTCAATTGATTGATTATTGCTTGCGTTGTGATGGCCATCACGTGCTAAATAAAAAAGTGGCAATCATCGGACACACAAGCAGTGCTGCTTGGGTTGGAATAATGCTTTACGAGCGATACCTAACTCCATCGATGACCATTCTTACTAATGGAGAAGTTCCTCAGTTTGATGATGATGTCTTAAAAATTATGAATAACTACGGTTTTAAAATCATTACAGAAAATATTGAACGCATTAGTGGAGATGCTAAAAATAAAAAGCTAGATATGTTTGAAACCAAAAATCATAAAGCTGAAGCTGATTTTGCTTTTGTTGCTTTAGGAATGGTTGTTTATAATGAATTGGCAAAAATGCTTGGAGCCAATCTTGATGAACGTGGATTCGTAGTCACTGATTCTAAAGGTAAATCGACTATTGAAGGACTTTATGTGGCAGGAGACCTGAGGGCCAATACCAAAAAACAAATTTATACAGCTTGGGATACGGCCGTCGATTCTGCCGATGAAATCAATATGATTATTCGTAGAAAAAAACGGAACTCACTATTTTAAAATTGAAATTGTCACATCACCTAAAACTTTTGCCCGGCAAGACAAGCGGATGGACTTGTTGGCCACTAAGTCAGATCGATTAGTTTCACAATAATTTTTAACAATTGATTCTACCGTGTCTGTTTCTACGGCACCAAGTAATGATAAATTCTGAGCACCTTTAATCACAATAATTCGACACGAACCACATGAGCCCGCCAGGCAGCCGTGTGGCAAGATAAACCCTAGGTTTTCAAGCTCATCAAATAGGATTTTCCCCTCTGATACATCAAATTGACGATCAGCTTCATTTGAGAGGGAACTACGAACTAACACGGTGGGCATATTTATTTTATCCTTCAGCGAATAGTATCTTTTCGATTGTAAAATAATTGTAAAACACGATGCAAAATTATCCAACTTTAAAGTGAGGAAGCCAATGTTAACTTTTGAAAAATTATACTCTATGGGACACGAAGAAGTTGTATTCTTCGCAGACCCATCTTGCAACCTTAAAGCTATTATTGCCATCCATAATACAACTCTAGGACCCGCTTTAGGTGGAACGAGAATGTGGCCTTACGCTTCAATCGATGATGCAATTGAAGATGCACTTCGCCTGTCTCGCGGGATGACTTATAAAAACTCAATCTCTGGTCTTCACTTGGGTGGTGGTAAAGCAGTTATTATCGGAGATCCTACAAAAGATAAATCAGAAGCATTATTTAGATCATATGGACGTTTTGTTGAATCTCTTAACGGACGATATATTACAGCGGAAGACGTAAACACTAACGTTGAAGATATGGAATATATTTTTGCGGAAACTGGAAACGTTACTGGTGTGGCCGAAATTCACGGAGGATCTGGAAACCCATCACCTTGGACAGCGCGCGGAGTTTTCAGAGGAATGGAAGCGTCTTGTGTAAAAGTCTTTGGTGACAAATCTCTTAAGGGAAAAGTTGTTGCTATTCAAGGAGCGGGTTCAGTGGGAACTCATCTTGGTAAATGGTTATTCGATGCAGGGGCAAAAGTTTTTGTGAATGATATTAGCGAAGCAAATATTAAACGTTTTCTTGAATCAGTTCCGAATGCAGAAGTTTTAAAAGGTGATGAAATTTATGATGTGAAAGCTGACATCTATGCGCCTTGTGCTTTGGGTGCCACTATTAATGACCAAACAATTGAAAAATTAAAAGTTAAAATTGTTTGTGGAGCTGCGAACAATCAATTAAAAGAAAATCGCCATGGTGATATTTTAAAAGAGAGAGGGATTCTCTACGCTCCTGATTATTTAATTAATGCTGGTGGAGTAATGAACGTTTCAATTGAATTTGAAGGTTGGTCTGCAGAAAAATCAACTAAAATGGTTGATAAAATTTTTGATACAACATTGAAAATTTTCAAAACTTCGGACGAACAAAATATTCCAGTTTACCGAGCAACTGATTTACTTGCGGAACAAAGAATTGAGTCGATTAGAAAATTGAAAGGGACTTACTTAGGAAACCACGCTCATCGATTTCCAGGTCGAAAATCTCGCGGATAATTTTATAAAAATAAACTTTTCGCTTCTTGCAAAACGATTTTTAGAGATATTTTTGCAAGAAGTGATTTTGTCAGTTAAGCCCTTCCCACCACCTTTTATAGGCATTTCTTCAGTCTAAACTAAATAATTTTCACAAATTAAAGTTTGCTAACTACTTGAAAAAATACAAGTAGCGGATTTAGTGCGTCGAATTAACTAACCTCTTGGTAAACTTAAGACGATCTTTAAATGTGCTTAATTTTAGCGCGGAGAAGTGGTTAGAAAATGCTTAAGTCAGCGACTCTATTATTTACTTTGATCATCACATCAGTCTTCATGTCTGGTTGTGTTTCTGATTCTTCAAAAGGAGCCGCGTCTACAACTAATAAAGGAGCAGGTGGAACTCTTAATAGAGTGAGTACAAGCAATATGACTCCTGCTTCTTTTGCTGAAGATGTTCAATCAATCATCACACTTGATTATGTTGACTTAGATTCTAACCTCGCAACATCTTGTACAGTAAACACTGTAACAAATGCCAATGTCACTCAAGCTTGTAGTTGCTCTTCTGGAGTTTGTACTGTTGGAATAACTGGATCAACTAATTTTAATGGAACTGCAAGTTTTAGATTTTTTGTTGTTGCTGGTGGAAATACATCGACGACTTCAACTGCAACATTAACAATAACTCCTGTTGCTGATCCACCAACCGTATCAAACATTGCTTTGACTGATATAGTATATGAAGATATTGAAAGTGGATTTTTAACATTAAATTATAATGATCCTGATGGAGATAAGGCCGGATCTACTGATTGTTCAATTACAAATCCGAGCAATATTACAATTTCTACTGCTTGTACTTGCGATTCAACTCTTGGGAACTGTAAATTAAAAGTTACGAGTGCTGCTAACTATAATGGTAGTGCGACTTTTGATTATTCAATTAGAACTAATGGTGTTTGGTCAAATACGGCAACGGCATCTTTGGTAATTACAAATACGGATGATGCTCCAGTAAGTAATGCAATTACACCTGTAGCTTTTAACGAAGACACTCAATCGTTGATAACGCTTTCATATTCCGACATTGATAATGATAAAGCTACTTCTTGCACAATCACAGCTCCAGTAAATGTTACAGTAACTCAAGCCTGTGCATGTGATGCAGCTGGTGTTTGTAAAGTTGGAGTAACAGGGACTAGTAATTATTTTGGAAGTGCGAGTTTTAGTTATACTGTAAAATCGTTATTACTTACTTCAAATGTTTCGACTGCCACTTTAACTATTAACTCAGTAGACGATGCCCCAATAACAAGCAATATTACTCCTGTAGCTTTCAATGAAGATCTTCAGTCAGTAATTACTCTGGCATATTCAGATCCAGAAAACGACTTAGCTACAAATTGTTCACTAAACACATTAACAAATGTAAGTGTCACTCAAGCTTGTAGCTGTAGTGCCGGAGTCTGTACTGTAGGTGTTACCGGGACTGCTAATTATTATGGAGCTGCAAGTTTTAAATTTACTGTTGGGTATGGTGCACTTGTTTCGAATGCTTCAACCGCAAATCTTACTATCAATCCAATCGACGATGCGCCTTCAGTTATAAATGCTACCTTGGTTGACCTTGTGTACGAAGATCTTGAAAGTGGATACTTAACTCTTAATTATACCGATATAGAAGGTGATAGAGCAGGTACCAGTGATTGTTTAATTTCAAGTCCTAGTAATTTGACTATCTCGACTGCATGTACTTGCGATTTAATTTTAGGAAATTGTAAAGTCAAAGTTACAGGGATTGCGAACTATTTCGGAACAGCTAGTTTTAATTATTCTATTCGAACTAATAGTTTGTGGTCGAATACAGCAACAGCTTCACTCGCAATCATTCCCGTTGACGATGCGCCAGTAGCTATCGCAATCACACCAGCTGCTTTTAACGAAGATACGCAATCGATAATTACTCTTTCATACACAGATTTAGAAAGTGATAAGGCTATACTTTGTACAATTTCATCCCCTACAAATGTTACGGTAACACAAGCATGTGCTTGCAATGGTGCAGGTGTTTGTACTGTTGGTGTCACTGGAACAAGTAATTACAATGGAGCGGCAAGTTTTAGCTACACAGTTAAATCATTATTACTTACATCAAACTCAGCAATAGCTAACTTAACAATTAACCCTGTTGACGATGCTCCGGTTGCTACTAATATTACCCCAGCAGCTTTTAATGAAGATGTTCAATCATTGATCACTCTCGCTTATTCGGATGTTGAAAATGATTTAGCAACAACATGTACTGTAAATACATTGTCAAATGTAACTATAACTCAAGCTTGCAGTTGCACAGCAGGAGTTTGTAAAGTCGGAGTTACTGGAACATTAAATTATAATGGTGCAGCTAGTTTCATGTATTCGGTGACGGCCAATACTCTTACTTCAAATTTTGCAACGGCAAGTCTTACGATTTCACCAATAAATGATGCTCCAACTATCACAGCTCTTACTGCTCAATATATTCCTATGAATCAAGTGACGGTTGTAAATGTTTTAATTAATGATGTGGACGGGGCCCTAAATTGCTCAATGGTTATGAGTACAACTTCATCAAATACATCATTAATTCCTGTTGCTAATGTCGTTTTTGGAGGGACTTATCCAAATTGTACAGCAACAATTACTCCTGTAACGGCGCAAACTGGTGTTTCTAATCTAACGTTTACAGTAAATGATGGAGCGCTAACTGCTGCTTCAACTTTTGCACTCACTGTTAGACCAGCGGTAGCAAAAACATGGAAACTTGGAGACGTGGGAGACACTGATACTTATGCATTAAGTTCAGCTTCTATTGCTAAAACGGCAGCAGGAGTAATGTATTTAGTTCCAACAGCAACTAATCAAACTCACGCATCGATAACAGATTTTGCCGGTCTTCCTGCAACACTAAGTTGGAATGCAGGGACAACGGTTGTGAAAAGAAATGAGACTGTAACATTTCCGTATACCGAAAATTATTTGTCTCCAGTATTCGATGGACTTAAGTCGACGACTTGGAATTCATTAACTTATAAAGAAGCCCTTCCTTCATTTAAGGGACTTCCTGATTCAGCAGCAATCGCACTTTTATCTCTTGATGAGGCATCGGGGCCTTTAATTGAAAAATATAATTCTTTAAGTTTCACGGCGACAGGAGCTCCTACTTATAATGTCGCTGGAAAAATAAATAAGTCCATTACCTTTAGTGGAACATCTCAATATTTTCAAACTCCTTTTAGTGCATACATGAACCCTACAAATCAATTTTCTGTTTGTAGCTGGGTTAAGCCTGCTATCGTGAATGGTGTCTATCGATCATTTCTTACTTCACGAGATACAAATAAAGGTTACGCTTTTTATGTAAATACTAAATTTGAATTTTGGATTGGTAATGGAACAAGTTTTACAAATATTGTTGGGACTTCAACTCCAAGTACCGCAGCTTGGTCGTTGGTTTGTGGATCGTATGATGGAACTACGGCAAGTCTATCCGTAAATGGTGTAGTTGAAACTTCTGTAGTAACGGCCTTTATGCCTAATACTGTAATGCCAACTCGAGTTGCTGCTGGAAAAACTGAAACAACTGCTGCCGAATTTTTTAATGGATCAATTGACGATATTATTGTTTTTAACCGGACATTAACTTCAACTGAATTGACTGCATTAAATGGTGTGACTTTAAAAGTAGCTCAGCAAAATGGTGGAACACTTGCAAACCAAATGTTTAATAATGAATTAACAACTGACTATGCTCAATTAGCATCATCAACTCTACTTAGTTCACTAGTTGGATTATGGCATTTTGATGAAACTGGAGCATCATCATCTGTTCGCAATGGAGCAACCAGTTTACTAGAACCAGTCTCTGGTGGTTTAACTTTAGGTAGTGCTGGAAAACTTTCTTATGCGGCAAGTTTCGATGGAACGGCAACATACCTAGCTTCAACATTACCTTATGCAACCAATGTAAATACAAATTCATTTTCATTTGCTACCTGGTTTAGAACTTCATCTGCAGCAACAACAAGTCGAATCCTCTCATTTTCTGCGGCCAATAGTCCTATTGGAGTTGTTTTAGGAAAACTACAATTTCGATATGGAAGTGTGAATACTTCAGGTTTAACAACTGTTACAGATGGTTTATGGCACCATGTGGTTGTCACTGGAAGTGGAACTACTTGTCGAGTTTATCTCGATGGAAATATTACGACTCCAGAAATCAGTCCAGCTTGTGCTACTGCTACGCCGATGGGAACTGCAATTAACCTTGGGCGCTCATTAGCAGGAACAGAATATTATACAGGCTTATTAGATGAATCAGCACTTTGGAGTAGAGCTTTATCAACTACTGAAATTGCTCAACTTTATCGTCGAGGAATAAATAAAATAAGTTTCGATCAGCGCTCGTGTGCACTGGCCGATTGTTCAGATGGTGTTTTTTCAGGAACACCTAAATCTGAAATTAATAATACAGATTCACTTGGAAATATTTATAATACTCCTCAAAAAATTAATTTTACTGTCAGTGCTAATCGGTATCTACAATACAAAGCAATTTTTTACTCTGAACTGGCCACTAACGGACCAGAGTTAAAACAAGTTTCAGTAGGACCGACCCATTATAGTTATCCAACAACAGATGAATATTTTTCTACTCAAAATGCATTGAGCTTTAAGTCCCTCTCTTTACTCACTGAAACTTTGGGAACAAACGGCTGTTCGAGTAGCGTCAGATACCAATTTTCAAAAGACCAAATTAACTGGAAATATTTTGATGGAACATCTTGGTTAACAGGTACTAGTTACGCTACTGCAAGTACCTTGGCTCAAGTCAATGCAGGAGTATCAACTTATACATCCGTCTTACCTGGCACATCAGACACAGTCTATGTCCGCGGTTTTCTAAAGTCTGCTGGAGCCAATGAGTGTGAACTCGATCAGCTTCTCTTAAATGGGAACAATTAACAAGCCGAGTTATGGCTAATTTCATTGCCAAATTTAGACAATTTGGAGGCTCTTAGGTAGAGTCTAAGGACTTTAATCTCAATTAAAATAGAAAGGAAACTCATGTTGGAAAAGACATCTAAATCAAAATCTTCACCCGCTAAAGAAAATTCAATAACTAAAAAAATAGAGCTCGCCAAAAAATATAAACTTGGCAAAGTTGAAATGCTTGAGATGCTCTCAAATATTTATACATCTAGAAAAGTTGATGACGCTGAAATTTCGATGAAGAAGCAATCAAAAGCTTTTTTTCAAATTTCAAGTGCTGGGCATGAAGGAATCTTGACTGCTGCCGCCAGAGTGTTAAAGCCAACTCACGACTGGTTCTTGGGTTATTACCGCGACCGCGCTTTATGCTTAGGTCTTGGAGTGACTCCTTATGAAATGCTTTGCCAGGCCAATGGAAACGTTGGAGACACGGCTTCTCACGGCCGTATGATGCCAGCTCATTGGGGAAATAAAAAATTAAATATTGTAAACAAATCGTCTTGTACAGGAACTCAGTTTCTTCAAGCATGTGGTTTGGCCGAAGCGGGACTTTGGTATAAAAAATTGCAAACAGAATTTAAAGTAGACACCAAAGGACTTTATCACGACGATGAAATTATTTATGTTTCGACTGGTGATGGAACCATGGCCCAAGGTGAATTCTGGGAAGGATTAACAACTGCTTGTGTAAATAGTTTGCCAGTGCTCTTTATGGTGGAAGACAATGGTTTTGCAATTTCAACTCCGACTGATGTTCAGTATCCAGGTGGATCGATTTCAAAAACACTTGCAGGATTTCCTGGGCTTCAAATCTATAATTGCGATGGGTGTTGCCCGGTAGAATCTTTTGCCACAATGACTGAAGCGACAAATTTTATAAGAAAAAATCGCAAGCCAGCTCTTGTTCATGCAACGGTGACTCGTCCTTATTCTCATTCACTTTCAGATGACCATGGAATGTACAGAACTAAAGCGGAATTAGCTGAAGAAGGCGAGCGCGATGTTTTTCATTCTTTTCCAAAATTTTTAATTGAAGCTAAAATTCTTACTGCTAAAGAATGTGAAGATGTTTTAAAAAAGGTCACTGCAGAAGTAAAAGTAGCAATGGATAAAGCTATTACGACTGAGTGGCCAGCAGCTTCGACTGTCGCTGATCATATGTATTCTCACGATGTTGATATGACTGGTTCAGCTTTTGATAAAGCTCCAAACTTTTCGGGAAAAGATGATGTACCGATGGCCGCTTCTATCAATAAAGTTTTAAGATCTGAATTTGCAAAAAATCCAATGCTCAGAATGTGGGGCGAAGACGTTGCAGATTTTTTTGAAAAAGAACGTTTAAATAATCCTGAACTCAAAGGAAAAGGCGGCGTTTTTAAGCTCACGGCCAACGTCCAAAGAGAATCAAGAGACGGACAAGTTTTCAATTCTCCACTTGCTGAAGCCAATATTATTGGGAGAGCAATTGGGATGGCGATTCGCGGGATTAAGCCCGTGGTTGAAATCCAATTCTTTGATTATATCTGGACTGCTTATATGCAACTTAAAAATGAAATGGCGACCCTTCGATACCGCTCTGGTGGTGATTTCAAATGCCCAATGGTCGTAAGAGTTCCAATTGGTGGCTATTTAAAAGGTGGAGCGATTTATCACTCCCAATCAGGTGAGTCACTTTTTACTCACGTGCCTGGCATACGAGTGGCCTATCCTTCAAATTCAGCTGATGCTGCCGGTTTATTAAGAACCGCTATTCACGGTGATGACCCCGTCATGTTCTTAGAACATAAACACCTTTATTACCAAGGCTACAACCGCGCTGCAGACGTTGGTGACGAGCATATGATTCCTTTTGGAAAAGCTAAAGTTGTTCGTACAGGTGCAGACGCTACGATCGTTGCCTGGGGAGCACTTGTGCAAAAATCAATTGAAGCTGCTAAGAAATGTGAAGCGGCCACTGGCAAGACAGTTGAAGTCATCGATCTTCGAACTCTGGCCCCCTACGATTTTGAATCTATAAAAAATTCTATTGGAAAAACGTCGAAGTTAATGATCGCCCACGAAGAACATAAGACGTCTGGTTTTGCCGGAGAGATTATCGCGCGAGTGAATGAAGAATGTTTTGAACTTTTAGATGCACCGATTTTAAGAGTGGGAGCATTAGACGTTCATTGTGCTTATAATCCAGCTCTTGAAGATTTAATCTTGCCACAAGTTAGTCATGTAGAAGAAGTTCTTACTAGGTTATTAAATTACTAAATTTTTTTTAAAGATAATTGAGAAGTTCAGATAAACTTTGAATTTCAAATGTCGGCGCTATAGTTGTTGAATTGATAATTTTGTCTGGGTTATACCAGCAAGAATCTATTTCGCAATTTTGAGCGCCTAATATATCTGTTTCTAGTTTATCTCCAATCATTAGAAATTTACTTTCACTAGGGTTTTTCTTTAGTTTTTCCCTTAAACGATTGAATGTATAATCAAAAATTCGTTTATCTGGCTTACTAAAACCACATTCTTCAGAAATGATCATCATTTCAATAAATGGATTAAGCCCAGATTGAGAAAATCTTTTATACTGAACATTGCCAACTCCGTTAGTGATGATGACGATGGGAATTTTACCGTGAAGGCCACTGACAAGTTCAAATGCCCCCTCTGTTAAAAAAACCTGAGAAGGGAGAGTTTCAAGATAATCTTCACTTAAAAGAGCTGGGTCAGCGAAGAGATTATTTGTTTCAAGAAATTGTTTAAATCTCTCAATTTTTAAAAAATCTTTTGTCACGAGTCCTTGAGCTTCTTGACTCCATAAAAGACTGTTAATGGATTTGTAACTCTCTATTAGCTGGTCCAATTGGACGGGTTCACCAATAAGACCATGCTTATTTAAAACTATATCAAATGTAATTCTTTCAGATTTTTTAAAATCCAAGAGGGTATCATCGGCATCAAATAATAAGACATCATATTTCATTTAAGAGTGTTATATCATTGAAAAATAACTTTGCATAAAGCTTGTAAATTTTACTGATCACAAGAGACTTATGCCTCGATATTATGTTATTAAAACCCTATGAATGAAATAAATACTGAACTTCCTCTCGCCATAAAAGTGCGAAAGCAAATAACGAGAGCTTTGAGTGACTATCATATGATCGCGCCTAATGATCATATTATGGTAGGGGTCTCTGGCGGTAAAGATTCAACTGTTCTTTCACTTTTATTAAAAGAGATCCAAAAAAAAGCAGGAATAGATTTTAGCTTTGAAGCAGTAATGCTCGATCAAAAACAGCCAGGGTTCAATGCAAATTCCTTTAAAGAATTTATGCTTTCTCAAGAAATAAAACTCACAGTCCTTGAAGAAGACACCTATTCAATCGTCAAAGAAAAAACGGCAGTCGGTGGAACTTATTGCTCCCTTTGTTCACGTTTAAGAAGAGGCATTCTTTATAATTATGCTCATCAAAATAACTTCACTAAAATTGCTCTTGGTCATCACCGAGATGATATGATCCAGACTTTTATGCTGAATATTTTCTACTCTGGAAAATTAGGAAGTATGCCACCAAAGCTTTACTCTAATGACCACCGCAACATCGTCATTCGCCCCTTGGCCTTTGTTGCTGAAAACGATATTCTTGAATTGGCCTCTATTTGGGGATTTCCGATCATTCCTTGTAATTTATGTGGGTCTCAAGAAGGTTTAAAGCGCGTAAAAATGAAAAATCTTTTAGACGAACTAGAGAAAGATATTCCGGATATAAGACGGTCTATGGCCAATGCTTTAGGAAATATTGAACTATCGCACATGTTAGACAAAAATCTTTTTGATTTCACACCAGATCACCGCAGAGGTGAAGTGAATTTAACTCCAGATACCTCACAACAACAACATTAAAAAATTATGAAATTGTTGGGGCAAACACCAGATTTCCATGTAGCAGGATTGCGATAAAGAAGTATTTTTTTTCTTTCTTTAAAATTAAAATCCAAATTGCCCAAAAAAGAAACAAGGTAACATTCATAAAACTTCCAACCACTATATGAGATTCAAATTGAATGAGGGCCATGAATGTTTTTAATATGGGTTCAAACCAATTCAATTGTATGAAATGAAAAGTGAGTAAATAGAAAAATAATAAAGGTGCAATTAAGGTAAAAATAAAGATTGTTGGAAGGCTTATCAAAATAGCCAGGAATGAAACTTCGCCGCTGCCAAAGCAGGCAATTAAAAGTTGAGATGAACATAGTCCAAGAATTAGAGAAAGTTTTGAGTGATTGCGAAATGCGATAAAAGTTCCAATAAAAAGAAAACTGTAGATAAAACCAATTGGACTTTCTTGATAATGACCTAAAAAATAGGAAATGATAAAAACGCCAATCACCATAATTTCAATCGAGAGATTCCATTTCAATTTCATCCATGACTTAAGAAAGAAGACAAGACGTATCAAGACAATTCTCTTGATCGCCAAGTAGGGAAGTGTATACATCAATAATAAAAATCCTAATTGAAAACATTTTGTGAGCTTTTTTATAGGACATTTTTTTATCAAAAACATGACTATCGATATAAGAATTGAAAAATGAATTCCCGAGGGTGAAAAAAAGAAACCTAACCCCAAAAGTTTGAACTCTTTTGAAATTTTTGGTGAGAGTCCTTTTTTCTCTCCTGTGGCCATCGCCCAGGCTAAAATGGCCAATTGTGGATTAGAAAATTGGGTTTTAAGTTCACTTTTGATTTGAGACTTTAAAGGGCCTTGCAGATGCTGGCCTTGGCTTTTAGGCTGAAATGGCCAATTTAAAAGAAGCATCAAGAAACTGGTAAGGGTGATGAAGGCAAAAAATCTCATGACTTGGCAATGCAACAAGGATCTCTTTCTTTAAAAGACTTAACTCTTTGAGACTTTGGAGTTAAAAAGGGGTTAGGCGGATTTTTTAGGTACACAAATTCAAAAAGAATGAGTTGAGGCGTTATATGGGACTTCTAGAAAAAGGAATAGAAAACGATTTAAAACGATTTTTTGAAGAAGACGATCTTCAGGGTAATTCTTTTTATTTGCGTGAACTGCCAGAGACGATTGTAGAGTGCCATTTAAAAATCAAGAGTGAATTAACTCTTTGTGGACTCCCTTATTTTGTAGCAGCTTTTAATTATCTCGGAGCAAGTCTTGATTACTCTGCCTTTAAAAAGCATGAAGGTAAAAATTTCTCAAAAGGCGAAGTGATTTCTTTTTCACTTCCATTTTCAATTGCTTTGACTGGTGAGCGAGTTGCTCTAAACTTGCTTCAACGGGCCAGTGCTGTAGCTACCTTTACAGAAAATTTTGCAATATTAGCAAAACCACATCACATAAGAATTCTCGACACAAGAAAAACAACCCCAGGGCTGCGCTCACTTGAAAAATATTCCGTACGAGTTGGTGGTGGATTTAATCACCGCTTTTCACAAGCTGATGTATGGATGATTAAAGATAATCATAAAACGTTTTTTGGTGGACTGAAACCGGCATGGGATTTTTTTCAAAAAATGCAAACTCATTATCAAAACATTGTCGTGGAAATTCATTCAATTGATGAATTAAATATTGCCATTGAATTAGGAGTTAAGCATGTGTTGCTTGATAATTTTTCACCAGAGAACATTAAAAAAGCCATAGCGCTAAAAAAAGCCGGAATGACTTTTGAAATCTCTGGCGGAGTTAATCTGCAAAACTGTGAACAGTATTTTATTAAAGGTGTGGATGCGATCAGTATTGGAGCTCTTACTCATAGTGCCCCCCACGTTGATCTCTCGATGAAAATAAAAAATTTATCAACTTCAGGAAGTAAGGATTCATATGAGTTTTGAATATGATGTTTTAATTATTGGAACTGGAATTGCAGGGCTATCAACTGCAGCAAGACTGGCGGAAAAAGGATTAAAAATTGCCATTGTGACTCGAGAAAAAGACCCTACTTTAACTAATACAGTTTGGGCCCAAGGGGGAATTATTTATTCCCGAGGCTCAGAAGAATCATTGATTGAAGATATTTTAAAAGCGAGTGCGGGAACTTCCTCACTTGAAGCTGCTAGATTAGTTGCCTATGAATCTTCTGCTATTTTAGAAGAATTATTGATTAATAAAGCTCAAACTGGTTTTGAAAAAAGTGATGAGGGAGAATTAAAATTCACAAAAGAAGCCGCTCATTCAGTTCCAAGAATTCTCTATAAAGGAGATTTCACAGGAAAAGAAATCCAAATTACCTTGCTTAATTACTTAAAGAATAATTTTTCAAATGTCGTGTTTTTTACCTCTCATACTGCCATTGATTTACTGACAGCACTTCACCACGGTGTGAAAATTCAGCAGCGTTATGAACAAAATAAAGTTTTAGGTGCGTATCTCTTTAATCAAGAAACAAAAGCTGTGGTTAAATTATTAGCAAAATTTACAGTTCTAGCGACTGGGGGCATTGGTGCACTTTATTTACACCATTCCAACTCAGAAGGCGCTAGAGGAGACGGACACGCCATGGCCAGAAGGGCCGGAGCCGTTCTCACAGATATGGAATTTATTCAATTTCACCCAACGACTTTTTATGGTGGGGCCACTCACCGCAGGTTTCTCATCAGTGAAGCTGTAAGAGGAGAAGGCGGAGTATTAGTTAATTCAGAAGGCGAGCGCTTTATGAAAAAATATCACCCAGACCTCGAACTCGCTCCTCGGGATGTTGTTGCTCGCGCTATTGCTGAAGAAATTATTGAAACAAAAAGTGATTGTGTTTACTTAGACATTACTCATAAGGATCCTGAATGGATTAAAAATCGTTTTCCAACAATTTATAAACATTGCTTAGAAAATGATATCGATATGACTTGTGATTTGATTCCAGTTGTCCCGGCGGCCCATTATACTTGTGGTGGTGTAAAAACTGACTTAGTAGGATTAACGACGTTACAAAATCTTTATGCTGTTGGTGAAGTTGCTTGTACAGGTTTACACGGAGCTAATCGACTTGCTTCTACGTCTTTACTGGAAGGAATGACATTTGGTTATTTTGCCGCCAACGATATACTTAAAAATGTGGATAACGAGAAAATATATTCTGCTGAATTAATTAAAAATTGGATTGATGGAACAGAAGCAGTAGACACGGCGCTGATTCATCAAGATTGGCAGACTCTAAAGCAGACCATGTGGAACTATGTTGGACTTACTCGTTCTCGTCATCGGCTAGCAAGAGCTGAAGCAATGTTTAGTGAATTAACAGATGAAATTAACCGATTTTATAAAGATGCTTCCCTCGTTGATAGTTTAATTGGGTTACGAAATGCAGTTGAAGTAGGACAGATTGTCTTACTTGCATCGAGAAGAAACACTCAGTCTATTGGATGTTTTTACCGCAAGAGTTAATGTTTACGGTTTAATTTTTCTAATAATATAATTTCCAGTATCTGTAATAAAAAGATATCCGGAACTATTAATAGTTATTCCATTTGGGCTTGATAAACTGGCCGAAGTTCCAATGCCATCAGTAGATCCGATATTGCCAGCTGTTCCAATAATTGTTGTAACAACACCAGCAGGAGTCACTTTACGAATAACATGATTTCCTACGTCGACAACATTTACGTTTCCTGAATTATCGATAGTCATTCCATTCGGATTATTAAATCTTGCAGCTGCACCAACTCCATCTGTTGAACCAAGCGAACCAGCAGTTCCGGCCAGTGTTGTGACAACACCAATATTTGTAATTTTTCTGATTGTATGATTACCAGAATCAGAAACATAAACATTGAGTGAGCCATCAACAGCTATTCCTTTGGGATTATTAAAACTCGCAGCTGCTCCTACTCCATCAGTTGAGCCTACAATTCCGGCAGTACCGGCGAGAGTTGTAACAACTGCAGCATTCGTAATTTTTCGAATAAAATGATTTCCAGAATCTGTTACATATAAAGTGCCTGATCCATCTGCGGTTATTCGACTGGGAAAGAAAAATCGCGCTGCAGTTCCTGTGGCATTAGTTGAACCAAATGTGCCGGCCAAACCTGCAAAAGTTGTTACGACTCCTGTTGATGTAATTTTTCTAATAGTATGATTTCCAGAATCAACGACATAAATATTTCCAGAACTATCTGTTGTAATTCCTTTAGGATTGTTAAATCTGGCCGCAGCACCAGTTGCGTCCGTAGATCCTGAAAGCCCAGCTGTCCCTGCAAAAGTAGTAACGACTCCAGCTGAAGTTATTTTACGAATAGTATTGTTGCCAGTGTCGGTGACAAAAATATTTCCAGTGCTGTCTGAGGTAATTCCGTTTGGAAAATAAAAACTTGCAGCAATTCCAGTTCCATCGGCTGAACCAAAGGAACCAGCAGTTCCCACAAAAGTTGACATGGTCATTCCAGTTAAAATGGGAATTTCTATATTAACTGCAGCAACGGGATCACTATTTTTTTTATTACAAGAGGAAAATAAGGCAATTGAAATGGTCAATATTAGTATTTTGTTCATTTTATATATTCCTCATAATAATGTACTTAATTGGTTATCTTAAGTTTTTCTTAACCTTTCTTCACATTAGCATAGGTTTTAAAATTTCCATCTAGGGGTAAACTTAGCCGATATAGAAAATTAAAAAAGATATCCAAGGCGATTTCTCGCCTTGGAAGTGGAAGAGTGTGACCTCTTTGTGATCTTCATACATGAAGACATGCAAAGATAAAGATATTCCCCCTCGACGTGTTGAACGTGCGAATTCTAATAAGAGATCCTTGAGGGGATTGGTTTGAACGCTCTCGTTTTTATTAAGCAGATAAACTTAAAAACTCATCTAAACCTAAGCTCTGAATTTGGGTAAATGTCCCAGTTGATTCAAAAGAGTAATTATGGCTTCCTTCAGACTCAATGGTCTCAGAATCCTTTAAGGCCGTTCGTCCCCACATGCAATTTTCCCATGAGGTTGATTCAAAATTGCAATCTGAAAACTTAGAGAATTGAAACTTGCAATTAATAAAGAGGCAATCAATAAACAAACAGTTATCTAAAGTTGTCCCAAAAAAGATGCAATTTTCGAAAATAACATCTTGGAAAACCACTTCTTTTAAAAGGCTTCCTGAAAGGGTTAGGTCGCTATAAGTATTTGTTTTAATAGTTCTTTTTTCAATTAGCTGATATTCCGAAGCCCCAAGTTCTGCTGAATAAAGAAGGTCAATAAATAATGTAAGTGTTTCCAATTTCAGCTCCTTGGCGGCTTGTTTTCTACACCCAGAATACCAAAATAGACCGATTGCGTCAAGTAATTAAATTGCATCAAGAAATATTTTTGCAATCCGATAATGGTTTAAAGCACTTGGGTTATGAGTGAGTTGAGGAGTCCCTATATGGCAGAGTTTAAGCGCGAACGAGTAGAGATGTTCTTAGGAGTGACTAGAAAATACATGCAAGTGCGTGGGGCCATGTCGCAAAAAGACTTAGCTGAACAAACCGATGTTGGTGTTTCAACTATGAGCCGTTTTCTCTCGCAAAAATCAACGGAACTTAACCCTCAACTAATTGCTAAAATCACTGCGAAACTTAATATTCCTCTCCATGAAATGATTGATTTTGTCGAAGAAGACTTTGCGGATAGATTTATAAGACTAGTGAAGTTTTATAAAGACGAATTAAAAGATGTTGAGTTTGATCCCAACGACCTTGGAACTTCACCAGAGGCGCCAAAAAGTGTTCAAACTGAAAAAGAGACAGCACCTGTTGAGCCAGTGGATAACCGGACTGCTAATCAGAGGAAAGAAGATAAGATCAAATCTAATGCTGAACTAAGTATAAGAGAAAAGTTAGAAAGCCTTACACCACGGCAGCGAGCTTTTATGACAGAGTTTTTAAATATGAAGTTAGAAGAGAGAGATTTAATTGTGGATTTAGGAAACAACCTCTTTCAGTATTTTAAAATGAAAGGCATGGATATATGAGAATTTACTTAGGATTTATTTTGTGTATTTTTTCTATTAGGGCGTGGGCGACTCCTCAAAAAATAGAAATGATTTTTTTGTCTCCTCAAAAAGTGACAGAGCTTTTAGAGTTAATAGAAAAAAAGACTCATCCTGAAAAAATATTTAATCGGACGGTCCTCAATGAACCTGACCTAACTAATTGTGTTCCAATGGGAGACGGCTGCTTTGATCCGCAACTAGGATATATCGAAAAGAAACCTGAAATAACAAATCATCAGCCGGTACTAGCTGTTCCCAAAGATCCAGAACTGCAATTGAAAACTTTCAGCGCAATTGACACGAGTTTAGTGAATTGTGACAAAGGAAATTATTTTGATATTTTTTGTGGGAAAGAAAAGCCCCGAGAAAAACCTTCTGAAATAGAAATTTGGTTTGATGTTTCTTCATCGCTTCGAAATGTAGATTATAATAAAGAAAATGATCAATGCAATCGTAGAGTTTTTGCCAAAAAAGTTCTAGAAAACTGTAAAGACAAAATTAAATTTTCAATTTTCAATACTGCTCTTAAGGAAGCTGGAGAATTATCTAGTGTTTGTCTGGCCAATGGAACAAATGATGAAGCGAAACTATTACAATGGATGAAGGATAGTGAAGCCAAAGTCTTAATTATTGTGACTGATATAGATGAAATGTCTACGGCCATGAAAGATTATCTTTCAGACAGAGGCGCAAAAATGGTAGGAGATGGTGTCAAAGCGTTTACCTCGACTGACCTGATTAATTATGCTAATGATATTGGTAAAACTTGTAAGAAATAAAAAACGAATACCATGTCACAAAAATCTTTTACCAATTTAATTGATTGGTCGCGCTCACAATATTCTCATCTTCCTTGGAGAGTAAATCGCAGTTTATACGGAACTCTTGTTTCTGAAATTATGTTGCAACAAACAACTGTAGGAACTGTGTTAAATCATTTTGAAAAATTTATCAATGAATATCCAACTATTTTTGACTTAGCTGCCTGTTCAGAAGAGCAAGTTTGTATATCTTGGAAGGGCTTAGGTTATTACCGCCGCGCTCGCAATTTGAGAAATTTAGCAATCCAGATTGTTCAACAATTTAATGGTAAAATTCCTACAACACTAGATACACTCCTTACTTTAAAAGGAATTGGTCCTTATACAGCTAATGCAATTGTGGCAATTGGTGCAGACCTAAGGGGCTTGGCCGTTGATGCTAATCTGGAAAGAGTGCTTTCACGATTTTATGGTATTCACGATCAGAAAGGAGCTAAGTTACAACAAAAACTTCATAATGATTTTAAATTAAAAAAAATAGTCAAAGAAATAGATCAACTTGGACCTCGAGATCTCAATGAAGGATTGATGGATTTAGGACGCATCCTTTGCCAAGCGAGAAAAGCGACTTGCCTTTTATGCCCCCTTAAATCTAGCTGTGAGGCTTTTAAATTAGGTGATCCGCTTTCATTTCCAGTTGAGAGTGAACAAAAAGAAAAGAAAGTGCATTTGATCAAATTATTAAGAATTGTTGTTAAAGAAAAAAATAAAATATTGTTTTACCAAAAGAAAAAAGATGAATGGCTGAGTGGGCAGTGGGAACTTCCTAGTTTTATTTTAGAAAGTAATGATGAAAACTTGAAACAATACCCAAGAATAAAGACTTTAAAAAGCTACGACAAAGCACAAGTTATAAAAACAGGAATTACTAAATACACAATTGAAAACTATATTATTGAGATGAATCTTTCTGATTTTATGAAATTCTCCAAGAAAATTGAAATTGAAATTGAATATCTTTTCAAAATTCATAATGAAAAATTAAACCTATCAACAGCATCGATCAAAATTTTGAAAAAAATTATTTCCAATCAATAACTGGAACATCTTGGCAGTAAATCATGAGTCCTTTTTTCTGCAGCGGGAAGGCTTGTAAGTCCAGAAGGTGAGTGACAATCAAACCATTACTTTGAAATTTGATAAATTTTTGAATTAACTTTAAAGGATCTGGTAAACCAAGTTTCAAAGCTTCGTTGCGATGGCCTTGAGAGAGTTTAATAGTTCTAGCAATGGACTCGAGAAAATGCCTTGTGAGGCAGAGTTGGTTTGGAGCTTCGTCAAGTTTTTGTAATTCATCTGCGGTAAATTGATAGGCTTCATCCATTTGGTCATTTTGTATAAAAAGCTTTAAATTTTTGTTATAATTTTTAAAATCATATTTATAAAATTGGTTTGGTCTTTTTTCATTTGTTAGGTAGTTTTGAAAAACTGGCAAATTATTCATGCTGGCGAGTTCATCGCAAAGTAAATTGACTCCTTTGATTTGATAAAATCTAGATTTAAGTTCAATTGATTTAATTAAAAAACTCGAAGCTTTTTCCATAGAAATTAAATTGAAACTTAAACGATTTGATTCACCATTTGAAAGTTGAGAATAGAGAGCGGAAACATTTTCATTATGTTTAATTGCCTCAGAAATATGTTTTTGAATGGCATTGAAACATGGATTTTCAATTTCAGCAAAAACTTGGCCTGATATCAAGGTGATTAATAAGAATATTATAATTTTTTTTAGCATCTTTTTTTGTTTTTTTATAAATGTTAAAAAACCGAGAGAAGGGATAAGCCGGATCCTGTTTTCAACCATCATTCATCTAGGCCCTGAATTACTCCAGGGCTCAAGCACTCTACCCGCTTATCTTCAGGAGTGGCACCCCCTAGTTTCCCATTGCTGGAAAACAATATAAGCCTATTTGAGCTTGCACCACGTAGAGTTTACCTGGTTTCACTACAGCATTACCTGTACATACTTTCTGTTGCACTTGTCCTCACCTCGCGATGGACGGGCGTTACCCGCTACGTTGCCATGTGGTGTCCGGACTTTCCTCCCGCTTTTATATTGCTATAAAAACCAGCGATGATTCCCTTTTCTCGGTAGGAGACTTATCGGCTGAATGGAGCTTATAGTCAATAAATTTTCGCAGTTTCTGGGATAAGTAGGCGACTACATGTAGGGCAAGATTCTATAGTTCTTCCTTCTTCCAAGGAGTTCTTTAAAATGGAGTCAACTTGCATATGGCATTCTGAACATTTTTTATCGATTAAATAACTGACTGCTTTTTTAGGTAGCATTTTCTTTTCAATTTCTAAATAGAGGCTTTTTAAGCCCGGTAGCAGTTGATCGGTTAAAGCAAGAATTCTTAGATTGCGGTCATCAATAATTTTTTGTTCCAGAGAAATATTATGTGCAACCTCTGTCTTTATAGTTTCCAATGAAAGAAGTGATCCATACAAAAATTCTTTTTTATCGGCGATTTCACTTTCTATTTCTTCGCTTCTTTCGAGGTTGATAAAGTAAATATTTTCAAGTGCGGCAAGTTCCGTTTGAACAATTGCTATTTGACCTTCAAAGGCAATCTGTTCTTTTTCAGTTACTGCGAGTGCTAATTGAGAATTGAGTTTTTTAAATCTGGCCTGAAGAATTTCTATTTGTTGCTGATTTGTTGATAAGTTTAAATTTTTTTCATCGAGAATTAAGGTTTCAATTTGCAATTGAGTTTTAGTTCGGCGATCGCCTAGGTCGCATATTCTCTTGTTCTCGCTTGAGATTTGCTGCTCATTTTGCTGATTTTGTTTTTTTAAGGCCTCAATCTCTATTAAATGCCTAAAGCTTGGGAGAAACATGACTGACTCTTCCTTGTAATAGCCATTGGGCTTTGAGTATAATAGCCATCATATGCGTGAAGTGGGCGTAGGTAAAATATTTTTTAAGTAATTAAAGTTTTAGCTATCGGAATAGGCAAATGAAAACCAATATACAAAATATCGAATTAGAATCTATCGTTGAAGAAATCAATAAACTTGATACTGATATGGTGTTACTTGTTGTTGATCACATCGTATGGAGTCAATACTCAAAAGATATCATTCTTGAAAAAATTGAAAATAAAAAAGTTATCTTTTGGAAATCACCTGATGGTGAGAAAGTTAAAAATATCAATGATTTTCAAAATGCCTTAGAATTTTTTTTAGAAAAAGGTATTCACCGCAACGCTCATTTGGTTGCCATTGGTGGGGGCGCTGTTTCTGATTTTGCAGGCTTTATTGCAGCAACAATTTTAAGAGGAATTTCTTGGAGTGTAGTTCCAACAACTTTATTAGCGATGGTGGACGCTAGTATTGGTGGAAAAGTAGCTATCAACTCTAAGTCTGGGAAAAATTTAATTGGAGCTTTTCATATGCCAACGAATGTTTGGGTATGCTCAAAGTTTATTCAATCATTACCTGAAACTGAAAAGAATAGTGGTTTAGGTGAAGTACTGAAGTATTGTTTTCTTGATTATTCAATTTATGATTTAGTTATAAAAAAAGGCTCCATTGAACAAATCATTGATGCCTGTGCTCAGTATAAGCAAAAGTTAGTTGAGGAAGATTTTAAAGAAATAGGTATCCGAAAAATTTTAAACCTTGGTCATTCATTTGGGCATGCATTAGAGTTTATTTACAACCTTTCTCACGGTGAAGCTGTAATGTGGGGAATGGTTTTAGTTTTTAAAATATTTGGTACGGAAAAAAATATTAATGACATCATTGCTTTGAAAGCTGCACTGAATATTCCAGGGAAAACCCCACCTTGGTTTAACAAAGAATTCCCAATTGATAAAATTATGACTTATCTCTCTAAAGATAAAAAAATAAGTGCCCTGAGCTCGATTGATTTAATTATTGTCGAAGATGTCGGGAATGCTAAGATTGAACGAAAGACTTTTGATGAAATCCTTGTTCAGTTAGAAAGTAAAAAAGATGAACTCAAAAAATTCACGCTTTAATGAGGAGTTGTTTAATGAAAAAGATATTTATTACTAGTTTCTTTTTTGTACTGTCGGCCAATGTTTCTCTAGCGAACACGAGTACTTGGAATGATCTAGAAATAAATAAATCATATAGCTTAAATCAAACAATTCGCTTTCCAGAAGGAGTAGAACTTCTCAGTGGTGAAATAATTGAAATCCTTGAATTAAATTCAGGTGAAGCACCAGTATTGTATTTTCAAGCACATTTAGAAAAATGTAGATTTCCAGAGCTAGAATCTGACATGATACTAGTTAATCCAAATCCAAACGACACAACTCATGATCAATCAGTCGCAGTTCAAATCAAACGAGGGTGTAATATTGGTATCTTTTTAGAGCCGTCAGATTTTTATGAACTTAGTCTCTTTGAAATTTAAGAGCGCTAACTAATTACTTCTGAATTTGAGCCGTCATTAGTCGCTCTAGAGTAAAAACATCATTACATCTAAAATAATCATTACCTGCACCACGCCCAATTGGATGAAGCTTTGAAGTGATAATTCTACCATTTTCCAACAACTCTTCAGCGATATGGACTCTTACAACTTCACCAGTAATAATTTGTCCTGAACCCGGCCGATCACCATAACTTAATGAATCTCGATAAACGCATTCAAAATGAATTGCACTTTCTTTGATTCTTTTGGCTTTTACAACTTCAGAATCAATAGGGGTTAATCCAGACAAACGGAATTCATCTTCTCCATATGGAAGTTCAGTTGATGTTAAATTTATTTTTTCAATTATATTTTCTGAAACAATATTGACTACAAATTCCTTTTCACGAAAAATATTTACAGGTGTGTCTTTTAAGGCCCCTGTACTTGATCGAATCATTGGGCAAAACGCAATGATCATCGGTTGAGCACTTACCGCTGTAAAAAACGAAAAAGGAGCGACATTATTACTTCCATCTAGGTTTCGAGTTGAAATGACAGCAATAGGTCTAGGGAGAATAGATCCAATTAAAAATTTGTAATTATCGGAGAAAGCTCCATTAGTTTCAAATGTCTTCATTTTCATATTCGGCCTCACTAACAACTTGTCGATAATAGTTTTTTCACTATACTAAACTTATAAGAATTAAAAAGAAAAAAATATTCTAAAGATAGGATTATTTCAAATGATCGGTGGCATTCGAGCTTTTATTAGGTTTTTCCTTTTTGGGCTTTCGCTCATACTCTATTTTATATCATCACTTTTTATTACGGTATTATCTGGGTTGAGTTTTGAAAAAGCGCGCCCCTATTTGACCAATGTCATTTCAATAACAAGCCGAGTGGGGCTTAAGATTATAGGAATTGAAGTTGAAAAAAACATCCAACAGGAACTAAGTAAAAAAAATTATCTTATAGTTTGTAATCATCTTTCCTATATTGATGTATTAGTTATCAGCAGCCTTTATCCGAGCTGCTTCATCACTTCGAAAGAAATGAAAGAAACACCTTTTTTAGGACAACTTTGTCTTTTGGGAGGTTGCTTGTTTGTCGACCGTAAAAATCGAAAGAATATTCATAAAGAGGTTAAAGAGCTAACAACAGCATTACAAAAAGGTTTAAATATTGCAATTTTTCCTGAAGCAACAAGCACTAATGGAGAATCGGTTCTTCGTTTTAAAAGACCACTTTTTCAAGCTGCCATTGATTCAGAGTCTAGTATTTTACCCATGTGTTTAAATTATAAAACTCTAGATTCCAAAGCGATCTCTCTCAAAAATCGAGATACAGTTTTTTGGTATGATGAAATGACTTTTTTTAGTCATGCTATTAGGTTATTTTCTCATAAAAAACTACTAGTCGAATTAAAAGTATTACCGAGTTTTAAAGCTAGCGATTTTCCTGAAAAAAATGCCCTTGCAGATCGGTGTCACGAAATCATAAGTGAGCAATATATTGGTATCGTAAGTTAGTTAGGGATTAAACGAACCACGATTTCCAATATTCTTTATTTTCATTTTTTGAAAACCACTCTGTTGGCTCCAGAGGATTGCGAGTGTCTATCATTACTGCATATTCGTCAGTATAAGTTTTTGCGTCCCCGTTTTTGAAAGCTTTTGGGTGTGGCCCATGATGAATACCTTGTGGATGAAAAGTTAAAGCACCAGCATCAATATTATCTCGTGAGAAAAAATTACCTTGATGATAAAAAAGGACTTCATCGTAATCTATGTTTGAATGGAAAAATGGAACTTTTAAAACTCCGTGTGTTGCTGAATCTTCCAGGGGTCTTTCTACAAAAGAGCAGACAACAAAGTTTTTACAAACAAACGTTGTATGGGCACTAGGAGGCATGTGGTAGCGATGACTCATGACCGGACAAATATCATAGATTGAAAGTTTAAATGGATAAACTGAGCCTTTCCAACCACTGACGCAAAGAGGATTAAAGGGGTAAGTAACAGTCGTAATTTTTCCTAATCGCTTTATTTCAACTTTATATTCTGATTTGTCTTGTTCACTCCCATGTCTTGCTTCAGGAACTTTGAGTGCGGTTTGGTCATAGAGAGCATTGGGTCCTAGAAGACCTCGACTTGGTTGTTCGAATTCTGAATTCGATTCAACTTTAACAATTTTAGTCGGATTTTTTAAATAAAGTTTATAAGTTGTGCCTCTTGGAATAATGACGTAATCCCCCTTAAGGTATTCAAGCGGACCGTAGCTAGTTTCTATTGTTCCTTCACCTTCATGAATAAAAAATAATTCATCAAAGTCAGCACTACGATAAAAATGTTTGTAGGATTCAGTAAGATGGCCAATATTAATAACGACATCTGTATTTTTTAAAATAGGGACAAATATATTTTTTTTAAGATTGTCATTAAACATAGGTGATTGGCATTGTGGTTTTAAATCACCTTCAATGTTTGTCCATGAAACTGGAGTTTGAGTTTGATATAAATGAGAAACTCTACCAAAAAAACCTTTTCTTCCATGCTCTTCTTCAAAATGACCCTCTGGTATTTTCACATGAGCTTGTTTTGTAAAAATTCCAGATGCTTTAAAATTTTCCATAATATCTGCCTAGTATTTAATTTGTTTTTTTCCAACACGGTTGACAAGTTTGCCAATATTTTCAATTTCAAGCTCTAGAATATCACCTGGCTGAATCCATTTATCTAACTCTAATCCACAACCAGTACCAACAGTACCTGAACCAAAGAGATCACCTGCTTTTACCCATTCGTCTTGAGAAACATGGGCCAGCATTTGAGCCCATGAAAAATGTGAGTCTCCAGAATTTCCTCTAGACCATTCAATGCCGTTGACTTTTGCAGTCATTAAAAGATTTGGTTCTGCCGATTCAAATTCATCAATAGTCGTAATAACTGGTCCTAAGATAGAACAAAAGTCTTTTCCTTTGGCCGGTCCAAGTCGTATTTGCATTTCTTTTCTTTGAATATCTCTAGCAGAAATATCGTTTAAAATAGTAAAACCAAAAATATACTTATGTGCTTCTTTTTCTTTAATATTAAATCCATCAAGACCAACAATCATTCCTAATTCCAATTCATAATCTAGAACATCAGTATAACTAGGCCATGGGATTTCTGCTTCATGACCAATAAATCCAGCGGTAGCTCCTTTATAATAGGCAGGAATCTCGTACCATGCCTCTGGGATTTTTTCTCCGCGCTTCTTAAAGCCAATTTCAACATGCTTTTCATGGGCAAAAAAATCACGGAATGTTTCAATTTTATCTAACGGTGAATCCAACGAAATTTTATTTGTTGATAAGTCGATTAAATATTTTGTTCCATCTTTCATGGCATAAGTGCCAACTTTTTGAAGAAAAATATTTAGACCACAAGCGACTTTTAAAATTTCAAGAGGATTTTCTTGGAGAGTTAAAAGGCGATGAAGAGACGGCGGGCAATGATGATCTGCTCGCTCTCTCGGATTAAATTTTCCTTCACGTTCAGCATCACATGCATAAGCAAAATTTGGATCTAGAATAGTCTGGTCGTCTAATAAAATTCCTAAGCGTTTAACAACACCTAAGTTGTGATGGTGAAGATATGTGACAATTTTCATGCTTTGGGTCTCCCAAAACGTTTATTATATTCGGGAAGTAAATTCTCCATGGCACTAAAGAAATGGCTCATTTCACTTTTTTTACCAAGGGAAACACGGACGTAGTCTGGCATTTCATTAGCTTTTAGTTGGCGAATAATAACTCCATGGTCTAGGAGTTTATCAAATAAATAGCGAGAAGCTTCTTCTGAGCCTGTTTTAAATGCGATAAAATTGGCAACAGATTTAATTGGATTAAATTCATGTTTTGTTAAAAATTCAAAAGTTTCTTCGTAACGGCGTTGATTATTTTTGACCGTTCTTTTGAGATGGGGTTTATCATAAATCGCACCTGCTGCTCCCATTTGGGCGATCGTTCCTGGTTCAAATGGAAGTTTTACTTTGGTTAGATTACCAATTAAATCTTCATGGCCAAAGCCGTAACCGATTCTTACGCCAGAGAGACCATAAGCTTTTGAAAATGTCCGAAGTGTAATGACGTTATCATAGCGGTAATCCATAGAGTTTGGATAATCTTCTTTTCCCATTGCGAATTCAAAATAGGCTTCATCTAAAATCACTAACACATGTGAAGGAACGTGAGACATCAAGAAATCAAATTCTTTTTTAGTGATATAAGTTCCTGTCGGATTGTTGGGATTACAAATATAAATAACTTTGGTTTTTTGAGTAATATTTTTAGCAAGGGCTTCGACGTCAAAACGATAATCTTTTGTCAGAGGAACTGTTTTTAAATGTGCCCCCACACTTCTGGCAATAATATAGAATCCAATAAAAGTATTGGCGCTGGTTAATATTTCATGTCCAGGTTGAACGAATGCCCTAGCGATATAACCCATTATTCCTTCTGAACCATTACCCAAAATAATGTTTTCATTTTTTAATTTATACAATCGTGCCAATGAAGATTTTAAAACATAAGCATTCATATCGGGATAGCGGTGAACATCCCAGAGAGCATTAGTCATCTTTTGAATGGCAAAAGGAGAAGGACCAAGCGGATTTTCATTACTAGCGAGTTTTGAAATTTTGGTTAGGCCTTTTTCTCGGGTAAGTTCGTCAATGGGCTTTCCAGCTTGATAAATTTGTAGGTTACGAACATAGTCAGGTACTAAGGTTTGAATCTGATCAGAAATTTCCGACATAACTATTATCCAGTTTTAAAGATAGAATATGAATAGAGAATTGCACTAAAAATATAGAGAAAGCTTACTCTTTTAAAAACAAACAGGCAAAATACCTAATGACCCAGTTTAAATTGTCACACCAAGAAATTATTGCAGAAGGAATTCGGCTCTTTAACGCTCAGAAATATTGGGAATGTCATGAGGAGCTTGAGCATCACTGGTTAGAAGAGCCAGGTCCAATTCGAAATGTTTATTGGGCAGTGATTCAAGTTGCAGCTGCAATGATTCATTATAGGGACAAAAATCTTATTGGTGCTGTGGGATTAATTACGAAGGCCCGCCAAAAATTCGATCGATGCGAGCAATTTAAAATAGAAAGTGACTTACTGGCTACAAATTTATCTTGGATAGAATTAAAAGCGATGGTGCGAGAGGTTCCAATTGAACCAGAATTATCACATTTTAATAAACTATTTGAGTTTCGTTTTAAGGATCCTGATTTATGGAAATAAAAAAAAGTATACTACCAGAAAAAGTGATTCGTAAAATATTAGTAAAGTGTCCACCTGGTATAGAAGAATCGTTTAATTTTTTTCCTTTCTTTATTTCACTGAGTGAAGAGTTTTCTTCCGCAGAAATTAATATTTTATGTGAGCAGAATGAATCATTAGCATTCAGCTTTTTGCCGTTTAAAGCAAAAGTATTTGAGCGTCCAAAAGATAAAATGACGTTAACCCAAACACATCATTTTTGTGCAAATTTAAATGATATTTTTAATATAGATCTTTTTTTTGATTTAGAGAATAGTTTCAATTCATCTTTTATTGGTTTTAATTTTCGGGCCATTGAAAGAATTGGTTTTGTATCCGGGTGGAACCGTTATTTGCTTACCAAGAAAATGCCCTTAGAGATTGGAATGAGCAATGAGAGAAAAGGACTAAAATTAATTGAATTTTATTCAGGTAAAGCAATACTAGATTTAAAGATATCATCAGGACGCAACGAAGGTAGCCTGGTCGAAAAAATTGAGCAGCTGTTTAAAGAACCAATTCCTCCAAGATTTTTATTAGTTATGTTAGATAATTTTCAGAATGTATCTAAGGAAATTGCTAGATGGACAAAGTTTTTTGATTGTTTTCATGATCAAAAATTTATTATATGGTCAATGAACGATGAAGACCTAATATCAGAATTATTTGCCAGTGTTGATCTGGGACACAATGAACTTTTTATCCACAGAGGAGCAAATCCTAAAGAGATTATTTATTTATTTAATAAAGTATCAGGTGTGGTCCTGAATAATGTTTGGGCCGAAGGGTTAGTCAATTTTTTTGGTGTTAATGCTATTTCGTTTTTTGATAACACAATTTCTCGTTTGCCGAAGTATGAATTTTACAAATTAAAACCACAGCGTTTTCTTTTTACTCAGACAGGAACAATTCAGTATAAATATTTAGAAGAGCAAAAGGAATATACTGAAATGAACCAAGTCGTTGACCATATACATTTTCAATTTAAATTATGAAATAAATTTCATTAGGGGTTAGTTATGCGATTCTTGAAGCTAATAATTGTTTTATTTATTCTAACGGTCACGAATGTTCTTTTTGCTAAAAGTAGTAAAGATGAAAATTTGGTTATAACTCCAATAATTGGTTTAGAAAGAATTCAAAAATTGCAACCGACTGTCTCAATGAAAACACGAACAGTCTTTGGTGCACGAGCAACTTATAAATTGCCAATCACATCAGCAGAAGCAGAATACACACATGGACAAGATTCATCATATGATGCGATCACGACAACGACTTATAAAGATGTTGGGGATAAAATTAAATTAGGTTTAGTCGGAAGTGCCTCTTTAGGAGAATATTTGACAACTTTCTTAAGAGGTGGAGCTCAGGCCGGAAAGACCACTTTAACGAAAACGGTGAGTGGGGCAAGCTCAACTTCTACAAGTACAACAAAAGTTAATCCATATCTGGGTACCGGACTATCCATCCACTTGATGCAAGTTTTTTCATTAACGGCCGATGTGACAGCGGTCTATAAACCGACATCAACACCTGGTTTAAGTGATTATGAAATTACTCCATCACTGGGTTTTAGCCTGAGTATTTAAATAAAAAGGGCCCAAAAGTGATCTGGGCCCTAAGAAAAGCATAATTACTTAAAGTTAATTATAATTCGATCGAGATCAATCATTCCCATTCTTGAAGCTAGACTTAGTTCACGTAATTTGGAAAAACTGGTTGCTGATAATCTTACAATCTGAGGTCCTGCTGAAATCGTAACTGCAGCTGCACAATTTACAGATTGGTATTGATCTTGAACTTGTTGACACAATTTCATTCTTACTCCCATCTCGCTCTGTCTTAGAACAAGTGTAATAGAATCAACTAACCGATCATCAAATTGAGAAGGAATTTGCATTAAGCTTTTTAAACTCACGCCACTTGTATCATATAATCTTTGGTTAATAATTTGCTCAAATTGTCTCTCATTTGTCGGAGGAAACTGGTTGTCATTTCTTTTTTCAAATTCGATTGAAACTTCTTCAACTGAAATATTCCCTCGGAAATAAAGTCTTAAACCTTGAATGTCAGAACCGATTCTCATATTTTGGAAAAGTTCAAAAGTTAAACGAGTTGATGACCCTGTAACATTTTGCGAACTAGTCGATTGTTGATCATTGATCATTAATGAAGCAAGACCATATCCTCGATCACTTCTCGCTAGGACAGTGACTCTTTTAATTGTTTGACCAAGACGTTCTTGACCTAAATTAAACATTCTAAATAGTTCTAAACCACCTTCTTGTTGAATGCGTTCATTGAGAAGGTGTCTGACAATCTCAACTTGTGGGCCTGAAGATGGACGAGTTGGGCCAGGGCCATTAGTACTAGAAGTCTCAAAAAGATTAAAGATAACTTTCTCAACATAAAATCGCCCTTGCATACTAAGTTCTAAAGTTCGTAGTGACTGACCAGTGGTGTTGCTAAAGGGGTCGACTTTAAAAGTATATTGGCCCATCTGGCGAGAAACAGTTTTTGAATTCTCAATTGATTGACCATTAATCACGAGGGCAGCTAAGCCTTGTCCTTGTTCAGTGCTTGCAACGATTGTTATGTCTTTAATTCTTAAGCCAAGAAGTTGAGTTTGGACATATTGATCTGAGAGAAGATCAATTCTGCTTTGACCATTAAAATAATTTTGGATATTTTCTTCAACTGTACTGACTTGTTGATTACCCCAAGGATCGAAGCTACCGGATTGAGAGGGAATAGAAGGGTAAGTTGGTGTGGCCGGAATTTCAGGCCGACTTGGTTGATTTGGTCGCCCAGGTTGGTTCCCAGGATGATTAGGACGGCTTCCCCATCCAATTGAATCAGCGTAAACAGATGCTGAAGTTAGAAGAAGTGCACTGAGCACGATGCATTTGAATCCCATTTTCCCCCCTCGATAGTACCCGTGAGTACAGGCACAATCGATAGAGCAAGCGATGTGCCAAACAAATCAAAGTATTTTGGTTTCAACTTGACCCATTTTTAGTAAAATTTAAAATAGCTGGTATCAATTTGACCATTATTGTCGGAAATAGAGATGAAAAATAAAAAATTAGATTTTATTAAAATGAATGCAACTGGAAATGATTTTATAGTCATAGATAATCGCCATCAGGTTGTTGAAGCTGAAAATAATCTACTTTGGAAAACATTATGTACTCTAAAAACTGGAATTGGTGCTGATGGAGTTCTACTTTTAGAAAAGAGTGTAAAGGCGAACTTTCGAATGCGTTATATAAATGCTGATGGTGGTGAAGTTGAAATGTGTGGAAATGGTGGCAGGGCCATAACTGCATTTGCCAATGAACTTTTAGAGCTACCACAGAAGACATATAAATTTGAAACGATGAATGGAATTTATGAGTGCTCTCTTGATTCAACATATGGTTACCGTTTAAAAATGACTGAATTGTATGATGTTGGAAAAATTCAACTGGATTCATTAAATATCAAGAATCATTATTCACTTTATATGAACACAGGTGTTCCACATAGTGTTTTCGAAGTTGATCATCTAGAAACATATCCGGTTTATGAAACCGGAAAGACTATTCGCTACAACTCTATCTTTGAGAAAGGAAGTAATGCTAATTTTTTCGAGAAAATTGCTCCTAATCATTTAAGAGTTAGAACTTATGAGCGAGGTGTTGAAAATGAAACTCTTTCATGTGGAACTGGTGTGACGGCTACTGCTATTGCAGCTGCCGTTGCTTATGGATGGCTTGATGAAATAAAAATTGAAACTTTAGGTGGAAATCTCGCAGTAAAGTTTAATGCAGATTTTAGTGAAGTTTATCTTTGTGGAAAAGTAGAAAAAGTATTTATTGGAAAAGTTTTTATTTAGTGAATTGAAGCAATCATTCTCATACGCTTTTCAATTTTTAAACTATAACGATATTTAAATTTTTTAGTTTGAGAGTGATACCTGGCAAACCATATGCGATCAATCTTTTCATGTCGGTCCTTTAGAATGGTCAAAATAATCGCCATTTTACTCAGAGCATAAGCTTCATTTTTCTTTAAAAGTTTAGAGTTGATTTTTTTAAACCCTAATCTCTCAAATTCTTTATTCCAAATGCTTACATTGATTTGTGCCAAAGATAAATCGCCTGTTGTAGAAATTTTTTCATTCACAAAATCACTCTCAGTCCCAATAATAGCAATCATCAGTTTTGGATCAATTCTATACTGCATTGTTATTCTGTATAAACATTGAGCAAGTCGATCTTTTGTTGAAGTATGAAGCTCGGGCTGAATTCTCCCAATCATTTTGGCAATCATTCGTGTTTGAATCTGTTTAAACTTGAAACTTACAAGATCCACCGGTTGAGCAGAAGAAGAAAGTATCAATACAATCAAAAAAGTTATGAATGTTAATTTTTTCATTATTCCTCCGCATCGCCTTGTTTGCATTAGCAGTGCCAATAACAAACAACAATGAGGCTTATTAAAATTTAATATTTTTTAAAGAGTTAATTCTCATTCAGTATCCCAAAAGTGTTCAAAGTTTTTTAGAATTCAATAAGGGAGATTTGCGATGAGAGAAATTAAATTAAAATTACTAATTGAAATTGTAGTTTTGTGTTTATTATTAATTTTTACTTATGGATGTGGGAAAGAAAGCGGTTCAAACATTGAGTCTTTGAACACATCAATTTCCAAAAGAGATATTAATCCCATTCCTAATCATAAAGTTAAAAAAATTGAACTTGGTATTGCTGATAGCTTTGCCATTTTAGCCTACAGTTCGATTATTTCTGCCCCGACTTCAACTATTATGGGGAAAGTTGGGCTAATGCCCGGTGGAAGATCATTAATAAATTTAAATTTAAATACCGAAGTGTCCGGAGGGAGTGAAGATGTATATGCCGGAGATGATGCTGGAGATCAGTTGAATTATTTGAGCATTGCTAAAAGTGATTTAATATCGGCTTATCGCGAAGTTGTTGGAAGAGTTACTGATAAAGATAAAATTGAATCTTTTGGGGGTAAACTCGGAGGCAGAGTCTTACCTTCAGGAACTTATAAATGGTCAAGTAGTGTTTTTATCAATTCAGACTTGGTATTAGAAGGTAGTGAAACAGATGTTTTTATTTTTCAAATAGATGGAAATTTGACTTTGTCACCAGGGGTGAAGATTCTTTTAAATGGCGGGGCTAAGGCTAAAAATGTTTTTTGGCAAGTCAGTGGGCGTGTACTACTAGACTCATTATCTAGCTTTAATGGAACAGTTATTTCCCAAATGACTTTTGAAATGAAAAATCAAGCAGTGTTAAATGGTCGGGCTTTCGTAAAAAATGGAAAACTCGTATTATCTCAAAATAATATATCAAGACCTGGTCTCTAGTGGAAAAGTTATGCCCGATAATCTCAATCAATTGATTAAAAGGGGGAGATTACTAAAGTATTACTCAAGGAATCTATAGATTATTCGATAGGAAACAATGAACTTTGTTTCCTAAGGAATAATGCATGGAATTTATTAAATTAAAGCTTAAAAATAAAACGTGGAAAACATTAATTTTTATAGTTCCACTTACAATTATTTTATTTTCATATCAGCAGTGTTCTCGCTCTTGTGATATAGAAATCAACAGGGTCGTAGGAAGTAATAACTTATTACCTTTTTGTAGCATTGATAATTCGGTTGCCTGTGTAAATGATTTTAAGTCTTGTGGAGATCATTCTGATTCTACAAAGTGGTATACTGATACTACAAATGTCATTCCGAAAGATAGAGTTTGTAAGTATGGTGAGACCGTTATCGATAACTATACCGAACAGGCCGAATATACTTGTAAAGATGGTTCCACAACTCCAACTGGAGTTACCAAAGAAGGTCCAGTTAAAGACCTTGGACAATGTAGTGATGTTCCTTTTAATTGTGGACCACACATGGATGGAACAAAGTGGTGGGAATCAGATCCTACACTTCAGAAAATCCCGCGTGTTTGTGCTCAGCCTTCTCCGGATGCATTTAATTATTATAATTCTGAAAATGAATTTACATGTGTTAATGGAAAAATCATTTCTACAGATCAAAAAAGATTAACAACTTTAAATAAAGCAGATAACTGTCTTGGTGAAAATAATTGCTTAACCCACACAGAAGGTGCTGTCTGGTATGAAAACAAAGGAACTATTCAAGTTCCAAGGATATGCAATGATGTCGCAAAAACGCCTGTAGTCGATATTTATGTTAACAAAAAAGAATTAAAGTGTGACAAAGGAATTCCTGAAGAACAACCAGTCACTTTAAGAGGTGATTTGCTTAGTTATGGTGAATGTCCAGAAACGGTTAATTGTGGAAATTATCACGACGGAGAAACATGGAAAGTAGTTACTGATGAAGTAATTGTTGAAAATTATACTTGTAGTGATAAGTTAACTCCAGCAGAAACTCGTTACGCAAAAATTCAAGTCAAACAATGTATTAATGGAATAATTACGGTTAAAGATTCTATTAAGGGCAATCTCTTAAGTTCCGGTATATGCCCACGTGCTGGGTGCGCACCCTATTTAGATAGTGAGCGTTGGCTTGTGGATTTAGGTTTAGAAATTATTGAACCTAAGAAATGTCCATATGGACCAACTGAACCAACACCTACAATTTCTTATGTAAATTTACAGGAAGCTATTTGTAATAATGGTGCAACTAATCCAACAGGTTATTTGCAACCTGGTGATAAAAAGAAAGAAAGTACTTGTTATACTTGTGCTCCTAGTTCAAAGAAAATTTGTCCTAAAGAAAATGCTTCCGGATATCAAACCTGTAAAGTAGATGGGACTGGGTATGGAGAATGCCAATTAGATCATTGCAATCCAGGATTTTATAACAAAGACGGAGCGTGCCTAGCTCAAATTTGTACCCCAGGTAAAAAGTATTCATGTGATTCAAGTGCCAATTCAAAAGGATCAAAAATTTGTAATGAATTTGGATCAAATTATGGAGCTTGTTCATTTGAAAGTTGTAATTCAGGATATGTAAAAGTGCCTGATGGATTCAGCTTAGATAAAAATGACAATAACGAGAAAGATGAAAAAGATAATGAAGATAAAGATAATAAAAATAAAACAAAAGACCACAAAAAAAATAAAGTTAAAAAAACCCATCATGGCAGAAAAGATAATGATAAAGATGATGACAAAAATGATGACAAAGAAAAAAGTGGAATGACAAAAACGGTTACTAAACAAGTTGAAATGTGCCAAAAAATTATTTGTGCACCAGATTCATTGAGTAGTACTGGGTGTGCTTCACTTAAAGAAATTCCAGGTGGATTCTATCAACAAAAATGTAATTCATTTGGAACTCAATATTTGCAATGCGCTTTAAGCTGTAAAGATGGCTCAACTCCAAAAGATGGAATGTGTTTATCTTATCACTGGGCCCCTTCAACAAAATGGTCAAGTTGTGATCAGGATTGTGGTGGAAGTCAGGTTCAAGAATTTACGTGTGCTAATAATTTAAATGAAGCTGCAGATAATGCAAAATGTACAATGGCAAAACCTATTGTCAGTCGAATTTGTAATTCAAAAAATACTCCTTGGACTGAGGGAGTAGAGCAAGTCACTCCTGCCACTCGTGAAGTTTGCCCAGGACTTTACTTGGGTTATATTGAAAAAACTTTCCAAAAAACAATTAATTTTAGTTGTGTTGATAATAAAAAAATAAAAACTTTAAGTGAGCCAGTTTTACTAGCAACTCATAATTATTGTTCTGCAATTCAACCAGCTCGATGTAGCCATGATTCATTATCTATTCCAGAATCACTTGGACGACTGAGTTGGATGAAAGTATGTCAGGATAAAGTACCTGTAATTAAATCATTTTTTGAAACTATTGGTGGGGCAGACCAGCTCTCGAAATATCTAAATGATACTAATAGTTCAATGTATGGAAAGGATAGACCTAGACCTCTATACGTAACTTTTTCAGATCAAAAAAATGTTCCTTGGATTGCACCTAAGTCTAGTACAACAAAGTCTGGGGCAACTAGTTGTGAAGTGCCAGCTGATATAAAAGTTTTTGGAATATGTACTTCGTCTTGCTATACTCCTGATCAAAAATTGTTGTTTGATGTGGCCGGAAAACCAAAGTATGTTCCAATCTTGGAGGCAATTAATCAAAAACAAGAAAGTATAATGTCACTGACATCAAATAGTGTTCTCGAAAAATTAAAATTTGAAGCATCACCAATTGCTCATTTTGTAAGCGAGTTAGTGGATACAAATCACAAAATTAGAAACTTCATCACAGTAAGTGGTGGGAAATTATCAGTTACTTTTAATCACCCACTCGTTGCAAGCGATGGAGTCATAAGAGAAGCGAGTGATTTTAAAGTTGGTGACCAACTCATTAGAGCGAATGGTAAATTTGATGAAATTAGTTCGATAGAAGATGTTGTTTACACTGGAAAAGTTCACAATGTACTTCCATATAGTGAAAGCACGACAGGTAATATTATAGTTGCAGAAGGATTTTTAAGTGGATCAGCTTATTACCAAAATGATGGTATGAGTTATATGAATCAACAAGTATTAAGACACAATCTATTGAACGGTATTGATTTAAAAAAATAAAAAGGATTAGCTATGAAGCCAAGAGTAAAATATACAATTATAGCGATACTTGTTGTTGTCGTGTTTGTTTCTATTATTAATCTAAAAAAAGTAGAAATAGTTAAGCCAGTTACTTCTGAACTAAGTCAAACGACTCCCGTTTTCCCAGCTAAAGATGGAGAACAAGAAAAAAATATTAAAGATGCTAATAAAAAAGAGTTACCTGCAAATCCTTATTTAACAAAAGAATCCATTAGTGCCTTGCCTCCTCAAATAAAGGAATTTTTGTTACTAGATATGAAATCTATAAAAAACACAGAAGAAACAAAACAATTCTATGAATTATTAAGATCGGAGTCGGCAATAGACGAAGCAAGAAAAATTTTACTTGATGTAAAATTAACTGACTTAGTTGAAAGTGAGAGAGAGCATTTTGCAGCTACACGTTTTTTAGCTCGTGCATTAGGAGATTTAAATAATAAAACCAATAATGGACTTATTGAAATAGTTAAAAAAATTATTTTGAAGGAAAATTTAAGTAGTGATTTGCCTGAGAAGGCGAAGATGATTTTAGCTGGTGATAAGGCAGAGTTAGTCCAAACTTTAATTGCCTTTAATAAAAATGCACATAAAGAACTTTTAAGCCGAACATCTAATTCTAATATTAAAAAAATCGTAGAAAATGCCAACAACTACAACGAGTCAATGAGAGTTGGAAATTAATCTTATTTGGAGTTTGATAGTTTGTCTTGAATTTTCTTGGCAACTTCTTCTAGGTGCATGAAGTCGTCACCATGCCTTAGTTTTAAATCTGCTGGTTTGCCATCCAAAAGATTGTCTAAAAATCTTTCAAAAGCAAAAAGTGGTCCGGCAATTCGGTGAGAAATAATTTTTCCAAAAACAAATAATATTAAGCAAAAAATTAAACTTATGGCAGTGTAAATTAAGATGAATGAGTGCAAGATACTTTGCGCCGTAGTACCTTTTATTATAGGTAATTCCAATAGAGAAATTCGTAGATAGGTATAGCAAAAGGTCAGAGTAATTAAGCTTAGGGCAAAACCTACGCCTGTTAAAATAAGACTGTATTTTAATTGGAATTTTTTGTTTATCCAAAAAGATTTTCGTTCTTCTTTTTCAGGCCAAAAATGTTCTCCTTCTTTAATAAATGAATAGACGATTAATATAAATCCAATCAACTGAAATAAGTCTGCCAAATTAAAAACAGGCGAGTGCATAGAATCAGTACCTATAATTAAAAAATCAACAACAAAACCCCAGTTTATTCTGTCTACGACATTTCCAAGTACACCTCCAATAAATATCGACATAGCTCCTCGCAAGATTAAAGAAGATGAAGAGAATAAATATTGAATGAGAAAATAAAGAACTAAAAGAAAGACTCCGCCTGTGGATAGGGCCACGGTTCTTAAAAGCTTTGGTAGTTCTGAAAAGAGTCCAAAGGCAAATCCTTGGTTTAGGTTTAATTTAATTTGAAATATAATTAAATGGAAAGTTTCAACTAAATTTATGGCCCAGTGTTTTGTGAGTTGATCGATCAGAATGACCAAGAGTAGAGGAAGTAAAGTTATTTGCCATTCTTTTCTATTCATTAATTTTTCTCAAATTCGTATTTCTTTAAAGATTAGATTTAATAATTATTAGAATATCACCAATCAAAAAATTGAAATTTAAAAATTAATAAGCAAAGCATTTTAGTCAAATATAAAAAACTACTTAAAAATTAATTAAGAAGGTAAAATAAACAATTAATTAACTTGGTTTAAGGTGAAAAATTATGTTTATAAGATCAATTATTTCAATTTTACTGTCATTTATGATCATAACTTCAGTAAACGCATTTGATCAAACTGGGAAAAATGCAGCAGGGCTAACTGGGGGTAAAGTCATTCCAGTTGGGAATAATGCTTTTAACAATGAGGCCGATGGATTTTGGGCGTACGGTGGATATATAAGACACCATTTCAATCCTAATTGGGTGACGGACTTAGCATTTACAAGAATGGATTATGATAAAATTTGCACATGTACTCGATCAAATGTTTTAGATTTACTAGGCACATATCGATTTAATGGGGCTGAAGATGTAACTCCTGTTGTAGGATTAGGTCTAGGAGTTGTAGAAAATCATAGCCATGAAAATCTTCATTTAGGAATAAGAGCAAGAGTTGGAGTGGAGAAAGCATTTAGTGAAAAATTAGCTCTTGGAGTCCATCTTGATTATCAAAGTATTTCTAAATTGCCAGGAGCGTCCATGGGACCTATTCCTAGCAATATGAATTTACTTGTACCAAAAATCGAATTGACTTGGTATTTTGAAAATAAATAAAATAGTAAAATTATCCTAATATATTTGAAATAAAATCAGAATGCAGAGTAATTTTAAAAAAAGCAGAAAGTCCAAGAATTATACCAAGTGTACTTAAACTTAATGCAAAATAAAATAATTGCTTTTTTTGAGTAAGTGCACTTAATCCAAACATGGCAATGGCAATAGAAAGCGTTGCTTCAGTCATATCAAACTGGTCATCATAGACATTCATATCATTATATGATTTTTCGTCAGCTTCAGCTTCGGCTTTTATTTCATTTTTTTCTTTTTCATATTTTTCAATTTTTGTTTTATATGAATTTATTTTTTTTTCTATATCCAGTTTAGCTTCAGAGTTGCTGGCATTAAGTAACTGAGAACCTAAGATTTCAATTGTATTTTCTGAAAGATTTTGCTTTGTACTTTTTGATTGAAAATATGCCCATTTATTAACTGCACTAGATTGTGCTTTTGACATATTTTGAACGATATTTCCACCTTTGATATTACAGATGGCCATAAATGTTGCTGTAAGGGCAACGAAAATTGCAATTTTTGAATTTAATTTACTTTCTCTGGCGTGTTCAATTGATTCACCGATTGCCTCATCAAGTTCGCTCATATCATTTTCTCCAAATAGTTTTAAATTAACTATCTAGATTCTAATGACTAAAAGCTAGTCGTCAACCCAGCCAAATAAAATTGCTCCAACTCTTTCGCTTTTAACGAATGTTGGCATTGAAAGAACAGACATTACTTCGCCTGTATCTCTTGTATATGTTTGAACGAGATAGCTATTTTTATTTTCTGGAGTCATTTTTAAATTACCCGAATGTTGCATAAACATTGCACGGCTTGCTCTAGCTGGAATTTTTTCCTGATTTTTTAGTCCTACTCTTGAAGCACGAAGCAATACTTCATTATTATCAAAAAAACGTTTAATACGGTTATTTAAAAAATCCGCCTCATAGTTACCCGACCAGTCTTGCGAAAAAATTTTATTATGTGTTGTTGCATGACAATTAATATCAACAAAAATGATAAATTTATAACGTTTATCAATTTGAAGAATATCTTCACAAATATTTTGAAGTTTTAAGTCAACAAGTGGTTCATATTTTTTTATATATTTAGGAGGATTAAATCCTTCAAATGGGGCCTTATGTATTTTAAATAAATGTGATACAAGTTGAAAATGATTAGCGTTTATTTCAATATAATCATAATTAAGCACATCGCTCAACTGACATTTTCCTTCGTTAATGACTTGAAGTATAATGTGCTCGTGCTTTTTTACGAGGTCGTGGGCCCGTTGAACGGTTTGGTTAAAAAAAGTACCAACATCGTATTTCCCAAAAATAGTAAAAGCGGTTTCTGAAATATTTGATAGGTTTTTAGTATGTCGATCTAATTCTTCAGTGTTTCGTTCAACTTCTTTAGCGTGTTGTTGAGTTTCTTTCATACTTTCATAAGTAATATCAATTGATGTTTTTTGCTCTACACATGACTCTGCAATTGATTGTAGTTGATTTGTAACTTCAATAACTGATTGGGAAATTTTTTCAAAAAATGAATTTAATTCTATAGATTGTAAAGAACTGGAAGCTGCAAGTTTTTTACTGATGGTAAGGGCTTCACTGCTCGGGTCTAAATCATGATTAATTTTCTCTAAAAGATCCATTATCGTTTTAGTTTCTCTTGCCGTGTTTTCTCCAAGTTTTTGTATTTCTCTTGCAACAATCGAAAATCCTTTGCCATGTTCTCCAGCTCTGGCAGCTTCAACAGATGCATTAAATGAAAGTAGTTTCGTCTGTAGAGCTACATCTTGAATTGTTTTACTAATTTCTGATACACCTTGTATGTTTTTAACCAAAGAGCTGATTCTCTCAAAAGTATGCTCCATGTGCACGCTTAGTTCTTGAGCCGATTTGAGTGCAGCAGCGGAAACATTTTGTCCTTCCACACAATAAAGACTTGTTTTTTTTGATGTTTCTGCAGCCGTTGAAGAGGATTTTGTAACCTCATCAAGCTTGCCTTTGGCCGTTTTAGTAAGTGATGTAGAATTTTCAATTTCCTTAGATGCTTTTTTAATTTGTTCTAGATTCGATTTTATTTTTGCTTGGCTTTTAGCAGCACCAATGGCAGCTCTTGAAACTATCGATTGCAATTCACCTAGGTCTTTATTGAAATTAGGAGTTGAAAGTGTTGTATGGTCCGATGTATTTTCTTTTGAAATACCAAAAATATCTTTAAAGTGATTTATTAAGTTATTTTTTTGCATATTAGTTATTTTCTTTTAAGTTCAAATTAAAGTCACATTAAATTTTACTAACAATTATCAATTGAAATTGCCACGTTTATGACTTTGACATAAGTCTTACTTGTCAAAAATTTTATAATTAAATATCGGAATTTCTTCTAAGAAATTGATTTAAATTTCAAATGAGTTTAATAATCAAGTTGATAAACTTGCTTCAGTATTAATTAAAGTATTTGGTATTTGTTGATTTTAAAGCTTCAAGTTAAAAAAAGCCTACCTTGGCGGGAGGTTGTATGGGATTATGTTTAAAATGCTCATTTTCCATTCAATTGTAATTATTTATTAAAGGTAAAATTATGTCACTTTTGAACCCTTTTGAAAAACTAGAATCATTAAAAACCCTAACAATTACAGACGAAAATAAATTAAAAATAATTTATGAAGATTTGCTTTTGATGGAGATCTCCACAAAAGAGCAAGTTTTAAATTTTCAAAAGCAAAGAGATTTAATTGAAATGCACAATGTAAACGAAATGGCAGAATGCTATTTTTTAATGACGATTGATGTAGCGAATGAAAGTAACAAAAAAAGAAAAGACCACTATGAACAAGTTATTTCACCACTAACATCTGAATACAATGAAAAATTAAATAGAAAATTTCTTGAATCAGCTGCTGGACAAAGTTTGGGCGCACCTTACGATATTCTTAGGCGCAATCAACAAAGCGAAAATGATATTTTTTGCAAAGAAAATATAGAACTTCAAAAAGAAATAGATCAACTTTCATCTGAGCTAACAGAAATTCAGGGAAAAATGATGGCAGATTGGAAAGGTGAAAAAGTTCCGCTTCCAATGATTTACCCATTCCTCGAATCAACTAATAGACAAATACGAAAAGAATCTTATGAAGCTCTCAATGCTGCAAAATTAGAAGTCTCAGATGCTACAGATGTAATATTTGATAAATTATTAAATCTTCGTCAGCAGGTCGCAAAAAACGCAGGATTTGATAATTATACAAAATATCGATTTAAAGAGTTGCAACGTTTTGACTGGGACGAATCTCATTGTTTTGAATTTCATGCTGCCGTTAAAAAGCATATCCTCCCGCTGCGAGACAAATTGTTAGAGAAAAGAAAATTAGGCCTTGGGCTGGATTTATTAAAACGATACGATTTGGCAGTCGATGTTCATGGAAGAGAGCCTCTTCGGATTTATGAAGAAGGTAAAACTGAAACATTGATTGAAGGAGCAGGTAAGATTATTAAGTCAATCGATAGCGAACTTTTTGAATATTTCTGTAAAATTAGAGATAACAAATTACTCGATCTTGACTCTAGAGAAAACAAGGCACCAGGCGGATATATGGTAATGTATCCTGTTTTTGAACAAGCCTCTGTCTTCTATAATGGTGTTGGCCTGGCCGATGACTTAATGGTTTTACTACATGAATTAGGACATTGTTTTCACTATTTTCTAGGCAAAGATATTAGGCCATATGCTCTTCAAAATTGGACATCTGAAGTTGCTGAAGGTGGATCGATGAGTATGGAATTTATTGGTTTAGAAAAAATGCATGAATATTTAGATGATGAAAAATGTAAACGGATTAAAGAAGATCGATTAGTCAGTATAATTGATTTATTTTCAAGTTGTGCCAAAGGAGATGAGTTTCAACATTGGTTATATGCAAACCCTGGGCATAGCAGCCAAATGCGCAGAGATAAATGGACTGAGTTAAATCGCATTTACGCACGAGGAATAGATTTACATGAATATGAAGATCAAGCTTCTAAAGTTCAATGGCAATTTTCACATATTCTGCAAATGCCTTATTACTATATTGATTATGCCATCAGTGAATTGCTAGCACTTTCAATTTGGGATCGTTACAAAGCAGATCCTACTGATGGAATTGCTTGTTATAAAAAAGGATGCAGTACTGGTGCTTCTAAAACTGTTCCTGAGATCTATGAGATGTTTGGAACGAAATTAAATTTTGGGGAAGAGGTGATTGCTCCTTTGGCTAAAAGACTAGAAGTTGAACTAGGATTGAAATAATTTTTTTAAGACTAAAACAAAAATGAGAAGAGACTTATGGTATTCAAAAGTCGTAAAACAGATTTTTAAAAGGCAACTGTAGATAAATTTTATTATATATTATTCTAGGTGGGATCAACCTGGGAGAAAATGATGAGAAGAGTATTTTTAACATTGTTGTTTACGAAATTATCTATCCAATCTCATGCTTCAGAAAAAGCGGTTGCAAAAATGCACGGTTATTTAGTGAAAGTTCAATTTTCATATAGAGACAGTAACAAAGACTTTAAAACGCATCATGAGCTAATTGTGAACGAAGATAATCAAGACTGGATTCCTCTAACTACGGGCAAAGAGGGAGTGGCCCTTATTGGAAAGTTGCATAAGGTTGAGAAAGGTATCTTCACAACAGAATGTATGGTTGTTAATACAGCATCAATGCCCGTTTCGATACAAAGAATGGGGATTGTGAGCGAGTTGGGTAAAACAGCGGAAATTAAATCTGAATATCTTCAGCAAAAAGTTAAAATTTCACTTTTGGTTACACCGAAGGAATACACTCAAGGGCCAGCTAAAATAACCTTTCCATAAAATTTTCTACGGTAACTTGTAATCCGGTGTGGCCAATGATTTCTCATTAATTTTAGATATTTATAAATTTGTAATTAGTCCTCTTTCCATGTTGACCTTGACGCTACGTAAGGCCTTATGCTGAACTAGTGGGTAATAGTTTGAAGAGGAATTCGTTGATGTACACAATTAGTGAAGTTGGAAAACTTACAGAAATGACGCCAAGAAGTTTGCGCCATTACGAAGAAATGGGATTGATCACCCCAAGTCGACGTGGATCAAATGGTTATCGTTATTATTCAAAAGATATTCTAACAAAAATTCTTGAAATAAAAAAATACAAGATGATGGATTTCTCATTAGTAGAAATAAATTCTTTTTTAAATTTCAAAGGATCAGAGTTAGAAGAAATTTTGAATACCAAACTAAATGCAAAACTTCAAAGTATCGAGGAAGAGGTTCTTAGGCTTACAAAAAGCAAAAACGAAGTAGAGACTCAGCTATTTGCCACAAAAAACTTTTTTAAAGGACAACCTTTAGAATTAAACCAGAGGAGAGTTTTTGTGGAAGCAATTAAGAGTGAAGTGTTAGAGCAATTATAGAAAAAGCGTCCAGTTAATCATGACGATTTAAAATATCTTAAACGAGAAGATATTCTTTTTGATACTGCAGAAAAACGAGAATTCTTTGAGGTATTAAAAAAATGTCTAAAATTTGCCAACGAAGAAGGAATTAATTTAGGCCCAACGAGAGGAACAGCTCCTGCTCTTTTATCACTCTATGCTTTGGGATGGAGTGATTTTGAACCAAGTAAATTTAATCTAAGTCCAGAGAGATTTGTGATGACCGATTTTGATTTACACATTGATGTTGAATTTAAAAATGGTAAAAAGTTTATCGATTATTGTAGAAAGTTAACAAGCAATTTAAAGCTTGGCCGAATAGAGGCTTTTAAGTTACCAATCATCGACATAATTGAAAATGTTCATGAAAGAGTTGGAAATGTTGATTATGATTCTATTAATGATAACGACTCATTAATTTTGGATCAATTCAGACAAGGCGATATTGATAAAATTTTTTCATTTTGTATTCCGAAAAATACATTAGTTGCAAAACATTTTGATAGTCTTTACTATAGGGATGGTAGTGTTAACAAAATGATGAGTGATTATCTCAAATCCCAAGTGATTTTTAATTTTCAGGATCTTTTAAATATAGAAGCCATTTTTCGTCCAGATAATTTAGATACTAAACCATTTATGCGTGAATTTATCGATCGCTATCCAATAGCTAAGATTAATGGCTTTTATTATGATTGTTTATCAGCTTCCATAAATGAATATCTCAAACCCAATTTTGGCGTCATTATATATCAAGAAGATATTGTTCATATTATTCACGAATATACATCATGGGATTTTGAAAAATGTAATCTTTTTAGAAAAGCTTTAAGCTTTGAAAAAATAATGGAAGAGCAAAAGGATGATTTAAGACAATTCGTAAATGAAGAAGTTGTTGAATTGTTAATTAAAGAGTCGCCTGTGACTTTTTGCAAAGCTCATTCTTTAGGTGCGTGGCCTAAGTTGATAAAAAAATCAGCAATTTTAAAAGTACTTCATAAAGAAATTTATTATGAAGAAATTGAAAAATGGGAAAAAGAAAATGGCTACTCGTGGGGAGATTTTGGATTTATTCAAAGTGGAGTTTCGTTACTGCAACAGTGAGAAGTTAAATTTTTATTGGAACTATGATTCAGGTTTAATTCCAATTTTCTTTCGATTATTGGGGAGTTTTGGATTTAAATCTTCTTCAATTGAATCTAAACGATCGAAGACAACTTTTAATAATTGGTTAGTATTGTCTTTTAGTTCTTTAACTTCTTTTGCAATATAATTTTCAAGTGCATGGGAACTTCTGAGCTTGGTAAAGATTCTCATTATTGCAATGTTAACATCAATAGCTCTATCTGAATTTAGAATTCCTGAAAGCATTGCGATACCATTTTCGGTAAAGACGAGCGGGAGTTTTTGTTTTCCGCCTCTACCTTGCTTTGAAGTCGCAATTTGCGTCTTCAAAGATTGATATTCTTCTGAAGTCAGTTGAAACATAAAATCAGAAGGAAATCGTCTAATATTTCTTCTCACTTGCTCATTTAACCTTTTTGTTTCAACTTTATACAGAATTGCCAAATCACTATCGATCATGACCTTATGTCCTCTTAGTTGGTGGATCATATTTTGGATTTGAAAAATTTCGCTACTTATTTTGTTCATAAAAAATCTCCTAAATTGAAAACTTATATTAAAAATAAGAATGTTTTTAAGGAAACGGCGGGCCATTGATTATATTTTTCAGAACTAAAACAAAAAAGCCCCGCATTTCTGCGAGGCTTTTTATATTGGTGGTGCATTTAAGATTCATGATACAATATATTTTCCCCAACTCCAAATAATTGATAAGATTACTAAGGAGTCCCAAAAAGATCCTATTGATGAATTTTTCCTCAAGCAGAAATACCTTGAAGAAGGCCTCTCTTCTACTGAAATTGCCAAGCTTACTTTTTCCTCAAGGCCCACAATAACTAAGCGCTTAAAGCAATATGGCATTCCTCTAAAAAAGATTACAAGAAGGAATGATGGTGCTCATGTCTATGGTTATAGAAAACATAGGGGTAAGGCTATCGAACTTAAAAAAGAGCAAGAGGTGATGGGGCTGATCAAATCCTATAGGGCCAGTGGTTATTCATATCAAAAGATAGCTGACATCATGAATACAAATGGAATTGAAACAAAAATGAGGAAAGGGTTTTGGTATTCAAAGGTGATAAGACAAATTTACTTGAGAACTATTTAATTGCACGACAAGCAAGCTGAGATGTTTATATGTAGAATGACTTTTTCTTTTCATGGGCTCATTGATCTTACTTTAGACCAAATTTCTCACCGACTAATATCTTGGTTAACTATCTTAAATAATTAAAATTTCAAAAAATTTATTAGTCAAAATGACAAATAAACTATACATGAACGTATGTATAGTTTATTGTACATTAGTAACACTTATTGGAGAGATGTGATGGGCAAGGTGCCAACAAAGTTATCGATACAAAGCAAGATTCATGTCTGCCGAGCAGAAAAGAGAATCACCCAGCAAGAGCTTGCCGATGCCATTGGTGTGACTAGGGCGACGATTATTTCTATTGAAAAAGGAAACTACAATCCCTCTTTGGAATTGTCTTTTAGAATCGCGCTCTATTTTGGAAAAAACATTCAAGATATTTTTTATGTGGAGGAAAGTGATGAGCAGTAAGTCAGAAAAGTTATTGAGAGTAAATATGTGGATCAGTAAATATCTGTTGATGGCATTTCCTTTTGTAGCAGGAACAGTTATTTGGGCCTACTCAACTCCTGGCCATGGCATAGAGTTGCACGGATTGATTTGGGAAATATTCTCATGGAATTTTATGATCTGGTTTGTTCTTTTGGTTTACTTCATTATGTCGCTCGTTTTCTGGCAGACATTTAGAGAAAAAATATTGACGACACTTACTTTTAGTAAGGAAAGAGATGAAAGAGAATCTTTTATTTCAGGAAGAGCATCAAAGGCTACTTTTTACTCTACACTTTCGATGTTAATTCTACTTTTCTTCCTCTCTGGTCTTCATGTTCACATTAATAAAAAGCCAAAGGAAGAAGTTGTTGACGGTAAACACGGAACTATCACTATTGATTATAAATTTGAGTTTGTTAATACAGCTAAAAAGAATGTCGATGGGGATGAAAACAAAAAAGGAAATTTTCTTGCACTTGATGGGATACCTTTTACGCAAGAGAGTCTTCTGCTCTTTTTAATTCTTTATCATATCGCAAGCTACCACATTTTTACGAGAAGACGATTGGGGGATGCTTGAGAAATAACACATAACTAAGAAAGAAATTTCATAGAAATATTTTGGTCGATCAAACGCTCTGACGAGAGCGAAGGGATTCTTGTGTCGATTTTAATAACAAAAAATAGAAGGAGTAAAAAATGTTTAAGAAAATGATTGTTTTAATGGGAGCAATATTACTAAGTTCATCTGTAATGGCGGGAGCGATTGTGCCAATAAGATCAACAAAACTAAATGCCGAGTATCTCAGCAAGATTCAAAAAGGTGAAGTTGAAAATGCTGTGATTGAATTTCTTGAAGGTGATCGATTGCCCATAAATATAAAGGCTGAAGGTGATTTGTTTGAATCAGTAGATAGTAACCCTACGTTTGTTGAAGTAAAAAAGCATTTCTTTGTAAAGATTATGA
>CANCFT010000009.1 GCA_947377285.1 Bacteriovoracaceae bacterium
TCCACCGGAGTGTATTTCTCGATTGAAATATATTGCGGTGGGGGTGACAAATTCCCATTAGATTTAAATTCATCTGTTACTTTCAAGTTTTTTATTGGAGGTAACGATGAAATTAAATATCAAAAAGTGGGCACTGACTCCCCATGCTGTAGAGAGACTTGAAGAAAGAAAAATATCTTTAAAAGAACTCGAAAGTATTCTTAAAAATCTTGACGAGATTATTCCACAAGGTCCAAAATTTATTTTGATGAAAATGTTTGTCCATCGTGATGATAATTGCCTCGCGGTAGTTGTTGTTGAAAAAGAAGGCAGGGATTTATGGCTCGTGATAACGGTTCTCATAAACTTTCAAAAAAGAAAGTAGTTAAGAAAGTTAAAGTAGTTAAATCGGTTTATCCGAAAGTTTTACGTGATGAAGAGAATAATTTTTTGTCGATAAAGCTTAAGGCCGGGGTTGAGGCGAAGTCTTATTTGAAGAAAGAAATTTTGTTTTCGGAGAATGAAGATGGGGAAGTAATTGAGATTCAGGTTGTAGGAGATGTTGTGGAGATTGGGGAGGAGTAGATTCACAAAGCTATCATGCACTTTTGCGAAATTAAAGTACCGAATTTTTGATTTGAAAATTGTCACGACATAGATCCCATTTTGCTGGTTCCATTTTTAAATAGATCTAACTTGTTTTCAGAATATAAGGTTAGCAAAATCATCGAAATTCAAGTTGTGGGTGATTTGATTAAGTTAATAGATGAATAAAATTTTTAAATGTTCAAACATATTTTTAAAGCGCAGTTAATTTACCTATAGTCAAAGATTTTATTTTAGCAATTTTCTGAATATTTTTTTTAGAATGCTCAAACCTATGAAGACTAATAAGTTCACTATTATTAATTTCATAAGCCTCTAGCTTTTTTGCACTGGCTTTTGGAGAGTTTTTTATTTCTTGGAATTCTTTAAAAGTGAGAACCTTTAACTCAACTGCCATTACATTTTGGATTTGAGTAAATGAAAGTAGCATTATTAAAGACAGAAATTTAATAGTCATGCTCATCCTAAGCTCCTTTTGTTACCGCTTCCTGCGATAATGAATACGTAAATGCATATCTTGTACCAAAACTAAGTGATGAAAATGTATGGGAAGTGGTAGCAATAAATCATTATTCTTTTTTGAGCACCAGAGACTTTTTGACCTTTTTAACGACGGGATACGGCCCTGAAATTATTTCTACCCAAACTCCCCAAGAGTGGAACTTATCTAGTATACGTAAATTATTTTGCTGGAGACAATAAACAATTAACTACAGCTAAATAAGATTGAACATGGCTTAAACATTACAACTTTAAACATTTTGCTCATTGATAATTGAAGCCACTTTTCAAAATTATATGAATTGTTTATGCTTTTGAAAATAATGAAAAGCAGGAGTTCTTCAGTATATGGAAAAGAAAAATGAAATTCTCAATCGTGTTCCCCATATTATTCTGCTTTATTGGATAATTAAAATCGCATCAACTACATTAGGTGAAACCGGTGCCGATATGTTTTCCATGACTTTTAATTTAGGTTACGGTGTAACGATCATTATTTTTACTATTTTATTTTTAATAGCACTTTTTATAAAACTTGCAATAAAACGTTATGAAACAATTTCTTACTGGGTGCTCTTTACAATGACGGCCATTGTAGGAACGGCCATCTCTGATTATATAGATCGCACTTTAAAATTAGGATATGCAATGGGCTCAGGATTATTGTTGGCCTTACTTTTTCTAGTTTTAGGCGTTTGGTATAAAACAGAAAAATCTATCAATGTAGAAAAGATAACAACTACTAGGGCCGAACTATTTTATTGGTTAGCTTTTCTAGTTGCCAATACTTTAGGTACAGCAGCAGGAGATTATCTTTCTGATAATTTAGAGTTGGGCTTTATGGTTAGTGCCGCTGCGATTGCAGGCGTACTTGTAGTGACCGCAATATTTCATTATTACACAAAAATTTCCGGCGTTTTATTGTTTTGGGTTGCCTTTGTTTTAACAAGACCTTTTGGAGCAACATTTGGTGATCTTCTCACAAAAACTCATGAGAAAGGTGGTCTTGGAGTTGGCACGATTGGTTCTTCAATATTTTTTGGTGTTATGTTGATTTATGCTCTGTTAAGAGAAATTCAAGTTGAGAAAACTAAAAAAATAAACGAACTTGCAATTTAATAAGATGAAAATAATTATCATTCTTATTTTTTCTTTTTTTTAATTTGATGTAATTAATTTTAAATATGAAAAATGTATACGAACTTTTCTCTCCCTCAAATTAAATTTACAGTCGTTAAAGCCCTTGCTCATACTGAGCATTGGTTGAATTAATGACCATTTTTTTTAATGTCACAAAAGCTTCGTCACTTTTATCTTTAGCGAGTAACTTTTCAAACTCTTGAATCAAAATAACTTTATCTAGTTTTTCTTTTGAGCCAGAACCAATATCAGTTAGGTCGATAAAAAATTCATCTAATAAATCTGATAGATCTTTGATCGCTTCAAGATTTAAAAATTGTTCATTATTATAAATACTAGGGTAGCCACCTTTTTGTTTATCAACAGAAAAAGAAATACCTTTTACGTTTCTAATGGTGGTTGCCTTCTGGCAAGTTTGCATACAGCTATCATCAATCGCAGGCTTGTTACATCCAACAGTTTGCTGGAAAAAGCACTGGCGGCTCGTCATTAACAAAATAGGATGGTAAATACTGTACATTAATTTAAAGTCTTTCGGGCGAGTGATATTTCTCATTTGATTGTGGTTAATCTCATTTGAGATAAAGGCACCAGCACAGTTAAACTCTTCTTTAAGTAAAATAAGAGCATGGGAATTAGTTGTATTCATAAAAGGGCCAGCAACCCATTCAATACCCATTTCATATGCTTTAAAGGCAATTCCGGTGTTATTGGTGACAATTTTTTTAGGTCTGAGTTGCTCTAAGATTTTAACGGCTTCATTATAATGTTTACCAATTTGTACTGCTGGAAACCAAGGAATAAAACGCGGGTTTCTCGTTAAAATTTCAATATATTTAGTGCAACCACCTTTGGAACTTTCTGGATATGTTTCAGGTAATTTAAAGTAAATATCCGCTTCAGTTAGTTCACCTAAGTGAGCATCTAGTTCATCACTTATTAATATGGATAATTTTGTAGAACTATTTAGTTTTGGAATTTTTAAAAGCTTTGGAACTTCAGTAAAAGCTATCATATCAATTGAATCATTTAGTAAGTACGCCAATTGATTTTTCATGGCCTTAATTTCTTTAAAGGGAACAAAAAGATTTTTATCAAAGTTCGAAAAATCCATTGGGAGTACAGAGTACTTTGAATTATTTATATTCTTAAATGTCTTTTGTAATTCTTCTTCTGTGATTGAAATTGCAGAAGCCTGAACTAATAATGAGCTAGATTTAATTTCAAAGTTTTTGTCACTTGTTTTTGCATTAATGATTAACGGAGAATTTAGTTTAGCAGAATAGGAAATTGTAAGCTTTGACTTTTCTAGGTTTAGATCTTTCAATTTGTCAGCTAAAGCAGCCCCAAGGACTGCCTTATCATCATAGAGATTTTTTCTAACTGTTGTAATTTCACTTTCGGTGTTGGCATTGGCGGAGTTAATAGCATGCTTAACGCTGTAATCCCGGGGACTCTCAATAAACATATCTTTGGAGAGATTGCCGGTTAAAAAAGAGTTCGTAAAACTTCTATTAAAGACCTTATGCAAGTTCGAATCATCATTAATAAGTTTGCCCGATTTTATAAAACTATTGATTTGAGCTCGCCAACTTTCAACAACTGTATATACATAGTGAGCGTCTTTTATGCGGCCTTCGATTTTTAGTGAATCAACTTTTGCATCCACTAACTGTGGTAGAAAAAAATAAGCAGAGTTATCTTTTAAATTTAGTGGATACTTGTTCCCTGTAGCTGTTACTTCATATTCGTCACGGCAAGCTTGACTGCAGCGACCGCGGTTTCCGGAATTACCGACACTGACCGAACTAGAGTAGCATTGACCAGAGAATGCGATACACAAAGCACCGTGGACAAATACTTCCGTTAGCATATCGTGCTGATGGGCCAATTCAGATAAAAGTTTTATCTCTGGCAAATTAAGTTCTCTGGATAAATTAACCCGAGTGGCGCCAATTTTATTTAAAAAAAGAATTTGACCTTCGTTATGGGTTGTCATCTGAGTGGACGCGTGGATTTTAAGATTTGGAAAATGTTTATTAACAATGTCAAAGACCCCAAGATCTTGAACAATGATTCCATCGAGACCGCTATTAACGAGTTGATTAAGTAATTTTACTAAAGCAGGTATTTCGTACTCTAAGATTACTATATTTAGAGTTAGAAAAATTTCACAATGATATTCATGGGCCAATCGGATGGCAGTGAATAGTTCATCCATTGATAAATTAGAAGCACGGTTTCGCGCGTTGAAGGCATCAAGACCACAATACACAGCATTAGCACCTGCTACGATAGCAGCTTTTACGGCTTCAAGATCTCCACCTGGAGCTAATAATTCAATTTCTCTAGTCATGATTAATTCCTTTCAGTAAACCACAATGCAGATTCATCATGATGGGCCTTTAACTTGAGCGTTTGCCCTTTTGTAAGTGACAAAGGTTTTGAGAGCAATTGAACGGCCTGTTTCCAACAAGACAATTGAGGTAGGTGAGGAGCAGTGCTAATTTTTGTTTCTTGATCAAGTTGAAGCTCATACCAAAAAGCAACTGCATGACAGGTTCCTGATTCAATTATATTAAATTCAATCGGCGTAGTTTCTTTTTCAATTATTTTTTGAAAATCAATTTCAAAAATAGAGGTAGTAGAACTCATCGCACGGTAATCCATTTTTTCAAGATGATATCCAGTATAGCTAAACTGAGAAAATTGATTGAAGGGAGATAAATTAAAATTTGAAATCGTTTCTACTCGGTGATTTTTATAAATTTCTTCGGAATCAATAAGTATGGCATAAACTTTCGCACCACTTGGAATGATCTGGGCATTCGGTTTTAACAAATGTTTTTTCGCATGCTCAATGGCCACTAATGCATTTTCTCCCAATAATCCGTTATCAAATATTTCAGTGACTAAAATATCGGCACGTTCTGGTAAATCAATTCCCACAACTAAGTTCGTTGAAAGTTTATTAATTACTTGAATTTGGTCTTTAAAGCCGTTTCGTTCAATAATAATTTTTGCTTTTTCAGCAACCATGGAAACTTCTTCACAGGTAGTAATATTAGTTGCGCCATGACGAGCGGCCATCATTGAGAGTAATCCAGAACCAGAGCCAATATCAAGAACAACTCCGCCATTTTTAAGAGCTGACTTAAGAGCTTTTTCATAGGCGTCATTTCTAATAGTATCGTTCATCATTGGGAAATGCCATGGAACAACCTCTGAAGTCATCGGTACATAACCTGCAGCTATTTCTTCTGGAGTAAAGTCTTCGAAATTTTTCATCATTTGTGCCTATAAGTAGTTCTGTTTTCACCTATACTAGGCGGATTAGAAAAATTTGTCCCTATTTATATTTATACATTTAGTCTTTTCAGCGGGTGTCAGTTCGGTAAAAATAAATTGGTGTAAAAATCATGCGAGGGGGATGCAATGCGTGTAATGGTTCTCGTTAAGGCAACGGAGGACAGCGAAAAAATAGGTTATGCTCCAACGCCTGAAACGCTCAAGATGATGAAAGAGATGGGCCGATTTAATGAAGAGCTAAAGAACGCGGGCATCTTTATTATGGCCGCTGGCCTCAAGCCTTCTGTAAATGGCAAACGAATTGCGTTCGATGGTACAAGCCGCACCGTTATCGACGGACCATTTCTGCCGAGTAGAGAATTAGTAGCTGGCTTCTGGATTTGGGAAGTTAAAAATATGGAAGAGGCAGTTGCTTGGGTAAAAAAATGTCCTAATCCGATGGCAGGACCTAGTGAGATCGAAATCAGACCATTTTATAAGATGACCGATTTGATTTGAATAATCGATCTATCCAATGGAGAGTATTAATATGCAAATTTCAAAAAATACAATCTGCTTGATGTTTGACAAAGATGCCGAAAGTGCAGCACGATTTTATGCTGAAACTTTTCCAAATAGTTCAGTAGGCCCAGTTCATCTTGCCCCAACTGATTACCCATCAGGTAAGGCGGGCGATGTACTGATAGTTGAGTTCACTGTTTTAGGGATCCCGTGCATAGGAGTCAATGGTGGTTCATATTTTAAACATGGCCAAGCATTTTCGTTCCAAGTTGCCACTGAAGATCAAAAGGAAACAGACACCTATTGGAATGCTATTGTGAAAAATGGCGGTGAAGAAAGTATGTGTGGGTGGTGTAAAGACCGATGGGGAATTTCTTGGCAAATTACTCCGCGCACGTTGACGGAAGCCATGGCCTTAGGTGGAGAGGAAGCAAAAAGAGTATTCACTGCAATGATGGAAATGAAAAAAATTGATTTAGCAGTTATTGATGCTGCTCGCGGAGGAAAATAAAATGAGTAAGGTAAAAGTTGCAGCATTTGCTGTGTCACTTGATGGCTTCGGAGCTGGTCCAAATCAGAGTCTTGAAAATCCACTTGGAGTGAGAGGACCTGAACTTCATAAATGGTTTTTTAAAACTAAAGTATTTCAAAAAATGCATGGTGATGGAGTTGGAGTTGAAGGCGTTGATAATACTTTTGGTGAGCGGTCATTTGAAAATATTGGTGCATGGATTATGGGGAGAAATATGTTTGGACCAATACGTGGCCCTTGGATAAACGATGAGTGGCGTGGTTGGTGGGGGGGAAATCCTCCTTATCATACTTCAGTCTTTGTTCTTACTCATCACAAGCGCGAGCCTCTCGTTATGGAAGGGGGAACTACCTTTTATTTTATAACGGATGGAATTGAATCTGCTTTAAAAAAAGCAAAAGAAGCAGCCAAGGGAAAAGATGTTCGTATTGGTGGTGGTGTGCAAACTATTCGTGAGTATTTGAAAGCGGGACTAATAGATGAGTTGCACTTAGTACACAGTCCAGTATTACTTGGGTCTGGTGAAAATTTATTTTCAGGTATTGATATGCCTAAACTGGGATATACAGTGTCTGAAAAAGTAGTTTCAGAGGATGCGACACATATTGTTTTATGTAAGGCTTGAGAGATGAAGTTGCTCACTATCACAACTTGTTTTTTCATTATTGTTAATTCATTGGTGGAAAAAATAAGCACCATTTCCAAAAAAAATTAAAATAAAGGCAATGATATAAAACATTGGACGCCATCGAACTTGTTCATGCCCGAGTTTTTGTTGAATATAAAAAAGTGATGCTGCTTTGCCTTGGTATTTTAAAATAACTACCACTTAAATATCCTTTTTTTAATTTATAATTTTAGCAAATTAAATTTTGTGAGAATGGAAAGCTAATTGGAATCAAATTCCAAGATTGCCTCAATAAAAATTTTTCCAAATTTCTTAAGCTTCTTAGGCCCAACGCCAAAAAGACTTTCAAGTTCACTCATATCTTTTGGTTTAGTTTGGGCCATCTCTAAAAGAGTTTTATCAGGAAAAATCTTATAGCTTTTAGTCCGTTTTAATTTTGCTAAATTAGTCCTGAAAATTTTAAGATTTTCAAAAAGAGTAAGTTCAGTTCCATCGGCAGTTTTAAATTCTTTGGATAACGTAGTGGGCGATTTCTTTTTCGTTTTACTTTTTTTAGCAACTTTCTTCTTAATTAACGGAGAAATTTTCTCACTGCTCTTTTTATAATCGGCCCGAAGGAAAACTTCTTCTTTGCCTTCTAAGACTTTAATAGCTCTCAAGGTGAGTTTTAATTCTGACTTGCCATCCATTAGCATTTTTAAATGGCCTTGAGCGATCAGCTGTCGATAGACTGAAAACCAGAGTGAGGTTTCACCATCATGGAGATTAACCATGTATTGGACGTTATATTTTTGTTTCGTATCATATACAGCACGAAGTGCAGTAATGGCCAAGTCAGTGGCATTGATTTGTTTAGCAGAGGGGGCTAGACAGCTATCACAGTTTTCACAAGGGCCTAAATAAGGATCATCAAAATAACCAAGTAGAACTTCACGCCTACATTTTGTGGTTTCACAAAAACCTAAGATCGCGTCAAGCTTTTCATCACTAACACGTCTTCTAGCGGCAGTTTTAATTCCTTTATTGGAAATACGTTTTAAGAGGACTAGATCAGCAAGTCCATAGAGCATCCAGGCGTGCGAAGGAAGCCCGTCTCGTCCAGCACGACCAGTTTCTTGGTAATAAGACTCAAGGCATTTAGGAAGATCCATATGGGCCACAAAACGCACGTCAGGTTTATCGATCCCCATTCCAAAAGCAATGGTGGCCACGACAATAATAGATTTTTCATTAATAAATTTTTCTTGAACACTATTTCGGTATTCTTGAGTGAGTCCAGCGTGATAGGGCATGGCCTTAAGCCCAGCTGATTTAAGATAGTGAGAAACTTCTTCCGTACTTTTCCTTGATAGACAATAAACAATGCCAGCGTCGTGTGAATGTTCAGACTTAATAAAATCTAAAAGCTGATCTCTATTTTCAGTTTTAGTTGTCTTTTTTGAAACAGTATAGCGAATATTTGGACGATCAAAAGAGCTAATATATACAGGTGCATTTTCAAGTGAAAGACAATTGATAATTTCTTTTTTGGTAGCAGCTCCGGCCGTAGCAGTGAGTGCGATTCTAGGAATATTAGGGTAGCGTTTAGAGAGCATTGAAAGTTCCATATACTCAGGTCTAAAGTCATGGCCCCATTGAGACACACAATGAGCTTCGTCGATGGCAAATAATGAAATTTCAATTTTGTCTAAAATATTCTGGAGGAATGAAGTCATCATTCTCTCTGGTGAGACATAAAGAATTTTTAAAATTCCAAGAGCTAGGTCTTTTTCAATTGATTTTTGTTCTGATTTTGAAATCGAAGAATTAAGGAATGCGACTTTAACATTTTTTTTAAGCAAAGCATCCACTTGATCCTTCATCAGAGCAATCAGCGGAGAAATAACAATGGCGGTTCCACTTTTGGCCAGAGCTGGTATTTGATAACAGAGAGATTTGCCTCCACCAGTTGGCATTAAGATAAGGGCATTATTTCCCAGGATTATGGAATTAACAATTTTTTCCTGATTATTTCGGAATTGATCAAAATTAAATATAGTTTTTAAAATACTGAGTGAGTCGGTCATATTCTATTTTATGATTATTTTTATTGGAAATGATAGGGAAAAAGAACTATGAAAATTTAAATATGGTTTTTTACTTATTCAAATTGGAGTTTAAGTAAATCGAGTTGTTCTTCAAGTGACATTGTGACATTGGAAGATAGGCAATGAAGTCCTAATAGAGCATTTAAATTGGCATCTTTTTTAGAGGCAAGCCGAATTCTTTGCATAAAATGATAGTTTAGCACACTAAGGTTTTTATAAAAATCAGTTAGTTCACTTAAGTCTACCTTTTCTGATTGCCCAGAGCTTTGTTTGAAGTATTGCTGAATGAGAAAAGCACTGAAGCTACGAAAGAAGGCTTCTTGATTACTAGCAAAAGGAAGGTGAAATTTCCCAAGTCCTCTTAAATTTTTTAATATCGGACAATTACTTTTTGACATGAGAAGCCCAATGATTGCAAGTAAGCCTGACTGCACATCGACATTTTTTTCATAATTTCTTTCAGGTGTTTCTACTCGAACAGAAACTTTTTCGTAGGAGAAATTATTTCGAAAACTGGTGACAACTGTTTCTACTTCAATAGCAGCAGGGCAGAGGTTTGATTCACTGGATTTGAGTGGACAATTTGGACACTTATTAGTTTCAAGGAGCATCCAATCTGGAACAGTTTCAGGGATTGGTGTTTGAGAACTAAAATCAATAGTAAATGATTTCGTTTCTCCAGACTCGAATGTGAACTTATAGTTAATCATTAAAATATTGTCTCAAAGTTATGAATAATTCTCAAGTAATATTTTTTTTAAAAACTTCTTCACACTGATAATTACTCAAGAAAAAATATAAAACTCGGTGATATTATGTCCCAAATTAAACGAATTATTTTAGTTTTTTTTAATTATCTTAAATTTTACAATTAAATTGCAAAAGTCCATATGCTCCTAGCTTCCGTTTTGCGAGGATTCCACTATCATTTATAGAATCGAAAAAATTGAGTTAAACAAATTTTAATAATGCCATCAGGCTTTGTCATAATATTTTATAGAGGAAATTTTAATGAAGATTTTTAATTTACTAGTAATCCTATTGTCAGTTTCACTTCCTTTCGAAGTAAATGCCCACGAATTAAGTGTACTCACTTGGAATACATTTCTCGTTCCACATCCATTTAATAATACAAAACAAGAAGAGCGAGCAGACTTATTTTCAAAAAAGTTGCAAACTTTAAATCGGGATATTGTATTTTTTCAAGAAGCATTCATTGATAGTAAGCGAGAACTTGTCATGAAAGAACTCGCCCCCCTATATCCTTATTCAGCCGTTCCTAAAAAAGGTGATGGCCTATTTAAATTCTTGGGCTCTGGTCTTTTTATCTTAAGTAAATATCCCATGAAGATTTTGGATCAAGTTGTTTTTGAGGATTGCTCTGGTACAGATTGTTTTGCATCAAAAAGTGCAATTATTGTTGAATTAACTTTGCCTAACGGCGGACAAATTCAGATGATCGATACTCATCTTCAAGGCTGGGATAATTTTGATATTAGAAAAAAGCAACTCCTTCAAATAAAAGCAATGATGAAATTGAATGCTAAGTTCGGAATAGCTCAAGTTTTAGTAGGAGATTTAAATATTGATGGGAATATTAAATCAGAATATAGTAGTGCTTTAGGATTGATGAATATGACTTCGACTCCTTTAGAAGGACGTCTCGGTGCTTCAAATGGTTTTTCAACTGAAGGATGCTTTAATACTCCTGGAGGAATAAATAACGGTGAATGGATAGACCATATGTGGTTAAACACAAATGGAACTGAAGCTGTCATTCATTCAAAAAAAGTTATTCCAATCATCGGTCATCTTGGAGCATCGGACTGTCCACTATCTGACCATTACGCTGTAGAAGCTTTTATTGAAGTGAAAAAAATCTTTAACAAACAACTTTCAAAAAGCCAAATTCCTAAAGTTCATAAATCAACAAGAAGTTAAACGGTATTAAGTTCAACTTCCTTCACTGCAAATGTTGAGTTGAAGTGGAGTCTGATTCAGATTTGAGAAAGCTTGGTTCGACAAATTTTAAAACCCAATCTGAATAAGAGTCCAAGAATTTAGTAAGAAAATCTTTGGTTGATGTATTAGAGAGTTCATTTTTTAAATCAAAAAGTTTTGCAGCTTCACCAATATAAGCTTCTGGTTGCTGCAAAACGGGCATATTTAGAAAAACAAGAGTTTGTCGCAAATGATGATTGGCTCCAAATCCACCAATAGCACCGATAGAAACACTTATAACTCCAGCGGGAATTCCATCCCATGCGCTTTTACCATATGGACGAGAGGCAATATCAATTGCATTTTTTAAAACACCGGGAATTGAGCGATTATATTCAGGAGTTATAAATAATATTCCATCATGAGTTTTAATTTTCTCACGAAATTTTATCCAGTCCTTTGGTGGGTTTTCATCAAAATCTTGGTTATAAAATGACAATTCTCCAATTTCAAGAATTTCAAGTTCACAAGATTTTGGAGCGAGTTTTATAAGTGCGTTTGCAATTTTACGATTGAAAGACTCTTTTCTTAAGCTACCAATGATTAATGCAATTTTAATTGAGTTCATAAAAATATTCCTTGTTTTATGTTTACTACTTTGGCTAATTAATTCATTGGTAGCGTGTTTTGTATGCTCAATTTTTCTTAATTTACTTGATATGAAAATTTTGAATAAGTTATTTCTTTTAATTAAACATAATTAGAAACAAAGTTTTCATATAAACTCCGCAGTTTTCTTGGTGGAGATTTTATATTGCTTATGACATCGGAGAATATCCACTAAGAATTAAAAATAATGTAAGCATAACAATTAATTCTACAAGTGAATTTATTTTTAAAACTTTCGAGCTAATTATTTCTGATGGTATTAATAATGATGGGTTATATACTTATAAATGGCTTGGTTTAGGTGAGATTAAAGATTTTAGTAGTAATCATTATCCATTATATATAAACATTGGTAATTCAATATATATTAAAATTCAAATGGGTAATCAGTGGAAATTTTTATACAATAATGGATTTTAATTTGTATACAAAATTGTAGTAATTAGTAAATATAACTGGAGGAGAAATTGAATAAAGATATTTACAAAGACGAATTTGGGCATTATCACGAAGTAGACGAAGAAATTGAAAATCCACTTGATGGCTTTGAGGATGATGAGCAAGATCAATCTGAAGGAAGTGATGATTTAGATGACCCGTTTGATTCTATTGAAAACGATAATGATTATGATGAAGACGAGGAATACGCCAATGAGCGCAGACCAGAGTACGATTCAGAAGAAGATTAAAACCAAAAGATACGTTAAAGAAAAGTTAATTGATTTAACTTTAACAACGAGGAACGTTTATGAGATCTGCAAGTAATATTATTTTTCTATTTATAAGCTTAATCATTAGTAATGCTCAAGCAACTGTTAAAGTTTCATGCCACACAAGTGATTTACATATACGAAACTATGCTAAACAAGCTGTGCTTTTCAACTTAGACTCAAACGAAACACCTAAACAAATTCAAATTTTACGGTCATCTAATGGGCATTTTGAAAATTCAAAGTCAGAAGGGGTTTTTGTACCAAGCACACAATTCCCAACTTTAAATCTAATGAGATTTAATGTAACAGGAATTCAAACTGGCGAAATGATGAAAAGTCTCTATTTTTTGAATCTTCCGAAGGGCGCTTTTGAGAAAAAAGCATTTAGATCTATTCTTGAAATTTGGTTGGATAATGGGCAAGCAGGTTGGATCTCTTTAAGCTTAGATTGCAATTCGCTCTAAAACCTAAAGCCAGTTAAAAATAAAAGTTAGCGGGTTTTTATGGAGAATAACATTTCCCCCCAGAGTTGAGTGTAATTTTTCAGCGAAAGTTACTGCTTGATCATAAGAGTCAAAGAATTCGCCTACCTTTAACTTTTTTTTATTCTTTAAAGATATTTTGACTAAGTATTTCGCCATTACATTTTTTCCGACTTTTCTTATGTAAATAGATTTAACACTCGCGTAAGAATATTTATGTGTTTCATTTTTAAATCTTGTTTTTATATGAGCGATTATAGTTTTATTTTTTTCATCAATTTCAACGGTTGATTCATCTTTTATTAATATAACGAATATAATTAGTAATAATATAAATGCGATCAATATTTTTCCCATAAATTCATTTCTTAAATGTGCTTCAGACATATTCACTCAAACTCCCTTTTTTATTAAATCTTAAGATAAAAACTGCAGAATCTATATCACTAAATTCAGTACGGAAATCTTAAGTCTTAACTCGTCTTTAAAAAACCATTGTAGTTCAAGGAGCTTAAGCTGTTTCAAAAGATAGTACTTAGTAAAATCTATGAACTTATTAAAAACCTCAATTTTTATTTTAAGTGTAAATGCCTCACTCTGTTCTGTAAAAGATTCTATTGCTGATATCTCAATAAAATCTGGTGCTGTTAAAAAAAAGCTCTTTAAAAATGGTACAAATTTTATTTTTAAAATCGATAATCATCCTACCGAAAATACGTGATGGAGAAGATGCTTCTCAACGACAAGAGCAAGTTGGTGCTATGAGTAATTTATTTATTAATAATGATAAATTAGTTTCTAGCGAAAGATATTCATTTTTATCTATAGGCACTATTAATACGCCTATTGAATCGATTATTTATAAAACAGAATAAAGAAATTTATATTCTTAAAAATGATTCATTTAGTAATCAGGTTTTTGTTGGTATTCATGAGCTTAGTAAATAAGTAGGATTTTTAATTTTCACCATCTAAAATTTCTTCTTTTTTAAATGGATTTGAAATGGGATAAACCATTTCGGGAGTTATTCCATCTTTAATCTGCTTTTCGTATTCTAAAGCTTTTTCAGGTTCAATTAGCTTTCTATTGGTGAATACGATACCACCTTGAAAGCCACGCGCTTTAACTAATAAATAATTAAAATAAATTAATGCTTTTTCTGCAATTCCAAAATTTTCTCGACTACCTTGATAAACATTATTGAAATATTTATTTTTAATGGGTTCCATAACGACACTTTCCACGTCACCTTTTTCAATTGCGTACATATCCCTTACCCAGTTTCCATTTATCACATTAATGATTGGGTATGCAGATGGCCCTCCGTACAAAATTCGTTGCCCTGGTCCATTGGCATTGGCATACCACTTAAGATGACCTCTTATAAATCCTAATAGAAATGCATATTCTTCTGGATTTACATCTCGTTCTCTTAGAATAACCATAAATTCTCTTTTTTCAACTTCAGTAAAATGATAAAGATCTTTAATAAATTGTGGGTCACTTAAATGGAATATTGCATCTTTAATATCATTAAAAATAATAGTTCCACCATTATATGCAATAGAACCATGAAGGTAGTTAACTATGTGGGGCATACGTCTTTTTGGGCCAAGTTCAATTTCTGTATCAACAGCTGATTTTTTAGCCATTGCACCTAAAAATGTCCCCATTTTGTTAACAATAGCTTCATCATCTTCTGGCTCTTTCATCCAAGCTGTATTTTTTCGAGGAGAAGAAAAAATAATATTCTTCCCATAAACTTTTTCAGTAGTTCCAGGAATTAATCCTGTTATCCAAGGGTGATCTAGTGAAATTAGTTTGTTTTTCATTGGTTTAAGTTTAATAAGTTTAATGACATGATAAGCACCGCCCAAATTATGAATGGTTGAATGCATCCAATTCCAAGCGACTTTTGCCGGGTAACTTAAATTTTCCCATGTGGTTGGGTCTCTTAATTGTTTTTGATCAGAAGAGATTAACTGTAAATCTACAAATTTTTCATAATCATTATTTTTCAAATTTTCTAAATAATTTTTAAAGTTTCTTCTATAGCTTGGATTAAAAACTATATAATCATCAGGGTTAAAAACCATATCAACCCAATTTTTAATTGCAATTGGAAAACCAGAATAGACGATATCTCTAATTGAATAAAACTTTTCTACAAAACTTGGAATACTTTCATCATCAAATTTATATAAAGTTGAGCTGATTTTTTTTCCATTAAAATCAGAAAAGCCTTCTGCCAAAATATCTTCAAAAGGTGGATGAATGCCATTGCTTTTTCGACCAACAATTTTTATTCCAGCACCATTTAAAAGTGTATATTCAATATAATTTAAACAAGTTAATGAATGTTTTCCCTCTTGATCTTCAATAAAATGAACTAAAGAATTTATTGTTTCTGGTGGAAGATCAGAAATTTTTAAGAGCATTTGAGCTTTATGAGTTTCGCGGCTTATAGCACGAGGTTGTATTGGCGTGGTTAACACATGGCCATGAACTTCAATTCCTTTAACAATTAAATAGGCATGCCCATTATAATCAAAAGCAATTAAAATATCTTTCTCGAAATTATAATCTTCAGGGTAACGGCTAACTTTTTTCTCTAAAGGCTGCAAACGTAAATGAGTTGCATTTACAAAATTAACTTTTTTACCTCGTGCCATTTCAAAGCTAGCTGTTTTGTCAGGACTTATTTGGGTGTTTCTATTGACAAATTTACTAATCAACTCAGTGCAAGTTTCAGCTATTGAACTTGGAATGCGATCCTTTGATATTTGTTGAACTTCTAAATTTTCAATTAGTGCATTGGTTGGTAATGACGAACAGGATGATAAAAAGAGTAGTACAAAAATAATTATAATGGTTAAATTAAATCTAATACTCATTTGTTTTACTCGGATAATGCAAAAATAAAGACAGTTTATTTAAATCTTTATTCTCTTCGAAAAGTCGCAAATTAACTTTAATAAATTAATAGTCTTTATTCCCTTGGATAAGGAGGTGGAAATACCCTGGTTTAAGTACTCTTAATGCCGTTTAAAAAACTGTATTTCCCGTTCATGTTTTCGAGCATCTATGAAGGTGTCGAAGGTTCCTAGGTTTCTACGCTTGCCAGTTTTAGGGTTGAAGCTGCGTGAGTAAATTCGGTATTGACCTGATTTTAATTTTCTGATCATTTATTAAATACAACTTTATGTTCATGAGCTAATGGTTTCAAAAATGTTCTCCCTGAAAATTATTTCAAACTTCAAGGAAATAATTTCCTATAATTAAAAATTAGAATAATATAAAAAAATAGAATTATTCATAATTTATAAATATAAAATATGAGCTTATTATTTTTTAAAATATTCCAATCTAAATTTCTCACTCATAAAAATTGATCCATTATTCGACAGGTGATCACTATCTCTATAAAGAATTTTGCCGTCAATAAGAGCGTGGCAAGAACTGTCATTGCACAGATATTGACTTTGATTAAACACACTAACAGTGGGGAATGACTTTAAAACAGATTTAATAATTGTTAGATAGAGCTCGTTTCTTTTTTTAACGGCTTCGAGATTAATATCACAAGGATCTTTGTGTTTTTTTACGGAAGAAAAAATTCGAGGTTCTAAGCATAATAATGGATTAAATCCAAGTTCTGGATAATCAATAAAATAGATAATTTTCTTTTGTGTCTTCACAAGTCGAGTTAATGTTGCAGTCATTGAAGCCTTGAAAACTTCTGAAAATTGTTGATAGTCAGGGGCATTAGAATATTTGATATAACGATTAACTTCTGGCTCTTCAAAACCTTTACCCGTAATATAGATTGGGCCTCTGCTCGCAAGGATAATTGTTTTAATGTTCGTAGAGTCTATGGCATATTGTAATGAGTCGTTCATGAGATTATGGCAAATTTCTACTGATCCAATCTGGGCACTCTCAGTATTAAAAAAAGGCAAACAACCACCGTGTCCAATATTTAAGAGATTTTCACCATGGTCTTTAAATATATTTGCTAATCCAAAATATAAAGCATTTGCATGACTATCACCAATTAGTAAGACCGTGGGAGGTTCGCCTTTTTTGGTTAGTAAGCAATAATCTAAATTTTTAGTTTTTAATTCAGTTACACACTCGTTTTTAAAAATTCTATCATTGGCAAATTCCTTTTTTTTCATTTCTAAGTTCTTTATACTCAATCCAATTCGTGCCGGAGAATTATTAAATGTATATGATCCAAGCAATGCAATGATGGCCATTATTGAGCAAAGTAAATATGCACTTAATTTGTTTTTTTTATTAGCTCGAATTGGTTTTTCTAAAAGAATATAAGTTAACCAAGATAAAATAAAACTGATTAAAATAGCAAAAATTCGAAGTATTGAAGATGCCACTTCACCATAATTTACTATTTTAAGAAATGAAAAAATAGGCCAATGCCACAAATAAAGTGGGTAGGAAATAAGACCAATTTGAACTAATAAAGGATGAGAAAATACTTTGCGATTAATCCAGGCATTTGGTCCTGCTGAGATCAAAAACAAACTACCAAATGTTGGAAATAGGGCTCGGTAGCCAGGAAAAAGATGATTCTTATTAAATGTGAAGGCAGCAATTATAATAAAAATTATGCCAACGATTGACTTTAAATTTTCTGTTTTAATTTTAAAATTCAATTTGATGATATAGTCATTTTTAAAGACCGTATTGTGAGCCAAATAACTACCTATCAATAATTCCCAGAAACGAGTTGGTAGCAAGTAAAATGTACTAACGGCATGGTGCTGAATAAGGTTAATATTTAAAAGAAATGAGCAAAACGCTAAAAGTATAATGGGGATTAATATTTTTTTTCCACTTACATATTTATAAGTTGAATAAAGAAACACTGGCCATATGATATAAAATTGCTCTTCTACGGCCAGTGACCACAAGTGAAGCAATGGTTTAAGGTCTGAAGAAATATCAAAATAACCAGATTCTTTCCACAAGACAATATTTGAGACAAATCCAGCTCCACCCAATATATGCAAACTAAGTTGATTAAACTCTTCTGAGAATAAAGCAAACCATCCAAATAGATAACTTGTAATAAGCACTATAATAAGTGAAGGGAAAATACGATTTATTCGCTTAATATAAAAGTTTTTAAAACTAAAGCAATTTTCTAGTAACTGCTTATAAATAATTAAAGAAATTAAATATCCAGAAATGACAAAAAAAATATCTACGCCAATAAACCCACCCGAAAGCAGAGAGGGGAATGCGTGATAAATAACAACTGAAAGGACTGCAATAGCGCGAAGACCGTCAATATCAGTACGATATTTTAATTCTGAACTCATGAAAATTGATTCCTAATCCAACTAGCTACTCATTATTCTACAATGCTTAATTATAAGCATTCTTTTGAATTAATTCCAGCAAGTGAAATTAAAAAATATTCACACTGTTTTAAAAGACTACGCCTTTGGGATTTTATTATTTTCATTTGGCTATAGTGAATGAATATGGCCAGCGTTTACTTCCATTATTGTTAATTCATTTTTTTCTAATCTAAATAAAACTCGGTAGCCTGAGTTTAAGCGAACTGTGTAGACATTGCCTTGAGCGTAAGCATTTATTTTTTCTGCATGCCATCGACTTGGATTTTTATAAAGTTCTTGAATTCCAGAATTATTCATAATATCCACAAATTCTTCATAGTTTTTTCTCATAGCTTTTGTTGGAAGATTTTTTAGTTCTTTTTGTGCTCGTTTACTAGTTTCAACTCTTAATTCAATTTTAGAGGCAGTAGTCGTTTGAATACTTGAAGGTGATATTTTATATTTTAATAATAATTCAGAAAGAGACTTGTCATCTAAATGATTATTTTGAGCAAGTTGGGAGTAATCTTTCCAAAATTGAGAATTTTCTTTTACGATTGGGTCTTCTAATTTTTTAAGTAAATCGCAACGAAGCCTCGAAAAAGCAATTGGAATAAAAATAGTATAAAGTAAAAATATAATGAAAATTATTTTTTTAAATACCACAACTTAAAGTCTCCATTGCTGATTTGTTAGGGATTTTATAACGCTGGAATTTCATCATTAAGCTTTTCATCCGCAAAAGCTTTGGAAGCACTGTTGCTGCTATCTTGGCACTACCGATTGCCACGCCAGCGCCAGTTAAACTCAAAATAAACGCTGTACCCACTTCACCTGTTAATGAGCATGCAATATTTAATTTTTCATCTATCGTAAGATTAGGCATTGTCTTGAAAATGTTTTGGATTTCCTGAGCGAAATTCATGGCGAAAGATTTTAGGGCGTCATAATTTTGTTTAACATCTTCCCAAAGTGCAGTTGGGTTGTTAACCATTTTTTTGAAAAATTCAGAGGTATCTACAAATGTGCCTTTTGCGCTCCTAAATGCTGTAATTGCACATTCACTAATTTTTTTTAAGAGGACTGAATTTTCAACTTTGTCTGATATTTTTTCTAAATCGATATAGGGATTTTGAGTTGGCAAGTTGCAGCCTATTTCATCTGCTTCTGCATCAGCAATAAAAAATTGTGTGAAACTTTGATGAACTATTTTGGGATTATCAAGTCCTTCAATTAATCTTTTAACTTGTAATTTATCAATATTAAAAAAAGCAATACTAGCTTCATTTGTATGAAAGACAAAAAAGTTGTGATTGGCCGATTTTAATTCGGTAATAATATTTTGAAAATTAACTGGAGCAATTAATCCCATTTTAATAAAAATTTGTCCTTGATTAAATTCAGAAGTTAAAACTTCATCAGCATTTATATAGGGAATATTTCCCGAAGAAATTGTGGTTAAGCGATTATAATTTTGATCTATAAAGTGTTGAGTTAACTCGTGGAGATCTAGGCTAAAACCTTTTAAATTTTGTGGACGATATTGATAAGTCAAAGATTGCGCACTTGCTGTTACGTTAAAAATGAGAAAAAGAGTTAATAAGATGATAATGACCTTCATAGAATACTACTCGGTCAATTGGGGCAACTTGTTAAATCTAGAATTGCTAATCCCGGAGTTTTTTTGTTGGTTAATAACTCATGGAAAATGCCGTACCAAAGATTTGATGTTCGTGATCATTAGAATAAATGGGAAGAATAGACCAATCTGATATTTTATGGCCTTCACTCGACGATTTCCCCTGAGCTGATGCAACTCTTCCAAAGATATATCCAATTGCAATTCCCAACGGATAATCACTTATCCAATGAACACCATTATTGACCATTTGAAAGCCTAATAAACTTAGTAGTGTCAGTCCAACTGGTCGAACAATTGTTTGATACTCAGGATAGTTACTGTCAATGACAGTTAAAGTTGAGGTGGCGGCCATCATGTGTCCTGAAGGAACAGCATCGTAAGCTGAAACATCGTTAATATAATTTTTGTTAAAGGGACGCCAATTTCCTCTATAGCGAGATGCTCGATTGGGGTCTTCTCGGCCAGAGGCACGTTTTAATACTTGAATCGGAATTGAAGCTGAGATTAAAGAATTTAAAATTTGTGAACCAGTTTGACGAGCACGATTATCATCATTGATAGAACCACTGAGAACGAATGCACCAGCTGTAAAAGCCTGGAGCCATCCATCACCTATAAAATACATTGCAGAACCTGTATCAGTTGGACCGCGAAAGATGTTGAAATTGCCAATCTTTACCATTGGTTTTGTATGGTCATCATTTCCAAGCCCAATTTTTTTGGCAAAAATTTTTGTGTGTTTATAAATTTTTTCATCATAGATATAAAATATCACTGAAGATGAAATGACTCCGGCCCAAACACCAATTGTTTCTAGTTTTGTATTAAAAGAAGAGTTCCAACTTTCTTTTAAAGTGTGTGGAATATTTGTGATAAAATCGAACGTTTTTGGTTTAGTATAAATTATGTTATCGTCATTTGCGATAGCTTGGTAAGTTAGGAGGAAGAATAAAAAAAACTTTAAGACCATTTTTATCATCCAAAAGTTAGAATTTTATTAATTAATTTTTCAAATTTAAATTCAGGATAAATTCAAAATTTCTTATAAATATTTATGGTTTTTTGGTGAATTTGTCATATGAATCCTAATATTTGTTACAAAATCATGACTCATTCAACATATTAGATGTAAGACTTCTTAACATAGACAACTTACATTTTATTTAGCTATAATATCTATTCAACAAAATACTCATAATTAAGAGGTATTCATTATAAAGTTTTTAACCCTATTGGTTATATTGACATTTGTCTCAAGTATCCATGCATCAGTAAGTGCTACTTCTGCTTTATCTAGTAATGGTTTCAATGAAGAAGATTTAGTTAGCATTAGTCAAAAATATCCTGAATTAAATAGGCTCTTATTAGCAACGGTAAAAATTAATTTAGCTAATAATAAAAGCGATTCATCTCAAATTGAGTTGAAACTTTATTCTGAAAAAAATAACGATGCTTATGTCGTTACTAAGTCAGGAAAAAATATTGAAGTTGAAAAAATAGAAATGAAATATGATGTTCTTGTCAAAAGTGTTGAAGGTGTAATTCGCCATACGCTATATGAATCGGTTATTCGTGAATTAAATTTGCCTGATATTGCTGAAAAGTTAAGTGAGTCTTTTCAAGATGAATTCACAAGTACTAAAGGTTTAAAAAAAGCCGCTCAATTTCAATTTGATATTGAACAGTATTTCGATCACGGCACATTTATTAAATATGGCCAAATTATAAATGCATCGCTTTTTGTAAGAAAAGCCATATCCAAAAAAAGTTACCAGTTTAATCCAGACAAAATGGTTTGGGAGTTACTTCCTGAAAATGCAACACTGGTAGAGAAGCCATTTTATTTACCTGTAAACTCTTCAAGTATCTCAAGCTTATTCCAACTTAATCGTCGTCATCCTGTAACGAAAAAGCATCAACCACATAATGGAATTGATTTCCGTGCAAAAAATGGATCCCCCGTTTTTCCCGCACTGGATGGTGAGGTTACGACAATCGCGAGGTCTCGTTCAAAAGGAAAATATATTACAATTCTCCATGATAATGGTTACCAGACAACTTATATGCACTTAAAGAAAATTGAAAAAAATATTAAAGTTGGGACGATGGTCGAATTAAGCGATCAGATTGGTGAAGTCGGCCGAACGGGCTTTGCAACTGGAACGCATTTGCATTTTGGAATTATTAAAGACGGATTTTTCGTCAATCCGATTTTTTTACTAAAACGTTATTCATTTGCTCAAAAAGATCAAAATGTTGAAATCGAACCAGAGATAAATGAAAAAAATCAAATGAACATGGAAATATCTGATGAAGATATCGAAGAGGATAAGTAATGAAAAAAGTAAATGTTCAATTAGTTAAATATGATATGAGTAAAACGAAGAATCGCAATCGAAAGAATATGCTCGTCGATGGCCAGAGCGAAAGTGCCGTCATTTCGCAGCTAGAAAGAATACATAAAGGTGAAAAAGTAGTCACCATTCATGAAATTATTTGGGATGAAAAACAGATCAAAGAAGCTATTCGTCTCGACAAAATAGATCAGAAGCACCTTTTCTATGGCAAAGTTAAATTTTTTGACATTGAAAAAGGTTTTGGTTTTATACTTCCCGATGAAGAGATGGACGATTTATTTTTCCATCTTTCCTCATTTTCAGGAGGTGTACCTTTTGAAAATGATAGAGTTGAGTTTAAAATTGGCGAAGGTCCAAAGGGGCCTTGCGCTATTCATGTTAAAATAATTGAAGCATAATTAATTAGCCTAATGTATTGCTCCAAGGTCCAGCATTTAAAACATTTTTAAAGCCATTCTTTTTTAATATCCCAACTGCGATTCCACTACGAGTTCCAGAAGCACAGCATAGAAGAATAGTCTTGGCTTTATCAAGTTTATTAGATTCACTGTTTAATAGATCTAGTGGGATATTCATACTTAGTGGATTATGGCCTGATTCATATTCTCCCTTCGAACGTACATCAATTAAAATTGCACCCTCTTTTAAGAGTAACGGTAATTTGTTTTTAATCATTTTAAATCGATAAATTCGATAGCCGAAAAATATAACTATTATTAGTGGAAAAATAAAGGACTGATAATTTTCAAAATTCATAAACATCCCATGAGGTTATTTGTAATAATATTAGGCAATTATATGGCACTTGTTTTTACATGTCAATTAGTTTATAATATTATAAACTAATGAATTTATGATCTTGAGAAAGAGGGAGTTGATATGGTTAAGGAAGTAAATAAAAACATGGCCTTGTACGAAATGCAAGCCAATATATGCCATGCCCTTTCTCATCCTATAAGGTTATATATTCTAGACTTATTGAGCACTGAAGAATTATCGAGTTCACAGTTGCTGGATGTCCTAGATATTCCCAAGGCAAATTTATCACAACATATTTCAGTTCTAAAAGAAGCTGGGATTTTAAAAACAAGAAAAGAAGGAACTTTTCAACTCCTTTCACTCGCAATCCCCAAAATTAAAGATGCCTGTCAATTAGTTAGAGGGATTTTGTTAGATCGTTTAAACGAAGAGCAAAAAACAATGACTGTGTTAAAGAAAAACTTAGACTTACAAGTTAAAAACACAAATAAGATATCTTCTAAAAAAAGTGCTAAAAAAGTTTAAAAGGTTGGTTGAATATGAAAAAAATGTATATGCCTTTGCTTATTTTAATAAGTGGACAAGTCTTTTCAGGAGAGAAAGAACTAGATGAGTTGATAAAATTTTCCCAAGAAAACTCCCTAGCGCAAAAATCAGCGAGTGAAGCAACAAGTGCCGCTATACTTGAAAAAGAGAGAAGTTCAAAACATTGGCTTCCACAAGTTTACTTAAGTGGGCAATCATTTTTAACCAATGATCCTGGAACTTCGCTATTTGGTAAAATGTCTCAAAGAGAAATTAAAAATTCTGATTTTTTGTCAGATTCACTAAATCATCCAGATTCTGCCGTTTATACAAAAGCAGCAATCGGAGTCAATCTTCCATTATATGAAGGTGGACAAAAAATTGCCCTAAATAAGGCAATGTCCTTTATGAGTGAGGCAAAAGTATTTGAAGAGAAAGGAATTCAAAATGAATTTTATACTGAAGTCGTTAAGAATTATTTATTAGGAAAAAATCTTCATACTGAAAAAAATGAACTTTCTAAAATTAGTGCCACTATCGATTCTATTATTTCGCGATATCAAGTTGGAAGCAAAGAAAATCAATTAGGCTATTCAGGTCTATTGGGTCTGAAAAGTTTAAAAAATAAAATTGCAGGATTAATGGAGCAAAACCAATCAAAGAAGGCAGCTTTTGAAAAATCGTTGACTGAATTATCCGGGCTAAATTCCCCTCTGGATTTTTCTGAAAATTCGACTCTTGCAAATCTATTAAAAGAATATTTAAGTTATTCTGAAAATAATTATGTGGCATCTTATAAAGTTCAATCCCTTTTTCAAAATGCTAAAAGTGCCAACGAATTTATTGATGCTGAAAAATCTCGTAATCTTCCAAGGGTTGGTTTATTTGGTGAAGGTTATGCTTTCAATGGTAATCGAGCACTAGGAAAGGGATTTACAACCGGAGTTTACTTCAATTGGAATTTATTTTCTGGAAATGATTATGGTGCAGACCTTGAAGCTATTCATAAATCAAAAGCAGCACAATATTATGCAGAAGCTGGACAACAAAAAGAAAAAATAGAATATGTTGGATTAAAAAATTCATTAGGTGCTATTTCAAGCTCATTAAAACTTCTTGAAGAAAGTGAAAAATACCTGGAAGAGCAAACTAAAATTTCTCATAATCTATTTAAAAATGGCTTAATCAATGTACTCCAATATGTAGAAGTCCTTTCACGCAGAGTTGATCTCATAAAATCAAAAAGTGAAGCAGAGACTCAGTTAATTGAAGTTCATTCTCAATTAGCAAAAAATACAAATGATTCTAAAATAGAAGGAGCTAAACTGTGAACTTAAATATTAAATTAGGTTTTGCCGGAACCCTTGCTCGGATTTTTATTAAGTCAAAGCTAACTTTAGTTATGGCCATTACAAGTATTCTAATGGGAGTTATGGCCGTTTACATGACTCCAAAAGAAGAAGAGCCACAAATTTCTGTTCCAATGATCGATATCCAAACATCAGTTCCAGGTTTAGACGCACATGAAATTGAACGAAAAGTAACAGAGCCTATTGAGCGCGCTGTTTGGGGATTAGATGGTGTTGAATATGTCTATTCTGCCAGTCAACCTCATGGGAGTATGGTAACGGTACGATTTAAAGTTGGTGAACCAATTGAGCCAAGCCTACTTAAGATTCATCATAAGCTAATGACTATAAGACAAGAGTTACCAAGCAACTCTTTACCCAGCGAAATTAAGTCTTATTCTATTGATGATGTTCCATTTTTAATCTTAACTTTCAGCTCTTCTACAATGGACGACTACCAATTAAGACAAAAAATAGCTCCACTTGCTAGAGAACTCTCAAGCACTCCAGATTTAAGTAGGGTAGAACTTCTTGGTGGATTAAAAAGAAGTATTAGAATTATAGTTGATCCAAAAAAATTAAGAGATCGTGGTGTGGCCCTTGGATCTGTAGCCTTGGCATTAAAAGCAAATAATGCTTTCTACCCGGCCGGAAAAAATTGGGATAATAAAGAAGTATTAGATATTGATGTTGGTGGAAAACTCAACTCAGCAACTGATATTGAAAATGTTTCAATTGGCCAGCGAGGTGGAGCCGTTGTGCGTATTCGTGATATTGCTAAAGTTATTGATGGCCCAGAAGAGCGCACTCGTTCCTCTAGTCTAGTGAGTAAAAATAATACAACACCTGAAAATGCAGTTTCTATTATTTTTGCAAAAAGAAAAGGTACCAACGTCGTTACCTTAGCAAAAAAATTATTAGAAAGGGCCGAATCTTTCTCAAAAACTTTACCTAGCGATATAAAGTTATCTGTACTCCGAGACTATGGATCAACTGCTGGTGACAAATCCAATGAGTTAATAAAACATTTGCTCTTAGCTACACTTTCGGTAACCGTATTAATCGCTATTGTAATGGGATTTCGGGCTTCATTAGTCGTTGCGATTGCTATTCCTGTCACACTTGCACTTACATTAGCAATTTATTACTTTATGGGATACACCCTAAACCGAGTCACACTTTTTGCACTTATCTTCTCAATTGGTATTTTGGTAGATGATGCAATTGTCGTGGTTGAAAATATTGAACGGCATCTTCATCTCGACAAAAAATCAGGGATGATTAAAGCAACTTTAAGAGCAGTCGCTGAGGTTGGAAATCCTACTATTCTTGCAACTTTTGCAGTAATTGGTGCGATTTTACCTATGGCATTTGTAAGAGGATTAATGGGACCTTATATGAAACCCATTCCTGTTGGTGCCAGTATTGCAATGATTTTGTCTCTTTTTGTCGCATTTATAGTTACACCTTGGGCCGCAGTTAAAATTCTAAAAGATGAAACCCATGATCATGAAAATAATGATGAACAACTTGAGCCTAAAGTAAGCATGCTTGATCGACTTTATGAAAGCACGATGGGATCACTCTTATCTAAAAAGAAAGTTTCATTAATGTTTGGTATTTTTACGATAACTTTATTATTTGCAGCAATGAGCTTAGTTTACTTTAAAAATGTAAAAGTTAAGATGTTACCTTTTGACAATAAAGAAGAATTTCAAGTTTTAATAGATTATCCAGCAACTACTTCTCTAGAACAAAATAGAAAGTGGTCTATTGAACTGGCGCAACTTTTAGTTAATTCTCCAGATGTTAAAAAGGTTCAAGTTTTTACTGGTGAGCCTGCACCTTATTCGTTTTCGGGAATGGTTAAGCACACTTTTATGAGACGAAGTGATTATCAAAGTGATTTTCAAATTTTACTTTCTGAAAAGGGAGAGAGAAGTAAAGGGAGTCATGCTGTCATTGAAAGTTTACGTCCATTGATCCTTAAATTTTCAGAGTCAAAAAAAGGATTATCAAAAGTGCTTGAAATTCCGCCTGGGCCACCAGTTCTTTCGACTGTCGTTGCAGAAGTTTATGGGCCTGATGAAAAAACAAGAAAGGCTGTTGCTCAAGAAATTTATGATATCTTTAAAAAAGAACCAAGTGTTGTTGATTTAGATTATACGTGGAGAACAGGAAGAGCTAAAAAAATCTATACCTTTGATTACGCCAAAGGAGGATTGCTTGGTACGAACGCTCAAATGGTAGCTCAAAATGGCTCACTTCTTTTTTCAGAATCAAGTATGGGGTTATTAAATGATATCTCCAGTCCAGAGGAAGTAAGTATTGATCTCTCCGTTAATAATGATCAACGATCTGGAGAAAATCCATTTACAAATATTACATCACCTTCTTTTGAATCGGGAATTGTTGAAGTTGGGCTTGCACTTAATCCTCCAAAAATAGTAGAAACTGAAACTTTATACCGAAAAAATTTAAAACCACTTTCTTATGTGATGAGCGAACTCTCAGGAGCAGAAGAAGCTCCAGTTTATGGAATTTTAAAGCTTACTCCTCAAATTAAGTATCCATTACAAACAGCAGATGTGCCTTGGGATACAAAATCGCCTGTAGTGAAGTGGGATGGAGAATGGTTTATTACATATGAAGTTTTTAGAGACTTAGGCGGAGCATTTGCAGTTGTCATGGTTCTCATTTATATTTTGGTGCTAGGATGGTTTAGAAGTTTTGCCGTACCATTGATTATCATGGCACCTATTCCTATTTCGTTAATTGGGATTTTACCAGGGCATGTCATTGTTGGATCTTATTTTACTGCGACATCGATGATAGGCTTTATTGCTGGTGCCGGTATTATAGTTCGAAATTCCATCATCTTAGTAGATTTTATTGAACACCAATTAGCAATGGGAATGGGGTTAAAAGAAGCCGTTATAAGTGCAGGAGTTCTTCGCTTTCGGCCAATGCTTTTAACTGCGGCCGCAGTAGTTGTCGGAAGTTCCGTTATGTTATTTGATCCAATTTTTCAAGGTCTTGCCGTAAGTTTAATTTTTGGAGAAGTTGCTGCAACAATTATTTCTAGGTTTGCAGTACCTGTTTTATATTATTGGATCGTAGGTAAGTCGCGAGTTAAATATATTATTCAACGTGATCAAGAAAGTATTTAAGGAGTGAGTATGAAAAAATTAAATATTATTGCAATACTATTTGTTACTTTTTTTATTATGAAATTTTCTTTTGCAGAATCATTAGAGTCAATTTCACCTGATTTAGCTCTGAAACTACAAACAGAATCAAAGGCAATTATTATAGATGTGCGTGAACCAAGTGAATTAATTTCAGGGAAAATTAAAGGTGCGATAGTCATTCCTATGTCGCTTATGAATAATAACCGAGAAAACTGGAATAAAAAAATAGCAGAAATTAAAAAAGATAAAACAGTCATTGTGTACTGTCATTCTGGTAGACGCGCAAATCTTGTAGGTACAGAATTGAGTAAATTGGGGTTTAAGGTTTTAAACCTAGGTGGTTTTGATAATTGGAAGTCGAACGGACTTCCAATAGAGAAGGAGTGAATATGGAATTAAATTTAAAGTGGAATATGGGTATGAATTTTACTTCTCAAATGAGAGGACATGAAATCCAAATTGATGCAGACATTCCTGTTGGTGGAACAGATAGAGGTCCAACTCCTAAAGAATTAGTCTTAACTGGAGTCGCTGGTTGTAGTGGTATGGATGCAATTACGTATTTAAAAAAATACAAAATCACACCTCTTAGCTTGAATGTGTTAACAGTTGCTGAACAAACAGATACAACTCCTAAATATTTTTCTAAAATTCATTTAATTTATAAATTCCTTGGCACTGATTTAAATGAAGAGAAAATAATTAATTCTGTTGAAACTTCAATGACAAAATATTGCGGAGTCAGTTATATGTTAATTAAAACAACGGCCATTACATATGATGTTGAATTAAATGGTAAAAAAATATTTACTGGTACTTCTAGTTTTAAAATGTAATTTGGAGAATTTTATGAATATTGATAATCAAATCAGAGCTTTTGCAGGATCTTTTATTTTAATAAGCTTAGTCTTGGCTCACTACCATTCTGAGTATTGGCTCTGGTTTACAGCTTTTGTGGGAGCAAATTTATTGCAATCTGCGTTTACTACATTTTGTCCACTTGAAATTATTTTAAGAAAAGTAGAAAAAAAGACTGTTAGTTAGAAATTTTAATAAAAATTAGTTACCCATTTTTTAAAGATTTCGAGTGGAAATGCTCCGGATTCTCTAGCAACCTCTTTTCCTCCTTTAAAGACGAGTAATGAAGGTATCCCTCTTATTGAAAACTGTTGCGAGACATGTGAATTTCTTTCAGTATCAATTTTTAGAAAAACTAACTTTCCTTGAGAAACTTTAGAAACAATTTCAAAGGTAGGTGTGAAGCTTTTGCAAGGGCCACACCATGGTGCCCAGAAATCTACGATGACTGGAAGATCTGATTTTTGAATTATTTTTGTTAATCCGATTTCATCAACCTCAGTTACGAGTTGATGAAAGTGAAGTGGGTTTTGACATTTACCACAAACACCCAAATTACCAGTGAGCTTGCTAATTATTATTTTATTAACAGCATGGCATTTCTTACAGTATGTATATGTATGTTGATTGTTCAATTCACTCATAATGTCTCTTTATTGAAGTTGAGCATCAGAATCATATTAAAGTAAAAAAAATTAAGACTGTCTCTTACATTTTTCCTATAAGAATATAATGAATTATAACAATACTGTAAGAGACAGTCTTAATTTTTTACTTTTAAATTATTGTTCTAAATCCACTAGGTTTTTAAATCCACCCATAACCATTCTTTTGATATCAACCCAATTGTTAGACATTAATTTTTCCATTAATGGATCACTACTCATGAGTTTAAAAACTTTTTCACGCTGAGCAATAGACTTAAATTCTGCAATCGCTACAATTAGAACTTCATTTGATTTAGTTTTTATAATTTTTGGAAACATATCCTTAATTGCATTTTTGTCATCAGCGACAAAATCTCTACTGGCCAAGGCACCATGCTTTAATAGAATTTTCCCAATAGAAGTTGTATTTTTTTTATAGGCAACTAAGTGTTTTTTATTAATTGGGAAAATGCAGATATCGATGTACTTTGCCATTTCTTACTCCGGTTTTTTTGGTTTATAAAAGTTTATCCTACAAGTTTTAAATTACTTTTTATCTTTGGTGTTTCTTTAAATTCTGTAACTTCATAATGGTGTCGAAGCTTTTCCTTGTTTATTATTTGGTAACATTGGGCAATTAATCCAGTGGATCCAAATCCTAAAATTATATTTCTAACGGCCATTGCATCTTTTGCTGTTACTTTTTCTTGATCACCATGAGCGATGGCATTTCTAATCTCAATTAAGTGATTATTTTTTACAATATCTGTAAAATCTTTTGTTAAATAACGTATTAGGTCTTTTTGATCAGCAAATGCTTTTTTAAATTCAGGATTATTATGTTTCAAAGCATTTTCAATAAAATAGAGTAAGCTATTCAAAGAGAAATTTTTATGAAAGGCTTGAAGAGTAACGGTATTGCCATTGATATCAGATAATAAAATTTTTGGAGGAGAAGATTGCTGATCAACAAAAAAAGCTTGGGCAACTCCTTTTTTCTTCAAGTGATGAATGATTAAATCATTGACTACTATTTCGAGTGCTTTAAGATACGAAAAAGCTATTTTATGTATATTATGATGTCTTTTTTCAAAAATATCTAATTCCGCGGTTTCAATTTCAAGTTTAGCTGCATGTGGAATTCTTGCATATAGCTCTTCGGGAAAAATATAATTTGTTAATGCTTTTGTTACTTGCTGAGTATTGGATCGATGAATATTTGGATTTTCTTTTAATGCAAGATGGGTTGATTCATTTGCATCTAAATCTAATTCATCAAAAAATTGGTCAAATCTTCTATCTTCGATAATACAGGGATACTTCACTCCAGTTGTAAAAGGAGAAAGACCACTAATTTCAAGTTGAGAAAAATGATTATTTATATGGAAATCTTGAAGGCGTAATGCAGTATTGTTATGTCCATGTTCTATTAAGATAAAATCTTCAATTTCAAACCAGATTTCAACTTTTTTGTCCTGATAAAATGAAAGAGTGTTAGCATTTTTAGGTAATAATTCAGTGATATTTTTTATTTTACCGGCCCATAAATTTTGAAAATCAGTTATATAAAGATGAGTACTGAATTGATTGGCATTATTTTGTTCAAAAACTTTTTGAAGTGAGACAATATCAACTCGAGCTTCTCGATTTTTACTTATCATTTTCCCCCAAAAGCACGTAGCTTTTGGATCAGTTTGTACTAAATTTCTTAACATATTATAGAACTCATGGGCCTGTGTGTACTCGGGATCATTTCCTTGATTAAGGTAAGGATTAAAGGTTAGGTAAAAATGATAAAGGGAATTCAACTATGACCTCGGGGTGATTTAAAGCATACGATCCTTGTCGGGTATCCGGAGGATTTATTGAGGAAGATTTTATAGAATATTTAAGAATTAGAGACTTATGACGAATTAATTAGATAACGTATTAAATTTATATACAAGTAAGAACTCAATTACTTTTATGTTTAAAAAACTAATGTTAAATTGGTTATATGAAACACCAATTAATATATGTGATGTCTTTTTATGTATTCTATATAGGGTGCATTTTAATTTATATGTTTTTAACACGCGTTCGTGCAGTTAAAAATTCTCAAGTCTCTCTGGGATACTTTAGAACATATTCTGGTATCGGGTTACCAGATAAAGTCATTGCAGTCGGCCGCCATTTTGATAATCAATTTCAAGTCCCAATACTATTTCTTATTACAATCTCTTCACACCTCTCGATTAATTTAGCAAATAATTTTACTCTTTTATTGTCATGGGCATTTGTTATTAGTCGCTGTTTTCATAGCTATATTCACTTAGGAAGTAATAACGTGAAATTGCGAGTAATTGCCTACGCAATTGGTTGGTTCTTTATTTTATTATTATGGATTCAGTTATTATCTTTTAGTTTTTAACAAAAATCTATTTGGGTCTGAGATTCTCTTTGTTTGACTCGAGAATTATTTTGAATAAAATAATATAATGAATAAAATATTTGTCATTGTTTTCGTTCTGATAAGCTTTACTGCTTGTGCATCTGCAGTAAAAACTCCCATTAAAAATTCTCGAATTGAAAATATTGAAGATTTTCTTGATCAAGCAGAAGCAGCTTCTTCGCTTGGTGGAAGAAGAATCCTAGAAGCTTCAAGGTCGATGATTTCAAATCAAGAAGTTATTATAGGTGGTTGTTGGAATTATATTAATACAGTTTATGATCGATCTGGATATTCATCAAATCAAAGAGTCACAGTTTATAAAAGCAAATTTCAGGGCCCGTATGCAAAGGCAGAACTCATTAAACCTGGGGATTGGTTATATTTTGTTAATCATTCATTTAATGAAACAGAACATAGTGCAATTTTCGTTGGTTGGATTGACGAAAAAAAATTAATTGCTTTAATGGTAAGTTATTTAGGAGGCAACCAAAAAAAGCCAGCTTTATATAAAAAATATGTTCTTAATAATATTTATAATATAATGCGGGCCCATGATTAGTGTCTATTTTTTAAGAAAAATCTAATAAATTGCATTTATTTAACCCTGCTGATAGTATTTTTTATCAATATTATTAGGGGAAATTATGCCTACATCAGTAATACTTTTGCTTTTATTTATTCCAATATTTTTTATGTTAGGTCCATTTATTACAGTTGCTCAAGGATCGGTAGCAGTTGTAACTATGTTTGGAAAATATCGTCGAGTCATGAAACCAGGTTTGAATATTCGTATTCCATTTGTTGAGTCTATCTCTCGAAGAATTTCTATTCAAAATCAATCGGTAGAAATGAATTTTCAAGCGATCACACTAGACCAAGCAAACGTTCATTTTAAAGCTATGCTTTTATATTCTGTTTTAAATCACGAAGAAGAAACTATTAAAAATGTTGCCTTTAAATTTATCGATCAAAATAGTCTAATGACCGCTTTAGTAAGAACAGTTGAAGGTTGTGCAAGAAGTTTTGTCGCAACTAAAAAGCAAGCGGAAATCTTATTATTAAGAAGAGATATCGTCGATGCAGTTAAAACTCAACTTGATCATAGCCTTGAGACATGGGGTTACCACTTAATAGATTTACAAATGAATGATGTAAGTTTTGATGCAGAAATTATTCAATCGATGGCCAGAGTCGTAGCATCTAGTAATTTAAAAGCAGCAGCAGAAAATGAAGGACAAGCACTACTAATTACTAAAACCAAAGAAGCTGAAGCAGAAGGAAGAGCGATTCAAATTGCGGCTGAAGCAGAAAAACAAGCAGCTCAATTGCGTGGGCAAGGTGTCGCACTCTTTAGAGAAGAAGTGGCCAAGGGAATGTGCTTGGCCGCCGATGAAATGAGAGAGTCTGGAATGGATTCGTCAGTCATGCTTTTTTCTATGTGGACTGATGCAATTAAACATTTCGCAGAAAATGGAAAAGGAAATACCATTTTTTTAGATGGCTCAACTGAGGGTATGGATAAAACATTGAAGCAATTAATGAGCTTACAGCAATCAAGAAAAAATGATTTTGCTAAATCTTAAATTTCTTTGGGAAAACGACCAATAAATATTCCAATAGATAATGCAAAAAGTATTAATGAATTATTGGTATCGTGCTGAATAAATTTTAAAATAAATGCCATGATTGATGCTGATTCATTAAAAGCTAATCCTAAAATGAAAGTAGTAATTTCCATTTGCTCTGGCGTTTGATCTGGCCGTTGCGGAGCTTTTGAGATTAATTTTGGAAGCACAAAAGAAAAAACGAGTATTAGAGCACCCATCCCCAATAATAGATTAGTGATAAAATTATCACTTACTGCATTTTGAGAGTGTGGGCTTAAGAAAAAGCTAATAAAAACTAGCATTAGGTTTGATGCTAGTAATCCTGCCCAAAGAATTCTTTTCAATTTTAAAGCTGGCATTTTAATGACCCCTCATAACAAATTAATTAAAAAGCTATTTTATCACATACTTTAATTTTAACTGGTTATTTTTTAAAAATTGAATTTAGCAACCTACTAAAATACTAAACAATTGATTTAACCTAAAAGATTGTTAGTAAAATTATAATATTTTCTTTGGATTTTATTTGAAATGATTTTTTTGTAGTTTAGAAAATCAAAGGAGAATTAAAATGCAAGTTCAAAATAATATGGTTGGTTGGTTTGAAATTCATGTCGATAATATGGAAAGAGCAAAAAAATTCTATCAATGTGTTTTTTCACGCGCAATGATAGATCTTCCAAGCGAAAATAAAGAAACTCAAATGTGTATGTTTTTTTCATCAGGAGATATGGCCCTTGGTGCTTCAGGAGCCTTAGTGAAAAGCAATCACCTTAAGCCAGGTGTTGGTGGAACTCTTGTTTATTTTACGTGCGAAGATTGTGCTAATGAGGGATCTCGGGCAATTGCTAATGGAGGAAGTCTTTTTAAAGAAAAAATGAGCATAGGTGAATATGGCCATATTGCCCTCGTCAAAGATAGCGAGGGCAATTTAATTGGGCTGCATTCTATGAAGTAAGTTAACAAAATATTTTGAATACTATCTTTCTAATTGAATTTTGCATTCAAAATAAATATTTCCTTGAGAAGCACCAATACATTCATTATTAACTTCGTAGTGAACAATCGCTCTTCCATTAATCGTAAGATTGTCACATCCTTTAAAATAATTAATCGTTTTATAAGGAATAAGTCTGATTGAATAAGATTTATAATCTTGTTCATTCAAGTTTCCTGATAATGAATGTAGATTATTTGAACTATTGTTTAGTGTTACTCCATTAAGTATTCCCGAAGAAATATAGTTTATATAATCAATATTGATATTTAATTTATTTTCAAATGAATTATCAGAAAGACATTCCCAATTTTCACTTGTAACTGGAGCAAAGGCTTCACTAGCTAACGACATCGAGTTTAAAAAATAAAAATTGCACAAAAATAAAATTGTTAAAATAGAACTTTTCATTTTACCCCTTGGGTTTGAGAAATGTTTATATATAAATAATAACGATCACATTGATAATTGCTCTTGGTTAGCATTTTATATGCCAAAGGATTTTTTAAAAAATATCAAGAACTTATAATCGAAACGCCTGTGAAGTTGAGGCAGAAAGTCTCAAAGAAAGCACTTGTTTGGGGAACTTGACCTCTCTATCAACTAGCTACTTAGCGAAAATACTTTCAATAACTAAAATATATTTTTTTGTTGAATTTATAAAAATTATAAATAAATAGAGTTAGGAAGTGTCATTTCCTAATTTGTTTTTAGAATTATTCAAGGAGTGGGTATGATAAAAAAAAGTGAAACATTTAAATTAATTCCTAGAGGAGAGAGAGAAATAATTATTAGCCGAGAATTTGATATTTCAAGAGACATGGTGTTTGAAGCTTATACTAACCCTGAAATGCTAATAAATTGGGTTTTGGGTCCAATGGGTTGGACGATGTTAATTTGTGAAACAGTACTTCGAGTTGGAGGCACCTATAAGTTTATCTGGAAAAACAAAGAAGGGAATGAAATTGTAATGGGAGGAGTTTATCAAGAAATTAAACGACCTGAAAAAATAATCAACACTGAGAAATTTTTTGATGCTTGGTATCCTGGAGAGTCATTAATTACTACTTTATTTGAAGATATTGGTGGAAAGACAAAATATACTTGCACAATTCTTTATGAAACCCACCAAGCACGTGAAGTAGTTCTTAACTCTAAAATTGAACTTGGAATGATTGAAAGTTTTGAAAGACTTGAAGATCTATTGAGTTTTGATTTGGAAATAGGAGTAATCCAATAAGAATTTTGGGAAATATTATTTTCATTATTTAAAAAAAATAAAAAAAGGAGCTTATATGGCAACAATTGAAAACAAACCAAAGTTTCTAGATTCTGAATATTATAATTTGTCTGGTGAAAATCAAAACAAAAGAAGAACAAGTGACTTATCAAACGATAATAAAATATGGAAAATGATTTTATTTATCACAGCACTAGGAGCCGTTTTTGTTTGGTTTTGGTGGGAAGTCATTCATATTTACGGAAATTAAACTAATTGATCAATTTTATTCGCTAAAGAAAAATCCTTAGTAGTTAGCCCACCAGCTTGATGGGTCGTAAGTGATAATTTAACTTTATTGTATGAAATGAAAATATCAGGATGGTGATTTTCCGATTGAGCGAGCTGTGCCGTTTTATTGACAAAATGTATAGCTTGTTCAAAATCACTAAAAATAAATTCTCGTATAAGTTGATTTTCCTTAATTATCCAATTGGGAATTGTTTCTAATTTTTTTTTATTTTCTACTTCAGTTGTTAATTGCAACTGCAACTCCTGTTTGAAAATTAAAAAGCACCAGGTCTCAGTTGGGGCCTGGTGCTTTTTTTTATTTTATGACTTTCTAAACATTTTAGATTACATCTTTGTTTCCATCTTCTTATGCATTTCGGCACTCATTTCCTTTTCACTCTTTTTCATTTCTTTCATGCATTCATTGAAAGCTGATTTATCTTGAGCTCCCGTAATACATGCCCGTTCTTTTTCAACAAGACTAGTATGCATGTCTAGCATCTCTAGCTTCATTTTTTTTGCATCTTCGATAGTCATTTTATCATATTTTTTATCCATGTCATGCCAGCCTTTGTCTTTCGAAAATGAATTAAATGAAAATAAACAAGTTAGAGAGATTATTAAAATTTTCATAGTGACTCCGTTGAAAATGTTTTCGTTAAATCGAGTGTCGAATTCTTATTAAGAAAAGTAAAGTCTTGGCTCATTCATTTTGAAATGACAATTTCAATATAATTTAAAGTTATGGAGGAAGAATTGGATTTAACTATTTAATCACAATAGTTTTAGATGATTTTTTTTTAGAGGGATACCTTGATTTCTCAGGCATCCCTATTTTATTTCATAAGGCTAATTATTTAACATTAACAGTAACTTCTTGAACAGACTTATGAGCAGTTTTATAAATAATTTTCTCAACACAACCTTCTTCAGTTGAACCATTGCGATTTGTTCTACACAGGTGTGACTTAGAAGCATCTACGATTTGAATTGTTCTTACTTCATCATCAACAGTTAGTTCTAGATTGTTTGCCGCAAATCTTTTTGGAGCATTTGAAAATGGATGTTTCCAGCTTGGATAAGCTGCAATTAAAGTAGATACTTGATCGTCTGAAAAATCTGATAATTTAAAATTTAATGTAAGATATTTACGATTTTGCCCATTTTTAGTTGGGAACATATCATCTTCATAATAAACATTAGCTTGAACAACGGCTTGGCTTTCAAGGACAACTACCTTTGTACAAGTTTCGCCATTTTTTCTGTTCGGTGTGCAGCCAGGAATTGTTTGAATTTCAGTTTTAGTCGGCAGGTGAGCATAATTAGCATCAAATAATTTAATTCGTTTTACATCATTTGCAAGATCAGCGCTGTGAGAATAATTTACTTCACTTGCATATGAACATAATGCTGTCATACATAATCCAATTGAAACAATAAGCAATTTGTTCATTTTTAATTCCTTTTTTTAAACTTCTTGATTGAAGCTTTTTCTTAATATTATAATTAACTCAGAAAATTGTATCTTCAATTTAAATTTACTAAACTTGAAGCTTATAATTGCTTTTTACGAAAATCGTGTTGAATGATAGCTTTTCTAAATATTAACCAGAGTATTATCAGTTTGATTTAAGGAGAATGTTTATTTTTGAAAATATTTTTTTTATTTTTTTTATTAATTTTTAATTCAACTAATGTATGGGCTTCAGATTTTTTAACAAATGCACAAGAAGATTTCTTTTCGCCTTATAATACATCTGCCTTATCAGTAGTTGAAATTGGCACTGGTTTAACTTTATTTACTTTTTGCCTTAAGCATGAAAATTTTCAAGAACAAATTGCTTCTACAAAACCATTAGGAAAATCATCAAAGATAGGATATTTTTTAGGACAAGCTGCTCCTAATTTTGCCTATTTTGCAGTAATGGGAACACATTATTTACTTAATAATGATAGTAAATCACTTGAGCGATCGACATTAATGTTAAAAGCTTCTCTTTATTCTGATGCAATGACTGAAATCCTTAAGCGTAGTTTCAATGAAAAAAGACCCAACGGTGGAACTCTTTCATTTCCATCAGGTCATGCAACTTCTGCTTTTGCGTTCTCTTCTGTTGTTGTGATGGAACATTCATTGCCGTTGGGGATCGCTGCCAACATGATGTCGGCATTTGTTGGTTTTAGTCGAATGAATGATAATGCCCATTATCTTCATGATGTCGTAGCGGGTGCCACTGTTGGAACTATGTATGGTGTGGGGTTGTATTATGCTCAAAAAAATCGAGAAAATAAATTTCGAACGAATTCAGATATAGTGATGATAATCCCAATTCAAAAAGGGCTGGCCGGAAATTATCTATTGAATTTTTAGAAAGTTACAACACTATTACAAATTCAAAAATTTAATCACTTATTTACAAATGAAACTTAAATGGGTTAGAAATAATTTTGTTTATTTTAGTGGAGTCCTAAATGATCAAGCTTATCCTCGCATTTACATTTGTCTTTCAAGTTAGCCTATCTTTTGCTTCGGACACGAATAGTTTTTTAAAAATTATAAGTGATGAAGATAAGGTTGAGATTTTATCAACTATAGATAGAGTGTGCGCTGATAGTTGGTGTTCAGGTGATTATGAGTACCAATTTTCAAATTTTTCTTGCAATGACAATACCTCGACATGCACTTTGACTTTTAAAATAATCGACCGAGACTCAGGGCCAACTGAAGCTCATTTGAGAAATAAAAAATGCATTTTTAAGGGTATTACAAGTAAGGAAAAGATAATATCTGGTGTCACTTTGAACCAAAAATTTTATGATCAGCTAAATTATTGTGTAACTGATAGAGAAACAAGACTTTAATTTAACATATTCTTACATTCGCCAACATTACACACTTGTAACTATTTATTTGTTAATTTAAGTGATTAAAATGTCCAGTTCCTAAAATGTCTTTAAGGACGGGTATGAATCAAATTAAAAAAGTAAGTATTGCTCTTGTTTTTCAAATCCTCATGCTCTCTTTCGCCTTTTCAGGTGAGCAGGTCGTTGTCGGGAATATTGCGCTTGAGAGAAATCAAAATATAGTCACATTGCCTGTAAATTTAAAAAATGTACCTGAAATTTTAATTTCTAGAGACCAATATTTATTATCGTTTAATAAAGAAAGACGATTATTGAACTGGGTCGCCTGGAAAATAGAAGCTTCGGATTTAGGGCATATTGGTAGAACCAATAGTTTTGATATTGACCACGATTTAGAAAATTATTTGAACAAGACTTCTGAGCATGCTGTAAGTCCTCTGGATTATCAAGGAAGTTGTTTTGACCGTGGACATCAGTGTCCTTCAGCAGATCGTGATGATTCAGTTAATAATAATCAAATGACATTTCTGATGAGCAATATGATTCCTCAAACAGCTTATTTAAATCGTGTTATTTGGGAGCACTTAGAAGCCTACACTCGTGAGCTCGTCATTAATCAAGGCAAGAAAGTTTATATAATTGCCGGTCCTATTTTTGACCAAGATTTTGGTCATATTGGAATCAATAATGATATCCCAATTCCATCTAAAGATTTTAAATTAATAATTATTTTAGATAAATCTCAAACTCCTGCAGATATCAACGTCAACACTCCAATGATAGCAGTCATAATGCCTAATTTATTAAAAAGTGGTAAAAAGCCATTAGAAGATAAAGTAGAACTCTGTTCAAATAAAAACTTATCTTCAGCTGCATCTACATCTATAAGTTCTTCGATTAACGATTGGGAAGTTTATAAAACGACTCTTAGTGAAGTTGAAAAGATTTCTGGATTTAAACTTCTTAATTTACATTAATAAACTAGCGATTCTTACTTGTTCAAACATCGATTTTGTATTTTGCAATATCAGTAAGAGATTTTTAGTAAGTAGCAATTGTGAAACTAGTTAATTTAGATAAACATTTATCTGAAGAAATAATTATTCATTTAATTATTCATATTTCCCAATGAAGGGATTTTTCTTATTAGGAAGTTAAAATGACAAAATTGAAAAAACTCTCACTCTTTTTAGTTTGCTTATCCACATACTCAATCTTCGCTTGTGATATTCATGGTACTTCGGGGTTTATGCCAGAAAACAATTTACAAATTCCTGTAGGTGAAAAATCACTAGGCGGAATTACAGAAGTTCAATTTAATAGAGTCATGGATAAAATGACAACTCTGTATACTACTGTTGTTGCGAAAACGGGAAGAACTCTTAATATTGACCGCCGATGGACTGATCCAACTGTCAACGCTTATGCAGATCAAAACACACTTGGGATGGATACCATCCATATGTTCGGTGGATTGGCCCGTCATCCGGAAACAACGGAAGATGCGATGGCCCTTGTGGCGTGCCATGAATTAGGTCACCACCTAGGTGGTGCACCTATAAAGACAACTTCAGGTTGGGCATCTAATGAAGGTCAAGCAGATTATTGGGGAACAATGAAGTGTTTACGTCATTATTTTGAAAGTGATGATAATCAAACGATTATGCAATCAGTAAGTGTGCCTAGCGAAGTTGTGACTAAATGCCAATTTATATATAAAAATGCTAATGAAATAGCAGTTTGTGAAAGATCTGCTCTCGCTGGTTTGGCCCTTGCGAAATTATTAAATGCAATTACCCAAGGCACTGTACCTGTCAGTTTTTCAACTCCTGATAAATCAGTAGTCTCGCAAATGTTTGATGCCCACCCACAATCACAATGCCGCCTTGATACTTATTACCAAGCAGCACTTTGTGATCATGGATTTTCAGAAGTGGTTTCAAAGTCAGATGAAAATGTTGGAGTTTGTACTTCAAATAATGGTGATAAAATAGGGAATAGACCAATGTGTTGGTTCAAACCATAATGACTTTCTCAAGCTCGAGTCTTGAACAGAAAAATAAAGGAGGTCATTTGACCTCCTTTTTTATTCGTACTCTAATGTTTAATTTGAATTTTTTTAGTAACCTTCGAAGCATCTTGTTTTGTCAATTCCAAATGTAAAACGCCATCTTTGAGATCAGCTTTAATATTTGATTGATCAACAGCATCTTCTAAGTAAATATCACGACGAAATGAACCAGCAGAGCGCTCAGAACAAACACAGTCAGCATCTTTGAACTCTGTCTCCTCAAGTTTTTTCTTTCCCTTAATTGTTAAAATATTATTGTGTAGATCAATATTGATGTCGGACTCTTTCATTCCTGGAACTTCAGCATCTAATAAATATTTATTATCTTTTTCTATTAAGTCTATTGCTGGATAAAAAGCGGTATCAAATAATTGCGGGGTCATAAAATCTCCTTTGTTAAAAAAACTATTCATTAGCGAATTTACTTCACCCATAAAGGATGAGAGTTCATCCTTTTTTTTAGAACGTAATACAGGTGCAACACTTGTTGATTTCCATGGTGTAATATTCATATAACCTCCAAGAAAGCCATTGGTTAAGTTTGTAGACTTTCTAATTGAATGATGTCACCAAATGAGAATGGCAATAAATACATTTTCATTATGGGGGTAATAATAATTACTAAATAATCATTTTTTAATTTAATTTCAATTTCATCTTTTTATACACCAGGAAGTTCCGCTTCAACATGATACCCAGACTCTGTTTCATTTATATTCATTTTTGGGAAATGATTAGAAAATTTTTAATTTAGTAAATCTAAATTTTGATAATCTAATAATTCATCTAAGTTTTGAGGCCAAATCTCCCTAGGAATTGTAAGTTTATTATCAGTTTGAGTATTTGTAGATTTAATAGGAGGGGTTGCTCCAATTGCAATAGAATTTATCAATGCTAATAAAGTTATTATTGGTAAGATTTTTGTTTTGATTAAATTCATTATTAATTCCTCCTGATCTAGATATTCACTATTCAAGAGTATGTTTATTAATTGAATTTCGTCATGAAAAATATCGATTGAAAAAAAGATACGAAATATAGAGTTTATCTAATATTTTTTTGAAATTTTATTTGTATTTTTTTTATAACATTAGGAACAATCATCATAAAAGCTAAAATAATGAACATTGTCCATGTTCCATTGCCAATAATACCTTTAAGCCATAAAGTTGATACCATAATTAGTGTGAAATAAATCATATCTCCGGCAATAGCAATGAGCCATCCAACGAAAAAGCCATGTCCAGCAGCCACTGCTACGGCCCTTCCCGTCATTGGGTCAACACCAAAAGCAATCATCACTAATGCAAATATTCCTGATGTATTTCCATAAAGCTCCATCGTCTTAGCAATGGTGAGTTTCATGACTTCACTGAATTTCGCTAGAAATTGAACTCGTGAGCCATATTTAATAAATAAAAGCATTATGGGTTCAAAAATACAGGCCAATATTACATCGGAGAGAAAATAGAGAAACATCATCATTGGCCATTCGAAATTACGACTTTTGGCCAGAAGTACACCCGCAGGAATTCCACCACCAAAGGGAATTAGAAAAATAAATAAGACGTCCCAATGACTAGAAAGATTATGCATAAAAAAGTGTAACATTGGGATTTTTGAGTGCCAATGATTTAATTGGATGTTTAATAATATCAACTGAGGTTATTTTTATTCACATCAGTTGAAAAAGAAGAATGCTTATTTAGTTTTAATGAGGATAACCAATCGTGAAGTTTTCGAGGCATAGTTAGAATTATCAGTTGTAGTAGAAATGCCTGTAGCAAGAAAAGAATTTTTTAGTTCTGAGGAAGAATTGTTTTCATCGGCGCATGATATTGCGATAACTACATTATTAATGGCAGCCTTTTTGCTTGTTCGGCATTCGTATTTGCATTAGAACACAATGAGAAAGTATCTCCATTATTCCCCTGGGTAGTAAAAACTTTTTTCATAACATAGTAATCTCCTTTGAAATAAATTAAGCCAGCTTATTGTGATTCTAAAAGCTGGCAGTTTACCTTTGTCATTATATAGAATCAGATTGTGGCCCCTCGTATTGATGAGGTTCATATGTTTCATCTTTGTAAGATTGCATTGAATGATGGCCAAACTTGTTGGGCTTTTGGTTCTCCATTGCTTTAGCCGAATCTCTTTTTTCATTCATTTTAGGTATAGCTTTTTTTTGTTCATGTTTATTTTTTGCTTTTTTATTTTTCATCATTGTGAACTCCTCTTTTAAGATTTCGTGGTCATAACCTATTAACTAGCAATTAATGAGCCCAAAGTTTAATTGGCCATATATTTGCAATTTCGATTCATTGACACCTGATCAACTGATCAATTTCAACATGGAGCAACCAATGAAAATGAATGAGAATACAGCTAAAGGGAAGTGGCTAGAGATTAAAGGTGATGTGCAAAAAGCTTGGGGTAAGTTGACTAATGACGAATTAGATCAAGTAAATGGAGACATGAAAAAAATTGCGGGACTCATACAGAAAAAGTATGGCGAATCTCAAAAAAGCGCCAGTGACAAACTATCAAGTATTTTTAAAAAGCATGAAATGTAATTATAAATAGGAGAATAAAAAATGAAATATTTTTTAAGTTTTGTGTTTATGAGCCATTTTTTAAGCCAAACATTAATAGCTCAGGATTATAATTCAACCGAGCCACAATCTGAAAACAATATTACTTCAAGTACAAAAAAGGCGCTCCGCAAAGTTGGAAGAAAAGCTCGTGATGAAACCTGTGAGTGGACTGAAGATAAATCAAAATGTTTAAAAGAGCGAGAACAACACATGGAAGCCAATAAAAAGGATGTTATCGATACAAAGAAACGAAAATTAGACAAAGCTGCAAACGAATACCAGGAAGCAGTCGACAGTAAAATTAAATAGCCTCGATCTAGGAGACATTTTGATGTAAAGGCCAACAACTTCACATCTAAAAATAATTATATTGGAATTTAGATTTTTTACCAAGGAGTTACATATGTTAAGAGCATCAATATTATTTTTCGTACTTGCAATCGTAGCTGTCGTTTTTGGAGCTTATGGAATAGCAGGAATATCTATGGGAATAGGTAGATTACTTTTAATGGTTTTCCTCGTGTTAGCAGTGCTTAGCTTTATTGCCAATATGGTTTCTAGAAATAATCAGACTCATTAAAAGAAAGTTAACTATTTTCAAATAAATGAATAAAGCTTTTGCGAAACTAGCTTAGCTTTATTCATTTTCTTACTGCTCATATTCCTTAATTGACAGATTCATTTTTATCCACTTAAATTTTATATTAGTGTTAGGTATGTATTTTTTTTCTATGAAAAGTCACATCGCACAACACTTACATCGCAAAACTAAAATATCGTTTTCAAGGGGACGTTTCTATGAGTCTGATCATTGGTTTTTTTCATAAGGGTGGAATTTTCATGTACCCCATCCTGGCCTTTAGCTTACTTATTTTGTCGTTTATAGTTGAGCGCTACATCTCATTGTATGTAAAACATAAAGTTGCCCCTGCTGATTTCCGCAAAAATATTTTAGGCTTCATTGCTAAAGGCGACTTTAAATCGGCCCAAACTTATATTGATATGAGTGCCAAAGAGACGAGTATCGGAAAAATTACAACAGTTGCTTGTAAACTAAGAAGTGTAGGAGCTGGAGACGAAGCTCTTCAAGCAAGAATGGATGAACAGCTTTCAAAAGAAATTTCTTCATACGATAAAAGAACAGGCTTCCTTGCAATGTTTGGTAACGTTTCAACTCTTTTTGGATTATTGGGAACAGTTACAGGGATGATTTCATCTTTTGCTGGTGCCGGTGCTGCAACTCCAGTTGAGAGAGCAACATTACTTTCAAATGGTATTTCTGAAGCACTAAATGCTACAGCTTTTGGACTAGTTGCTGCTATTCCTGCTTTAGTTGCATATGCTGTTTATCAAAATAGAACTGAGCATATCGTTAATACACTTACTGAAGATTCATCAGAAATTTACCATGACTTTTTATTTTATACTGAAAATCATAAAAATGAAGAGAAGGGTAATGTCGTTATGGGTTACAACGATGAATCGACAACTTCAATGAAGAGAAACTAATGAGCAGAAGAAATGGTCATGGAGCAAAGAAAGAATTAGATTTCGAGTTAAATCTCACTTCTTTAATTGATTTGCTCTCAACATGTACCTGCTTTTTATTAATTTCTGCTGTTTGGATTCAAATCGGAACAGTCGAAATTAAACAAAGCCATGGAACTGAAGCAGCAGCAGCTGCTAAAGATTCTTTTGACTTGGACCTAGTTTTTAAATCGGCATCTGATTTACACCTTCAATTAAAAAAAGATGGTAAGCCCGTTAAGGGAATAGATGTTAAGGCCGACACAAATGAAGCTATGCTAATTAAATTAAACGAAGCCATCGCGAATCAGATTTTAAATAAAGATAACAAATCAAAAAAAATGACCATCGCAGTAGCGACAGTGACTCCGAAAAGTACTGTTAACTACGGGCAACTGGTGTCAACACTTGATGTTCTTAGAAAAAATCAGATCGTCAATATTGGCGTGCTTACGGCCAAAGGACAATGAGGTCAGTATGAGACTTAACCAAAGTATTGTTGCAGCTAATCCATTTGAAAAACATTTGATCAATCGCAGACGTAAAAAAGGCAAAGGAATGAGATCTCCTCAATTCACCCTTATGCTTACTTCAATGGTTGATATGTTTTCGATGCTTGTTATATTTCTTTTACAAACTTTTTCGAATACTCCTGAAGTCTCGATGTTAAAAGGAATGCAACTCCCAAATTCAATGACACCATCGATTGTCCGCGAAGCTCCGGTGCTTGCTATTTCTCGCGATGGAAATCTTTATCTTGATCAAAAACTTGTTGGTAAAACGAGTGATGTTTCAAAGAAACCTGATGAATTATTGAATAAACTTAACATTATTAAAAAAGGTTGGGTGAGTTCTCATACCAGTGCTTTTACTGGTGAAATCAATCTTCAAGCTGACCGTGAAGTTGAGAGTACAACAGTCTCGCTCGTAATGGGTGTGCTGACTGCTTCTCAATTTCAATCGATTCAATTAGCGGTTATAGGAAAATGAAAGTTTTTTTAACTTTTCTATTTTTGTTCTCAATCTCAAAATATTCTTTTGCCAACGACTCTCAGTATCTAATTAAAGAAATGGAAGCTTTGAGAGATTCACTTCAATTAGAAGATCCGGCCAGGATTGACCTGACTTTGCGTTTAGCGGATTTATATTTTGATGTTTCGATCCAAGAAGGTAAGGGAGAAGACCTAGAAGCATTAAAAAAAAATCGACTTAAGGCCCTAGATCTATATAAAAGATCTTTGGAAGGGACAGACCATTTAAAAAAAGCCACTGGATTAAACCGAGTTAAGATTCAATTCCAGATGGGGCGACTTCTCTCTCGTTTAAACGAAGGGAAAATGGCCGAACAATATTATTTAGATATTTTAGGGAATACAGAGTCGCCTAAAAAAATGATGGAACAATCGGCACTCGCCCTTGCTGAATGGCATGAAGACGAAGCTAATTATGCTCAGGCTAAAAAATACTATGACCGCGCGATCTCTCATTGTAGTGACCGCAATTCATGTAATTATGGAAATTATCGATTAGCTTGGTTGTACTATAAAGATACAAAATTAGACGAAGCCATACTCACAATGGAAAAATCTCTATGGACTGAAGAATCAGTTATAAGAGAGAGCTCACTGACAGATTTAATTCTCTTTTTATCTAATAAAGAAAAATCAGACGGAACGCGCGAATTAGAAATGATTCAAAAAATCTCGGCAAAAGCACACCGTCCTGAATTGACTCGTTTATTAGTTGAAGCCTTTTATGTAGCAGGTAACCGATTGGCCGGTTCAAATCTCTTAGCTGAAATTAATAAAAAAGACCCGAATCTTTATTATGAAGTCCGCTTATTAGAAGAATATTATGGATTCCGTAAATGGGAAAAAGTTCAACAATATCTTTCTATTATTGAAAAAAGAAAAATCACTGATCTTCCTTCAAAACCAGAAGAAGCTAAAGAAGTCATGGTTATCTTGAGAAGATTTATTGTTCAAGTTGATGCAGAAATGCAAGTTGTGGCCGATTTAAAATCAGTTTTAAAGCGCTCGATTGAATCCTACCTTACTCTTTATCCGAAAGATGAACTGAGAGCAAAAATGCAATCGGGATGGCTGGCCATTGTACTTGATAAAAAAGAAAAATTGGCTAAATTAGACCAATGGATTAAAGAAGATGTCAGTTTAAAAATTTCACCACTTGAAACGAGAAAACTTAGACAAACTCGCCTTGCCTTGGCCCAATCTGAAAAATTGGCAAAAATAGTCATTGAAGATTCATTGGCGATTGCTGAGATTTTAAAAGGAACACCTGAAGCCGATGAATTTCTTTACGTGGCTTCAAGAGAGCAATATGCTCAAAAAAGTTTTGACTTGGCCCTTCCACATTTTCAAACAATTGTTAAAAATGCCAAAGGACAAAAAGTTATTGGAAATTGGGCGATCCTTTCTCAAAATTTAATCTTAGATATTTATAATACTCAAAAAAATTATGATGGAATTGTTTCGCAAGTTAGTTTTTGGAAAGAAATAACTAAAGGTGCCTCAAGTGAAGAAGTCATCAAAGAAACAAAATCAATGGATCAAATTTTAGTTCAGGCCCAGTTCGAAAAAGCATTTTTATTAAAAGAATCTCCAGTGGCATTAGAGACTTTTTATCAATTCTGCCTGAACGATCAATATATTGAAAAATCTTGCCCAAATGCGAAAGTCCTTTCGATAAAATTTAAGAGCCAAGACAAATTAGTTAAGATTTTAGAAAAAATGGGCGAGCAAAATGAACTCGCTTCTGAATTAGAATTAATGGGGCGCTTTCAAGAGGCAGCTCTTGTTAGAGAAAAATTTGAACTCGCTGGTAAGCCTAATGTCGAAGCTTATTTAAAGACTGCTTTTCTATATGAACTTGACCATAATTTAAAAGAAAGAAACCGCATTTTAAACTTGATGGTTATAGCTTTGAAAAATGAAAAATCACTTCCAAGTGAATTTGAAAAAATTGCTTATACTTCTTTATTTGAAGCCAATCTTTTAGATGAAAAAGCTTTGGCCATGCCTTGGTCTGTAGGTTTTAAGTTAAAAATTGCCAGTCAGTTAGAAGTAGAAAATCCAACGGCCATGACAAAACAAGTTCTCTTTTCAACTAAAGAAGGCAGTGGCCCAGTTTGGTCAAAAGTTGTTTTAAGTGAATTAGAAGCAGAATATATAAAAATAAATCTTATTAAATTTTACGGAACTCAAAGCCAGAAGCTCTTTAAGAAAAGAACTGCTGCCATTGAAAAGTTTGCTGGCCTTGCTAAGCCTATGCTTGATAGCGCTGATCTTGAAACAAGAATCTATATTCTTCATATGTTAAAATTGACCTATAAAAACATGGCCAATGAGATCTTAAACACACCGATTCCAGATGGATTAGATGAAAAGACTTTGGCATCAGTGACGACTCAGATTTCCTCAATGGCCGATCCATTTGACCGAGTTAATGAAGATTATGACAAACTTCTTGGTGAACAATTGGCCGCTCTAGCCAATGATAATCTAAAGGCAACAGTTGCAAAAAATATTTCAGGTGTAGCATCAAATTATGCTTCATTTATACAATTAAATGGCAGCGAAAAAATTGAACGCAAAGTTGTTGGGTCAATTGATTACAACCAAGCAGTAAGCATGAGAAAAAATTTACTCAGTAACCCTGAAGATAAAAAGACTCTTTTAGGATTAAAAGAATTTTATACAAAAAATCAAAACTCTCGGATTGCAGCTTACTACGCTGGACGAGTGGACAACCTAAAACAGGTAGAATGAGCATGAAGCACTTATTGATCTATTTAGCCGTCTTCGTTTTCACAACTTCAGGAGGATTTTCCTCTGAAGCAGAATCAGTGAAACCAGAGAGCGCAAAAGCTGCAAAAATTAAATATAAAGATTCTGGCCGAATTGATTTTGAATCCCTCTTAATTGAAGGAGAGAGAAAAAAACCAGAACTTTCTGTTGTCACTGGTAATATCGGTGAAAAAGATAATGGACTGATGGTTATCAGAAAGGATTTTGATGACATGATGGCCAACGATTTTGGAGAGGTCATCGAATGATTGCAATACAATCCGAAAATGGTGAGCTGGTAAAAGTTTTAAAAAATGTACTAGATGGTGAATTTGGATTCCATCGTTCATTTGGAATTATCAGCAAAGAGTTGGCCCATAAAAGAATGGATTCTAGAAAAAGACAATTTTATGATTACACCAATGATGATTGGTTGTGTTCATTTAAAATTAACAGATCTGCTGGAGAAGTTAACACTGAGAAAGCTTTAACCATTTCGGCCCTCATGGGTTGTGAAGCCGTTCAATCTTCTTCTGGTTGGGAATTAAATACTCCAATGGGTGTTTTTAATATTTCAGAAGCGCTCAACGGGAAAATTTCGCCATTATTAGAAGATCATCCAGACCAAAGTAAATGGCTCAATAGTGCGGCCATGGTAACTTTGCTTTTAATCTTTTTTTTGATCCCAGCATTTTATTTAATGCAATATAAGCCCGTGAAAATCGAAAAAGTTGAAGAGATTACTGAACCGATTACTGTTCAAATAGAAAAACCAATAAAAACGGTAAAAATTGAACAAACATTTAATCCAAGTGTCGTTCCTAATCTTGTTGGTAAAGCGGCCATTTCAAGAAGAGCAGTCCAAAGAAATTTAGGATTCTTAGGAATGGTTGGATCAAAAGATGTGACAAGTGCTGTAGGTGGAGTTCCTCAACATTTAAAAGTTGCAACTGCGGGCGCGGGCCCAGGTGGTACAGGTGGATCTGGAGGCGAAATGCTTACAGGTTTAGGAAAAGGACTTCGTAAAACAACTGTTGGGAACACTGGTGTTCAAGGCCTTGGTGGAATTGGAACAAAAGGTGGAGCTGGGGGTGGTTTAGGTGGATATGGAAATACTCTCGTAGCTTCTGGTGAAGGTAAGGGAATTTCAGCTATCGCCGTTTCAAATAGTGATGTGATTCTTGAAGGTGGTGTTAGTAAGTATGCCATCAACGCAACAATTGCAAAATATTTAAACCAAGTCCGTCGTTGTTATGAATCTGAACTTAAAAATCATCCAGATCTTCAAGGGCTTGTTGAAATGAGTTTTGAAATCAATGCGACTGGAAAATTAAATTATTCTAAAGTAAATAAGACGACACTCAATAGTCCACCTGTTGAATCTTGCATCAGTTCAAAAATGATGGACTGGCAATTTCCACAACCCAAAGGTGGGGTTAATGTTCCCGTTAAATATCCATTTATGTTAAGACCGGTAGGTATCTAATGAAATTTTTCAAACACACTCTTTTAATAGCATTAGCTGTAAGTGCTTTTGCTTGTAAGCAAAATCCTTATCCTGCCTCCGGAGAGCGTACTGTTGTTCAAAGCCAAGAGCAACGTGCAGTAGAGCCGCCATTAAGTAGTTCAGTCGAAGATGTTATTGAATTTAAAGAAGGCCGATATAGAGAATATAAAATCCGAGTTTCGGTAAAAGATCCAGGTAAACCTATCGTGAGTTTTGATAATCTACCTGCTGGGGCAGAATATGATAAAGATAATTTTTTATTAAAATGGCGCCCAAATTTTTTTGATGGAAATGACCCAGTTGATCCAACCATTAAAACTAGAATTTATCCAATAACTCTTTGGTTAAGAAGTAGTACAGATAATGTTCGGGCCTATCGAAAAACAATTAACTTAGTTGTTTCAGATACACCTCAGTTAATTGATATAATTCCAGATTCGGTTACTTCAGTCGAGGAAGGGAAGAAATTTAGCAACACATTTAAAATCAACAATGCAGATTTTCCAAAAGGTCCATTTCGAATTGTTACTTCAGGAATGCCTGCTAATACTGAAGTTGTGAAAGTAGATGAGAATACTTATAAACTCGAATTCTCTCCAGATTATTACCACGTCAATCGTAAATTAAACGGACCTCGCAAATCCTATTTGGGAAAAATTATTGTAGCGAATCCGGCCAACCAAAGTGCAACTAAAGAAATTAATATAGACGTTCAAGATAAACGTTTAGTTTCTAAATTAGTGACACCTGCAACTTTGAGTCAGGGTCTTGATGTGAGTTTTCAAGTCGTAGGTTATGATACAAATAAAGAAATGCCACCGGTAGTGAGTCTCGTTTCTTCAAGACCTGGATTTGGTAAATTTTCTTTTAGTGATATTAAAAATGAAGACAGCAGCTCAACTGTGCTGAATGTTTCTTGGACTGATATTCCTCCAACTCATAATGGCGAGGAGTTTAATTTAACTTTTAGATCGTGCGTTTTAGGTGAGTACAACTCAATTGATAATTGCACTGAATCAACAACTAAAGTAAAAATCATTGTGAAAGACCGCAATCCTCCACAAATTGCCAGAATCAATTGGCCAGTTGGTGAAATTATTTATTCAAATTTCGCTGAAACAGTTCTTCGCAAAATTCAAATACGTGATGGGGAAGATCCAAATCTAAAAATTAAAGTTGAAATTTTTCCTGAGTCATTACGAAAATATGTTACTTGGAGTGGTGACACTTTAAAATTAAACTTTACTGAAGCTGGAACATTTCAATTTAATGTTAAAGCAACTTCTGATTATAATATTTCATCATCGGAGAGTTTTCTGGTTGAAGTCTTTCCAAAAGATAGAAATAAAATACTTTTCTTTGCTGATTCGACAAGAGATCCAGAAGTTATTTTTTATAAAAAAACTTTTAAAAATGTCGATATCATGAATCCTGCTATTCAAGAAATAAATGTGAGAAACCTCTCAGGTCGCGACACATTAGTCCTTGGTACAAGTTCATTAATGGACAAAGAAGTTCAGCCAATGATTCTTAAAGCAATTGATAAAATTAAAAATATCGTAGTCGCTTCACCTCTCATAGATCAGCTTCCAGATCAATTTTTAGAAAAACTTAGATTGAATTATGGACTTGTGACAATTGGTAGATATAGCCAATTGCCCAACCTGCCTCCGTTAGAGCAAATGCAGTTTGCTAAAACCAGTCAGTTTGGTGATTCAATCAATCCAGTTTTCTTAAAACGAACAGCGTCTTCTGAGTCTCGTGATCCAATGCTTTTTAATGGTGGTCTCTATGAGCCTAAAAAAGTTTGTAAGGGCGTTTTAGGATTATCTCTTAATGGAAATAATCCCTATGTCATTGGAGTTGTTTGTAATCGCGAAAATGGAGGAAGAATTTCTCTATTAGGAACTGAGTGGGCCGATCTCGCAGTTTCTACTGGCGATGAGCAAATTCCAGTGCAGTGGTTTAATACTATGATAAATGGACAATTCTAAGGAATATTTTATGAAGTTAAAAAAATTAGTCATTATTACTTCGTTTATCGCTTTAAGTTGCACAGTCGCAATGGCCGAAGAAAAATCAGAACTTGAAAAAAAGTTGGACTCTCTCAGTATTCCTGATGATAAAGTAACAAGTGTTCTCAGCGAAGATAAACTTTATATTGTTAACACTCGCTACTCGAGCTTGGTTAACCGCCATGAACTAACATTGGCCGGAGCAAATAATTTTACGGCCGACAGTCACCTCTCAACTCAACAAGCGGCACTAGCTTATCGTTATCATATTAACAGTAATTGGTCGGCAGGTCTTAGATATACACGGTATACAAATGAACTTACCAATGCTGGAAAAAGATTATTTGATGATAAAAAAATGCTACCAGACACTGACTATGCTTTAAATGCTCAGGAAGCTTTTGTTAATTATAATACTATCTATGGAAAATTAAGATGGAATGAAAACACTGTTGTTTATTTCGATCAATATATTGCCTTAGGAGGTGGAAAAATTAAATTAGCTTCAGGTAAAACGAATTTAGCATTTGCTGATTTAGGATTATCTTTTTGGATTGGTAACCATATGAGTTCCAGAGTTGGTCTTAAAAATGAATTTTATAAGCAAACACAGTTAAGTGGTTCTCGCAATATTCACAATGGAGTTGGTTATATTGAATTTGGTTACCTCTTCGGTAACGGGGACCGTGGATGAAATTATTTGTTGGTCTCCTTTTTATAATTGGTAGCTTTAATGCATTTGCAGATTCTAGTGCTCTTCAAAAACTAGAAGGAAGTGAAATTGATTTCTCTTCACAAATCAAAGTTCAAAAACAATTGAATTTAGATAATCCATTTGTCATTCAACTTTTCTCTTCTTGGAAAGCCTTGGGCCCATTAGAAATGTCGACTAACCTTTGGGTAGAACTTATTTTAGATAAGCAATACCTAAAAGCATTGTCATTGCTTCCCAGCTTAAAAGAAACGAAACTCGTTGCAATTAAAAATGCTAGTGAGCTTTATCTTTTATACCAAACCGGACATATAGAAACTTTCTTATCTAAGTGGATCGAGTTATCGAGCAGTACTAATTTTTTGCAAACTGAGTTGGGATTAGCATTAGATCAAATCGTTGGAACTAAAAGTACTCAATTAATCCTAGATAACGGATTTGAATTGACTAATGATATCAGTTTAAAACTTGCAAAAATTGAGAAAATTCCTTCTAAATTAAATTATTCACTTCAGGCTTTTAGAGCATTGCGCTCAAGAGAAAATGCGCTCGGCTGGATTAGTAAACTTGATGAATCAGATCCACTCCGGATGCCTCTTGCTCAAACAGCTCTACTTCATTATGCCAAAGAAGGGAAAATCGGAGCATCTGGTAAAATTATCAAAAGTATAATTGAACCTATTCTTAGCAAATCTAGTGATGAGGAAGAACTTTCACTTTATTTTATGACTCTTGGAAGACTTCTGTATCAAGCAGGAGCACTTAGCGAGTCAAAAAAATATTATGACTTGATCCCTGAGAGTTCTAGTTATTTTTTGAAAGCTAAATCAGAAGCATTATGGGCCCACTTAAGAGAAAAAGATTATTCTCGGACAAAAGGAGAGCTAGCTTCGCTTGAGTTAAGCATGTTCAATGATAAGTTTTATCCTGAAGCTTATTTAATAAGTGCCATGGCCAATGTGATGTTGTGCGAGTTTGTTGAATCGAGAGCGGCAATTAATCGTTTTATCGATGTAAATAAAAAATGGGCCCGTGAGATTGATAAAAATATTAATGATCCAAAAGCATTACCTGTTACGAAAAATTTATTTATTACTAATCTAGAAAAAGCAAAAGTCTCTTTAGTTAAAGAAAAAAAGAGATTGGAATTACAAAAGCTTGATCCACAATATTCATTACCAATTGATTCACAAATAGCAAGCATTGATAAAGCACTGAGAAATGAAATTTCAACTCAATGGAGTAATCGCAAAAAAGTTTTAGAAACAGCTTTTTATAAAATGCAATTTGTAAAAATTGAACTAATTTCACGTATGCGAGCAGTCGAAATGAATATGAAAATTGCAGGAAGCGATGAAGTTCGCCAGCAAAGTGCTGCCCCTGTTCGCAATAATCAATTAAGTTTTCCTCGCGATGGAGCCCTTTGGGGTGATGAACTTTTTCATATGAGTGCAACTGTTAAAAATAAATGTATGTCTGGCGAAATTAAAAATGATTCTAAAGGTGAACATAAATGAAATCATTATTGATTATTATTCTAGTGCTTACGACACTCTCATGTAGTAAATCGACAAGTTATTCGTATTATCAAAATATTCAGGCCTTAGAAGTTGATAAAAATCTTTATCCATTAAGTTTACTTGAAAGTGATAAAAATATTGACGTGATTTTATTGATTGATAATTCAGGAAGTATGAATTCAATTCAACAAAACGTAATTCGCAATTCACGTATTTTTTTAGAGCAATTTGCCAAACAACCTTTTATTAATTGGAAAATTGGTTTGATTTCTACCGATAAAGCAGATGCACCCTATTTAGGTTTTGACACTTCATTTGATTGGACTCTTATTGACTCACGTGACCCGAGTTCATTTGATCGAACTGTTGCCCAGTTCCAAGATGCAGTTTCAAAATTTGGCACAAGTGGTGATTCTACTGAGTATGTTTTTTATAATGTTAAAAGAGCACTAGATAATTACGATGGTCATACTCCATCAAAACCAGCTTTTCTTAGGCCAAATTCTCATTTAGTAGTTATAATGATTACAGATGAAACAGAACAAAGTGAACAGGGCTTTGGTCCTGCATACAATGCTCCAGTTTTTGCGAAAACAATGTCTCAGTATATTGCTGGTAATAAAATATTGCGATTTTACGGTGCCCTTAATCGAGTAGATCTTCAAGGTTGCAATATGCCTGGAGACAGTATTCCTTATGCTGGAAGTCAGTTTGAAACTATTATCAACCTGACTAAAGGATTTAATATTTCTGCATGTATCGATGATTTTGGATCGGAATTGGCAAAAATTGGAAAAGACATCGCCTCTTTAGTTGGGCTTCCAAGTTTACTTTTAAAGCAAAGACCAATGGCCGACACAATAAAAGTCTCTTACAAAGGCAAATCTCTCCCTTCAGGTCGTAAAGAAGATGGGGGAATTTGGTTTTACGAAGAAAGCACCAATACAATTAATTTTTACAGCATGGACTTTGTTGAAGATCCAATGAAAGATGCATTTAAAATTGAATTTGATGTCGATGACGGAAATACTCGCTCAAAACTATGAACAAATTGAGTTTTCAAGTAAAATTTTAGTTGTTAATCCAGTTCCAATTTCATCAAATTGATTAAAGATAGTTACTTCTATTTGGGTTTTAGAAACATTTTTAAAATCAATTTTGATTGTAAGAGTAAATTCTTTTTCAGGTTTTGTAGTGAATCGAATTTTATCATGAAAATAGTAATGAACTCCCAATTCATCTTTAAGAGCAGTCCCTCGTTCAAAGGGCAAGTAACTTAACTGCATATGATGGCCATCTTCAAAACGACCAAGATAGATGAAGAGCTTTATAGCGGGGATTGGTGACCTGGTAGTTGCATCTAAAAAGGGAGAAGCATCTTTACCAATTTCAGTCTGCAAAGTGTCAATCTTTTGGACTGGTAAATCATTTATGCTTTGAGTTTGATAACATCCTAGGTACTGCTCAAAGAGATTCTCTGCTTTACTTAGATTTGGTGTGAGTGAAATGACAAGTATAGATAAAATGAGTATTTTCATAATTTTATTATTTAAACTTTATCTAAAAGGATGGCAAGATCTATGACTGCAAAAGAACTAGTAATAACTGATTTAATTATAGGCGATGGGAAAGAGGTAGTAAAAGGAGCGTTAGTGATTGTTCATTATAGTGGATTTCTTGAAGGCAGAATGAAATTTGATTCTTCTCTAGATCGTAATCATCCTTTTGAATTTGTCATTGGTTCTGGAAGAGTCATAAAAGGTTGGGACGAAGGAGTAATGGGGATGAAAGTTGGTGGCAAGCGAACACTTTATGTTCCTGCTCATTTAGCTTATGGTGAACGACAGATTGGATCAATGATTCCACCCAATTCAAATTTATTTTTTGAAGTTGAACTATTAGAAGTTCGTACGCGTGATTAAGCTTTAATTCCACCAGCTAAAAAATCGCGTATCATTCCGATGGCCATAGAAACGATTGAAGGTCCGATGAATAATCCAACTGCACCCATTAATTGCATTCCACCAATCATTGAAATAAGAATGATGACAGAGTTAATTTTAACTTTTTTACTTATCATTTGTGGCTTTATTATATTTTCAAAAATAAACCAGACAATGACTAGGTCAACAGCTCCAATAATTGCCCAGAGAGTATTTCCCGTCATATGGATATAAATTAAGCACGGAACAATTAACACTGGCATTAAAAGTGGAATAACCCCTAAAAGACCAGCGGCCAATCCAATTAAAAAACCCGAATTCAATCCTCCAATCATTAAAGGAATGGCCAGGAGAATACCTTCAAGGACACCAACTAAAACGACACCATTGATTGTACCTCGAAGAGCTAAAATACCATTTTCGATATGAGATAAACCTCGAGGTGACAACCAATAGGAAAAAACATTTCTATATTTCTTCTTTATAGATTCTCCATTTTGCAGCATAAAATAAAATGAAATAATCATTACGACACAAGTAATAACTCGGTCAAGGACTTGGGACCAAAGTGAAGAAAAAAGTAAGACGAGCTTTCCACTGCTTAATTTATTAACGGCTTCTATCAATCCAGCACTGGTTGCAATATTTGAATTCCAAAAATCAATGACTTTTTCTTTCATCGGTAAATATTCAAACCAATGAGGGTAATTAAGAACGCCATTATCTGTATTATTAGCAATATAATGTGATCCGGATTTATAGAGCTCACCAAGTTCAAAGAGGCCGTATAAAAATGGAGCTAAGAATAAAAGACTAAAAATGATTGTAAAAAAGAGGGCATGGTTTTTATTTCCTGATCCAAGAATTTTTAAATTCTTTTGACTTATTTTTTCAAATATTGGCCAAACAGAAAGTGCCGTCACAGCTCCCCATAAAATTCCAAACATAAATGACTGAATTATAAAAAAGGATAAAATGATAAATATCAGTGAAAATATAAAGTAATTTCTTTCGCTGTTTTTTGTATCGTCCATTCAATCCTCAAATCACTGTTTTTATTTCTATATTCAGTATAGTGCTAAACCTGTAAAACTCAAATTGAAGCATGAATATACAACTGCGAGGCTCGGGTATTTGAATGATAACAATTAAGTAATCATTTATTTAAATTTTTTGACGATAATGAATTGCGAATTCTTTTTTAGGGGAACCAATGAATATCTTAAATATTTTAAAATCTAAATTAATGCTCAAAATCGTTAGCATAAATCTCTTAGGTGCAATACCAATTATTTTAGCAATATTTTATTTTGTAATCCCTAAGTTCGAATCAAACTACCATCAAAATAGAGAAGAGAGAATTAAAGCTACTGTTGAATCAGTTTATAATATTTTAGATTCATTTAAATCCAAAGTAGATAAAAAAGAAATGACAGAAATGGTTGCTCAGTCTGAAGCTGCTAAATTCATTTCAAATTTGCGTTACGGCGAATCTGAATATTTTTGGATCAATAATACAAAACTTAAAATGATTATGCATCCAATGAAGCCAGAACTTAATGGTAAAGATTTGAGTGGAATGAAAGACCCATCGGGAAAAAAAATCTTTGTGGAAATGGTTGATGTTGCTCAAAATAAAGGAAGTGGATTTGTTTCTTATAAATGGCCTAAACCAGGAGAAGATCAACCTGTTGATAAAACTTCTTATGTCACGCTTTATAAACCGTGGGGCTGGGTACTTGGAAATGGTGTTTATATAGACGATGTAAATAAAGCTATAACAAAATTTAAATTAAATCTTTACTTTATTATTGCTATTGCGCTTTGTATTTCAATGTCAATTACGGTTATCTCTTCTGTTTACCAAACGAGAGAACTACAAGCGATGAATAGCGAACTTTCTTCCAAAGAAGAAACTGAATTAGCCTTGAAGCGAGCAGAAGCAGATAAAAAAGAAGCGCTTGAAGCTAAAAAAATTGCAGAAATTGAAAAACAAAAGGCGGAAGTCGCAGTCCTTGAGGCACTTGAAGCAAAAAGAATTGCAGAAATTGAAAAACAAAAAGCTTCAGAAGCTGTGATGATGGCAGCAGAAGAGAAAAAGCGTGCTGAAGAGCTGGCAGTAAATGAAAAAAAATCAGCTGAAGAATTAAGAATAAAAGTTGATAAAATTCTAGAAGTTGTTCGTTCTGCAGAGTCAGGTGATTTGACATCAGCAATTGATATTCATGGGACAGATGCAATAGGACAGCTTTCGAATGCCTTAAATTCATTTTTTGATCAACTCTCTAATGATTTAGTACAAATTGATTTTTGTGCAAAAACACTTGCACATCAATCACTTGATTTAGATAGCAAATGTATTGTGCTAGGGCAAAATGCAAAAGATACAAATTCTCACTCTTTAGAGATGAGTACTCAGACAGATAAAGTTGTCTCGAATATTAAAAATTTAAATCAATCAACGAACGAAATGAAACAAGCTGTTAGTGAAATTTCACGCCAGGCCAATGAAACAAGTAAGTTTTCAACTGATGCTGTTAAATTTGTTAATGAAGCAAAATCTCTTGGTGGAATTCTCGGAGAAAATTCGACAGACATCGCTCAATTTATTGATGTCATAACTGCTATTGCAAGACAAACGAATCTTTTAGCTTTAAATGCGACGATAGAAGCAGCAAGAGCAGGAGAGGCCGGAAAAGGGTTTGCGGTAGTTGCCAATGAAGTAAAAGAACTTGCAAGGCAGTCTGCCAAAGCAGCTGATGAAATTACGAAAAAAGTAATGACTATTAAAACGAATTCTCAAGAACTCACAAATTCAATTCTAAAAGTGAATGATCAAATGGAGAATATAAATAATGCTTCTCGAGTTGTTGCCAGTGCTACCGAAGAGCAGTTTGCAACGACAGATCAGTTTGTAGAACTCATTGGGTATTCTGTAAAAGAAGCTGATCTTATTGGGCTTGGAGCAACTAAGGTGAATCAATCTGCGGTCTCAACAAGTAAGGTTGTTCATGAAAATGTTATTATTTCTAAAGAACTTGGAGAAACGAGTGAGAAGCTCAATAAAATGGTCAAAAAGTTTAAATTAAAAAATACTAATAATCCGAAATTGAGAAATGTTGCTTAAAAATCCGATACAAGATCGACCAATTCTGGATTTTCAATAAAGGGATTCGTATTATTTTGTAATTCAATTATTTTATTATTTCTTATTCTTTCTTGGTCATCAACTGGATCTGCATGATGCCAGGCCCGTAAAACTAATTGCTGGTTAGAATCTATTGGGTACTGATAGCGAATTGAAAAATAAAAAATGGCCCTTGCTACATTGCCTTTATGGGCCGATGGTGGCTCAAAACAATTCTCGCCAAGTTCATTAGTTCCACGCTTACTTTGATCTTGTGCCCATTTTACAATTTTGACTTCACAAAATGGCAAATTAGAACGGATTGAGTTCGTTGAACTTGAGGTGACAAATAAATGGTGAAGATCACTTTTAGCTTCTCCATTTGCTCCTTCAGACTGAGGCCAAGTGTGCTCGATATTCATTAATTTTGCGCTTGGAATTTCTTGTGTTGTAATGCATTCACTTGGGGAATAAACACCACATATTACTCCAGAGTGATTGTCGAGAATGGTGAATAAATCAATATTGGCTTGTTTATAATTTATTGGATGATGAGGAACTGTCACAATTTGATGAAGAAATATTTTTAAATCAGTAGCAGGTAATAATTTTAATTGATCCATTTCAAGATTTGAAAATTTGGCCCATGTGACCTTTGAAATGAATAATAAATAAAAAATCTGAAATATCATTTATATACTCCTAGTAGCCTATGAGTATCAAATTTTTGTGCGTTAAACAATTATCAATTGAAATTTGTTAGGACAATTTCTTAGGCAACTAGTTGTAAGTCGTGATAACTATAATCAAATTTTTAAATCATGGAGCCTACTGTGGTCAGCAAGTTCGCGGCAATTGTCGCAATCTTTTATTTTTCATTTTTCTCAAATTTAACTTTTGCTAAATCAACAACACATTCAAAAAGAGTCGAAGACTATTTTGAAATAATAAACAGTATTCAACACGATGATCAAAAATCAACAATTGGAGAATTGGATATCGTCGTTATTAATAAATTCTCAGGAATGGTTGAAGCAGTTGCATAAGTTAAATGTTGGAAGAGTTTTCAAGGTGGTTTAACAATGGGTTTTGATTTTGAAATGAGTTTAACCTTAAAAGAATTTATTGAACTTCGAGGAATGCTTCTTGATTGCCAAGCTCAAAGTCATTGTCCAGAGAGTATTAATTGAAAATTGGCATACAAGGGATAAAAGCTTCTTTTCATGACGTCGCTGCAAAAAAATATTTTGTGAATCATGAAATATCGCCTGTTGAATGCCTGACATTTAAAAATCTATGTACAACTTTACAAAAAAAAGATTCAAAATATGCCTTGATGGCCATTGAAAATTCAATTGCTGGAAGTATTTTAACGAATTACTCACTTTTAGAAACATATAATTTTAAAATTATTGGTGAAGTTTTTTTGCGGATAAAAATGAATTTAATGGCACTGCCCGGTCAAAAGTTGGAAGATATACGCATTATTCAATCTCATCCAATGGCCTTATTGCAATGTCAGGAATTTTTAACAGATCATCCTCAAATGCCAAAGATGAAAATTTTAGAATCAAGTGATACTGCAGAAAGTGCGAAAGTCATTTATGAAAAACAACTCTTATCAAACGCAGCGATAGCGAGTGAATTGGCTGCAGAAACTTATCATTTAGAAATTTTAAATCATGGCATTGAAACGAATCGACAAAATTATACACGCTTTTTAGTTATTGCTAATCGTGAGACACCAAGTTTTTTCACAACAGAAGATAAACTTCCTAATAAAACCTCACTCTGTTTTGAAGTGGACCATCGGCCAGGAAGCTTGGCCTATATTTTAAATATTTTTAGTCAGCACAATGTGAATATGACAAAAATTCAATCTGTTCCTATCTTAGGAAAACCTTATCAATATTCATTTCATATAGACCTAGAGTGGGTTGATTATGAACTTTTTCAAACCGCTATTGTTATTGTAAATACTAAAGTTAGCCGATTGGTTAGTTTTGGAGAGTATAGAAGTGGTGAGAGATCAACGGTTCAAGCTTAAAAAAATTAATTAATCAGGTATTGCTAGTTACTAAGTTACCGAGATCATATCACAGGAAAAATAATCCCTTTATTTTCTTTGGGCGTTATGCGCTAAACCTATTTTATAATTATAGCTAGGTCAGAAGTAGTCTGGCCTGTTTTGGTTTTTAATCTCGACGAGTGTAAATGAGTAGCATAAACGGAAATTATTCAAAAGAATTAGCAAAGTCTCGCGAGAACTTTAATAATGCTGTTCAAAAAATCAAAGAAAATTATGATAAAAATATTCATGATGTCGAAGAAAACAATGCCAGAAGAGAAGAGCAATCTTCTAAAGTTAATGAAAGTCGAAGAGAAAAATTAATAGATGCCAATCATGATCAATTAGTTAATTTAAGTAATAAAACAGATACAATCTTAGAGCAAAAACAAAAAGAATTTCTGCAGGGACTTAAAACTGAAAGAGATCAATCTGATTCAGGACTTAAAAAAGCTCGTGAAGATTTTCAAGATAAATTAGGATCAATTAAAGAATCTTATTTAAAGACGGCAGAACAAATGAAAGATTCTCACGACCGTCAGGATAGAGATAACGAACAAAAATATTTTACTGGAATTCAAACTACTAAATTTAATACTGATAAAAAAATTCAAGAAATGCAGAAAAATACAGAAAACACTATTCATAATGCAAACACAGATGCAGCTGCTCAGAAAAAAGAACTGACTCACCGTAATCAACAAAATCTAGAAGAAGTAAAAAGAGATAGTCATGCTGAACTAGACAAAAAAACGGAATATAGTCTCAAGAAAATGCAAGAATTGACTCGTAATAAAGATGCTGAACTTAACAATCTCAATGAAAAATATGATTTTAATATGGGGAAAAGTAAAGCTGAAGACAAAGAGCTCTTCGATAATACTTTAAATCGATATGAAGATCATACTAAAGATTTACTTCGATCTTTTCAAACTAAATACAATCGACTTGAAGATAATGCAAATCAAAAAATGCAAATTGAAAAAGGTCATCATGATAAAGAATTGTATAATAGTGAAAGAGAGAAAGCCTTATTTGTCGATAGAAACTTTAAAGGTGAAGGGGCAGAAGGGGAAAAATCAGTAATTAAAGATCATTACGAGCATAGACTTGGAAATCTAAAAAAGAATTTAGCAGAACAAGCAGATAAATTCCAAAGAGAATCTGCTGAGCTTAATAGTGATTCAAAATTTGAAATGAAAGCCCGCGATTTAGAAAATCAAAAAAAAGCAGATAAGCGAGATGATCACTTTAGAAAAGAAATTACAGATATAGAAAAGCGTTCGCGGTCAAGCGAAGATTCTTTGAGTGGATTATTTAGAGAAAAACTTCACGAACAAGAAGATACTGACGGAAAAAAAATTAATTTTGAAAGAGATGTTGGAAGACAAAAGCTTGATAATCAAAAGCGGGCATTTGGAAAGTCTGTCAATAAACTAACAGAAATGAATATCAATAATATTCAAAAGCTTCAAGATGAAAACTCAATTGAAAAGGCTAATTTAATTGAAAATTCAAAGAGAGAAATTCATCAAACTGTTGCAGAAGTTAGAGATAGTTATCGTCAAAAATTTGATAAAACAGTTGAGAGTTATGATAAAAAACTATTAGGCCAAGAAAGCTTAGTTGAAAAAATTAAAGATGAAGCTGAAGGACGAATTGAAAATATTTCGCGCAATACTCAAAAACAAATAGACTCAGAGGCAAGTTATAATTTAGAAGCACGTGCTTCTGACAGAAAAATTATGCAGGATAATTTTGCTGAATTAAAAAGAGACTATGATCAGAAATATAGATCATCTAAAGATCAATTTGACCAAGAGCTTAATCATGTAAAAAAGCTCAATGATGTTATGGTGACGCGTTTGTCTCGAAAAAATGAAGATGAAAAAGCTTCATTATTAACTGAGCATAATAAAGAATTAAAAAGAGTAACTACTGAGCTTCGCGATGATTTATCTCGATTTTCTAAATCGGCTAAAATAGAGAAGGATAATCTCATTGAGACTTATGAGCGCAGAATTCAAGACCTGAAGAGCTCATACGATATAGAGAAATTGCGTTATTCTGAAAACAAAAAAACCGATCCGAACTCTACGAAAGCATAAATTATGCATTTGCTCTCTGTGGCATTGGCAAAATTTCTTGCAAATTTCTTTAAAGATTGACCGAACTACGACATAATAGCTCAACTTTAACGCGCGATGGTTGGGATCTATTATGAAAATGATGTCTCTTTTTCTTTTATTAAATTCAATTTTTTTCTCTTTGGCCCATGCTGAAATTGACTTAGATCAGTTGCAAGCTAAATTAAAATCAACTGGTCTCATTGGCGAAATTCATGGCTCAACAGGGGAAAGTGGAACACCTGAAAATTCACAAATTTTTGTTTTCACTTATCGCAATCCAAATGATTTTTTTGATAATATTCAATTACCCTTAACTTCTGAAGACTCCGCTATATTGGCCCAATTAAAAACTCTTAAACGCCATCAATTTTATAATGTGAAAGGTGATTTCATCACAAACAAAGCTCCTATTAAACACATTAATGTTTCTTCATTAGATTTAGTAAAAGACTATACTTCTGAACTTGATCTTTTGCCTTACAAGTACAAAGGGGATGTTAATGATTTAAAATTGAAGTCAGAATTTGTTGGTCGAGTTCACGCGAAAGGACTTGAAGGCAAAATGATGGTTATCGAATATAAAGATCGAATCGTTCCTGTGTTCGTTACAGAGCCAACTTCTCAAGCCATTGTGAATACTCTTTATCGAGGTGACTTAGTCAGAGTAAAGATTCGTGTTCGATCTGATCCCCAAGCTCCAACTCATATTAGTTTAGCAAGCGCTCAATCTCTTCCTGCCGGAACATTGCCAATTGTTTTATTAGAGTCGTTGGTTAAAACACATGGAAGTCCAATTTCCAAAACTGGTTATTTAATTAAATTTCCAAAAAGCCCACAAATTAATACAAATATCTATGCCCTATTAGTTGAAGATCCAGAAGGAACAACAATTCAATACACCCTGACTAATTTTGATTCACCGGATCTTTTTAAAAAAGTACGAGAAAAATTAGAGAAAGTTTGGGATGAAAATTTAAGTACTATTGAAAATGACCGCAATAAATTGGTTAATCGCAAACTTTTAGTTCATGCCACAGGAATTTCTAATATGGTGGATGCTGGACAAGCGAATCCACAAATTTTAGTTAATTCTTTGGATGAACTTACAATTGATGTTCAAAAATAAATGTTAGATAAACTCAATTTTATCAATCCACTTTATTTTGCTTTAAGTGCGACTCTTTGTTTTTCCTACGCGAGTATTATTTTTACCGAATTTGCTAGAAAGGTGAGTCCATTGTGGATGAACACATTTAAAGCAGCAGTTTCACTAATTGCTTTTATTCTCACTATTTTTATTTTTAAAATTTGGATTACTCCGACTCAGTCTACACTCATCGCTTTGCTTCTTTCCGGATGCATTGGTTTAATGATTGGTGACATTTTTATGTTAAAAGCAATGGCCTCTTTAGGGGCTTCTCGCATGCTTATGATCTTTGGACTCCAGCCTTTTTTTCTAGGACTTGGAGGTGCCCTTTTTTTTCACCAGCACTTTTCACTCTATAACTTATTAGGCTTAATGTTTATGACTTTATGCTTATTCACTATAAGCTTAGAGCATTTTAAAAAAAGTGGAGTGTGGCAATTAGATGGTTTACTGGCCGGTCTCCTGGCCATTATTTTAGATGGAATTGGTATTTTTTTAACAAGATATTCTTTTGATAACACCGTCGGAATTACAGCGATTGAAGTCAATGCAATCCGCTGTGTTGGTGCATTATTAGGGTTTGGACTCATTTATTTTTTTAAAGAAAAAATTAGTTTTAGACCGACATGGAAAACTTTTACAAAAGATGAAAAAGTTCGAATTGTCGCGGGTTCATTATTGGGCACTTTTGTTTCGCTTATTTTGTACTTAACGGCAGTCTCGAGAGGAAAGCTCTCGATTGTTTCTGCAGTAACTGTTACAGGACCAATGTTTGCAAGTGTCTTTGAGAGTGTTCGTTATAAAAGAATGCCGAACATTTATACAATGATGGCCTTTATTTTTTTCTTATCGGGATTTTTTATTTTTGCAAAAATATCTTAGCTATTATTGCCAACAACTAACCAGCTTTTCTATAGGCCGGTAGAGGACAATCCAAATGCATATCACAAGCTTCAGAAACAGCTTTTACACCTGAATTAAATGCAAAATTTATAGATCCACCACTTTTTCCAGAAGCTAAATCACCCACGAAAAAGAGTCCTTTCATAGATGACTCAGAGAAAAATTCGCCCGTCTCAGTTTTCGTACTTATTCCAAGAGTGTTTAAATAATTTGTTGGTCGCTCTGTTCCCAAGGCCACAACGACAACAGAAACAATAAGCGGTGGGTATTTTTCATCTTTAAAGTAAACGACAGATGAAGAATCTTTTGCATCGATACGCTCAATGAGACTTTCAGATAAGTAATGAATTTTCTTTTCGTCTACTAGGCTCTGGGTATTTTTGGCATTTTGTTCAATCATTCTAGTAAAAGAACTTCCTCTGTAACTTAGGACAACGGAGTGACCTCTTTCAGTTAAAATTTTAGTATATTCCGCTGAAGAGTCCCCACCACCGACAACGAGAACACATCTTTGTTCAGCTTTTATATTTTGAATATCATAATGAATTTTATCGCTAATTTTTGGATCGATTGGTACGCCTAAGTTTCTTGGAGCCGCCATATTTCCAATTGCAACAAAGACCACATCGCATGTATAGGTGTCTTCTTTGGTAGCAACATTAAATTGGCCATTTCTTAACTTTGTAATTTGTGTGACTTGTTGGTGGAATTCTATTTTTAATTTATATTTAGTTATTACTTCGTTTAAGTAATCAAAAAATTCTTTTTTGGTCATATCAGTAATACACATATCACCAATACAAGCGGCCATTCTGCCTTTATAATTGGCCAGGATTGGTTTTTCGTCAGGATACTTACTAGAGATCATATAGGCGACTTCACCAAACCTTTCAATGATGACAATATCCTCTGATTTATATCCACGGTTAATGGCCTCTATTGCAGTGGCAATCCCTGCAGGCCCGGCCCCAATGATGACGATTGGAAAAGTGCTCATTTCTTAACTCCTATATTTTGTAACTAACTTATCGGTCGCCAACCTTTAAATCTTTAGCTTATTTGTCGGGTATTTTAAGGTTTTCTAAGTTAATGAATTTATTTACAAATCTTCATTAAAAAAAGAGAATTTTAGGATGGATACAACATATACAATTAAAACTTCTCGACTGATTTTAAGGGCCTTAAACGAAAATGATTATGATATTTGGAAGGAAGCTCATCTCACTATGTTAGCTCCAAAAAATAAATGGGATGTGGCCAATTCTCAATTTACTAATTTTTCTAAATCTGATTTTAAAAAAATACTAAGAGTGAATTCACTTAATCGAAAAAATGAAAGTTTCATCGACTACGCCATTATTGATAAAAAGACCAAAAAATATATTGGTAGAGTCAGTTTAATGAATTGTATTCGTTCCGTGACTCAAAGTTCATTTATAGGTTATGTACTCTTTAATAATTATTGGGGCCACGGTTTTGCTGCAGAAGCGATGAATGGGCTTTTTCAATTAGCTTTTAAAAAGCATAAGCTACATAGAGTTGTCGCCGGAATTGAGCCCGAGAATCTTCGCTCAATAAAATTTGCTAAAAAATTGGGGATGAGAAAAGAAGGAGTGTCTAAACGAGTTGTACTTCTGAGAGGGCAATGGCGCGATCTCGTTCAATTCGCTCTTACGAGTGATGATTTAAATATAAAATGGAAAGGGCAAATAACTCAAAGAAGGACTTAATGAATTAAAAATAAAATGAAACCTTTGCCAATATTTTTTTATTCCCTAACATTTGATTATATTCGGCCCCAATTTTAAATAATAATAAGTTTAGATTTACCCCTGTAAATAAATGCGTCCCAGAATTAGTGGACTGATAAGAACTTGCACTAGAAAAAGTAAAAATGGAAATATTACTAGAACCTGTGACTCCAATATTAGTTTTAGAGTTAATAAGTCCAAAGCCCAAATATGGTTCTATGAAGAGGAATTTTTTTGAAATTTCTAAGTTGTATCCTAAACTCGAATTTTCCCAAGTGGTTGTCGCATTAACATTTTGATTACTTGTTGTTGAGTTATTAATCACACTAGAATAGCCAAACTGGCCACTATTAGCATGTAGCCTTAAAGCAATATTGAGAGCTGGATTTGCCATGAGACTACTCACTTCCCACTTGAGTGCGTAGGATGTATTTTTGAGAGTGACGCCTGATAAAGCTATTGATGGAATAAAATTCAATTCACCATTGATTCCAAACGGAAGGGAGAGTCCTGCAATGATTCCTGCAGTTGGAATAAACGAAATATTTGAAGAAGTTGAATAGAGCTTTGAAACGCGGTTAATTTCAGGAGTGTAAGTAATACCGCCCATAACACCTAATTCTAATCCCATCAGCTTTCCTAATGAAGAGGCCGGAGCTAGGATTGAGTGTGCAAAATTTGTTGCAAATTCTTTTGAAATTAAATTTACATCATTTTGAGAGAGTGAGTTTAGCGATGGAACTCCACTGGCAAAAAGATTATTTGAAATAATGAAAAGTGATAGTAGGCAAATAATTTTCGACTTCATGGTGCCCTCCAGGCTAAAACTATTGTACCTCCTCAAAGGGGTGAGATAAAGTAGTGTCATTAATTTGCCGATGGGAAATTAGAATGAAAAAAAGTAAAAAAGTAAAATCATCAAGTCTAAAAGCTAAAACGGAATCAACTAAATCAAATCTTGTGGATTCTTTCTTTTATTGGGATGGAGATGTTTTAGTATTTAATGTTTTAGGCACGCCTGGGGCAAAGAAAGATGCTATTTTAAAAGTAAAAGGAAACCAATTAAAAATAAGTGTTACTGAAGACCCAAAAAGAGGGAAAGCGACAGATCATATGGTTCGATTTCTTGCAAAAATTTTTGAAGTGCCCGTCTCACATATTGAAGTAGTCTTTGGTCAGATGAATGTAAATAAACAACTCAGGGTCAAAGCACCAAAGCACTTGCCATCAGTCTTTCTTTAAGAGAGAGTCGTTTGCATATGAATAAAAATCTTACAGCAATTGAGCGATCTACCTATTGGCTTGAAGAAATCGTTATTGGTCTAGACTTATGTCCTTTCGCAAGGATCCCTTATAAGAATGGATTAGTTCGGCTTATTGAAAATAAATCTATTTTAGAAAGTGATCAGCTATCTTATTTTCTTGATGAATTAGAATTACTTCAAAAGTCACCCGCATCGATTATTTCAACGACGCTAATTGTGTACTCAAAAGACAAAAATGATTTTGATAATTTTAATGATTTTGTTGGTCTGTGTGAAGATATGTTAGTTGAATCGGCCCTTGAAGAGCATTTTCAATTAATTGCCTTTCATCCAGAATTTCAGTTTGAAGGTAAAGATATTAATGACAGAAGTAATTGGGTTGGAAGAGCTCCTTATTCAACAATTCATATTCTAAGGAATTCAGAAATTGAATTAGCACTTGAAAGTTCTATTGATATGAAAGAAATATCTATTCGCAATGAAGAGCGAATTTCTAAAATGAGTGATGCAGAATTTAATTTAAAATTTAATTATTTTGTCTGAGCTTTTTTTGATTCTAACTCTAGCCAATCGCGAATAATATTTGCTTCATCTATATCGAGAGTTTCTCTTTTATTCGGTGGCATCTTTCCAGAATTAATAAGATTGGTGAGTTTAGACTGATCAGGATAATTGAGATTGACATATTTTCCGTGTAAAAGAGTAGAAACATTCTCCATATTTCCAAATTCTCCTTTAGCATTTCCATTTGCATGACACCTAAAACATTTCATTTCAAGAATCTTTAGTGCTTGAGTTGAAACATTTTTTTGAGAACTATTATATTTCATGTCATATTCTTGAAGTCGATCAACAATAGGATCTATCCAATCGAGGATTAACTGTTGGTCTTCAGTAGTTATTTTTTTATGTGGATAAACTAAGGTATAGGCTTTGATAGGCATCGTTCGATCAGTGACTGCGTTTCTTATGGCCTTTAAAAGGGCAATTTGAGGGGGCGAACCCATTGCTTTAAAGGGAAAGCCAGATCCAAAATTTAAGGCTTTTAATCCTTCAACCTGGTGACGAGTCACGGGGTTGATTTGTTTAAAAATTCGTCCATAAATAGGAAGTTTAACATTCTCATCATGACAGCTAGCACATTTATTTTGAAGAATTAGCTGAATGAACTTGTAAGATTCTTGAGCATCAGAGTTGATCTCTTTAAACACTCTCGTTTTTTCTAATGCAAATTGTTTTTTTTCTTCTAATTTTTTTTCAATAAGTAATTTTTCTAAGTTTTGAATTTGACGAGAATCTTGAAAATGCAAAGTGCTTTTATTTTGACTTCCAAAAGGAGCCACACAAGAATATAGAATGAAGACAATGGCCAAGATTAGAAATTTCATAATCGTTACATTAGCAGGTAAAGAGTAACCATATATAAAAAATGAATTTATTATATAAATTTTATATGGTTTATTGCTTATTAAGTTGATCAATTTAGTTCAACTTAAACAAGTTTTTTAAACAAATCAAAACCCAAAACAGATGCAAGATGACTGTTTTTTTTAGGTATAATAGGTATACTGATAATTCGTCCGGATCCTGATTTGTAGAGAAATTTAAATGAAAAATACAATTTTATTGTCTATGCTTTGTATCCTTTTTAGCTGCTCTTCAATGAGCTTACCGGGGGTCCATGAACCAAGTGATGCTGAAATTAATGAACAAGCAGCAAAAGCTTATTTAGAAGTTAAAGCAAAATCAAAATTATCTACCAACAAAGAATGGAATGATATCGTTCAAAGAGTTGCCAAAAGAATTGCCATTGCTTCTGGTGAAAATTTCCAATGGGAAACAGTTTTGATTGATAGCCCTGAAGTCAATGCTTGGTGTATGCCTGGTGGAAAAATGGCCGTTTATACTGGGATAATGCCTGTTTTAAAAACTGAAGCCGCACTTGCCGCGGTTATGGGTCATGAAGTCGCCCACGCAACACTTCGGCATGGAAAACAGCGCTATGCCCGAGCAATATCAGGAAACATCATTGGAATGGCCGTAGGCGGAGCCGCTATCATTGGAGGCCAGCTCTTATGTAAAACTCAAACTTGTAAAACACTGACAAGTTTAGGCGGAGCTGCTGCAGGGTTTGCAGTAACCTTTTTTGATCGAAAGTTTTCTAGAGGTGATGAATCGGCGGCAGATAAAACAGGCCAAATATATATGGCACAAGCGGGTTATGATCCGACTGAAGCACCAAGACTTTGGGATCGTATGAGTGCTAGCCATAATGGAGCAGCACCTCCTGAGTTTATGTCAACTCACCCTTCTGACGAGACTAGAAAAGCTGGACTTAATTCTTGGATGACCGAAGCGAATTCTGTTTATAAATTAGCTCCTCATCAATATGGCCTCGGTGAAAATATCAAATAGTCTTCGAGGAAAAGAGAATGGTTAGTCAAAAAGATGAATTAATAAAAGTTTCAGATGTATTGAGATTGTTTGAGCATTTTAAAAATAATGATTCAAGAAATCTAACAAACCAATTTCCAGAAGCATTTAAACCAATCATTCAAGAAATGAATTCATTTTCAGATAAACATTTTATGGATTTTAACCAATCTCCCCAAAATAGCATTTCAGATACGAGTCTATTAAAAGTACTTCTGAAATCATCTACTTCGTTGCTATCCTACGTTGATCATAATTATGAGTATAGTTATGTCAATCAAGCTTACGAAGAATGGTTTGGATTGAAGGCCCAGGATATAATAGGAAAAAAAGTAATTGATATTGTGGGAGAGCTCGCTTATTTGCAAGTGAAACCTCTTTTTTTACGGGCCTTTGCAGGAGAAGCAATCGCCTTAAAAAAAGAAATGCCTTATAGATTTGGGGGGATTAAAAATGTGGAAATCCATTTTAATCCTGATTTTGATTTGAATGGCGGCGTTCAAGGTGTTTTTGCTGTTGTTCATGACCTCACTCAAACACATCGGGCAGAACAGAATGCTTTTAAGCTTGAAAATGATTTAGGGCTTATTCTCAATAATATACCTGCAATGATTGGTCAGTGGAGTAATGATCAAATTAATATTCATGCTAATAAAGTTTATTCAGATTATTTTGACAGAACTCCAGAATCTATCAAAGGTCTCCATATTAGAGAGTTAGTCGGAGAAGAATTATATAAATTAAATCTTCCCTACATTTTAAAAGTTTTAAGTGGTGAACCTCAATATTTCGAACGAGATATTCGTAGTCCTTCAGGAAAAATAAAAAAAACACTGGCCTCTTATATTCCTAATTTTATCCAAGGTAAGGTCGAAGGATTTTTTGTCATTGTTACTGACGTTACAGAGCTTAATTCAAAAAATAAAATAATTGCAGATCAGAAAATATTTTATTCAGATATTTTAAAGTCAATGTTAGAAGGATTTGCCGTTCAAGATAAAGACGGAAAAATTATATATTTTAATGATGCGGCTTCGAATATATTAGGCTTAAGTCATGATCAGTTATTGGGAAAAACATCTCTAGATCCTGGATGGGAAGCTATTCGTTGTGATGGTAGTCCGTTTCCAGGAGAAGAACATCCTGCCATGCAAACAATTAAAACTGGTTTACCCCAATTTGAAATTGACATGGGAATTAGGACTCCAGATGGTGAAACAAAATGGTTAAAAATTAATTCAATTCCATTTAGTGGCGTTTATGAAAATCAGCAAGCTTCTGTACTCGTCAATTTTAGGGATGTCACTTCCCAGTTTCATAACGATAAATTAATTTCAGGATTAATTATTAATTCTCCTGGAATGATTTATCAGTTTAAGCTCTCAGTTGATGGAGTTATGAGCTTTCCGTTTGTAAGTCCAAAAGCCTATGATATTTTTGAAATTTCTAATGAAGAATTCGTTGCAGATTCAGGCTTACTAATAAAAATGGCCCATGAATCTGATCAACCTGGCTTAATAAAAGCTATCCAAGAAAGTGCAGAGACACTTTTGCCTTTTTATTGGAAAGGACGAATGATTACTAATGATAAAAAACTTAAATGGGTAAGTGCTAAAAGTATTCCCAGAAAAGAGCATGATGGAACAATCCTCTGGGATGGCATCTTAATTGATATTACTCATGAAGTGAACCTAGAAGAGGAAATTTCGCTTGGAAGAATGACGGCCGCTCATACGGCAAAGCTTGCGGCGTTAGGAGAAATGTCTGCGGGAGTGGCCCACGAAATTAATAATCCGTTAGCTATTATTTCTGGGATGACAAAAGTGCTTTCCTATTCTCTAAATGACCCAGAGAAATTTGCTCATAAAGTTACTGAAATTAATAAATCTGTTCAACGAATTTCTAAAATTGTAAATGGATTAAAGAGATTTGCCAGAGTTGAGTTAAAAACAAAAAGACAAAATCATCAATTAAAATTAATTATTCAAGAGCTTCATACTTATATGGAATTAAAATCTAAGCAAGATTTTGTTGAATTGAAAATTGAAATTAATTCTGACTCTTCTGCCTTTTGTGATGCGCTAGAAATAGAGCAAGTCATCATTAATTTAATCAATAATGCCTTTGATGCTGTAAAAGACTTGAATGAGAAATGGGTTAAATTGCAGCTTTATGAAAATACTAATGACGTCATCATTCGAATCATTGATTCTGGGAAAGGAATTTCTCTAGAAGATGGGGCTAAATTATTTGACCCCTTCTTTACGAAAAAGAAAGTTGGAGAGGGAACTGGCCTTGGCTTAAGTATCTCAAAAGGAATTATTAAAGATCACAACGGTGAAATTCAATTAATTCATAACCATTCAAATACTTGTTTTGAGATTAGAATTCCAAAGTCGAAATAAATTATTTTTTTAAAATTAAAAAAGCACCAGAAAGTAGTAAGGACATTCCAGCGACTCTCATTCCATCAATTTTATGAATTGGTAATCCAAATATTCCGTAATGGTCTACAATTAAAGTCATAAGTAATTGTCCCAAAACTATTTGTCCAAAAAAGGCGCCTGCCCCAATTTTTGGTAAAGCAAATACGGCTCCAAAAATAAACGCACTACCGATTATCCCTCCAGTAAACAAGTACCATGGAATGGCCGAAACTTTTCTTATCGAAGGCAACTCAACAGAAGAGAAGGCAATTGCAATAGAAAATAAAGCTAATCCACCTAAGAAGTTGATAAATGCGGCCCCATAAGGATGTTGAATTTGTCGAGCTAAATGAGACGTTATGATCCCTTGAAATGGAATAAAGCAACCAATTGAAAAAGCTAATATCGTCCATAAGTAATTCATTTCTCACATCCAGCAACACAATAGTTGTGTTAAAAAGTTAATTCATTTGTATCTTAGGAAATTTATTTTTTAATTCATTTATTTTTGCTTCAGGGATACTGTTTTCAAATAAATTTAAATAGTTTAATAGAGGTGCGTCTTTGAAAATTTTTTCTGGAAATAAAGCAATTTTATTCTTAGATAGGCTAAGAACTTTCAATAGGTGATTCGTGGAAAATTGATCAGTGTCAAGTGATGTAATTAGATTGTGATCTAAATTTATTTTTTCAATTTTTGTGTTTTTTTCAAAAGTTTTTTTCGGTAAAAATAAAATTTTATTATCTGAAAGTCCTAAGAATCTAAGATTGGGAGTCCCTAAAAAAAGATTTTCAGGAACTGAACTTAATTCATTTTTTGCTAATCGTATCCATTCAATTGAATTGAATCCTTCAAAATCACTGGACTTTAATTCAATAATATTTTTTTTGATAAGATCAATTTCTTTTAAAGTGCTTATTTCTTCTAATGTTATTCGGTCGCATTTTTTTCGGTAAAATTTCTCGAGCGCAGAAACAACTTGTGTGTTCCTTTGGCATACAGATGAATACGCATTCATCGGAAATAATATATTTAAAAGTATGATAAACTTCATGTTTAAAATTTCATCAATTCAGGTTGATCTTAAGACTAATGTTAAAACGGCTTGATTTTTTTTTCAATTGGCAAGTTCGGCTTTATAACCTGATGATTTGACTCAGACTTACTTCATTTTTTAGAATGAAATAATTACTTTGTTAAAGGACCTTTTATAAGTTTTGAGATAAAACGAATTCATGAAAAAAATACTATTCTCTACTTTTCTATTATTTGCCACTTCTAGTTTTTCTCTAGAAACTGATCAATTTATTGCTTCAAACATTATACTCAAGGATTCTTCTGAAATTATGAATCACTATTTTAGCAAGAGTATTCAAAAAAGTTTAGAAAGCATAAATGCCAGTTCTAAACTGACCAAGAGCAGTTGCCAAGAGTTGGCCTATAAAGTGATGGAAGATGCCACGGGAAAATATTCTATCAGCAAAGCTAGTAGTTATGCTAGCTCGTCAAGAGAGATTGAGCGATATCCAAGGGACTCTGTATCAGAGCGTGGATATATTCGAAACTCGTTTTATCAACATGCTTGGTTACCTCTGCAAGTCGTGCAATTGGCCAGGACTATTAATATTAATGGAATTTATTTAGGTACAGATAAATTTGGTCATTTTACAAGAATGGGAATGAATTATTATAAAACCTTTTTGAAATTAATCCAAAATGGAACTTCAAAAAAAGAGGCCATTGAAAAAGCAATAATAAATGGTTTTGGAAGTGAGTATGGTATTTTAGGTTATGGAATTGGTGGTGTACTTTCTTATGGTGACCTAGAAGCTAATTACCAGGGCTTTATGTTTGCACTCGATATGTGCCAGGGCGAAAATCCTATTTTAACTAAAGTAAATAATTTATGGATAGAAAATCCAAATCATCTTTTTGATTTAAAAAGTTATTTTGGTCCTAAAATGGATGAATCCTATAATTTGAGTTTTTGGCGAAAGCCTCTTTATCAAAAAATTGAAAATAAATTACACCTTGAGTACTGCGAATCACGAAATTCAAAGATTTTTAAAGAACGAATACTTTTTTACAATCAAATAATTCAATTCAATCTAAATGATCGTTTAATTCATGAAAACATTCTTACTCAATCTAAATACGATCGAAAATTAGAGAATTTAGAACTTGGATGCGACGAATAATTTCATTCCTGATGATTAGATGATTATTAACTGATCTATCTCATGATATGTCTATTTCTATAGACCGATAATATAGACATAGGATCAGTAAGAATTATTCTTCAGGGAGGATCTATGAATAAGTTATCTAAGCTATCTAAATTTTCTAAACTTTCACAAGTCTTTTTTTTTCTGAGCTTGTTTTCATTTAAGGCCATAGGGCAGGACAAAAAACCCTGGGTATACTTTGATTTAGGGGACACGATTGTTAACACAAAAGACATGAAGCATTTAAAATATATTAGAGGTGCTCGTGTGTACATGGACGAATTAAAGCGTGAAGGTTTTAATATAGGAATAATTTCTAACATACCAGAAAATTGGGGAATGGATTATGATGAGAAACTCCTGAGTTTAAAAAAAGTTATTCAAGAGGGATGGGATGAGGAAACACCATTTGACTGGAGTGTCTATGAAGAAATCATTTTACCGCTTAAAAATACAGAAATGAAGCCCGCTCCAACCTTGTTTTTGAAGGCCATTGAAAAAGCAGATTCATGTCCATCTGTTTATATCGGTGAGAGCCCAAAGGAAATTACAGCCGCTAGAAATACTGGAATGGCCGCTAAGTTATTTATAGAATCTGATAAAGAAATCTATATTCCAATTAAAGAAATGAAATCTTTTATAGTTCAAAATTATCAAGGAACTTTTGACCGAAATTGTTTATAAATTTAAAAGATTAAATTTTATTCTGCCGGGTGCTGGTTAGGATTGTTTCTGCAAATAAAGCAGTAAACATGGCAAAGAGAGCAAGTCCCGTGAGCATTAGGCAGATTCCTAAAATTTTACCAGGGGTCGTTAAAGGAGTTATATCACCATAACCAGTAGTTGTCGCAGTAGAGAATCCCCACCAGAGGGCATCTATAAAACTATGAATTTTAGGGTTTTGATCTGACTCTAAGTAATAAAAAATTAGGCTGTATACACCGATTAATGAGTTACCTAAAATAGTTAGTAAAATAAAAACTGGGCTTGTGATTAAGGCGACCATTTCGGTGGCAAAAAATTTCAAGCCCACTAGAATATGCTTATGTGTCCTCTTGCTAATTTTATTATTATTTTTATTACTACTACTCGTTTCCATCTAACTTTTAATTACCATTAATAATGTGTTGATTCTCTTTATCGATCCAATTAAGAATAACATTTCGATACATTGATTTTAAATCCTCTAACTTGGTGTTCATATCATCAGCAGTAAGTGCAGGATTATAAACTTTTTTACCAGAAGCATCTTTGACAATTTTTCCATTTGCTTTTGCAACTGCTAGATCCATTGTTCTCTTACTCATCGTTTGATCAGTATCTGCAGCATTAGGAATATAAGTTTCATATTTATTTGCAATATTTTTAGGGAATACACCATTTATTAAATCGTCATTCTCTGATTGTGTTTTTCCAATTAATGGATCATGGATAAAAGGTTCATAATAAGTTTGAGTTGAAAGATCTGGAATTAAATTATACTGAATTCTTCTTAACTGACCCATATGTAATTTCGCGAGTGCTTGTTGGGCCGGAGAGTTATTTGCCCATACTGGATTAAGACCTAGATCTGCTTGTGTATAGAGACCAAAATAAAATCCCGTAATCCATCTAGAAAAATAGGCAGGAGTTGTTGTTGTAGCTTGGTTTTTAATCATACCAGCAAGTATATTGGTGCCATTATTTTCATCATAGGCCATTACTCCTTTACCATCTGCTGTATATTGGAGTTGTTCTATAAAATGAAGTTTTGGGTGAACTCCAGACCCATCTATTCCCCTTACAAGTAGAGACTCTCGGTAATTTGTAAAGTCAACTCTACTAAGTGCTTGGGCACATAAGATTTCAGGATAATCAAAAGTAGTCATTTTAAAATATGGATGAGTGTCATTATGACAAGTCATACATTGATAAGTTGTTGGAGAACCGATATTTTGACGATTGCTGCCTGGAAATCCGTTTAAATAATCATTTATTCCATCTGTATCTTTAAGCATTAATCTAGCACTTCTAAGGATAGGCTTAACTGTGTTCATAAATAAATCAAGTTCTCTACATTTTCGGCCTTCAACAAGTACCGGAGCGGTTCCCCTAGGATCGAGCTCTGAAATTGTTTTAGTTGTTTTTTCTAATTTATCAAAAGAAAATTGGAAATAATCTGTAGTTGGACTATTTGGAATCAGGGCCAGAAGTGAAGCGAATGTAAATATTTGTCCATCACCTGCTGTTACGTTTATGTCATTCCAAGATGCATCGTTAAATGCAGTTGCCCCATTAATATAAACTTTGATTCCTTTAACTGTAATATTATTGTTTGGAGATATAATTCGTGGGTTTCTAAAAATATAATTTTGTCCATTTAGTGCTGTTTTAACTTCGACTTTAAAGTACGCACTTGTGTCTGGAAGTCCAACCAGTTTAGAAATATCATAAGATAGTTCGCGTTTTTGATAATCAGCAATATTATTTTCATCTCTTGCTAATAAGTCTGGTTGAAAATCAAGGATGTCAGCTAAGTTTGCAACATAATCAATTGCGATTAAATCGATTTTTGTTGATGCTGCAGCTTCGAAAATTTGAAGAGTATATGTTTTGCCTTCTTCCAATTTCCAATAAGTCCGATTATCTGCTAGTACTAAAGGAGCACCGGTAGCATCTTTTTTAAGTTTTCCACTTGAATCTAATTTTGTTAAATCATCTGCTCTTCCTGGAGTAAACCATCTCCAATCTGTATTTTCTGTAAACGTATAAGGAATACAGCTGTTTGTTGTTTGAGTAGGTGCCGCAATTTTATTAGTAACATTAACCGGAGTAGCTCCGTCTAAAACTCTTAAATTAATGACAAAATTATTAGTTGTTTTAACTTTTGTCCAAATATTGTAAAGACCAGTTTTTTTAATTTTAAATGAATATTCAAGCATACCAGGAGTACGTTCCTTCTCTGTCATTTCGTGAAATGGTTGGTTGTTTGTTATTGCCTTACTCGCTTCATTAGCAACATTCCATTGATTAATTGCAGTTATAAAATCACTTTGCGCTTTAGCACATTCCGTTGCATCTCCACAGTTATGAACGATCATTGATTCAGCAGGAAAGACAGCTTTTCGGAACGAATTTGTAGGAGTAGTAAAATTAACTAATTTTGCGCGTTCGATTTCATTAAATGCAACAATTGGGTTAATACTTGAATGAGCAACCCGCATTGCCTGACTTCCATCATGACATGAAATACATTTTGACTGTTGAAGAACTGGATATAGAGTTGTTTGGAAATTTGCTAAAGAGTCACCTCTTGAAAGTGTATTGGCTCCACTTGAGTAAAAAGCTTTTAGATCTAAATTCGAGCTCGCTCGGTTTAATGGATAGCTTATTACATTTTTAGAAGTAAATACATTATTGGCATAATTATAAAATGTCTGAGTAAAAGCATCGCCATACACTCTACCATCAGCGGCCACATTATGATGTACATATAAATCGAGTCGAGTAAAAGCTATACCGGCTTGCAATTCTGCAAATGTAGCTGGATCAAACCCATTTCCACCAGCATTAACTTTTAAAATATCTAAAGCATTATCGTAAGTTAATGCTACACCATCAGTATCTGTGCCAGATGTTACTTCTACTGCTTGTGTTGTAGAAGTACATATATTATTAGGACATGCTTGAATATTTAATTTCAAGTTTCCATAAAGTGAATAAAAATGATTCGAATCCATTGAAACGATATTTTTATATTTAGAAGTAGAAGCCGCATATGCATCTAGTTTTTCTTTTACATATTTAAAAATAACATCTCTTCTAAACTGACTAGAATTAACAGCATCGTATCTATTAAAATATCCTAAAATATCATTTGGTGTAAATTCATCTTGTGGCAGTTTGAAAAGGTTTTTCAGGCTTAAGGTTGAACCTTTAAGGTTAGGGATTGTACTTGTTGGTACATCAATAAATGCTGTAGAAGGTGCTGGCTGAAAGACGCTATCTCTAGCTGCAAAATAGGGTAGTGTTTTAAAGCTTATATCATTAACGGCTGTACCTAATAGTGGAAAATTCGAAACATCGATTGCCCCTTTAGTCCGTCCAGAGCTAGATACGTCAAGTGTTCCAACATCAAAATTTCCTTCGGTCAAAGCTATTTGCGACATTGCTCCAATTTGACTTATGCCAGTTGCTGTTCCGTTTGCCCAGCCAGTTAACATTTTTGCATACTGCATTCTTTTATCAGGTCTAATTAATAAACTTCTAACAGCAATTGAAAATGGTCTTTGTCCATCTTTAATAATTAATCCACTTGGAGTAATTGCACCTGAATTAATATGTGTACCATCTTCGTTTATTTGAAATGGGCCATTAATACTTCCTTTAGCTGTGAGTGTTGCAGATGTTGTAACTTCACATGCATTTGCTTTAGAAAAAACGGCTCTTCTTGCCGCAACTGTTGTTGGATTGATAGGGGCGATTGGTGTAGAAGCATATCGATATCCAGAAGCACGACTGTCAGCTTCAGATCCAAATCGCCCAATCATAGCTTGCGGAAAATTATCTTGTTCGGCTTCAAGTAATAGTGTTCCAAATTCTGCAGATGGTGTTGTAAGTGCTACATCCTTATAATAAAGAGGATTGGTTTTTATTCCAGATCCATTATCGGCCTTAACAAGATCTTTCCATTTTTTAATTGCAGCTAACATATTTGCTGCTTCAGAATCACAATCTTTATCTGCAGCATCAGTTAAACAGTTGTGGTGGTCATTTTTAAGTCTTAAGTAAATACGTGATGATTCTGGATTTTCGAGGTTAATTTTTTTAGCATCAAGAAGAATAGTCTGCCAAGCAACTGCAGCATCAGAGACAGCATAGTAAGGTTGATATTTTTTAGCATCCCCATGGCAACCAACACAGCTCATTGTCGTAACCATCGGATAGACTGTCATTTTAAAAGCAGCTATTGATTTTTCTTTATCATTACCTGATAACTTAGATGAAGGATTGCTATCAAATTTTAATGCAGACTTTGAGTCTTGCGTTCCTGGAACACAAGAAACGAATGTAAGCATCAAAAAGTAAAAAATTGTATATTTAAAAATTTTCAAAAGCACTCCCCAAATAAAAATTCTAAGCTACAATTGATTTAAAACGTATTAAATTGGCCGCATCGCTCGGAAGTGATTCTGAAGGAAAAACTTCTGCAAATCTCTTTTTAGCATCTGCTACAACTCCATCAGGAGTTGCAGAGGACATACAGGCTAGATAATTTAAAATGACAGCTTTCCACATTTGGTCAACGTTGCCAGAAACACTTGTTGAAGTGAGATTTATTCCAGCACCTTGTTTAAAATATCCAACTTGTCTCGTTTTCCCACTAAGAATTAAAGAACCACTTAGTGACCTTTTGTGATTGTATTTATAAACAATACATAATTGTGAACTTGTAGTTCCATTATCACCGGCCCAATTAACTCTTCCTGCTCCTGCAGCAGTATCATCAGTAGTTCCAGCGTTATCTCCACCTACACCACCATCAGTATAAAGGTGAATAAAAAGATTTTGTCCTTTTGAAGCGGCAAGTTTTATACATTTACCAATGTATCTTCCAATCTCTGTATCTTTGGCAATTCCATTAGAAGCATTCCCAGTATGATAATCACATCCACCAACAGTAATACTTCCAACTCCTGCAATTCTATCTGTTACTAAGTTGGCAACTGAAGCGATATCTTCGTTTGTAACTACTTTTCCTGTACCACCAAATGCCGCTTGTAATTTTGCTAATGCTTCAGGGCTATTTGTTGGATTAAGAGCGATCGGTGAAAACTTTTGGAAAACTTCTTTAGAAGCATTTTGAGATTTAGCGATGGCCTGAGTTTCTAATTCTCTATTTACATATTTATCAAGTCTGGCTTTACTTAAACCAGTAATGCTCCCTAGAAAAGATTGAATACGACTTGTTCCTTTGCCATCTGCATTTGCTAGATCTAAAAATGTAGGATTTATTGCATCTGCACCTATACTTAATAATCCAGAACCTTCAGCAAAATTTGTTATTCGAGAAGATTGAAGTGATGAATTTATTTGAGTTGCTATCGCTGGACTTCTTGCTCCCGTTGGAGTTCCGGTATTACCGATTAATTGAACTAATTTTCCTTTAGCTCCAGATTTTTGTGCTTGGAAAGCGACGTTAATTGGATTTGCCGCTGAGTCGTCTGCTGTTCTTCCGCAAATAATAATCCCATCAATACTATCTTTTAAATCGGGAGTCATCGCAAGTACTTCATTCATACCCGCCAATATTCCACTGGTAGAATGGAAAACTAATCCATAATCTTTATTAATCATTCCAGACTTTGAAGGGTGCATAGCTGGAGGAAGCCCAAGTAGAATATAGTCAGCATAGTTTATGTTTCCATAATTTTCTTGTTCCTCATCAGCGCCGAAGCCAACTAAAACATTTCCACCGGCTATATTCATTCCTCCGGCACCTTCAAATGCGAGGAATCCCACTCCCAATGCTGCATCTCCAATTGCATCTGCAATGGCCTGAGGTGATTTAAGCATTAAGCTTGGAACTAAGGCCATGGTACTTAGTCCAATGATTCCAGAGGCCAGAAATTCTCGTCTTGTAACAGGAATTTTATGATCCTCATGAAGGTGTATTCCAAGATCAGATAAATTTTTTAATTTTTTTTCACTCATAAAGTATCCTTCTATTTAGTATTTAATTCTTAAAGCGTTGTAAATTCCGTTGAAGATAAAATTGCAGTACAAGCAAGTTTAGTTAAATTCTTTTTAACAACAGCCGCAGTTGCAGTTGTAGAAGGAACTAATTTCCCGAGTGTCATATTGTTTGCGTCAACACCTGCATCATTACTCATGATTTTTAAAATTACTTCATTGAATTTATCGTAAATTTCAAAACCTTTTGCAGGTCTTATTCCAATAAATTTTTCAAGTAATTTAGTTGTCGCATTTTGCGGAGTAATTGTGGCGTAATCAAGGCCTGTATTAAATGCAGTGTTGGTATCAATAAAGTTACTACAGTAAGCAAATGAGAGGCGAGTTTGCGAAATTTGGTGGAATGGAGTGTAACTAGTTGCTGTATGATCACTTGGTAGTGAATTTTTAATTAAATCATACTCAGTAAGAATTGCTGGTGTCGCAGCATCAATACCCGTTACTTTAGAAAGAGTTTGGTTGTATTGATTAAACGTTTTTAATGCTAGACCAGTATCAATATTTACTTGTGCATCACCAATTGCAGCTCCGGCCGCAGCATTTGATTTGCTAGCATTAGCATCAGTTTTTAAAAGACTTGCATCTTTACTACTAACACACGAGGTGATTAGTAATATTGAGGACAATATAAGAATTGAATTAATTTTCATAAATTATTTCCCCATACAAGCAATAGAGGTTCTTAAAAATAAATTTTTCATATTAAAATTATCTTCTTCATAAGATAACGACAGAACTTTGACTAAGTTTTTTTCTTCAGTTGTAGTGGCATCTTTAAAGCAAACTGTTTTAAAAACGGTTTTGGCCATACATCGGTGAAATTCTTTTGTTTCAGAATACATTTGAGCAAGTGAAGTTAGACCATTTCCTGATTCTTGAGTTCCCCAACCAAAAGTAGAATTTTGGCCTTGATTTGATAGATTCATCCAAGAATCATCTTGAGTGATGAATCCATTTGGATAGATAGCATTATGATTCATCTTAGTAGCGACTTGACCTTGATTATATTCAATGGCACCACTTGGAAAATCATAGTAAGCATAAGCTCCACGTTGTGGATCCATAACCGCATGGCATCCAACACAAAGTGCTTTAAATGTTGTTGAAGTTCCACCTGGATTTCTATCTACATCGCGAGCAACTCTAAAGTCTGGAGTATTTGTATCGTTGATATCCATCATGTCTTTACAAAATAAATGTTTCATTGTGCTTTGAAATGATCTTCTATTTGTTCCTGCAGTATAGTTTGCATTTCCCCAGGCCCGAGTTGTCATAATTCCTGAGATTGCATGTGGATCTTGGTGAAGCCGAACTGCCTGACTTTTTTCAACTAATACTTTTGGATCAGCAAGGTTTAAATTTTGTGATTCCATTTCTTCATACATGGCATTTGTACTTTTTATTATTCCAGTTGAAATTCTTGTATCTGAAAGTGGCATATAAAAATTATTTGAAGCCATTCCCGCTCTAAAATCTGCTTCTGCCATGCTTGTAAATCGACATAATTTTGAAGTGCTATTTGGTGTTGAAGGATCAATAAATAGAATCCGACCTTTAATGACTGATGGAGTGCTGCAAGTTGTACATTTTGGTATTGTTGCACAGTCTGTAGTCGTTGTAGCTGTATATAGTAGCGGTGACGCCGTCGTTAAGCTTGTAGATACTGCATTTCCTGCCATACTTATTCCATTGGCAGTATAAACTGAGTCACTATAAAGAATTTGATTAAATTGTTTTTCATCTCTGACCCAGCCAATGACTGTTGCAGTTAAATCAGTCAAAGGATACATTTTGGTGTAGTCGACATTTGACCAAGGTGTTGCAAAATTCTTTACCGTAACTTTATAAAAATTTCCTCTTGAATCCATTCCATTCTTTGATTCAACAATATCTTTTGCTACTTCAAAAGATTGACCAGCTACAATTTTCTGAGCAATTAAGTTTTGCTCAACGGCCGATGGAGTTGTTCCAGTCAGTGACAAATAAAGCTTACGTGCTTGGTCTAATGAATCAGCATGGGCATAAGGCGCTGAAGCACTCAAAAGAAAGGTGAACAGCAATATGGCTCGTTTATTATCGTTCATATAAGTTACCCTCAAAGAATCGGCCCCAAAAATAGTGTACTAATCTGAATTTTATCACTTAGCATTATCGGACTATCCTCTTAAATGACTTAGGAATTAATTTAAAGAAACAGTTTTTATAGTTATATAGTGTTAGGTCGATAAACTTAAGGAGAAACTAAATAAAATCTACATGCATCGTGATTTTGAGAGTGCCCATAATAATAGACATCTATTTAATTTAACTTTTTTTAATTAAATGAAACATAATATTGAAATGATCATTGGCCAATTTTTAAAAAATCAAAAATTTGAAATAGGAGTTTTGACACTCTTTTTTTGTTTGGGTTTTTTAATTTATACTTCATCTTTATATAACCCTTTTATGATGGATGATTATGTCCAAATTTTAGGCAATGAAGCCATTCAATCTCTAAAAAATATCACGTCATTGTTTTTAAGTTCGTCGATGAGTTCTGGTGGAGGAGTTAATTCACTGGGAATTTATTATAAACCTTTAATGTCTTCGTACTATGCACTTGTTTGGAATTTTTTTGGAACAGATCCTTTTTACTATCATCTTCCAATGCTCATTATTCATATTCTAAGCTCGTGGTTAGTTTATACTTTTTCGAAAGCATTTTTGGCAAAAATCCCAGCCCTTACCTTAGGTCTACTTTTTCTTATTCATCCAGTGAATTCAGAAATAGTTTTATATATTGCTGATGCTCAAGATATTTTTTACTTTTTTTTCGGACTATTAAGTCTATGTGTGATTGAATTCATCGAATCAAAAATTTGGTTAGTGATTTGCCTTATTTGTTTATACTGGCTCGGACTATTTTCAAAAGAAACAAGTGCCTTATTTCTTATTTTTGGAATTTTCTATTCTTATTTCTTGCAACCTAAAAAATGCAAAATTGTTTCAACTGTGGCCATCATTATTGGATTACTGTATCTAGCGCTTCGATTTTCAATTGGATTGACTCAACTTCGGAGTGAGCAACTTATTTTTAATCATGCCAGTCTTCCTGAGCGCGTGAGAATGCTTCCTTTAATTCTTGGTCATTATTTGGAGATTTTTATTTTTCCAAAAAGATTATCTATTACGACTGATTTTGTATTACATGATTTTTCTTGGCAGTTTTTCTGGATTCCACTACTGGGGGTCTTAATCTTTTCACTATTTATTTTTTTACAGACAAAAAAAGTTATTAATTCTAAGGATAAAAAATATGTAAATTTCTTTCTGATAGTTTTACTTTTTTGGTTTTTACTTCATGGCCAAATACTTCACCCTCTAGATGGTGTTTATGCGGATAGATGGTTTTTAATTGGAGTTTGGAGTTTATTATCACTGCTGCACATATTTTTTAGTAAATTCTTAACTCGCAAATCAGGTCAATATATACTTTGCTTGATTATAATAATTTTAAGTACTAGAAGTTATATAAGAAGCACTGATTGGAGCGATCCACTAATTTTTTATCAAAGAGAGTTTGCACTTCATCCTTGGGATGCAGTCATGAGTAATAATGTGGGGGTTGAGTTATTTCAAAAGCACAGAATAAGTGAAGCAGAGTTGTATTTTTCAAAATCAATTGAACTCAATTCAAACTGGAGTGTGTCGTGGAATAATCTTGGTGCAATTCGTGAAAATCAAAATAATAACCAAGCGGCACTTGAATTATATTACAAGTCTCTAAGTCTTTCGGCCTATTCATTAGCCTATGAAAATTATGCTAAACTCTTAGTAAAATTAGGTGAAGATGCTAAGGCCAAAACATTTTTACAAGAACGGGCCCTTCCGAACTATCCTTACAATCAAACACTTCAACAATTATGGGCCTACCTTAATCAAAAAAAATAATTTATCTGTAAAAATTTCAGAGCCAAGCTTTTCGCGTTGTCAAATGGTTCGAAAATTAATTAAAAGACATAAAATTTAAATTAGTTTTAATTAGAGGTTTACATGTCAGCTCAAATTTTGAAATCGTTCTTTATCTTAGCACTTTGCATTTCTTCAAGTTTGGCAAGTGCGAAAGTTTCGAGCGAAAATCATTGTACTGTAGCGCTTTTGCCTTTTGGAAATACATTAAGTATTGACCAAAATAAAGAAGATGTTCTTGCAGCTTATAGTTCACGTGGCTATAAAGTTACACCAGTTACTTCGATTAAAGAGGTGAGTAACTTCGAATTTTATGCAGATTCATCAGTCAATTGCACTTCTAATTATTTAGGGACAGCTGCAGAAACAATTGTTCGATTAGTGGAAGTTAAATCAAACATGATTCTTGCTAGAGCATCGTCTTCTTTATCTATGGAAATATCTTTAAGATGCAAAATAGAATTGACGAAAGCAATCGCTCAATTGCCATTATGTGAATAAACCCTAATTTTTAAGGTAAGTCGATAACACAATCGGTTGCATTAGCTGTCCGTAATCCAACGTTATCGATAAAGGCATAAGAGACAGTCAGGTATTGTTTTTTAGCTCCAGAGCTAACAGTTCTTACAATTCTTTCGATTGAATAGGGACCAGTAGTATTTAGTTCGGTTATTTCAGTTTGAATAAATTCTTTTTTAAAATCTTTAAATCCAAAGCTAGAATCTTCTTCTATTAACTTTGTAAGCTCCAAGTCATTATTAGTGATTTTTACTTGTAAGTCATTTTTAGGGAAATTCACATTTTCAATTATTACCTGACAAAATTCACCAGAATCACGAACACCCACATAATTACCAACCGGAACAAACGAAATAAATTTTTCAACAGCACCACTACTTACTGCAAAAGACGTAGTAGTTGCCAGTAACGCAATTAGAAATAAAAAAACTTTCATAGTAATCCTTTGAGATTTATTGCAAAAATTTATACTCAAAGTACAGAAAGAGCAAAGGTTTGCTCCATAAATTTAAAAAAGTCCGGCAGAATTGATTAAACTAATGATTTTTAAGGGTAAATTTTTCTTATTGGTGTTTTTTTTGGCAACACATAGAATTAGAACAAATGAAATTATTAATTACGATTCTCTTTTTGAGCTCAATAACACCTTTTACAATTTTTGCAGAAGAGGTGAAGCCACCTGAAAAAAAACTAACTTTAGACCCAAAGGTCTTATTTGAAGATGATACTAAGGGAATTGATTCATTATTTAAAAACATGATAGTCGTTCAAAAAAAAGCAATTGAACGAAAAAATAAATTTATTCTACTTTCAAATCTTTCTTTTGATTTTTCTGATAATCCTAAAACAATCTATTCTGCTTCAGTTGGGGCAGGATATGCACTCTCAGATAGTTTGGAATTTAGTTTTTCATATTCACCCTATATAATTGCCAATGAAAGAGCGAGTGTAAGAGCAGTTAGAAAATTAACTTTAGAAAATGGTGATACTGCTGATTTAAAAGCCCCAGATCCAAAGTGGCAGGCTGGAGCAAGTCTTTTGTGGGCATTTGCCTACGGAAAAGATGCATTTGGGCCTTATTCTATTATTCGAAGTGATACTTTTTTAAAATTTTCTGCTTCAAAAATACAATATGCGGGTGGCTTAAGTGGAAATTGCTTAAGCTTATTAGTTGGTAAAACTTTCTTTGTTTCAAAATATTTCAATTTTAGATTTGCAGCAGGTTTTGCACGGCAAACTTCATTTATAAACGATATTTCTCAAGCGACTACCATAGGATTAATAGAGCCTGGTCTAGTTTGGTTTCTTTAGCGGAGGATTTAATGATTAGTAGTTTAAAAATTTTAATGGATCATGGAATTTCTGGATATTTAATCCTGATCTCTGCTTTTTTCTGCGTGCTGATTTCTTCAGAAAGATTATGGTACCTTTATATTAAAATGTCCTTTGATGGCCGCAACGAATTGGAAGCAATTTCGAAAGAAATTCTATCTAGAAATTATAATAAAGCTCTGCAAATTTGTCATTTATCACCACTCAACCCACAGCTTATTGTTATACGCGACGGTCTTTTGGCATTAGAGAGTGGAAGAGAAGCTATGAACTCTGCTATATCTGCTGCAGTCTTAGATGTTTCAAAAGGATTGGAGCAAAGGCTTGCATACTTATCTTTAATTGCTAGCACTGCTACTTTATTAGGTCTTTTTGGAACAATTATGGGACTAATCACAACATTCGCGGCCATTGCCAATGCTGATCCATCTAGTAAAGCAAGACTTTTAGGGTTAGGTATTTCTGAAGCAATGTATTCAACTGCGGCCGGAGTAATTGTTGGTATTTTGGCAATGGTAGTTCACACACTGTGCACATCACAAGCAGATCATATTTTAGGTAAAACGCAGAATGCTGCCCTGACTGTCATTAAATGGGTAGAGCAGTCGGAGCGGAATAATGCATGATTTTTTAAAAAAAACTAAACGACGTCATGTTAAGGAAATACCTCTAGCACCAATACTTGACTTGCTTACAGTTGTTATCTTTTTTTTAATTCTCTCTGCTAGTTTTATTGAAATAAGACAAGATACTTTACCGCCATCAAGTACTGTCGTGTCTAAAAGTGATCCATTAGTTCCTCTCGTCATTCCTTTAAATCCTAAATTAATTTTAGGAAAAAATAATGGTGAAATAGTTTTACTTTTAAAGTGGTTTGGACAAACACCAGGCCAAATAATTAAAAAATTAAAATTAAGTAAAAGCAACTATGACGCAAATTTAAAACAGAATACGAATGAAATAGTAAAAGATTTTATGAAAAAATTTCCCAAAGAAAGCCAAATCCAATTAGGTTGGCAAGGAAATATAAAATATCAAACAGTTTTAACTGTTGTAGATGGTGTTTTAACAGAGATGAAAGATTTAGTCTTTATTTCTCCAGAAGAAGCAGAAACATTATTTCAAAAGAGTTTTTAAATGAAATTTGAAAAACCACATCGGCGCGAACCAAGTGAGCCGCAACTAGCTGCGATGATAGATGTCTTTTCTATTCTCATTATATTTTTAATTGCTGGAACCGCCATGGATTCTTCAGTCTTAGAAATACCAGGGGATCTTTTTTTAGCCGAAACAACTTCAAAGTCAAATTCTGTAAATGCTCCTCAAGTGACCTTGAAAGATGGACTTGTTACGATTAAGTTTATTGATGAAAAAATTGGAATTGATGAAATTGAATTAGATAAGTTAAATTCCCCGAACGTAATACGCTTAGGACAAAAATTAAAAAATTATTTAAATCAAGTAGGAGTAGGGAATAAAAAGAACCCAACTGATAAGCAGCTACTTCAATCAATTAACCTAGTTGCTGATAAGGATACGCCTTATAAGCATGTTTATAGTACAATAAAATTTTTTAGAATTCATGGATTTCAAAATTCAATTTTAGTAGGTACCGAAAACAATGGAAAAAATAATTGATTATAAAATCATTAATTCTATTCTTCATTTTGATTTGTAGCTTTGAAAGCAGATCCTCTGATTTCAATTCTTATATGGCAGAATTAAAAATTTCGTTAGCTGAATTTAAACTTATTCGCTCAAGAGAATTAGTTCGTCAAATGGCAAAATCAAAATTATCTTTACTACAATGGTTTGCAGTTAGAGACTTAATGCACCAGTATCCGCAAATTGGTTTAGATTTCTTGTTAAATTTTGATCGCATTTCTCCGTTACCACTGAATAAAGTAGATCTTTATTTAAAAAAATCAGATGAATTGATGTTAGCGGGAAAATTTAAAGAAGCTGCTACTGGCTATCAGTTGATTTTAAAATTAATTATGAAGAATAAAAACTTCAACAATGGTCGAAATAAGCAACTATATTGGACAGTCGTTCATTCACTTGGAAGATCTTTTTATGCTTTAAAACAATATGATGAAGCATTTATTCTTTTACGAACAATTCCTTCTTCATATCCATTCTACAAACAAGTTCAATTCGAATTAATGTGGAATAATTATAGAAATGAAAGGCTTGAATATGCTTTAGGGGCCATTGCGACTATGTCTTCAGGACATTTTTCAAAAATGCTAGATCCCGAAGTTTATTTATTACAATATTATATTTATCGAAGAATGTGCAGAAACGAAGAAACAGACTTAATTAAATCTAAGGTTAGACTCTACAATGATGCCATAGGTAAGTCATTGCTTCCTATGACAAGCTGGATAAAAAAAGATATTGAGACCTTAGTCTATAAGCAAGTCTTATTAAGTGGAGATATTAAAAGTCAGGAAGCTACAAAACTTAGACTGAATCTAGCAAGTAGAATGGCCTCTGATGTAAAACGATTAAAAAAAGAATTTGAACTTGTTGCTGCACATCTTGAAGTCGACAGTGGGAAAAATAAAAATTTAAAACCTGTTGATAATCTACTTTCTGTCGATCAACTTCTTTCAAGTAAAAATGAAAAATGGACAGTCGAAGATAATGAGATTTGGTCTGATGAATTAGGAAAGCAGGTTTTTATTCAAAGGGAGTTATGCAGCAAAAAAACTTCTTTAAAATAAAATCATTAATGGCTTTAATTTTTTTTACGTTTTCATTAAACGAAGGGTTGGCATCACTTTCATTTGAGTCGTCATCGACAAATCCAACAACTCCAACTCCTGCAGCAAGTAATAACTCGAAAATATCGAGTCCACAAGCAGCGGCACCTAATCTTAAAATTGAAAATGCTTCAGATCTTGGAGATGAGGCAAATATAAAAATGTCTCTTAAGCGTTATGATTTAATACTTTCTCAAGAAAAAAAAATGAGTAATATTATTTCACTACAATTTAATCGCATAGTATGCTTTATGCAGCTAGCTCGGTTAAGTAGGATTGCTCATGGTGGAAAAAATCTAGTTTCTGATGAAGAGAAATATCTTAAAACAGCACTTAATATTATTGAAGAAATTTTAAAAATTAAAAATATACCTCCTCAAGTTACAAGCCAAATGTATTATTTTAAAGGCTTAAGTTATCTTGATTTAGGATTAAAAGAAAGTGCTAGAGATTTTTTAGAAAAAGCTATTGTAGCTTATCCTGACTCAAAATTCGTAACATCATTAAGTTTGTATTTAGCGGACTTGTTGTATGACGAAAGAAAATTGCCAGAAGCTTTAGTTGCATACAGAAGGTTTTACAAAAAAATGAGTCCTCAAGAACAGGACTTAGCAGACTATAAAATATCTTGGATTTATTTAAATGAATCTAAAATGGATCAGGCGATTGATCTTTTTTTAGTTTTAATTAAGCGATCAACTTCACAAAGTATAGTTCAAGATTCAATCTTATCTCTTTCTGTAGCATTAAGTGAAAAGTTTGATGAAAATTTTATAGTTCAAAAGCTTGATCGAGCGGAATTAAGTGAAGAGCGAAAAGTAGAAATACTCTCTAATGTTTATGAAAATTTTTTAAAACAACCAGAAAGACCACGGTCAAAAATTTTTGATAGAATTTTGAATTCAAAAATTAGTGGTGAGACAGTCATAAAACTAATTAGTATTGAATTGCCTATGATGCAAGTTGACAAGAGAGTTGGAGCTGACGTTGTTAACCTACAAAGAATTCAAAAATATTTGTTAATAAATAAAAAAAGCATTCCATTACTCAAAAAGCCAATTATTACTATTCTAGGTGCAGAAATTGAAAGATTAATTGCAAAATCTCTAAAACTTTATCAAAAAGATAAAAATGAGATGTATTATAAAATGCTCAACACATCGATTGATATTTATTTGAAGTTAGATCTTTTTAATAGACAAGTTGAAGTTGCGTCACTCCTAATGGATTTATATATTGAAACAAGCCAAAATGATCAATTAATGATACTCTGTAAAGAGGTTCTCGATAATTCAAAATACAAATCGCTTAAAGGAAAAGCAAAACTTCAAGTTTTGCTCAGTTTTGAAAAGAAATATTTAAATGATCCCAAAACAAATCAAGATAAGTTTTTTAGCTTAGTTAAGTTTTATCTTTCTGATCCCAAAGCAGATCAGTGGGAGAGTGTGGCTCAAAAGTTTAGTGATTACCTTGTAAAAGCAAATTTAAATAATGAGGCAGAAGAAATTGTAACTCGCTTGAATCAAAAGTATCCTCATTATGATTATTTTTTAAAATTAATTTTAATTAAATTCGAACTTAAAAAATGTCCGGAAATAATCTCAATACTTTCATCCAAAAAAGATTTAGATACAAAATTGCTTGATTATAAACGTGAATGCCATTTAAAAATGGCCCAAGAGTCTAAAACGTCAAATAAGTCATTTGCGAGTTATGAAGCTAGTATTCAAGATTTCATTGCTCTTTCTTCTGGCGCAAAGAAAAATGCAGCTATTGCTGATTATTTATCTACGATGGAAAAAAATGAAGATAAATCAATTAAGAAAAAATATTATATTCTCATTGAAAATAAATTTTTTAATAATCGCTATGAAAAAGAAATATTTCCGATCTATCAAAAAGAATTTCTCCAGTATGTAGAAACCGCAAGTTTTACTAAAGCTCTGTCATTGTTTAATGATTGTGAAAAATTTCCTATTTGTTCTCCATTATTATCATTGATTGATAGCTTGAAACAAGTGCAGGTACTTGATCGAGCAAAAAGTAATGAATTAGTGAAAAATCAAAAGTATGAAAGCGAGATGGGTAAGTATGTCTCATTAGTTTATCCAGAAATTATTTTAAAATATATTGAAGCAGAGGATGTTAAAAAATATTCTGATCCAAAGTCATTGGTCGTTGCATCTCGACTTGCAAAAGTAGATTGGAGTGACCCTAAATTAAAAAATATTTATGGGCAAGTAAGTGAGTTCTTAAACAAAGATGAAATTCCTTATACTTCTGCTACTTCGTGGATAAAGTTTGGAAAAATTAACTTTCCTATGGAAAAAATAAAGAATCGAATAAAAGATCAAGATATACTTTTCTTGATGAAAAGAGTTCAGCAAACTAGACCAATTTTGCTAGCAGATTTACCAAAGTATTCGCTATCATCTCAAAAAATTCTACTAAATAAAGCAATTGAAACTGAACAAAAAATGGCAGATGTTATTAAGCTTTCACCTATTCCTAATAATTTAGATCCTGCCAAAATAAAAGAGTATCAAGATGGCATTAATCAGTTAGCTGAGGAATTTATCGTGCAAGGTGCAGCTTATTCGAAATCCTTATCAAGTCTTGAATTACAAAAGCCTGATTTAGCTAATCAAAACTATGAGCAGTTAAAAATTCCAGAAAATGTTGAAAAGTGGCCCTGGGGAACTAGAGATGAATCAGAAGAAAAAACTAAAAAATTAGTATCAGAAGAGCAATTCATTCAAGCTCTTTTTCATCTTGATTATTTATTATCGAGTTCTAAAATAACTAATGAAGATTATTATAGCAGACGATCAGGCATACTTTTATTTTCAGCTATTAAAAGAAATAAACATTTACCAATGGTAAAATATGTTTGGGAAGAATGTGATTCAAATAAGCAGCAGAAACTTTTAAATTCTTGGCAAGAGAGAAGTAAAAAATGAAAAATAGTTTATTGTTCACTCTTTTTCTTTTTGTGTTAACTACTTTTGTGAATGCAGAAGTTTCTAAAGATCAAAAAAAAGAACAAGTTTTAGATTTTTCAGCAGGTGTCATTGAAGGCGAGTTAACGCCTCCAAGTATATTGATGGAGCTTGGGACAAATTTCAAAGATTTTGATGACCTCATCGTTTTAAGAGAAGATTTTAATGAATTTCATCGAGTCGACTCATCAGTAAGGCTTCGTTATATAGAAGAGAACCAATGACGAAAATATTAAAAATATCACGACACAAGCTAGAATTAGCAAAAGTTGAATTAACTGGACCAAGCTTATTGATTGGGCGATCGCCTATGTGCGATCAGGTATTGAGAGCACCTGGAATTGAGCCAGTGCATTTCTTGCTTGAATGGGTCGGTGAAGGTGAGTTTAATCCAAATATTGGTATGTGGACATTGTTTGATATAGGACATTTAGTTTCTAGGGCAGATGACCCAAATAAATTAAATGAATTAAGTAAAAAGAATTTACCTTCTGAAGGAATAGTTATTGATAAGGGGCAATCGTATTTAGGTTTAAATTGGGCGATTGTTGAAGATCGATTTAATTCTAGTACTATTCAAAAAGGAATTATCTCAAACCAGTTAATGGTTAGTGTGAAAAAAAAGAATGTAGTCCTAACTACAAAATTAGCACTTGAAGTAGTTTGCATGAGTCAAAAAGAACAAAAAGTTCAAGAGATTTGGCATTTTTTCGAAAAAAAAATAGATACTTTTAAACGCTCAAAAAAAATACCTTTTAATCTTGTCTGGAGTGTTTCTGATCAAGTAAAGATTGAATTTGTTGATTCTCCCAAATCCATTTTTAATATAAAAGGGCAATCAATCAATCTCAACTCAGATGTCATTCTTTTTCCCCAAGAGACAATCGTAATTCACTTTCGTGAGGAAATTTATTTTGTCCGATTTATAAGTCGTGTTGATTTCGTTCCTCAAAAAGAGCATTTTTTTCAAAATAAGTTTTGGTTAGCAACAGCTTCATCCTTACTTTTGTTTTGCCTTTTACTTATAGGGATTAAAAAAACTCTTAATTCAAAAATAGAAGAAGAATCTAAGTCAATTGTAAGAGTGGTAAAAGTAATAGAGATTGAGCCAAAGTCAGAAGAGTTAGCTCGTGAAATTCCACCAGCCCCTAGGCCTGTTGTTGAGCCAGTAAAAGAAAAAATTCCAGAGAAAGTTGAGTTGGCAGAAGAATTAAAGGCAAAGCCAAAGTCAAATCCAAAGCCAGAAATAATACTTAAAAATCAGGTGAATAAAAACAAAGGAGCTAGTGCTGTTGCTCCAACTTTTAAATCAGAGCCTGGAAAAGCGGCACTTGGTTTAAATTCACCGGGCAAAATTAGTGACGTAAATGCAGTTGGTTTATTAGGAAAAATTAAATCAAAAGGTAGCCAATCGGCAAATAAGCAAATATCGGCAGAAGCGATCTCACAAACTTTTGTCGACAGTACCGCGAGTGGAATTGACAACAAAGGGGTTCAGGTTCAAGCAAACAAAATGACAATTATAGGGAAATCTAAAAATGGTACTTCAGAAAACATTGGATCAGACACTGGAGATAATTTATTAGAAGCTCAAACGACTCTGAAAGGTGCAAAAGATTTTAGTGCTTCTAATTCTGGATTACTTGCACGCTCCCAAGGCTTAAAAGGTACTAGTTCCATCGGGACCGGTTTATCAGATGGGGCCGGGATAAGTTCTGGTGGTAATAATTCATCAAATGGAAATTCTTCTGCAAACGGTACAGCAGAAGTATCAGGAGGGCTTACAAAAGCTCAAGTCTATGGCGTTATCAATTCACATCGCCGTGAAATTAGGACTTGTTTTGAATCTGCATTATTAGTTCGTAATGATTTAAATGGAATTTTAAGAATGTCATTTAGTATAAATATTGAAGGTTTTGTTACTGAGGTTAAAGTCGTTAATTCCGAAATTGATAGTAATATTTTAGAGCGTTGTGTGATTCAAATCATTCGTCAAATGAATTTTCCACAAACCCCAAACCAGTTACCTAGTTCTGTTATTTATCCTTTTGTCTTTAAGCGAGTTAAATAATTTAAGCAGTTTTCTTAGTTTGCTTTTCATTAACTGCAATTAACCATGCTTCTAAATGCTTTAATGCTGTTGAGCTTTTTGAATTAAATTGTAAATGAGTCTTAGACAATGTATTTGACAATAACTCAGCTTCGAATTTAATAGAAAATTTTTGATCTGGTGAAGTTAAAAAAACTTGAATAGTAGTGTCAAAATAACATTCTGGTAAAGGGTCTACGATTTTGACTCCACCTAAAGAGACATCAAGTGTTTTCGTTCTAAACGATTTTTTATCAATGATAAAAACTATTTTTAATTCCAATGACACCCGTGGATGCTTACGCAATTCTTCTCTTGTCTTTTTGACTTCAATAGGTTGAATAGTTTCAGGATCAATTTGAACCTTTTTAATTATTAAGCTTGTAGGAATTTGAGGAGGAAGATTGTTAAATTCTTCATTTTCAATTTTGGGAAGTCCATCATCGTCTAGTTCATCAATTGGTGGAAGTTCGTCATCTATTAATGGAGTAAGTTGTAAATTATATTCTTCTAAGAACGATGGATGTAGTTCAACTTTTTCCCATTTTTTCCATCCTGGCTGACAGAGCAAAATTTTATCAACTTCAATTTTTTCTTGAATGAGAAGTGAGCATAGTTCTTGAATTGGAAAAGGACCAAGTTTAGACTTGTTAAGTTGATTATAAAAATACCATACTTCTTTTTTTTCATTCATTTTCTAAAATACCTTAATATATTTCTTAAATTATTTCATTGGAGTATTCAAATTCAACTTCGAGGGCTTTTCCTTCACCTGGATTATTTTTCAACTTAATTTTATTTGGTGCAATGAACTCATAGTTTTCATTATATGTATTCGGAAGTTCAATACCATCAAGTTTTACAGATTTAATTTTCTTAATTTTCCCTTGAAATATAAGATTATATTCTAGAAAAGTATCGGTAATCGATGTTCCAATTTGTGATAATAAAGTTGAAAATGGAGAACTTAGAGACTGATAAGTTCCGGAGAATTCCTTACTGATTTCTTGATAAACTTTTCCTATATCTTGTGAAAAACTCACAATAGAATGGACTTTAATTAACTCTTTTCTGGCCTTTAGTTTTAACATTTGATCCTTAGACCATTGAACTCTCTCTGCGGTACATTCGGGTGTAAAAGTATAAGGGTCATTGGCAGGTGAAGAGTTTAAAGATGCTGGTAATGGACAGTTCGTACTTTTGTATGATTGTTCTAATTCATCACTCATAAAAATGACAACGAGTAAGTTATTCGCATTCGACCAACTTGGATTTGAATCAAGGAATTTATTCATAGACTCAATTGATCTTTCAGATGAGCTTCCAGTTATTCCTACTTGAATTATTGTATCAAAATTTGATTTAAATAATTCAAAGTTTTCTTTTGCTAAAGTATCGTTAACTAAAAGTGGGTTTCCGTTTGCGGAGCAATTAACAAATGGACAAAGAGTGGAAGTTGCGGTGACTTTTCGAGTGTAACCATCTGTTGTAATTGCTGACATTTTAAAAGGGTATGGTGTTATCCGAACACCATCTTTTAAGGGGACAAATGATTCAATAAAAGCAGGAAAATTTGTAGCTAAAGCTTTTTGAGACGAGGCCATGGAGCCAGAATTATCGACCACCCATAAAATATCAACCCCTGGTATTTGAGCAGTACTAGAAGTTATAAATGTCTGCTTTTTAGTATAAAATACTGTATCTCTAGCAAATGAAAATGTAATATTTTTTGAAGTTTTCATTGAAAGACTTGGAGAGGCAGTGTTTGCAATATTAAAAGTTGCAATAAAATCTTTTTGCGTAGGATATGTTGCCAGTGTTTTGGCCAGTTTTATTGAACAAGTTATTTTGAGATCTTGACCAATAAATTTCTTTTCACAACTAATAACTTCTCCAGCATTTGTTGTCGCATTTGTTAAAGTAATTTTGATATCTTCACTTCTTGATTCATTTACGGCTAAGCCTTGAATGTCGCAGCTAGCAGATTGTTGGTTTATCACAAACGAGCAACTAGTGTCTTTAGCATCGATTGCGATTAAGTCACGATTAAATGTGACAAACATTTTTCCCGTTTCTGATGATTTTCCTACATCGTTACCAGAACTCGTTAGCGTTATGTCTCTCACCTGAAAATCAATTATAAATAATTCAGATGAATTTATGAGGGCCGGACTTAATAATGTAAATTGGCATTGTAGTGGATTAATATCACCTTTTTCTCCGCCACATTTTATTTCGGCTGAAATACCATTTGCATTTTTAACAGTGATTTTATTTTTTAATTTATCACCATCAAAAAAAACTCTTAAACCACTTTCTGGTGTGTCTTGATCTGTAACGTTTAAACTTCTAATTTCAGCTTTAGAAGAGGGTGGCAAACTAATATTATTAGTACCAATTACCGGTGCAATTTGTGACATTTTAGCGAGTGAAGCTTTTGATTGGCTTATAACTAAAGTTGGTTCAGGTGTGCAGCCAATATTTAGCAATACATTTATTAACAGTAAGAATCGTATTGATTTCAAAAGCAACATCCTTTCTAAATACATAGGAACCTCTAGTCTTTTCGGTTTATTCTTATAAAAGGATAAGTTTAATTGACATAAATAGTAGGATTAAAGATTCTTTTTCTTATAAAATCAGGAGATTCGACTAAAAAATGTGAAAATTGTCGTTTTTTAACTGCCTCATTTTTAGGGCAGTTTTTAATGTAATGACTTAAGCACTTCTTCTTTTGAGAGTTTCCCTTGATTCAGTAGTACTTTGAAATCATTTGATTGTGAAAAAAGAACAATTTTCTTCCAAATAACTTTGTTAATTTCAGCATCATGTAAAAACTGTTGTGTTAGATCAATAGGAGAAATTTCAAGATAAATTGAAGCTGCTATTCTTAAAGTTGGTGGAAGTAAGAGTGTAGATTCAATTTTTTTATCATTGAGAGCGAGGGAGAGTTCTAATTCATTTTGATAATAATTTAATAATCCTAAGTTTTGAGCCATTTCTTCTTGAGTAAGACTGTAAATATCTGTCATTTTTTTTTCAATTAATTCTTTAGATAAATTGGCTTTTTTATTTTTCTTAGATGATCCATTGTTTGGGCCAATATCTTGAAAATCTATATTTTCATTATTAGCTTTCAATTGGTTTTGAATTAGTTCATTTTTTGCTTGTGAATCATTGGATTGATCTATGTGGTATGTATTTAGAAATTTCCAACCCGTAAAAATTAGTACAGAAATGATTAAAAGATATTTCAAAAATGATCCCCAAGTGAACTAAATCAAAATATTGTACCACTTCCAAGTGAATGACACAAAATGTAAATAATGTTTAGTATTACTTAGTTTTCTAGTTAGTTTTTTCGTAAATTGTAATTGTCTATTTTAGTTTCACAGATCAATATAAAATGGAGTTAGTTTAATTGAGAAAAACTTTTCTTAATTTCCAAAGAGTTCTAGATGAAAATTTTTCTTACGTTCATTATTTTCGCACAAATTCAACTAGCTCATGCTTATCCTAATTATATTCGATTAAATTATAATAGCTGTATAGCTTGTCACCAATCAATTGAAGGTGGGGGCCCACTTACATCTTATGGTAAAGGAATTGCTTTTGCAGAAAGCTATTCTCGCGGAGACTATAATCCCGAAAAAAAAACGACCCCATTTAATTTCAATGGAAAAATGGAACACTCAATTGAATCTCGCTTAATGGTGCTTGATCGGCTTTATGATTACAGTGGAAGCAAGCAACGTATTTTCCCAATGCAACTCGATTATTCAAATGTCATAAAATGGGATAAAAGTCTCCGTCAGGAAGTAACTTTTGCAGTTGCGCCAAACACCGCCCGTCAAAAAGGTATCGATAGTGAAACAGCGAAAAAATCTAGTTGGACTAATCGAATCTATTTAAGGACTTTTAAACTTGATTACTCAATGGATAAATATAATCGATTTGTAATTGGTGGCAGTAATCTTCCCTTGGGACTTCGTTTGATTGATCATACGGCCTATGTCAGAGAAAGAAATCGCTTAGGTGTTACCGATGTTCCTATTCAAGCACAATATTGGAGATTATCAAAAGAATGGCAGCAATCTTATATTTTATTTACCCCTAATCCTTCAGACAATATTACAAATAAAGAAGTTGGAGTTGCCACTAAACAAGAGTTTTTACCAATGACTAATTTTTCATTAGGAACTCAAGCTCTTGTGGCCAGTGGAAAGTCGATTAATCGAGGCTTACTAGGTATTTTCACTAAGTGGGGTTCAGGGCCAATAGCACTTTTAAGTGAAGTTGATTATACAAAAAGAGAGTTAGTTGATTCTAGGATTAAGTTCGACCAATGGGCCACGCTGCTTGAGGCCCATTATAATATCAAAGAGTATTTTAGGACTTCATTGGGTTTCCAATCCTTAAATGTTAATAATCCTTTTGGTGATAAAGAAGAGCTTTATACTTTTAATAATGAGTTTAAATATTCTTCACACCTGTCTTTTATTATTGAATACAGACAAAAAAGCACTTATACGTTATTGGAGAAAACGCTCTTTGGGCAAGTTTTCTTAAATTGGTGGTAGCATGAAAAAGATTATTTTTCCCATTCTCCTAATTGCAACGACTGCCTGTAAAATTGAAACTGGAACTGATGAGAGTTCCCGATATAAGGTTTTTAATTATTCTATGGAACAAGTTAATTTTAATGTTCTTCGGGATAATGTCTTAAAACCTCAATGTATGCAATGCCATTCATGGGTAACAAATGAAGTAGAAGTTTTAAAAAGAGTTGTTCCAGGAGACCCTGAAAAATCTGATTTGTATAAAATGGTTTATAGCGGCCAAATGCCGGCCAGTGCTCCAAGATTAACAGACCAGTCACTCAATATAGTCAAATTCTACATACAAAAAGTTAGTGGAAGCCAAACTCAAAAACCGGTTCCATTGGAGCCAACTTATTCTTCTTTGAAGGTTAATCTGTTTGAAAAAAGCTGCATTCGCTGTCACAATCCAGATGTCCTCGTGAAGCATCCCAAACGTCCACTCTTTACAACTAAAGAAGCGATTGTAGAGCGTTATGATGATATTCTTTATTCAATGACTGATGCTTGGATTACTAACGATAATGAAATGCCACCTGCAGATAGCAATATTCCAAGAGTAAGTGATGAAGTCGTAAATATGCTTAAGAAATGGAAAGATTCAGGATTTGTTGATTAATTAAATCTTTAAAAAATAAACCAAAAAAAAGGACCAATTCTGGTCCTTTTTTTTTTCAATTCAATTGTACTATTTGTATTTATCATGCCCTTCTTTTTTTAGGCTGTTAATTCTCTGAGCAATGTTTAAAGCAGCAGTATTATCGTTGCTTAAAAAAGCTGTTTGCAATTCTTTTAAAACGGCAATTTCTTGAGTAATTAATGATTGGTAGTCAGCAAGTGAGCCATTAGTAACTGAGTCAGGGCTTTGAGTTTTAGCTGTTTCCATAAAAGCGATGATCTTTGCAACAGAAGCTGCATTGGCCGCATTTTGAGAAGCATCACTTAAAGTCGTTGAAATTTGCTTTAAAAGAATTCCACTTTGTTTCATGTTATTTTTTAAACTTAATGCAGAAACATCTTGAGCAGATACTTGTGAAGCGATTGTAAGTGAAAGAGCAAGGGCAAGAGAGAAAACTAAACATAATTTTTTCATAAATCCTCCATAGTGAGTTTGTTAGTTACCAAGTTTTTAGTTCGTCTAAAACTTGTTTTTGTAGTGTTATTGCATCTTCATCTGTGAGGCCCGCGACTTCGCTAAATTCATGAAAAACTAAAGCTGTTGCCTGTAACGGCACTTCATTTTTGTCACATTTTGCAGCAATAGAGAATGCACTAATGCACACAGCATAACCTTTTTGATTAAAAGTACTTCCATCAAAAGAAGTCCCTGCACTATCAAAACAAGGTTTATCAAGTGGGATATTGAGAGATATTTCTTCCATAACTTCGTGAAGATTATTGTCATTATCAGCAAAAAGTAATGAATAGAGCCTTAGACTTTCGTAGTCCATGCTGCCATTTTTATAAAGAGCAAACTTGGCATTTACAAATTTTCTAAGTAAATTTTTTGAACCCTTAATGATGTTTCTAATTTCTCTAGGGTCTTGCTTTTCTGAAGGAGCAGTGGGAGAAATTAAATTTCCACCGCCACCGCTCACTCCACCCAGTGTCGCCCCATTGGCCGACGTTGTAAGGGCTAAAATTAAAACTGATAAAAACTTCATATAGACCTGCCTTTTTGAGTCTTTGTTATATTCTATTTTTAACAGCAGTATAGGTTACCGTGCAATTATTATTCACTAAATTAGTCGTGACTAATTTAGTAATACTAAATACTATTGTTTAGGGAGAATTTATGAAAAAAACGTCTATTTATGAATATAAAAGCTATAAACAGTTTATTTTAGATTGGATCGAAAAAACTCCTAATCTGGGACGAGGTCAAAGAAAATTAATTGCCGAGGCCATTGGATGCCAGAATCCTTTCATTACACATGTCTTGTCGGGAGATTACCATTTTAGCGCAGAACAGGCGGAAGCTTGCGCTCGTTATATGGGGCTAAATGATGTTGATAGTGAATTTTTTATATTGTTAGTCTTAAAAGAGAGATCTGGAACTAAGACACTTGAAAATCTCTTTGGGAAACAAATCTCCCAGAGGTGTGAGCAGCATTCTGTTTTAAAAAAACGTTTAAACATAAAAGAAACAATGAACTTAGAAGATCAGATGATTTATTATAGCAGTTGGCACTTCGCTGCTATCCATATGGCCTTAATGATTCCAGAATTTCAAAATGTGGGAAGTTTATCTAGGTATTTTAATCTGCCTCCTTCAAGAATTTTATCTGTGCTTTCTTTTTTGGTAGAAAATCATTTAGCTGAACAAAAAGGAAATCAATATAAGATTAAAAAATCTGTACTTCATTTAGAAAAAGATTCTCCTATCTTAACTCAGCACCATTCTCATTGGCGATTAAGGGCCATTGAAGCAATTCAAACATCTAAACCTGACAACTTGCACTATTCTGGAATTATGTCTTTATCTCGAGATGATTATGAGTGGGTTCGTGAAAAATTAGCATTACTACTAGAAGAAGTAGTCGATAGACTTGGACCTTCCAAAGATGAAAAATTGGCAACATTATGTTTTGATTTTTTTCAGGTTTAATGAGAGTGTTTTACTCGGACACTAAAACAATCAACCATTAAATTTTATATAATACTAAAGTTCACTAGATAAATGTCGAAAAACCTATAGAGATCTTATATCTATAGGGGATAAAAAGTGAGAAAGAAGAATTTAGTATTTATTGTTTGTATCATTTTACTAGCTTCATGTGGAATGATTGAAAAATTTAAAACTCATTCAAGTGATTCACCGGTATCAAGTGCAAATGGAAAAGAAGCAGATGAATTACAGAATTTAGCTTTTTCGGAAGCCATTCCAGAAGTTAAGCCTGAAAAAGCGGCCGATGCAGTTGCTGAATCAACACTAGATAAAATTGCAGCTGTAACTAGTGATTCAACTACTCAAGAAAATAGCAATGAGCTAGAGTCACTCATGAATGATAAGCCTGCACCAATTGCAGAAAATGTTCCAAAAAATGATTCACCTGTTGTGAAAATTAAAACAGCAGCTGCTAAGCCTCCAAAAGCTGAAAAGGTAGAAGAAAAAGTCACTATCGCTGCATCGCCCGTGGACACTGGTGTTATCAAAATTTACAAAGTGAAAAAAGGTGAAACTTTAATGCAAATTGCATTTAAGATTTATGGCGATATCTCTAAATGGAAAGATCTTAAAAAATTAAATCAAGAAAAAGTTTCACGAAATGCATTACTGCCTGAACATCTTTCATTGAAATACTCAGTTCCAGAAATAGAGTTTACTTGGAATCCAGAGGGCTCTCCTTATCTTATTAAGGGGGGTGATACATTGGGCATCATTTCTAATTCTATCTATCAAACTCCGAAAAAATGGAAAGATATTTGGGAAAACAATAAACCACTTATTAAAAATCCAAATGAAATTTACTCAGGTTTTACCCTGTATTATAAAAATGATTCACTAGCTAGCAATGTGAAAACTGGCCCCAATGTTACAACTCCTCAAAGAGAAGTTTCGAGTGAAAAAAAATAAATGAAAAATCAATATTGAAATATGTTTATTTATTTTTCAAACGACCGAACTATTACGTAATTGAGGTTCTATGAAGTTTCGCTTTTTCTTCTATTTATTTGTCTTAAGCTTAGCCAATGTTTCATTGGTAAACGCTGAACAATTAAAATTAAAAAGTGACCCAGTTGATGCAAAAGTTTTTATTCGTGATTTAGGCGGTGTTCAAAATATTAAAATCGGAAACACTCCTTATGAGGGAAGTATTTTGGATTTAGCAGCTAATTATGCAAAATCAAATTTCTTCTTAATTATAATTG
>CANCFT010000010.1 GCA_947377285.1 Bacteriovoracaceae bacterium
GAGTTGAGCATAATAAAAAATCATACTATTTTAAATTTTATACGAATTGGTCAGAAACATATGAGTGGCGAAGTTATAAAAACAAAGAAGATATAAAAAATATTCTGGAAAAAGATTCAACCTATACAGTTTTTATTAATGAAGTAAATAAGTGCATTGCAAAAAAAGAACTAAAATGCTTAGAGCCATTTTTAGACACCTCGGAAATTGACTTGAACAAAATTGAACTTAATGCTAAAAAACGGGCCGTATATGAAGATTCAGAGTTATGTTTAAAATTTAAATCAATAAATAAAGGAGGCTTAACAGGGCTTGAAGATATTCCCAAAGTATTACTTAATAAAGTAAAAAATATTGATTTATTTTGGGAGAAATTATCTTATATAATCGACTTGCAGCATAATGATTTCAATATGGATTTAACAATCTCAGATTTTGGTAACCAGATTTACCCATATTTTCAAAAAAGATTAAAAAATAATTCATGCGATGAATGGCTTGATTTTAGCTTAAGCCTATCAAAAATTGATGATACTTGGAAAATAAAAGATATTGGTTTGTTTGCTTTTGCAGATTAGCTTTAAATGTTTTTGCAGGAATTGATTGGCGATATTTATTATTTCAAAATTATTAAACCAGAGATCTGTTTGAAAAGTAAAACAATGAAATTATTCTTAATATTATTTTTCTGTTTAATTACATGCTCTTCTTGGGCGAAAATACCTGACAAAGAGTTACAAAAACTTAAGCAGGAAGTAGATGAAGATTATATTGTTGTTTATCAAGATGACTGGGGGGCAGATCGCTTAACGACAACACTTAAACTATACGATAATATCGATTTAAAAGGAGACCCTTCTTTTGTTGTAACACCGAAGGAGATTTACGAAGGAAAAGATCATTATATTTTTGGAGATTCCTTTGGTGGCAGTTGTAAGCCAGAATGTAAATACAAGTTTGTTCCAATTGATTTTGTAAGAATTTACTATCGTAATTTGGCACTTGCAGTGAAGGATTTTAAAAATGGAATTGCTAGAGTTGAGCATAATAAAAAATCATACTATTTTAAATTTAATATGAACTGGACTGAAGTATATGAATGGCGAAGTTATAAAAATAAAAAAAATATTAAAAAACAATTAGAGCAAGATCCAACCTACTTAGTCTTCATTGAAGAGTTAAAAAAATGCATTTTAAAAAAAGAGATGAAATGTCTAGAACCTTTACTTAGCGACATGCATTTTAATTTAAATGAAGTTGAAATAGGTGCAAAAAAAAGAGTTGTATATGAAAATGTAGAACTATGTAAAAAATTTAAAGAAATTAGAAGAAAAACATCAATGGGCCCTGAAGACGTTCCCGATGAAATTCTCAAATCAATAACAGATATAAGTTTTGTTTTTGAAAAACTATCATTTGCTTTAAATTTGGAAAGTAATGATATTGTTACTGATTTGGAGAAATCTAGTTTTGGAAAAAATACATCTTTCAATATGCATAAGAAATTAGATAAAGAGGTTTGTCAAGAATGGCTTGATTTTCGTTTTGGTTTTGCAAGTGAAAATCATTCTTGGAAAATTGTTGATTTTAGTTTTTTTGCTTTTGTAGATTAGTAGACAAAGTGTTATTATATTTATTAATAAAACTAACAAATAAAACTATAGGTACAATCAAGTCTCAATATTAAGTTTTGAATTATCATTTTTTAAATATTTTTATGATTGTATACACTCGGAATTTAAGTTTAACTTTTGAGAGCAATAATTAGATAACTTAATGAAAATGAAAATGAAAATGTGATTAAGTTCAAATTATCTTTTTACTAATTAATTTTTAGATTATTATTCAGTTATTCGAAGTGAGATTTATAGCATGTATGGCAGATTTGACATTTATTTAGTGAATTTAATGGTAAGTTAATTTTAAGTAAGCAGTTCAAAAGCGATAGATAGTTTTTTTGTGAAAAGCAGAAGGAATTTTCGTTTTATTTGATAATCATATATACATATAATTAAATCGAATTTTATAACTTTATTTAAAAGTATTTATAATGTTGAAAATTCAACAGGATCATTACCGCCACCAGAAATTGATCGACCTCCGGAACCATCACCACTTATTTTTCCACCGCCCATATCTCCACCTGTATTTCTAAATAATCCCAAAATCAACCCCCACCAGTGGCATCACCACCAGTAATTTTTGCAGCATCTACACTTATAATTTTAAAATTACCAACAGATATAACTTTCGAATTGCCAAAAGAATCATTAACTTCAATATTTCTAATTTCAGAATTATTAATGGTTCTTCCATCAAAAAGTTGAATTGAATTATTCTTTAGAAATTCAATATCACGAGCAGGAGTAATCACTTCTCCAGATTTTAAAGAAATAGCGGTCAGATCACTTACAGTAGCGAAAGTATTAAATGAGTAAAATAGTGATGAAAGAATTGTTAGTTTAAAAATCAATTCGTTTTAGGCAAAAAAAAACCTCGTAGGTTAGACGAGGTTTTTTTACACAAAATTTGGTGCCCAGGGACAGAATCGAACTGCCGACACAGGGATTTTCAGTCCCTTGCTCTACCGACTGAGCTACCTGGGCGCAACCATTTTTTGGAATCTAAAAATTAATAGAACCACTTCTCTTCGTCAAACAAATTCTGAGCAAATGGCCTCTTTGGACAAAAAAAGGGAACTTTTTTTAAAGGAGATAATTCTCAGACGTATATTCCTCAGCATTTTTACAAATATTTAGGTATCCTATCTCTATGAAAGTCACAAAATTATTTATCAATTACCAAAACCAACAAACCAACGCCTTGGTCTTTCTTCCTGAAATTGAAAACGGAGAAAAATCAGAAATTAAATCGACCTTTGCGATCTTAACTCACGGATACACCGCCGATAAAAGCTCAATTCTTAATTGGCCTATACGCCTAGCAGAATCGGGAGTCTCTTGTATTCTTTTTGATTTACCAGGACATTACTTAGGAAATTTCTCAGAAGTATCAGACTTCAATCATTTTAAACTTCACGCCCATGAGCTTTTCTATACGGCGTTTCTAAGCCTTAAATCAGCTTTTTTAGAAGAGTTTCCGCTCTATGAGGACAAGCTTGAATCAGAACAGCTTAAACTAGTCCTTGGAGGCCACTCATTAGGAGCAATGCTTTCTTTGCAGGCCCTAATGCTTCCTGAATTTAAAGACTACGAAAAACTCTCCATTTCCGTGGGGCTCGGCATGGCCCCCAAAGACGTTGTTCATCTGTTTGATACTCCCTTCTACAAAAGCACTCTCAAAATTAGAGAGCAGCTCGTGTCTCCAGAGTTAAAACCAGATAATGTTTTTCCTTGGATCAGAGAACAAAAAGAAATCCTAGAAGTCCATGCCCAAAGGATTCACTTGATAACAGGACTTGATGATTTAGTCGTAGGCAATGATGGTATGGAAAGATTGGCCGAAAATCTTTTGAATAAAGAAAATAATGTCACCATGGAAAAGCCTTCAAAGCTGCCTCACCATGAACCACAATTGGCCGCAAGTTATGTTAAAAAGTTTTTAAAATCAATTCATTGGCTTTAATAGTTTTGAGGATTTTTAGCAAACATATAAACCCAGGCGATTAACAAAAATTGTAATGGAATTCTCAACATCAAAAACCAATTGGGTTGATAGATCTCAGTGACGTGGATATGGTGGGTCCACATATATATATTAGCTGGTAATACGGCCAATAATAATGCCATTAATCCCCAGGCCGCAACGACTCTCGTTTGTGGAATCATTAATCCAATGCCACCCATTATCTGAAAAAATCCAGCTATATAAATTAGACTTAAAGGGACGGGAAGATATTTCGGCATCATCAACATATAATAAACTGGATCAGAAAAGTGCCTTGCGCCGGCCAAGATAAAAAAGACTCCTGTTGCGTACAACGCAATTTTTTTTAAGAATTTTTCTTGATGTGTTTCCCATTTATCAATGATTGTATCCATGGCAATTTCCTTGGTTGAAAGGATTTAGACACTTCATTTTAAATGAACTTGGAGTCACTCGTATAAGTGATTATTTAAATAGATAATCGATAGTATTAAATTATTAGTGCCCTGAGAAATCGCAAAGAGCAAAAACGTTGTGGCCTAGTGCTTGAATTTTCTTCGCACCACCTAATTCTGGAAGATCGACAATAAAAGCAGCTTCGACAATTTTACCACCAACTTTTTCAATCAATGTAATGGCCCCAATGGCCGTTCCACCAGTAGCAATAAGGTCATCGATTAAAAGGACTTTTGCACCAGCATGGAGAGCATCGTGGTGGATTTCAATGGTGTCAGATCCATATTCGAGATCGTAATCTTGAGTAATTGTTTTACCTGGAAGTTTTCCTTTTTTTCTCACAGGAATAAATCCAAGTCCTAGCTTATAAGCGAGTGCAGCTCCAAGGATAAATCCTCTCGCTTCAATACCAGCAACATAATCAATTGGGGTGTCTTTATATCTATTGGCCAGTTGATCAATGCAGGCCTTAAATCCCGCAGGATCTTTTAAGAGAGTGGTGATATCGCGAAACATAATTCCTTCTTTAGGATAATGGGGAATTGTTCTAATAAGCTTCGCGATATCGACCATGGGACTCTCCGAAAAAATTATTTTTTAGCTACTAATTCTACTGATAATTGAACTTCATCATTGATCATTTTGTCGCCAAGACCTTGGAAGAATTTTCCAGATCCGTACTTAATGTCATATTTTGTTCTATCGAACATGATTTTAGCACTAGCTTTTGCTTTTGTCGCTGTTGCATCAAAAGTTACAGGAGCAGATTTTCCTTTTATAGTTAAATCACCAGTTACTTTATATGAATCTGCCGTTTTTTCTTTTGTCACAGAAGTAATAACTAACTTAGCAGTTTTGAATTTTTCTACACCGAAAAAATCATCACTTACGATATGGTCAATAAATTTTTTGTGGTAATCTTTATCAGCGATATCAGTGTTCGTGATTGAAGTCATGTCGATTTCAAACTCTCCGCCTTTAAGAACATTTTTATCAAAATCAAGAGTTCCTTTTGCCAATTTTACTTCACCAGTGTGCTCACCAGTAACTTTTTTAGCTAAGTAAACTAATTTAGATGCAGAAGCATCAACTTCTACTTTTGTATTTGCAGCAAATGCAGCCATTGATGAAAGTGCGAAAGTCGCGATTAATAATTTCTTAAACATGAGAATCCTCCAAGATTTTTATTGTGGGCCAGGTCATTTAATTTGATAAATAATAACTTAGGATCCTATAAAATCAAATTATAATTAATCTATTAACTTGATAAGTTTACCTAATGGAGTTTTGTATGACCTTAGACCAACTTCTTACCATAGAAGCCATTGTTTTAGAAGGCAGTTTTAAGGCCGCCGCTGATTCTCTTCACAAGAGTCAACCATCAATAAGTATGGCAGTAAAAAAGCTTGAAGAAGAGTATCAAGTTATTTTGTTTTCTCGCAATGAATACCGGCCAAGTTTAACTAAAGAAGGAGAATTTTTTTTTGAAAAAGCTAAATCTGTTCTGAGAGAATTTAGAGAACTCGACAGCCTGGCCCGTCAAATGATGAGTGGGGAAGAAGTCGAATTGAGAATCAGTATTGACGCAATCAGCCCCGTTTCGCTTATTTTAAAGTTCTTGAAAGAATTCTTTAGCAATCATCCCAACACAAAACTTCAGTTAAGTTTTGAGGTTCTTAATGGGACCATAGAGCGGTTAATAGAAGGAGATGTAGACTTCGCTATTACCCCTATGCATGGCGATGCGAATTGGTCCGTAGATGCCTTACCTCTTACTAGAGCTAAAATCATTCCAGTCCGGCGTGCGGATTTATTTCCTGAACAAAAAGTGACTGATGAGCTCCTTCGGCAATACAACCAAATTGTTCTTGCAGACTCATCAGTGAATTCACCCAAAATGACTACGGGAGTTTTAGTCGGTGGCAAGAGTGTCACTCTTTCGGAAATTTCTTTTAAAAAAGAAATGATCATTCAGGGTCTAGGTTGGGGAGGACTTCCCTATGAAATGGTTAAATTAGAGCTAGAACAAAAAACCCTTGTACCAATAAAGACAGCTCTCATTAAAGAACAAGAAATGGAAATATTTTTACTTCGTGATTCACAAAAATCACTTGGTCCAGTTGCTCGAGAATTATGGGAAAAAATGAGAGGAGAGCTAGAGCGTACTAAGGGCAATGCAAATGATGCTAAGAAAAAAAAGAGTTGAGATTGAGGTGTTAAAAAATCGACGCTTTCAAAATCCGTTTTTAAACGTCGACTATATTTTGTGTAAGTAAGTTTGTCTCTATGCCAAAATTCTAAGTGCCAGTTGGGTTTTTTAGTAGTTCTTTTTTCTTACAATTCATTACTATTTTCTAACATCACTCGGTCATTTTCCGCAAGTGGCTGTAAATGCTCCCAATAGTAAATTTTGATACTCTAAGTAAAGATTCAACTACTCATAAATAAAAATAAATTTTTTCCATGATTAAACAAAATTAGACTTATTTTAGAGTTTTGATTTTTTTGATGCGCTTTTTTGATTGTTAATTTATTGTAGCGAAAATTGAGAAAAATATAAAAGTAGGCCCTAATATGAAAAAGCAATCGAGTGAATCAATACGAATTTTTAAAAATCCAATTCTCGAATCCTTTACCCACGTTCATCCAATTATCCCATTACTCTTGTGGGTACCTATTATTCTCTTCTTATTTTATCGTGGCTTCACTGTTAAAAATATCAATATAACAGAATTTATAATTTTGTTTTTTTTAGGTATGCTTCTGTGGACATTTACAGAATATGTGTTGCACCGTTTTGTTTTTCATTGGGACTCAAAGAGTAGAGCGGGAAAATATTTTGTTTTTCTTTTTCACGGACTTCATCATGATGATCCTCAAGACGCGACTCGATTAGTGATGCCTCCAGTTCCTGCTCTATTAATTGTTTCTTTGCTATGGGGAATTTTTAGCAGTATTTTTCCAGATCAATATATAGATGTATTAATGGCCCATTTTTTAATTGGATATCTTTGTTATGATTATATTCACTATGCAACACACCACTTTGCGATGACTTCCCCAGTTGGAAAGTTTTTGCGCAAATACCATTTACAACATCATTATGCAGGTGAAAATAGCCGGTATGGGGTGAGTTCACCGTTATGGGATTATATTTTCAGAACGACTAGAGGGTCTAAAGTCGAGCATCATTAGTGAATTCTAAAGAGGGTTCAAGAGTTACCTCATGTTCCAATCGATCAATACAACGAGTCAGCTCATCAAGAAAATTTTCATTTAGAACATTTGCACTTTGTCTGATTTGACGAATAGAAAAAATATTTTGAAAACGGCATACGCCAACCGAAGTCTTTCTTTCTAAGCCGCTTTCATCGCGAGAAATTAAGTTAAAACTCAATTCACATTTATTTGTCGATTTTAGGCAAGAAAATTTTTCAAAATTATAGTTATAATCTCCCTCGCACCACGTATCTCCACAAATATTATCAATGGCGCGGATTATCTCAAGATTTTGTTTTGCTGAAAATAATTCATTGGTTGATGGAGTTGCAGCGATAGCAGAAGTCATTGCAAAAATAAAACAGATAAGTGCTTTCATAAAAAAATTCCTAAAGCGTTAAAAGGATCGAGACTGATTTTTATCAGGAAATTTCTTATTTGTGTAATAGATTATAGGTAGAGCATCTAGCTAATTATTAGATATTAAAGCCAATGGCGCTTTTGGTAGTCGGCCAAAGTTATTTGAATCGTTTTAGGTAAATCGAATTGATAGGTTTGGCCCAAAAGGGATTGTGATTTTTTAGAGGAACATGTCCATGCCTGGGCCTTTAGTTCAAAAATTTTATCTGGAGTGAGTCTCAACTGATGAGGAATAATTTTGTGTACTATTTTTAAGAGAAAACTTAAAAATTTAATGATGAATAGTGGAGTTGGAATATAAATAATCCAAGTCTTTTTTAATTGTTTTTTTATTTCTTCAATTAATTGTTTAAAAATGATGACTGAGTCATAGGCACTATAAATAAAGACTTCATTATCAGACTCAACAACATATATAATGGTTTTCACTAAATCAAACACGCAAACAAAGCTGTATTGTTTTGAAAGCGAGTCAGTTCCAGGTAGTAAAACCAGGCCAGATTGGACCATTTTAAAGATATCAAGAATAGCAGGGTCCCCAGGACCTATAACCATGGGGGGACGAATGATTGAACACAACCATTCTTTTGGGGCATTCGTTTTAAGTAATTCTTCTGCTAATTTTTTAGATCGGCCATAGGCACTTACAGGAAAATCAATTTCCATTTCATCTTTTATTTGTCCTTTAAGACTTGGTCCCGCTGCCGCCAAGGAAGAAAGTAAAATAAATTTAAAGGGCTTCAGCGGATTAATTTTAAAATGATTTTTTAAAATGTCTATAAGAGCAGCCGTAGCATTTGCATTTACTTGAAAAAAATCATTTTCATCAAACGAGTGGACAAGGCCTGCCGTATGAATGCAAGCATCAATATCTAATGGAAGTTCAAATGAATTTAAGTCACCTTTCACGATTATAAATTGTGGATGAGCAAAACTCATTTTAGAGGGAGTTCTCACTAAACCATAAACAGTATGCCCATGCTCAAGAAGTTTAAGACATAAGTGAGTGCCAACAAATCCGTTGGCACCTGTAATAAAAATTTTCATAAATTAAAGATTTTTTTCATACAAGCGGTACCGCTTGTATGCTTCTCCGCCCATGCGAATAAGTGGTTTATTCATTTCTAAATTGTTCTCAAGAATCCAACTCATTTCTATGTTTTTATTGAGTGGATTTTTTTTGATTGAAATATGATTATGTTTATAGAGGAGAGTTTCCAATCCCATTTTTCGGAATTCTTTTTTCACGCCCATTGTAATGACTCGAACTCGATTCATTCGTTTTTTCGCTGTAAGTATTTTATAAATGGCCATGGGGGATAGATTACCACTTGGGATTTCTTTAAAGACTTGGTTTAGGTCGGGGAGAGTGAGGATAAAGCCAGCGACAACACCATTAACGAGTGCGAAGTGGACAAGCTCTGGGTCTACAATAGATTTTAAATCTTTGGCAGTATGGTAAAACTCATCCTTTGTCATTGGAACAAATCCCCAGTTAGACTCCCAAGCGGAATTGTAAATATCAAACATCGTGTCTAATTCTTCATTCCATTTTTTTAAGTTTAAAGTTCTAAATGTAACTTTTGATTTTTTTTCAGTCCGTTCAGCAATATCCATGATGATTTTTGGCATCGTGAAGTTTGCATCGACATTATAAGCGAGGAGATCCATTGCTTTAGTGTATCCGGACGCTTCAATTTGAGTAGGATAATAAGGAGGATTGTAGGTCATCATAATTTGTGGGGCATCATCAAATTTATCAACAAGGAATCCGCATTCATAATTTGTCCCTGGATTCATTGGTCCTTGCATACCTGTTAAGCCTTCACTTTTAAGTGATGCTTCGGCAGTCTTTAATAAGAGACTTGAAACGGCAGAATCATTAATGGCCTCATAAAAGCCGAAGAAACCAATTTTAGTGTTTTGGTATTTATTGTAAGCATGATTATTGACGGCCATAATTCGACCAATAATTTGACCGTCTTTTTCAGCAAGCCACGCTTTAACTGTAGCTGTTTGATAAAATGGATGTTTATTTTGATTGAGAAGATCTTTAACTGCCATTTTTAATGGTGGAACCCAGTAAGGATCATTTTTATAAATAGACCACGGTAAATCGACAAATTCTTTTAAGTCTTTTTTATAAGCTAAGTTAATTTCTCTGATTGAAAGTGACATAGGTAGATCTCCAAAAACAAATTTTGGAGATCTTATCTTATGATTTTAATTTTGACTATTAGTGGATTGAAGTAGGGATTTCAAATATCTTTTTTGCTTCTGCAAATACTTCTAAGACAGTCGCAAGGTCTGCTTTATTGTGTGAAGACATATAACTTGTTCTAATTAAAGCTTCTCCCTTAGGTACAGCTGGTGGAAGCACAGGAGTCGCAAAAACACCATGAGACTCAAGGAATTTTGTCATTTGAAGGGCCTTCATATCATCGCCAATAAAAATGGGAATAATAGGAGTTTGAGAACCATAGGTATAAAAACCAAGTTCCTTAAATCCATTTCTCATAAACGCGACATTGTCCCATAAATTATCGAGAATAGTTGAATCAGTCGTAACCATGTCAATACAGGCCGAGACAGTTGCAACGGCCGCTGGAGGCATAGAGGCTGAAAACATAAACGAACGAGCAGTATGGCGAACATAATCAATTGAATCTTTTGTCCCAGAGATTACTCCACCAATAGAAGCAAATGATTTTGAGAAAGTTCCCATATTGAAATCAACATCTTTAGTTAAGTTGAAGTGATTCATGGTCCCGCGACCTTGAGCACCCATAACACCAATTCCATGAGCATCATCAACATAGACGTAAGCACCGTATTTTTTTGCTAATGCCACAACTTCTGGCAATTTCAACACATCTCCGGTCATTGAAAAGACACCGTCAGCGACGATGATGACACGGTTAAATCGAGAAATATTTCCTTCTAGCAACTCCTCTAGAGAACTCATATCGTTATGTTTATATTTAAATGTAGTTCCTAGCGAAAGCCTAGATGAGTCGACAATAGATGCGTGATTTTCAGAGTCAAAAAGCAGTAAATCTTTTGGACCGCAAAGAGCAGAAAGTGCCCCTAAATTTGCTTGCATTCCTGTTGAAAAAACGATTGCTGCTTCATGGCCTAAATACTGAGCAAGTTTAACATCAAGTTCTTCGTGAATATTTAAGTTACCATTTAAAAATCGCGAGCCCGTACAACCTGTACCGTATTTCTCAATCGCTTTTATGGCCGCTTCTTTAACATACGGATGGTGAGTTAAACCAAGGTAATTATTTGAACCGATCATGATCTGTTTTTTACCCTTAACAGTCACTGTAGAAGCTTCGGTTTCTTCTATAGCTCTAAAAAAGAAATATAAATCATTATCTCGTAAGAGATTTGCGCGTTCAATAATTTTACTTTCACTAAAAGGAGTTCTTGCCATTTTTGGTTCTCTTGCTAGTTTTGTTCTTAATAGTATTAGGCGTTGAAAAATTACCCTCAAAGTGCAGTATCGTCAACGAAATAGGATATGTCTGAAAAATGTATAGGTGTCTATTTTAGCTTTTAATTTAGAGGGGTTATGTCAATTTTATATGATATTATGTTGGGGAAGTCTTCTTCGCCAAGATGTCATCGAACTTTTTCTTCATTTCTTCGCCGCGTGCCTCAGTCGATATCTTTATATAGAGCTCTTCTTCAGTTTTACGGGCCAATTCCTTAAATGAGATACCTATTTTTATTTTACCATTAACGACTCCATCTTCCCCAGTCATCGGAATATGGATAGCGACTAATGCTTGTGGGATATAATAATTTTTTCGGTCAAATCGCAAAGTACATTCCCTAAAAAGAGATCCTTTTGGAAAGCGCTCTATTTCAGATTGATCAATAATAAAACTAGTTCCTCCCGTAGATATATCTAAGGCCGGAAATACTTGGTCATCTATTTTAAATTGGATAGGAATAACTTCACTGGCATTTAAACGGAAATTCCCTCTTTGCTGGCTTTTAAAAATATCTTGTTGGATTTCCATTGAGTAACTTAAATCTTCAACATGGAATTTTAATTTTCCCCCCGTGAAATAATGAATTTTATCATCGAAAGGAATTTTGATTAAAACGATTTTCCCAGCTTTAGTGGAGCCAGTAATTTTAGTCATGAGTTTACCAGTTGGCTTTAATTTAAAAATTTTTAATTCAGGATTATAATCTAGCACAATATATAGTTCTGCTTGGTCCTCATTTTCACCTTTTTCCCAAACAGTTAAAGATAGGGGATTGTCTAAGGTCTGGGGTTTAGACATTGACTCAGCGAAGTCCAAAGGGCCTACTGGCTGAAAATAATGCTTTTTATTAGGATCTTTTTTGTCAGTCATGGCTAATTTTCGGCTACTAAGCTTCTTTACTTTAATCAAGATTTCTTTTTTCCTGACTTTAGCTTCTAACTTAAGTAGTATTTGCTCCCATGAAAAACTTTAATATTGATAAAATGAAGACAAATTTAATCAACGGTCTTGCCCATTATACAATGGAGAGTAATCTTGACTCAATTGATATGAATTCATTATTAGGCAAAGAACTTAAGATTCATTTTAAAAAAGAAATCAACTGCACTAATTGCAATACCCTCATCAAGAAATCCTATGGGGGAGGTTATTGTTATCCGTGTTCTAGTAAACTCGCTGAATGCGATATGTGTATTTTAAAACCCGAACTTTGTCATTTTGCCAATGGTACCTGTCGGCAACCTGCTTGGGGAGAAGCTAATTGCATGATTCCCCATTACGTTTATATCGCTAATTCATCTGGCCTTAAAATTGGAATTACTCGCTCAACTCAAATTCCAACCCGTTGGATGGACCAAGGGGCAGTGGCGGCACTTCCCATTTTAAAAGTGAGCACTCGCTATCAATCGGGAATTTTTGAAAAACTTTTTGCTAGTGAGATTAATGATAAAACTGATTGGCGAAAAATGCTGAAAGGTAATATTGAAGAAATCGATCTTTTGGAAAAAAGGCAAGAAATTTTTGAAATGTTTGGTGATGATATTGACCAACTTGAACAAAAATTTGGAACGAATAAAATTGAGATTTTAGAACAAAGTGAAGTGACGACAATTAAGTATCCTGTATTGGAATATCCTGAAAAAGTAAGCTCACTTTCTCTCGATAAATATACTGATGTCGGTGGAATTTTAAAAGGCATTAAAGGACAATACCTCCTCTTTGATAGTGGAGTGATTAATATAAGAAGCCATACAGGTTATAAAATAGATTTAGAATACTTAAGAGGTTAACTACAAATGAAAACAGAACTACCAACAGTTATAAAATTAAATGAATACAAAACTCCTAATTATCAGGTTCAAACAATTGACCTGACAGTGACTCTTCATAATACTGAAACTCATGTTTATTCTAAGATGAAAATTTTGCGTAGTGAACATAATGTCGTTTCACCTTTGGTTTTAAATGGCGAAGAATTACTTTTAAAATCTATTATCATCAATGGTAAAAAATTGAATGCAACAGATTACACTCTCGAAAGTGATTTATTAAAAATACATGATGTTCCTGCTGATTTTACCCTAGAAATAGAAAATACGATTAATCCAGAAGCTAACAAAACGCTAGACGGTCTTTATAAATCGGGAAGTATTTTTTGTACTCAAAATGAGCCGGAAGGATTTAGACGGATTACGTATTATATTGACCGCCCTGATAATATGGCCAAATTTACGACAAAAATCATAGCCGATAAATTGCTTTATCCCGTTTTACTTTCTAATGGTAATCCTATTGCCAGAGGTGAGTTGGATAATGGTCAACATTTTGTAACTTGGGAAGACCCTTTTAAAAAGCCATCTTATTTATATGCTTTAGTGGCCGGAGATTTGGGGTCAATTAAAGATACTTATAAAACATCTTCGGGAAGAACGATCGCCCTTGAAATCTATTGTGATAAAGGCAATGAAAACAAATGCCATTTCGCTATGGAGTCACTAAAAAAATCGATGAAATGGGATGAAGACCGGTTTGGGTTAGAATACGATTTAGATATTTATATGATTGTGGCCGTGGATGCTTTCAATATGGGAGCGATGGAGAATAAGGGGTTGAATATTTTTAATTCAGCTTATGTTTTAGCTGATCAAAAAAGTGCAACAGACTCTAACTTTTATGGAATTGAATCCGTCATAGGTCATGAGTATTTTCATAACTGGACTGGAAATAGAGTGACTTGCCGAGACTGGTTTCAATTAACATTGAAGGAAGGTTTAACCGTTTTTAGAGACCAAGAGTTTTCGGCCGATATGAACTCTCGAAATGTGGAACGCATCCAATCAGTCTTAGGATTAAGGGCCGCTCAGTTTGCTGAAGACGCAGGACCTACAAGTCACCCTATTAAGCCCGAGACTTATATGGAAATTAACAATTTTTATACATCGACTATTTATGAAAAAGGAGCTGAAGTTATTCGAATGATCCAGACTCTTTTAGGAGTCGATGGTTTTAGAAAAGGCATGGATAAATATTTTGAACTCTTCGACGGCCAGGCAGTTCGGACAGAAGATTTTATCCATGCAATGAGTGTGGCCAATAATCATTTTGATTTTACTCAATTTAAAAACTGGTACAAACAAAATGGAACTCCGTTATTACATGCTACAACCAAGTTTGATTCAGATAAAAAACAATTTACCTTAAATTTAAAACAATCCCTTCCAGCTAATGCTAAGGCTGAAGCCTTACCTTATCATATGCCAATTAGAGTTGGTTTAATTGGTGCAGATGGATCAGATCTTGTTAATAAAGTTCTAGAGTTAAAAGAATTTTCTCAGGATTTTATTTTTGACAATATTGCGACTAAACCAATCGCTTCAATTAACCGAGATTTTTCGGCCCCAGTAAAATTAAGTTCTGACTTAAGTTTTGATGATCAGATTTTTTTAATGGCCAATGATTCAGATGCTTTTAATCGTTTTGAAGCGGCCCAAGTCGTCTCCCTTAAAATTTTACTTGGTTTAGTTGAGAGTGCTCGCAAAAATGAAACACTAACTCTCGATCCAAAATACATAGCAGCTTTTGGAAAAATTTTAAATGATAATTCCATCGATGAGGCTTTTAAGGCCTTGTCGATGACACTTCCGGCGGAAGGAATTATTCATCAAGAACAAGAGGTTATTTATTATCCTGAAACTCTTATTGCCCGCGAGTTTGTGAAAAAACCATTAGCGGCCGCTCATCATGAAACTCTGGCCAAGCTTTACCATTCTGTGAATCTTGGTGGTGTCTATAAACTAGATCCAAAATCAATGGGGCAGAGGGATCTAAAAAATAAATGCCTCGATCTCTTAAGCACAATCAATAATGAATCCTATCAATTGCTGGCAGCGACTCAATACAATCAGGCCAGTAATATGACAGATGAATTAGGAGCGTTGAGTGTTTTGGTTCATTCTAATTCAAAAGAAAAAATAAATGCGTTGGAAACATTTTATAAAAAATGGAATTCAGAAACATTAGTGATTCAAAAATGGCTAGGCGTTCAAGCGACTAATTGCGATGATTCAACTTATGAAACACTAATAAAGTTGGAAAAAGATAAAGTTTATGACCGCACAATCCCTAATCTTGTCAGGTCTCTCTTAGGACAATTTGTGGCGACCAATAAAGTTCAGTTTAATCATCCTTCAGGAAGAGGGTATAAACTCGTAACAGATAGATTACTTGAACTCGATAAATTAAATCCTCAAATCGCCTCTCGCCTGGCCTCTGGTTTTAAAGATTATAAGCGGACTCCAATGAGTCTCCAAAATTTGATGAAACCTGAACTTGAGAGAATCATCAAAACTGAAGGATTATCGAAAAATGTTTTTGAAATTGTTTCTAAAATATTAGCTTAGACTTAATTTTTGCACTTGGTTTTTTCAATTAAATCAAAACTTGTTCCTAAGTTAGGAGCAAGTGGGCCTGGAGGAATCACTTGGATTTCTCCAATCCTATTGACGATTCCTTGGGTATTATCCATTTCTTTATCAATCTGAACTTTGGTTTTTATTGAGCGACCAACATAAGGGACGAGTTTACTCGTTTCACTATATTCGATAGTTAAATTGATTTCCGATTTTGTCCCAGGGTTAACGACTAAGCAAGGTTTTCCATCTTTCATAATGACTTTGGATGCTACACTGTAAAGTCCGCAAGAAAAGGCATTTTGAATGAAGGCCATTGAGAGCATTAGACAAAAAAGACTTATTTTCATTACATTTCCAATTGATTAAAGAATAAAATCTTTGCAAGCACTATTTTCAGATTTTTTAGTTTCTCGGGCATTTTTATAAAGATTGTCGTAGAGATCTCTTTCTTCCAAGGCAATTTCATTTGATAACTCTGTTGTTCCATTTATCGCTGAAATTTGTTCTTTAAATAATTTTTGATAACTCTTTATTTTTGGATAACGAGTGAGGATCTCCTGCTGTTTTTGGCGAGCTTTAGTATACATATCGATAGAAGCTGCGAATCGGGCCTTAGCAGCACTGTCTTTAGAAATATCGCGGTATTCAGCGTTGGTTTTTATTTGTGAATCAAAGTCTGCTTCGATAATTTCTTTCCATGTATAGTTTCCTTCATCTTTTATTTCTTTATTTTTGAGCATAAAAGAACCTGTAAAAGTTTCTTTTCGTTTAAGTTCACCAACTCCCATCGTACGAAGGAAATTTATATATTCATCTTGTTTTGCTTTATAATTTTTAATGAGGTTTTTAATTCGATTAATTTGTGGAGCATAGGCCGACATATTGAGTGCACTTATGGCCTTTAGATTCTCAAGCTGTTTTTGGAGAGAATCAAATTGAAATTGACGAGCACAATAAGCTTCATTGTTTGCTGTTGATAACAGATAGTCAGACATTTTATCTAAATAAGTTTCTTTATTATAATCATATAAATAGGGAGTGATATTAGGATAGATATCTTTGTTGATACTTAATCCTTCTGGAGTTGAGATCATTGGAAAAGAATTATCATTAGTATTTTTTCTAGTTTCTAAAAAAACATCTTCAAGTGATTTTCCTGGTTTCATTTTAGCAATATAATTATCTGAAAAACTTGTATATCCAAAATGATTTGGACCAGTAGATGAAATGACACAAGTATTTTCATTGGCCAATGATAAACTTGCTCCAGAGTGACAACTGAAATCGAGAATGGCCAATTTAATCCCTTCTTTGTTAGCTAAAGTTGTGAGCTCTTTTAGAGTATCTAAATTAATTAAAGACATTCCTGTTAGCTTCGTTAAGTTAACTTTATCTTGGGCAAGTCCTGCAGCGATCTGGTGAGTTTTATCGTCTGCAGCTGGCAGTGCTCCATGAGTGTCGATAACGATCATCAATTGATCACCGCGCTTCATTTTCTTATTTTTTATTTTATCAAGATAAGTTTCAATGACTGAATTATAATTATTTGGAGTAAAAGGTGCTTTATTGAGAGCATCTGGAAATTTCATCGTCATGATGGCTTCAGTTTCAGAATGTCCTCCATTAAAATTGATAGTCGTTTTCCATTTATTATTTTGTAAATATTTATCGAGAACGTTGAGTGTATTATCAAAAATAGTTGTTTTTTTACTTGCTGGCTCTCCTCCGGCCCCAAACAATATCAAGGATCTATCAGCGGCTTTTGAACGAGTTGAAAATATCAAAAAAAATACTAAAGATAAGAGAATTTGTTTTTTAATTGCTGAATAAGTCATTTAGAATATAGCTCCTTTTAGGATCTCTCTATTGTGACATGTTTTGGAATTTCGCTCAATGAAACTTTGCCTAATTAGCGAGTTGTTTTCTCTAATTAGGCTAAGATTAACAGTGTTTTAAGGGCTTAAGTGAGATCTATTGAAGGAGTGATTTTCCTGTTGATAATAAATCATCACAGGCATGGGCAATTCTTTCTGTCATAAGAGCTTCAGCAGCTTTTAGCCACTCTCGCGGGTCGTAGTGTTTTTTAGACCCAACTTCTCCATCTATTTTTAAAACTTTATCATAATTCTTAAGCATATAATCAACGACTGGTCTGGTGTAAGCGTATTGAGTGTCGGTATCAATATTCATTTTAACCACACCATAATTAAGTGTTTCGTGAATTTCATGAAGTTCTGATCCAGATCCTCCGTGGAAAACTAAAAAATGTTCGGCTTCAGCTCCAAAGGCAGCTCGTACGGCAGCTTGGCCGTCTTTTAAAATGGTGGGACGAAGTTTAACATTACCTGGCTTATAAACTCCATGGACGTTGCCAAAAGTTGCGGCATACATAAAAGTTCCCAGTGGTCGTAATGCTCGAGCAATTTGCACCATTTCTTCTGGAGTTGTATAGAGTTTGTCGGCCGGAGCGTGTTCGTTATTGACACCGTCTTCTTCGCCACCAACTACTCCAGTTTCAACTTCAAGGATGATTTCGCTTTTAGCGCATCTTTCTAGTAAAGCGACGGATTGCTTAATGTTTTGATCAAGAGAAAGCTCTGATCCATCAAACATATGAGAGTTAAATAGGTTTGGGAGTCCTTTTGCCCTTCTTTTTTCAGTTTCAGCAATCAAAGGCAACATAAAACTCTCCACATACTGAGGGTGGCAATGGTCAGTGTGAAGGGCGATCAAGACATTATATTTTTCGGCCATTAAGTGAACATGTTGAGCAATCGAAATTGCTCCTAAGGCCATATCTCCAACTTTTCCAGAAGCAAATTTACCACCACCTGTTGATACTTGAATGATTCCATCTGATTTTTTATCGGCAAAGGCCTTAAGGGCAGCGTTGGCCGTAGACATTGAGGTGACATTTATTGCTGGATACGCATATCCATTTTTTTTGGCGATTGAAAGCATTTTTTTGTATTGTTCTGGTGTGGCAATAGGCATTATCTTACTCCTTGGATTAAGCGTTAATTAATTCATTATTTCAGTCGACAAATTGTAGGATGAAAATTTTTTTGTTACCATTAAAATCCATAATTAAAGATAAATTTTAAATGACTTGGGGTTCCTATGCTTAAAAAAGTAGAAAAAAAATATTCGGTTAAAAAAACGCCGAAAGCCGTTTTAAAAAAATGGTATGAGCTAATGACATTGGGTCGTTTACTAGACGAGCGCGCTCCTAATTATTTAAAGCAAGCTATCGGCTGGTCTTACCATGCGCCATACGCAGGCCACGACGCCATTCAGTTGGCCATAGGTCAAACTTTTACCAATGGGGAAGACCATTTATTTCCATACTACCGCGATATGCTGACGGCCATAAGCGCAGGATTAACGGCCGAAGAAATTATTCTCAATGGGATTTCTAAAGCAACAGATATTGCCAGTGGTGGGCGACATATGTCGAATCACTTCGCTAAGCCAGCTTGGAATATTCACAATGTTTCTTCTTGCACTGGTAATCATACATTGCACGCAGTTGGTGTGGCCCGAGCAATGAAGCGCTATAAACACACAGGTGTGGCCATTTCTAGTCAAGGAGAGTCTTCTGTTTCTGAAGGGTATGTTTACGAAGCCATTAATGGCGCTAGTAATGAAAAACTTCCAGTTATTTTTGTTTTCCAAGACAATGGTTATGGAATTTCAGTTCCTAAGCGCGATCAAACGGCTAATGAAAGAGTGGCAGATAATTTTACAGGTTTTAAAAACCTTCGCATTATTCATTGTGATGGAAAAGATGTATTTGATTCAATGTCAGCAATGGATGAAGCTCGCAGGCATGCTATCGAAAATATGGAGCCTGTTATTGTCCACGCTGATTGCGTGCGAATCGGAGCTCACTCGAATTCAGATAAACACGAATGGTACCGCGACGACGCTGAGATTGCTGCGGCCAAAGCTCAAGACCCATATCCTCGCTATAGAAAAGAATTATTAGAAGGAAAAGTTTTTACAGAAAAAGAATTAGTTGCTATTGAAGACGAGATGAAAAAAGTTGTGCTAGCGGCCCATACAACTGCCATGAAAGCCCCTAATCCAGACCCAAAAACAATTTTTGATTTTCTCTTTCCACCGGCCTATGTTTCTACCAAATATCCCAATGGAACTCACACTGACCAATCAGAGCCAGTGAAGTTTATTGATTCAATCAATGCAACCCTAAAAGCAGAATTCCGTCATAACCCAAATACATTTATTTGGGGACAAGATATGGCCAATAAAGAAAAGGGCGGAATTTTTAACGTCTCTAAAGGGATGCAACAAGAATTTGGAATTGAGAGAGTCTTTAACGGGCCCATTGCTGAAGATTATATTTTAGGAACCGCCAATGGTTTTTCTCGTTTTAGAAAAGATATCAGGGTTGTAGTTGAAGGGGCCGAATTCGCCGATTATTTCTGGCCTGCGATGGAGCAATATATCGAGATGTCTCATGATTACTGGAGATCTAATGGAGCTTTCTCTGCCAACGTTCTTATTCGATTAGCGAGTGGAGGATATATCGGTGGAGGATTATACCATTCACAAAATATTGAAGGCTCTCTCGCTTCAATTCCAGGAGTGAGAATTGTCTGCCCTTCGTTTGCTGATGATGCAGCTGGGCTTATTCGAACGGCCATGAGAAGTGAAGGTCCTACTATTTTACTAGAACCTAAAACTCTTTATAACTCTAAACAGGCCATGACGTCTGTTCCTAGTGATTTTGAAGTTCCGTTTGGTAAAGCTCGCACAATTCGATCAGGAAGTGATTTAACGGTCATTACTTATGGAAATACGACACATATGTGCTTAGAAGCAGCTGAGAAATTAAAAGGCGAAGGCTTTGATGTTGAGGTGATCGATTTGCGTTCACTCATTCCATTAGACGAAGAAGCCATTGTCGCTTCAGTGAAAAAAACATCTCGATGTTTAGTAGTTCATGAAGATAAAGTTTTTGGTGGATTTGGTGGAGAATTAGTCGCGATTATAAATGACCTAGCTTTTAATCATCTCGATGCACCGATTAAACGAGTTGGCTCACCTTATATTCCAGTTGGGTTTAACCGTATTTTTGAAAGGGCAACTCTTCCAGACACCCAAAAAATCTATGAAGGAATGCTCTCTGTGCTTAAATTTTAAATAAGGAAATAAGTGAGCAATATACTAGTTGTCTCTGATAATGAATCGCTAAATCTACTTTATATAATGAACCTCGAAGTTTATTTAAATATAAAAGTGATATTAGTGAAGTCACTTTTAGAGGCAATTGAATATTTAAAAAAAGATAAAATTGATATTATTCTTTCTCTTGATTTAATTAATAAAGAAGAAAGTGCAGTTGTTCTTACTAAATTTTTAAAATCATATGGGAAAAATATCCCAATTATCATTTCAGGAAACCAAAAAGAAGATGCACTTGAAGAGGATATTTACTACACAGCTGGTAAATTTAATATTCAAGCTATTTTAAAGCGCTCGGCCAAAATCTTAGGTATTACGGCCAAAAAAATGTCAGAACTCAATATAGGATCTTTTTATCCTATCTCTATTGAATCCTTAAAAGGTTTAAGTAAGGCCCCTTGTCATATTTACCCGACTGCTTCAGCACATAAATTTTTGGTTAGGCAAGATGATCCCATGGATGAAGTTATTTCAGATCTTGCAAGTAAGGGAGTCCCCCAAGTTTTTGTTTCAAGTGGCGATAGATTAGTAATGACTAATAAAATATCGCTTACATTAATTGAAAAAATTACGGAGTCTTTAAATAATTTAGAAGCTACTGCTCCAATTGAAAAAAAATTACAAGTGCTAAGTGATGGTTACGAATTTGCAGCTGCAAATTTATTCTCAAGTGATGAAATCAAAAAGCAAATGCAAGAAATAGCCAGTGCTGCCGCAAGAGTGATGGGTGATGTGGCCCGTGATAGCACTCAATTAAAAGGACTCTTGGCAATCTTAACTAGCAACAAAGATGGTTATATTTTTACACATTCAATGATCACATCTTACGTTGCATACCATTTGATAAAAAATTTAACATGGGGTGGAGAAGGACAAGTAGAAAAAATTAATTTTGTACTTTTTTTTCACGATATATTTTTAGCACCTATTTATCTTAAATTTCCTGAATTAAAATATGAAACAGAAATACTGGAATTCAATCTTTTGAATGATAAAGAAAGAGAGACTGTTTTAAATCATGCGAAACTTGCAGCAGAATTAGTTGTCGGTTACAAGCGTTGTCCTATGGGAGCTGATATTCTAATTAAGCAGCACCATGGAATGAAAAGAGGAAAAGGGTTTATCAAATTCTATATGGAAGATCTTTCTCCATTATCTAAAATTTTCTTAATTGCAGAAATGTATGTCGAAGAATTTTTTAAATCCCAAGAAGTAGGGGCAGCTCCTTTTAATCGAGCAGCTGTGATTCCTAAATTAATAAGTGAATTTAAGACTCCTTCATATACTAAATTAGTCCAATCATTAGTAAATGTTCCACTTTAGTTTTTTTATTTTGATAAGTGAGTAAACGTACCATCCCAATCTGCGGCAGGTGGATTTTCAATAAATTTAATACAAGTTTCATGCATTCTATTGAACGTTTTGTCTTCAGGATAATTGACAAGTAATTGTTGTAAAATGACTTGGGCCCCATTAAATTTTTGGGACAGGTATAACTCAAAAGATTGTTCATAAAGACTCAGTGACATTGGATCATTATAAAGATGGTGACTAGGATGCAAAACTTCATAAATCGTAAGTGCTTTTTCTTTACCTTTTACTCTGACTTTATCAAGTGTTCGAAAAATAAATTCTTTGGCAAGTTCAGGGTCAATTGCATTTTTGGTGTATTCTGAAATATTAAGTTGAACACCATAAAATTTACAAAGAGATTCAAGTCGAGCTCCTAAATTCATATTATCACCAAGAGCAGTATATGAAAAAATTTGGTTTGAACCCATATTTCCGACTGAACATTCTCCGGTATTAAGACCAATTCCGTGTTTAAAAGTAGGATATCCTTCTTTTTTAAACTCTTCGTTAATTGAAGGAAGTCTCTCAATCATTGCAATGGCACCTTTGACGGCCCAATAGGGGTGATTTTCAAGTTCAACTGGCGCTCCCCAATAGGCAACCATGGCATCACCAATATATTTATCTAATGTGCCTTTATGCTCAAATAAAGTATCAGTCATCATCGTCATGTATTTATTTAAACACAGTGTGAGTTGCTCTGGAGTAAGTTTTTCCGAAATAGAAGTGAAGTCACGAACATCAGAAAAAAAGACAGTAATATTTTTCTTCTCTCCACCCAATCGAACTTTATCTGGGTTTTTAAGCAGGTCATTAACGATTGAAGGTGCAAGGTAGCGAGAAAATGTACCTTTGATTTTTTTCTTTTCTTTATTAGATTGGTAAAAATGCAAGAAGGTCGACCATGAGTAACAGAAAGCCACAGAAAAAATGCAGAAAAATAACCGCAAATTATAACCACGAGGGATAAAATAATATGTATCTAATAATAAATAAATTCCGATAATAGCATTCACAGTAAAAAAATCTAAAATGGCATTATCTAAAAACATCACTCCAATGATTAAAATTGAACCAAAAAATAAAAAAGTCCAAGAAATTTTAATTGATTCATCATCAGTTACAAAAAATTTCCCTTCTAAAAGCATGTGGACCATATTGGCATGAAAAATGATCCCAGGAAGTTCTGAGTCAACTGGAGAGTTTCTTAAATCATGGGCCCCAAAAGCAGTTGAAGCGACAAAAACAATTTTATCTTTAAAATGCTGAGTCATCTCTGGGTCGGCATCTTTTGCATTAAAAATATCGATCACAGGAATAACGGGGAAATGGTCAAGGCCGCCTAGCCATCTAATTTTAGCTTCACCATTGCCATTGAGCTCTATGCTTCCTTTTTTAGTTTTAAGAACTGCAGAGTCAGGTGTATTGACAATCAACTTAGGTTTATCATTTGTAAAAAATTGATAAGTTTGAAGGGCGAATGATGGAAAATAATTTGTATCTAAATTTGCTACTAAAGTATTTTTTCGAAAGACTCCATCATAATCTGGATTTTCTCCAATAAACGACAAGCCAACATCAGAATTTTCTAAAACAGAAATCGGAAAGGCTTTTTTTGAAACGATTTTATTGTTAAGATTTGCACCTACAACTTGCTGAGTATCAATCATAAAATTGAGAAGACTATCAGGAGCATCTTTATAGTTTGCTTTTTCGTCAACATTTCCCACATCACGATTCTCGACTCCGTAGGGCAGGATTACTTTTCTGCCCGGAGTAGATTGAAATCTTTTTATACTTTCAGCAAATGTGATGTCTGGTGAGACGGTATTACAGGCCAATTCTGGTTCAAAATAAAAGACATCGAAAGCTAAAATTTTTGCACCAAAAGTTGAAAGTTTATCAACCATTTTGGCTTGAGTTGCACGTGACCAAGGCCATCGTCCAATTTTATTAAGAGAGTCATCATCAATGGCCGCAATTACAATATTTTGATCTTTTTTATTTTTATCAATATTAGTTCGCATTCTTAAATCAAAAAAACGGTCTTCAAATAAGGGGGCATAATTCCCTAATAGAGATCGGTCACTGTTTTGATCATGCTCTTTTGAAGTTAAAATAATACTTAAACCACAAAATAAAACGATGAGACTTACACCAATATACTGAAAAATTTTAAATAGCATTTTCTAAAACTCCAAGACCTAAAAGCTATAACGAAACTCTGCTGTAATGACATGTTTTTTATAATCATAATCGCTAAGTTTAGATTTATTTTTTGTAAAATCATAATTGAGAGAAATTTTCGTTTTATCATTCAATGCTTTCGAAATATCCACCGATGGGTTAAGTGTTAACTCTGTCCCTCTTGTGGCGTTCTGCTCTTTTGTATCCGTTAAAGTGGTCGCCATTGCTAAACCTAAGGTATATTTTTGAAAAAGATCTGGAATTAGATAATCAAGTCGAGCAAGATAGGTGTTTGTATTAGATGATTTATTATTAAAATTATCAATAATATCTGCTTCAACTAAAATAATTAAAATATTTTGTGAGATTAGAGATAATGCTTGGTCTGCACTTATTGTCGTGGTGTGATTACTTATTAATTCATTAACACCAATAAAGTTTTTTCTTTTTAATTTAAGTGTTGTGTCGCCTTTGCTGAAATAAGTAAAACTTTCTCCAATTCCAAATGTTGTTGATTTAGAATAGGCGTCTCTTGAGTGTACCATTTGCCAGTCTTTTGAAGTCTTACTATATTCAAAATCAAATAAAAAACTGGCCGGTTGAGAATTGATTAGATGCTCGTATTTGTTTTTTAGATTTGCAAAATACGAAAAGGCATCATTTTGATAAACAACACTGTCATGTTGATTGCTGTGTTTGACAAAGTTGAGCCTAATATCTGGAGAAACGATAAATTTTTTCTTTATAACAAAATCATATTTACCATAGACTTCTGATTCAAATATTAATGAGCCTTTTTTAGATTGTTGGACATTGTTTTCTTCATTGGTTAAAGACACATTATCATCAAACTTAATTTTTTGAGAGATGTATGCGTTATATCTTTTGTTTGAAATTCTTCGACCATTTAATAACAGATTTGGATCCAGGTTATATTCTTTTAGTATTTCAAGAACACGTTGATCGATTTCATGAGCGACTTGTGAATTTTTATCTGTATTAACAGCTTCTTTCATCATTGGAATAATGTACTTATCAACATTATCTTCTGTCACACTTCTTTCTAAGGTCTTTTCTTTTAACATCGACAATAAAGTTTCTGCTAATTGAAAACGAGCGATTTGTTTTGTTTTATTATCAGTATTTTTATTCTTAATTAAAGAGGTGTAAGTATCTTTTGCTTCTGGGAATTCTTCAAGAATTTGAGAGATATGGGCGACATAGTATAACGAAGCTGAAGTATTATATTTTTTCGTACTTGATTCTTTAAATGCTTTTCGTGCAGCTTTTAATTCATTGGCAGCATAGAGAGCTTGGCCATATTCATAATATAGATCTTCATTTCCATTTTTTAATGAAATTGCTTTGTCAAAACTTTTAATCGCTTGGTCGTACTCTTGAAGTTTTGAATGGCAAATTCCTTCAAGATAAGAAATTTGTCCAGATCCATAATCCTTTAGTTCCGAATTTTTTAAAGCAATGAGTGCTTTTGCATATTGACCACTTTTAAAAAGTTGGTCGAACTCGCCTTTGGTTTGCGAATGAACACAAGTTATAGTTAGACAAAATAAAACTAATATAAAACCTAATTTCAATGAATATTGAATTTGGGGCAAAGAGTGAAGTAAGAAACTTTGTTTCTTCATTTTTTCCATCCATAGAAAAAAGAATCCCATCTGTGGGATTCTTCAATTTTTATTTTAGATACTTATGTTGATTATAAAGGATATTAAATTACTGTGCATTGAAAATAACTTTTAACTTAGTCGAGTTTGTTTGAACTGTGGCCCCAGTGTCTACAGTTGTTTGTCTGACTATTTCAGTTGCAATAATTCTATCGGCAATAACTGCTCGCTGAGTGTCTGTAATCATCGGTGGAGGTGGGGGTTTAATAGGTGCAAACCGTTCGGTAAATACCGCCATTGTAAGATTCGCATCATAAATTTTTGGAACATCTATTTTTATATTACCTGGCATTGGCGCAGGAGCTGCTGGGTCATTGGCCGGAATGCGGTTACTTGGGTTACCATTTGGATCCATCGCAGGTCCTGGAGCCGCGGCAGTCGTTGGAGGTGGAGACTTGTCGTCTTTTGGCCCGTCTTTTGGAGCATCTTGTTTGATTTCTTTTTTGTCTTCTTTCTTTTCTTCTTTATTGATGACTTGGCTTTTTGTATAGGCCGCTAGGTCGACAACTGCAAATTTTCCATCATTACCTAATTTAAGTCCCTCTGGCGCCTTGTACTCTCCAGTATTTTTATCAATTTTTCCAAAATTTTCTGGCACTAAAAATGTTTTTGAATTCGGATCAAAAACTGCATTTGCTGGAGGTGGAATTATATTAACAGTATTTAAATCAACGATTGAACCAGCAGGAAGTTTATACTCACCAGTTTTAGGATTAAAAAAACCATTTGGATCAGATTTAGTAGGGTTTTCTTTATCATTGCCTTTGCTTGGAGCTGCATTGGAAAAAATCGAACTATCTGCTCCAGGAGGAAGTGGATTTCTAAACTGTTTTTTATCAGACTCGCTGGATTCTTTAGTTCCCGTTTCATTTTCTTTTAAAGCATCTATTTGTTTGGTTCCAAGGAGAGTTGGTGTCATAGCTCTTTCGGCCACATTTAAATTAACTGCTGAAATTTGGCCATGTTCTACCATTACAGCTTTATCACTAGAAACGACTTTTTCTAAATGGCCTTGGTCAAAGTGACCCTCTCTTTCATTTTTATCAATATTGGCCATGGCCACTTTACCTTCAAAAGTAATAAGAGCTGTGTTTTGATTTTCAGAATTAAAGTTGACTTGAAAATCTGTTCCACGAATTCCCATCGCAGCTGTTTTTGTTTTTATATAAAGTTTACTTTTAGATTTATCATCCATTTCCATATAGTCTTTAGTTACTTGAGAGCGAATCTGTCCTTTGACTAAAGTGATAATTCCGGCTTCTTTTTTTGGAAATGCATTGATTATCATTTGAGAGTTTGGACCTAAATTCATTTGAGATTTATCTATGAAGATTAATTTAACAAAGCTTTTTTCTGCAGTTTGAAGTGTTGCTCCTTCTGGAATTGCTTGGTCCACTTTTACATCTAAGACAGTTCCGTTTGTAAGTTTTGCCTTCACTAATCCTTTGAGTAAAATAACTTTGGCCACATTACCTTCATCGGCCAAAAGTGTGTTGGCAAATGTTAGAGTTGTTAATCCAATCGTTAGATAATTTAAGAGTTTCATAAATATCCCTTCCCAAAGTCTTACATAAATAGCAGAGACCACTCGTACTAAAGCTCTTCGTTCATTATAAGGCACTTCTTTAGCAGTGTTTTAAAACTTATAACCTATGGATTTAGTAGGTACTATTTAAAGATTTAAGACTTTATAGGCAAAATATATTGCTACTGGTATGCTAATGTCTTGAAATTTAATAAATGAGTTGAGATTTAATTTTTAACGGGAAATAGATTATGAGTAAACACAACTTAGCGGCCAAAAAAGAGATTTTTCACCAACATGTACTTAACCTTCAACAATCAATTACTGAGGCAATTATTGCCATTGATCCCAAAATTCATATAGTCACTGATCCTTGGGATCGTCTAGATCATAAAAATGCCCCAGGTGGTGGAGGAATCACTCGCGCCTTTGAAGGTGAAGTTTTTGAAAATGCCGGAGTTAATACTTCAAAAGTTTTTGGTTCCCTCGATCCAGAGTTTGCTAAAAAATTAGGTGGAACGGGCGAGGAAATGTGGGCCTGTGGCATTTCATTAATAATTCATCCAAAAAATCCTCGAGTCCCCACAGTGCATGCTAATTTTAGAATGATTGAAGCGGGAGAAAAATTTTGGTTTGGCGGAGGTGCAGACTTAACTCCTTTTTATCCATACCCGGAAGATTTTAAACATTTTCACGATACTTGGCGTTCAGCCTGTGCCCCTTATAATTGCTATGAAGAAATGAAAAAAGTTTGTGACCAATATTTTGTGAATACTCACCGCGGGGGAGAAATGCGAGGAGTGGGAGGAATCTTTTTCGATCATTTTAATTCTTCTAATATAGAAAGTGATTTTGAAATGGTCAAAAATTTATCTAATCAATTTATTGAATCATATTTCCCCATCGTCAAAAAAAGAAAAGATGAATCATTCACAGCTGAAGATGAGGACTTTCAACTTCACAGAAGAGGTCGTTATGTGGAATTTAATTTACTACATGACCGTGGGACAACTTTTGGTTTAAAAACGAATGGACGAACAGACTCTATTCTCATTTCTCTTCCTGCAAGGGCCAAGTTTTCATATAAATATAAACCGATTCCTGGCTCACCACATGAAAAAATGATGGACTATTATTTTGCTAAAAATAATCTAGGTAACACTTGATTCTCAACAGCTTATTACTTTCACTTTCTACATTAATTTGGGGATTTGGATTTGTGGCCACTCGGTATACATTTCAAGTTTTTGACCCATTTTGGTCGACGGCCCTTCGATTTAGTTTGGCCGGGTGTTTAAGCATTCCATTTCTTCTCTATAAAAAATCGTTTTGGAGATCAAAAAATAATATTTTAAAAGAAGCGGGGATTAGTTCAATTTTTTTATTAGGAACTTTACTCTTTCAAACGATAGGTCTCTCTACTACAACTGTGGCAAAAAGTGGTTTTATTACAACATTATATTCACTTTTTATCCCTCTCATTACGATGGTGTTTACTGGCAAAAAGTTTAAAATAACTTTTTGGGCCCTTGTCATTTCAGCCTTAATTGGTGTGGCCTTAATGTGCAATTTGGAAGTAAAAGATTTAAGTAGAGGAGATTTTTATACTCTGCTTTGTGCTTTTTTTGCAGCTTTTCATATTATGTACATTGGAAAGGTCGCCAAAAAAATTGAATCTGCTATAGAGTTTAATTTTTTGCAAAATGTTTTTGTTGCTCTCATGTCTTTAGTCATTGCTATTCTTTTCAAAGGATTCATTGACCCCTCTCCACTGCTTGATTGGCATTCAAATGCCATGAAGGGACTTCTCTTTTTGGGAATTATTTCTAGTATGATCTCTTTCACGATTCAAGTAATCGCACAAAAACAAATACCAGCACATATCGCAGGATTAATCTTTTTAATGGAGTCACCTTTTGCCGCACTTTTTGGATATTTACTCTTTAAAGAAAGTTTGAATGGATTGAACTTATTAGGAGGAGCTATGATTATGATTTCTGTTCTTTTGGTTCCAATTCTCGGAAGAGAACTAGAAAGTGAAGTTGAAACAAAAGTAACCACTCTCAAATAGATTTTACCTAACTAAGAGTGGTCACCATTTTAATTATGGATTGAATTTTTTGTAAATTCCCATCATTTGAGTTTTTGTTGTACCAGTTAAATTAATCATAAGTAAAACACCTGAATGTTCACCTTTGTCATCATTTCCAACAAGTGAAATTGTTCCAGCTGCTTTTTGATTCATATAATATCTAAAGCTAGCGATTGCACCGTCAACACCAACATTAGTTGGAACGAAAATTCCAAAAACATCTTTACCTAAGTAGAAAGACATATTGTTAAATTTTTCAATTGAAAATGCGACTGCAGGAAGGGAACCTCCAGTGACACCTGGAAGATTTCTTCCACCAGGAAGTTTTTGTGGATCTAATTTATCTAGACCACCGCCAACGATATCTTTTAGAGAAACAGATATATTCATTAATGTTCCATTAGATTGTAAATCAGGTGAAACTTCTAAATAAGAATATTTATATTTTGGGATATTATAACGAAGACCACCATCCATTTGGATATTTTCAAAAACCATAGAGATAAGTAAATTATCTTGAAGTAGAGTCACATGAGGACCTTGAACTCCGGCAATTTGAATATTCGATGAAGAATTATTTCCACATGATGTAGCAAATCCCAAAGTGAAAATTGCCATAGTTGCAACTAAATACCTTTTCCATTTATTTAACATATAAATTTCTCCTGTGAATAAGACCAGTAGTGATCCAAATTATTTATGAATAAGTTCGGTACTAGGCAAAAAAATCTTAGTGCTTATTTTTGGTAGAATACTTTTTTTTGGTGATTCTTAATTTTCTTCGGAGCTTAGACTGTTTATCGGATCACAATGGTCAGACATTTAGAATTCAGGAGCAATATAAACTTCAATCTCTGGGTTTAATTCATCTCTTAAGATAGATTTAATTGCTTCAAGTGTCCCAGTGGCCGAACTTGGACAAGTTCCACATGCCCCTTGGTATTTAACCATTAAAATATTATCAACATAAGTCAGTGCTTGAATATCTCCACCATCACCTTGAAGGCCAGGTCTAATTGTTTTATCTAAAATGGCTTCAATTGCTTGAAGTTCTGGAGATAAATTATTTCGTCTATCTGCTTCTGGGTTTGGATCAGAATAATCTGGGTTGTGATCATTTAAATGCTCTTTAATAACATTTGAAATATTAGTTTCTACGCTATCCCAGTCTTCATATGAAAACTTAGTAAGTGCAATAACATTTTCAAAAAAGTGGATTTGATCAACACCTCTAACTTTAAAGAGTTCTAAAGCCAATAAATTTTCGCCACATTCTGTTGGAGATTTATAAGTAGAGTTTCCGGTATTTTTGACAGGCTTATTGAGTATAAACTTAAGTGCATTTGGATTCGGCGTTGGTTGAATATCAATTTCAATATTGAGTTGAGCGGGTTTATTTAAATTTTCCATATTATCCTCGAATGACTATTTTATTATTTATTTAAAGCAAAAAATCACAAGCTTTTTTCAAAGCAGCTATTAATTTATCAATTTCTTCTTCAGTATTATAAAAAGCAAATGATGCTCTGGCAGCGGCCGTTAAATTAAAACGTTTTAATAAAGGCTGAGTACAATGGTGGCCAGTTCTAATCGCTACGCCAACTTTGTCTAGTATTGTTCCAAGATCATGAGGGTGAGTTCCATCAATGACAAAAGACAAGACTGCCGATTTTTCAAAAGCTTGTCCAATAAGTCGAACGCCATTTATTTTTTTTATTTCTCTTGTCGCATACTCTAAAAGTTGATGTTCGCGTTTGGCAATATTTTCTAAGCCGATATCATTCATATAGTCGATGGCCGCTTTAAAAGCGATGACTTCGGCAATGGCCGGTGTACCTGCTTCAAATTTATTTGGAAGACTATTATAAGTCGTGCGCAGAAAGGTGACTTCAGAAATCATGGCACCTCCTCCTTGATAAGGAGGCATCATATTCAAAAGTTCTTCTTTTCCATAGAGAAAACCTAAAGCATTTGGACCAAAAACTTTATGAGCTGAAAAAACGAGAAAATCACAATTGAGTTTTTGGACGTCAACTGGAATGTGAGCAATAGATTGGGCAGCATCCACACAAAATTTTGCACCAACCGCATGGGCTTCTTTAATCATGTCGGCGATTGGATTAATTGTTCCCAATGTATTTGAAACATGAGCAATTGAGACTATTGTAGTTTTCTTATTTAATAATTTTGAATATTCAGAAAGATTAATTTCCCCCAATTCATTAATTGGAGCTACAACTATTTTTGCACCAGAAGATTCTGCAATCATTTGCCAAGGAACTATATTTGAATGATGCTCCATTTCTGACAATAGGATTTCATCTCCAGTGCTTAGAAATTTTTTCCCAAAAGACTGAGCAAGTAGATTGAGAGCATCTGTAGTTCCTTTAGTATATATAATTTCATGAGATTCTTTTGCGTTTATAAGTTTTTGGACAGAGACACGAGTTTCTTCAAAATGACGAGTTCCAACTTCAGAAAGCGTGTGTACTCCTCGGTGAACATTGGCCACTTGTGAGCTGTAATAATTAGTAATTGCATCAATGACAATTTGGGGTTTTAATGTCGTGGCCGCATTATCTAAATAAACTAATGGATGGTTATTCACCATGGTACTTAGCTGAGGAAAATCAGACCGTATTTTTTTTATTTCGTTTTCATTAAATTTCAAAGTCATTTCCTTGAAAATTATCTAACAATAATTTTTCCGCCATAAGTTTAATTGAACTATTTTCAATTTTTTGAAGCACATCCATAGCAAATCCAAGGCATAGCATTTTTTTTGCTCTTTCTGCGCTAATCCCACGGGATTCAAGATAAAATTCTTCTTCTTTAGATAATTGACCGACGGTTGCTCCATGTGAGCATTTGACATCATCGGCATGTACTAAAAGTTGAGGTCTAGTATCAATATGAGCTTTTTTAGAAAGAATTAAATTTTTATTTAATTGAGATGAAGCCGATTTTTGAGCGTCTTTTAAAATAAGTATTTTGCCGGTAAAAACGCCGTGGGATTCACCACCTAAAATTCCTTTAAACAATTGATCTGAAGTTGTTTGTGGAAGCTTATGAGAAATTGTCGAAAAAATATCGGCATGGTCTAATTTTTTTAAAACAAATAATCCGTGAGCTGACGTTATTGCCCCAGTATCATTAAGGTCAATATTGAGATTATGTCTTGATGTAAGTATTCCGAAATCAAGGGTGATAGATTGAAAGCTTGCATCTCTGGCTACATTAGCATTGGTTAATCCAATATGAATGGCACTTTGAGCTTCTAACTGAATTTTGACATGTTCAACTTTAGAGTTTTGTTTGAGAAAAAAGTGAGTAACGGCATTTGTTGTATACTGAAGTGTACTATTATTTGAGCTTGTAAAATATTCTAAGAAACTCACCTGAGCGTGATCTTCAACTTTGATGGTCAAACGCGGTGAAACCATTTTATTGACGGCCGTTTCATCAATGAGGTGAACGATTGTAATTGGAAAATCTAGCGTCGTATTTTTTTTTATTTTGAGAGTCAGGGGCGAAATTGCAACTGCAAAATTTAATGTATCAAATGTGTCATAAAAATCGCTAGTCAACTCAGGAGATTCTAATTCACAGCCTTCGGGAAGAACTGATAAAAACTGATTAAAAATTCCATTATTAAAAATAATCATTCCGCGCTTGTCGATTATTAATTTAGGAACATCTTGATTAAGACTAACTTTTTGTTCATAAAAACGAGGAGATAAATTTTTGGCGATATTTGTATATTTCCAGTCTTCACTTTTTTTGGATGGAATACCTAAGATTTTAAAATTTAGTTGGGCATTTTTCATTGCAGCTTGATAGCTTGGACTTAAATGCACAGCTTTTTTTAAAACGGCTTCAGAGTTTTTAAATAGTTCTACTTGTATGATCTCTTGCATGTATGTATTTCTTTTTTATTAAATTATTTAATTAATTATTTATTTGCTTTTTTTTCTTCAAACTCTTTTATAACCCAGTCATAACCTTTTTCTTCAAGTTCTAAGGCGAGCTCTTTTCCGCCAGAGCGAATAATTTGTCCAAGGTATAAGACATGGACAAAGTCTGGGACAATATAATCCAGCAAGCGTTGATAATGAGTGACAAGTATAGTGGCATTAAACCGGCTTTTTAAGGCATTGACACCTTTTGCGACAATTTTTAAGGCATCAATATCAAGTCCAGAATCTGTTTCATCTAAGAGAGCAAGGCGAGGATTGAGAACCGCCATTTGAAGAATTTCATTTTTCTTTTTTTCTCCACCAGAAAAGCCACTGTTAACGGGACGGTCAAGAAAACTTTCATTCATTTCCAAAAGTTCTAGTTTTGGAGTCAAAAATTTTCTAAATTCAACAGCCTCCATAACAGGAGCTCCATTAAATTTACAAGTTTCATTAAAAGCTTCATGGAGAAAATTAAAATTTGTCACACCTGGAATTTCGACTGGGTATTGAAAGCCTAAAAATATTCCACTTTTGGCCCGTTCATCTGCTTTTAGATCAAATAGATTTCTCTCTTTTGAATTTATTTTAAAAGAGATACTTCCTTCAGTAACATCAAATGCTGGGTGCCCGGCAATGACTTTTGAAAGTGTACTTTTTCCAGATCCATTAGGCCCCATAATCGCGTGGACTTCACCGGCCTTTACACTAAGATTTATTCCCTTAAGAATTTCTTTGGTCTCACCATTAGATTCAATACTTGCATGGAGGTTTTTTATTTCAATCATTGTGTTCCTTTTATCCAATACTATTTTCTAATTTCATTTCTATTAATTTGACCGCTTCAACTGAGAATTCCAATGGAAGTTCCTTGAAAACGTCTTTGCAAAATCCATTGACGATCATTGAGATACATTTTTCTTCAGATAAACCTCGCGACTTTAAATAAAAGAGTTGCTCCTCACTTATTTTTGATGTTGAAGCCTCATGCTCAACTATGGCCGAACTATTTTTAACATCAATATAAGGAAAAGTGTTGGCCTGGGCCTTGTCACCAATCAACATTGAATCGCATTGTGAATAATTGCGGGCACCCGTTGCACTCGGCATGATTTTGACAAGTCCGCGGTAATTATTTTCTGATTGCTCTGCAGATATCCCCTTAGAGATAATGGTTGATTTGGTATTTTTCCCAATATGAATCATTTTCGTTCCAGTATCAGCCTGCATAAAGTTATTGGTAAGAGCAACTGAGTAAAAAGCACCCTCGGAGCCATCTCCGATAAGATTACAAGATGGGTATTTCCAAGTAATGGCCGAGCCTGCTTCAACTTGAGTCCATGAAATTTTTGAATTTACTCCAACGCAATTTCCACGCTTAGTTACGAAGTTATAAATTCCACCAAGACCTTTTTTGTCACCGGCATACCAATTTTGGACAGTCGAATATTTAATTTCTGCATTATCAAAAGCTATAAGTTCAACGATAGCAGCATGAAGTTGATTCTCATCTCGTTGTGGTGCCGTACAACCTTCGAGATAATTCACAAAAGAGTTTTCTTCAGCAATGATTAAGGTTCTTTCAAATTGGCCCGTTTCCTTTGCATTGATTCTAAAATAAGTAGAGAGATCAAGCGGGCATCTCACTCCTTTTGGAATATAGACAAATGATCCATCAGAAAAAACAGCAGCGTTTAAGGCCGCGTAAAAATTATCAGAATAGGGAACGACTGTACCAAGGTATTTTTTAACTAATTCAGGTCGCTCTTTAACAGCTTCTGAAATAGAACAAAAAATAACTCCGACTTTTTCTAAGTCAGCTTTGTGAGTCGTGGCGACTGAAACTGAATCAAAGACAGCATCAACAGCGACACCGGAAATACGTTTTTGCTCATTAAGTGGAATACCTAACTTGGCAAAAGTGGCCAAAAGTTCGGGATCAATTTCATCGAGACTTCCAACTGTTGGATTTTTCTTTTTAGGCGCAGAATAATAATATAAGTCTTCATAATCAATTTCAGGAATTGTCAGTTTTGCCCATTTTGGGTGAGCAAGAGTCTTCCAATGCTTGAAGGCTTTAAGGCGATAATCTAACAACCAATCTGGCTCTTCTTTTTTTGCCGAAATCATTCGTACAATTTCTTCACTTAATCCTTTTGGAAAAACTTCCGTTTCGATATCAGTAAAAAAACCATATTTATAATCTGAATTTAAGACGTCAGTACTCATTGAGTTTGCTCCGATGAATCCATTTTTGTCATGGAGTGAATATGTAATGGATTAAACTCTGCTCCCATTAAAAGCTCTGCAAGAGTTAAGTTTTCCAAAAAGGCATTGAGTTTTTTGTTCAAGAGCTCAATTGGCGTGACAATATTACATTTATTAAATAGTTCACAAGTTCCTTTGCTACCAATACAAACTCTTCCTGTGACTTTGCCTTCAATTAAACGCACGAGATCCATATAATTAATTTCAGAAAGCTCTTTATTTAAAACATATCCACCCTTAATTCCTTTAGTGGATTTTAAGATATCTTGATTGTTCATCAGTTGCATGACTTTGGCCGTGGTATCAAAAGGTAAATTAAACTCATCACAAATTTCACGGGCCGATGTTTTTGAACCAGGTCCTAATAAATTTTTATCCGCCATGAATTTTAGTGACATCAGGGCGTATTCAACTTTTTTATTAATTTTGAGCATTAATGGCCTCTTTTAGTCAGCAGTCTCTGGGTATTCGATAGGATTTCAGAAAGAAAATAGCGCAAAATAGGCTAAAAATAAACCTATTTGTTTAAAGTTCCGAATTATCTAAGCTTTGTAGATTCCAAAGGCAGATAGTTTTCTTGACCAAAAGACTTATTCATCTAGGATTTATTCGTCTAGGATTATGAAAAACGGGAGAGTCCATGCAGTTAATAGGCGAGCTAAAAGACCAGAAAATGGCCCTTAAAATTATAGAGGGTTTAAAGCAATTGGGAATCTTTTGTGAAATTCACAATTTATTAGAACAAGAAGTTTATCAAATTCGTTTAATTGAGAGCGCGGATATTGAAGGTAGCGCTGATCAATTAAAAAAAGCTCAGGATTTTTTCAGGGTAAGTATGGGCTTTCAAAAACCAATAGAAATTGATCAGGAATGGTTAAAAATAAAAAAAATACCTCGAGGGCAATACACGTATGTCTTGGTGATGATTTGCATTGGTCTTTATTTACTCAGTTATTCGGTTTTGGGGGATGGTTTAAACAACGCTCTTTTCATAGGTAGAGTTGATAGTAGTTTATTTTTTGAAGTGCTCCACGGTCAAATATGGAGGCTTATAACGCCAATTTTAGTTCACTTAAGCTTTCTGCATATTCTTTTTAATATGCTTTGGTTTAAAGATTTAGGTTATTTAATCGAATTTAATTTTGGAAAAAAATTTCTCTTATTTTTTGTCTTGGGAACAGGGCTGTTTTCAAATATTATGCAGTACCTGGTAAGTGGACCTCAATTTGGAGGTATGTCGGGCGTTCTTTATGGCATGCTCGGGTTTATTTGGGTTCATAAAAAATTAACTTTAGATTTTGAGTACTCACTTCCGCGTTTCGATATGGGAATGATGATTGGCTGGTTTTTTATCTGTTTAACTGGATTTCTGGGGCCTATTGCCAATACTGCTCACGGGAGCGGGCTTGTGGCCGGAATTATGGCAGCAGTTTTCTATCAATTTAAGTGGGATAAGCTCAGGGGAAAGTATTTTTCACTTGGAATCTTCTTTTTGATTTTCACCTTAGCAGTTGAAGGGTATAAGCTGGGCGGACGCTATTATATGATTCTTTGGTACCAATAAAAATTAGCATTTCAGGACCCACTATGACTACAAATGTAACTTCTATTTCTTCAAAAGACCGATTCAAAGTTTTCTTGGCCAGCTTTAATGATAAAACTGCTAAGCAAATGAGAACTGTGAGAAATAATCTTAACAATCGCATCTCTTCTTTTGAACAAGAATTAAAAGTAGGGAAGGCACTTCCAACTCTACAGGCAAGTCATATGCTTTATGATTTTGATTTAAAAGAATGCCGTTTACTTTTAGAATCTGCTAAAAAAATTATCAAAACTCAAAAATAATGAAATTTTTGTTTTTAAGTTTTCTCCTCTTCATTTTTTCAATGAATTTGTTTGCCGAAACAGAGCAAGAAAAAATAAGTGAAAATAAAATCAGTGATTATAAAATCGACCTCAAGTATATAGCTGGAGAGTATTTGTTATATGACTGCGAAAAAAGCCATTATGCTTGTGTGAGTGTCGTTGGTTTTTTAAACTGTCAAGAAAACCGAAAATCAGAAACGAAAGTTAAAGCAAAAAGTTTCTCATGTGCTCCTTTAGAGAAATTTGCTACTAAAAAAATCTGTTTGGAAAAATCATATAAAATTGTCGATTTAAATGCGCCTAAAAGATTTTGTTATCCACATAATGAATAAGTTTAAAATTAGATCTGCTTGAACATCAAAACGTGAGGGCCTATATCATCGATTTGAAAAACTTCTTCGTTAAATTTTTTAAAGCCCACTTTTTCATAATAACCAATTGCCGATTCTCTAGCATTACACCATAAGAGCGTGCAAAAATTTTGTTTGATAATAGGGAAAGCCGTTGTTAATAATTCAGAACTTAAACCTTGACCTTGATTTTCTGGCAAAGTGGCCATTCCTCTCAATTGGTATTGATGAAGGTCTTGAAAAAGAGGATTTCTTTCATAAAAAAATGAAGCCACACTAACTAGTTTTGAATCTTTAAAGGCCCCTAAGTGAAATGAAATATCTTCGTCATCATCGTTTTCAAATTTTGCTTTTTGGAGATTGTGGGTAGGTACCAAAACTTGTTTGCGTATAGGGTATGTATCTTGTGCACTTATTCTTAAAACTTTCATAAAATTTTTATAATATGATTTTAGGGTTTTGTCATTGAAATGTTTTTTCAGTATTAGGTTAGTGCTTCAAACTACTAGAAATTCTAAACAAAACTTCCATCGATAATTTTGAAAGAGCCTGAGAGAAAAGTTCAAATACCATATTGGGAAAACCTGTTTTTGGTCCGGTCCATTGGGCCGTAGAATAAAATAAACACCTGCCTTTGTATTCACTCACGTAAATATTTCCATGCAAATCTTTTAAAATTCCTATTTCAAAAACAAATGGGTAAACGCCAGTCGTTGTAATTCTTGGCAATTTAAAAATAAGCAGCATATCGTAAGGAAGCAGCATATGTGAGAGGAGAAAATTAATTTCTTTTTTTGATTCATCATAGTGGCTTTCTTTCACAAAACTTAAAAAACGTGAATAATCTTCATAAAGGGAAAGTGTTTTTAAAGCATAGCTACAAGATTTGGGATGCAGGCCAGCGATAGAAAAAGCCAAACTTTGATTTTTATCTGAATTCAGACTTTTGACTTTTGATTCGGAGAATACGTCACCCTCCAAAATATTTTCTTTAATATTTTTTTTATAGGGTAAATTTTCAAACTTTAGCTCTTGAGAGCATAGCGTTTTAGACAAAAAAAACAGTGCCAGAAAAATTATTTTATAACGCATTGTACCTTTTCTATTAGATGGTCCCATCTTTAACCTAACACCAAAGTTAGATTATTATATCCAATATTTAGAGTTTGAAAAGGACACATAATGAGTAGTGTAGGGCCTGTAGTTAGAAAAGGAAGCACCAAAGACGCAATCATTGAGAGCAAAGATCAACGATGGCATGTGCGCAATCGTATAACGCTTGTTTTTGGTAGTAACGACATTGAAGAATTGGAAACCTATATTTATAAGCCCAATGGAGTGGAATTTAAGCCAGTTAAATTTCACCAAGCAAAATCAAAGGCCATTGAAGAAATTCTAGATAACTCAATCGATGAATATTACCGAGGTCATGTCACAGAGATAACGACAAGATTAGCAGACGATAAAAAGACGGTGACTATTACCGATAATGGAATTGGATTTCCTATCGATAAAGTTCCTCAAGTTTATACCGAATTTAGAACAGGTTCCAAATTTAAAGATGAAGAAACAGATGAAAAAGGATTTCTTTTTAGAACTCTTGGACAAAACGGCTTAGGAGCGGCAGCAACTTGCCTGACTTCTGATACTTTTATTGCCACTGTAAAGCATTATAATTCAAAAAAAGAGCAGACCTATGAATTTATAAATGGAGCTCTGGAAACGAAAAAAACAAAACCAAAACCATTCAAAGGGGCTTCGGGAGTTAGTGTCACTTTAGTGCTTTCGAAAGAAGTTTATAAAGACAATATTATCAATGAAGATTTGCTTAGAAAGAGAATCATCGATCTTGCCTATAATAATCCAGGGCTCACTTTTTCTTTTAACGGTGAAAAATACCATTTTAAAAAAGGACTCTTTGAGCTTGCTCAACGAATAGATTTGAACTCGGCCCAACTTTTTGGTGAAGAAGCTTTTGTTTATGAAACTCAAAATGCCAAAGGAAAAAAAGTAAAAGGGAAAATTGATTTCCACTTATCATTTTGCAGTGACAAAAGAAGCGATGACCGAGAAAAATTTATTTCTTTTGTCAACTCAACGCCTACTTTTGATGGTGGATTTCACCATGACCGAGTAAAGAGAATATTTATCAATGCGGTCAAAGATAAAATTGAAAGAGCTGCTAAAAAAGAAAAAATTTCAGTTATCGATAACGATGTTTTAACAGGGATAACATTTATAATGGGCATCACAATGCCAAACCCTCGTTTTGAATCTCAAACGAAAAGAAAATTAGTCCGCGACCTCAATCTTGAAAAAGGGATTGAGCATTTTATGAATGAAAACATTGAAAAGTTTTTGCGTAAAAATAAAGAATTTTTGGAATTAGTTGTTGAACGAGCTAAATCGAGACACCGTTTTCAAGAATTAAAAGACGCTTCTTTAAAAGGGAAAAAAGCTAAAAAACAAAGAGTCGAAAAATTATTAGATGCCAACGAGCGCCGCGATCGCCATCTGTGTACACTTTTTATTTGTGAAGGGGACTCGGCCATTGGTGGTTTGAGATCGGCACGCAATAAGTTATACCAAGGGGGAATTGCTCTCAAGGGTAAACCGATGAACGTTATGCAAGCGTCTATTAACGACGTTATTAATAACCAAGAATTTTTAGACATCATGGCATCAATTGGTTTAACCATTGGGCAAAAAGCTGAAATTAAAGATCTTCGGTATTCAAAAATAGTTTTCTTGGCCGACTCTGATGTAGATGGTGGACACATCAATACACTCTTAGTTAATTTCTTTTTTACTTTTTGGCCGGAACTTTTCCACGAAGGGGCCATTCAATTTGCTAAAGCTCCACTTTTTGAGGTGATTACAGATAAAGAAACACTATTTGTTGAAAGTGACAGTCAGTTAGAGCGATTGAAAAAAACCAATACAAAAATTAAAGAAATTCAAAGAAACAAGGGGCTAGGAGAGATGTCTCCTGAAGCCTTTAAATACACTCTGAGCAGAGAAGAATTTTGTAAAATTACAGTTGATGACTTGGCTTCAGCAAAACACACACTGGATATTTGTTTCGGTAAAGATACTAATTTAAGAAAAGAGTTACTTCTTGATACTGAATCAACTGGGATTTTGCCAAGTGATTTAGAAGAAGGATCCGCTGAAAAGAAAAAAGCAAAAGCTTTGGCACTAGCAAAATTAAATGCAAAAGCAAAAGCAAAAGCTAAGAAAGTGACGAAAAAAGTTCCTGTCGCTAAAGCGACGAAGAAGGCGAAGTCTAAAAAATAAAGTTTAAAAAAATAATTAAGAATATAGGAATGAAATAAATGGAAGAAAGATACCTCCACGCTCTTGATTCAGTTTCGCTTACTGAAGTAGTAAAAGAAGAATACCGATTATACCAAATTTACACTTTAATGGACCGAGCAATTCCTTATCTTCAAGATGGATTAAAACCAGGTCAAAGAAGAATCCTTTTTACTCTTTGGAAAAACCAATCTAAAGGATTGATGAAAGTTTCAAGCGCAACAGGATTGGTTTTAACACTACATCCTCACGGACCAGCTTCAGTTGAATCGGCCATTGTTAATATGGCCCAAGATTATACTTTCTCAAATAACTATCCATTGATTGATAAAAAAGGATATTTCGGAGAGAGAATGGAAACTGCACCAGCAGCATCTCGATATATCGAATGCCGTCTTGGAAAAGTTGCCGATTTTCTTTTATTTGATGACATGAACCAAGTCGCGATGGTTCCAAACTATGACGAAAAAGTCATGGAGCCTGTTTGTTTACTTCCCAAATTGCCGTTAATGTTAATGAATGGAGCGGAAGGGATTGGGACGGGGTTTTCATCAGTCATTCCTAGTTTTCACCACCGTGATTTAATAGATTCAATCATTCATTTTTTAGAACATGGTAAAGCAAAAAAACTTAAATGTTATGTTCATAATTACCGCAACAAAATTGAAGTTGATGAAAAAAATCGTCTAGTTTTCAGCATGCGTTTTGAAGAAATTGGCGGTTCAATTTATATTACTGAACTTCCTCGAGGCTATGATGCCACGAAAATATATCGCTATTTAACAAAACAAATAGATGAGGATTACCTCAAAGATTTTATCGATTCTTCGGTAAATAACGATATTAAAATTGAATTAATATTTAAAAAGGGACAACAACCTCCCCTTGAAGAAGTTATTCAAAAACTTTCTGTATCGTCTACACTTGTGCCCAATTACACACTAATTTCTGAGCGCGGGGTAAGGATTTTTAACAACCCTGAAGAAATTATTGAAATTTTCGGAGCCAAAAGATTAGAAGTCGTTAAAAGACGATATGAATTATTATGTGAAGATTATGAGAAAAAAATTCGTCAAAATAATGAGATCATTCGATTTATTAAAGACAAAGAATATGAAGTCGCCACTAAATCGACTAACAGAAAATCGTATGTCGAATATTTAGATAAGCAAAAATTTACTTTTGCTGAATACTTAGCAGATATGCCTATTTATCGAATGACTAAAGAAGAAGTTGAAAAACGAGCTCTTATGGTAAAAGACGATACAGCATCTCTTAAAGAATTTGACCGAATTGCTAAGTCAAAAACATTAATAGTTAAAAAGTTGATTGAAGAACTCAGAGAAGTAGATGAAAGACTTACTGCTTGGATGAAACAAAAAGATTCTGAGAAACACAATCTTCAAAAGAAAATTGAAAAAGAGATGTCTAAAAAAATTCCGAAAACGAAGCTCAAGAAGAAGTAGAGCTTAAATGTAAGTAGATGATAGATTTTGATGATCTTGAAACGCTTATTACTTAATTTTTCACTAGATATAAATGACCTTCTTTGTTAACCTGTTAATATAAGGACATGGATACTGACCAAATTTTCAGGGAGGAAGATGATGAGTCTAACGAAGGCCGATATAGTTGAACGAGTTTACAAAGAAGCTGGTTTCTCAAAAAAAGAAGCAGCGGATTTAGTAGACCTCGTATTCAAAGTGATAAAAGACACTCTTTCTAAGGGTGAAAAAGTAAAAATTTCAGGATTCGGAAATTTTTCTATCAGAGATAAGGCCACTCGAGTTGGGAGAAATCCACAAACTGGAGACGCAATGGATATTTCAGCAAGACGCGTTTTAACTTTTAAACCATCACAGGTTTTAAAAGAAGATGTGACAATGAGATATGCTCATCGATTGGATGAAAAAGGAAATGAGAACAAAGCACTTCCTCCTAAAGAAGGATCAGCTAGAGCTTTGAGTTCGTTTATGTCTAATTCCGATGAAGGAGATGAAGATATTGATTTTCATCCAGATGAAGATGACAACGATTAAACTTTAAGGTCAAATTTACCAATGCAAGAACCAATTGAAATTCCCAACAAATCCTCATTTAAAATAAATGAGGTTTGTGCTTTAACCGGTGTTAAGTCTTATGTCTTACGGTTTTGGGAATCAGAGTTTACTGAGATTGCTCCCATTGTATCGTCAGTGGGGCTCAAGCTTTACGAGCATAAAGATATCGAAGCGATTCTCTTAATTAAGAAGTTACTCTTCGACGATAAACTAACTATTGAAAAAGCCAAATTTGAAATGAAAATCTTGATGCCAAAAGAGCATCTTGTCGAAAAATCATTTAGTGATTTTGCAGAAGACGGCCATAGCGACTATGTTCATACCGAACTGGTTGAATCCAACCATGTACAGTATTCGCAATCTAAACGTGTTCTTGTTGAGTCAGATTTTCAAAAACTCATGCTAGCTAAAAATAAATTGAGTGAAATTTTAAATCTTACTGAAACTCTTCATCAAAAGAATCACTGGTTCTAAATCAAATTTTTTATTTAAATGATTTTCTATGACATTTTGCTTTTGGGTAAAATTTTCTAGCATTTTCTGATAGTAGGCATTGATTGTTAAGTTGGTATTTACTAGCTTTAACTCTTTCGCCAACTGATTAAAAGTATTTAAATTTTTTAGCGTTTCACGGTAAGTTTGTTCTGGAAAAATAAGCCAAGGATTGACCGAGAGTTCGTGTTCATTTAATTGTTCGTCACTTAATTCGCTTAAATCATCGAGAAGTTGAAAGTTTATTCCCAGCAGTCTTGAAAATTTCCATAATTTTTTAAAAGGTATTTGTTCTGTTGTTGAAGTCAATAAACTGCTTCCAACAATTGCTACTTGAATGAGTCTTCCGGTTTTTAATTCGTGGGTCCTGATTGTATTTTCGAAACTTTTTGTCATTTCTTGAGATAAGTCGAGAACTTGTCCGTGGATAAGTCCTTTAGGTCCAAGGGCCCAAGAAAAAAAAGACATCAGTTCAAGTGAGCGCTGGTGTTTAATATGCGTAAGAAGTTGGTAGGAGATATTTATTAGGCCATCTCCGGCCAATAAAGCCTGCCACTGGCCATAAGCTTTATGAGTGCTTGGTTTTCCTCTCCTCATGTCATCATTGTCCATACAAGGCATATCATCGTGAATGAGCGTATAGCTATGATGAAATTCAACTGCCGACGCGAGTCGTGCATGTGGCGAGTTTTTATCTGTTAGAGATTTTTGGAATTGATCTAAATCTAAATCTTGAAGAATTGACCAGACAAGTCCTGGTCTAAATAATTTTCCACCAGGAAGAGTGGCGTAATCATAGACTTCGCTAATCGGATGATGAGGTAGGAGTTTTTGCAAAAAATATTTTAAAGTATTTTCAATTTCTATCGGTGACATATTTATTTTATTTGGGGTGGTCCTAGATTTCCCAAGGGCCCATTTATCTTCATCTGATAGGTACCACTGGTATTGTCTTGGGGCAAGAAAAGTTTAAGGAAAGAAAAATTGGCAAGTAGATCATTCGATAACTTGAGTGGACCTTGGAGTTGAAGAACTGAACTTAAGAAATTTGTTGAGCTCAGTAACAAATTCCCTTTAAGTTTTAATTCTATCGGAGTTCCTGATTGTCCTAGGTCAAGCCGGTCAATTTGCATGGTGCTTTTTGTCGTAAAGTGAGTACTTATATCCAATTTTTTTAATTGTATTTGAGTTAATTCAAAACCCTTAATATTTTGGGCCGGTAAACTGAAATCTTTTGATTTAATATCAATATTTCCACCATCGACATTCCATGATGTAAATTTAAGTGTTCCGTCAATTTTAATAATTCCAGAGATGGCCGATTTATTATCTGAGGACATAACTCCAAAAATTTTAGTATCAATCGTAGTATCTTCAATATCAACAAATTGGGTAAATGGAGAAATGGTGGGGTAGAGATTTATGGAGGTTTTTCCTTCATTGATTTCAACATGAAGTTTTATTCCTGGAGGATAAAAACTGGGAGAATTAAAAGCAATTTTTATATCTTGAAGTTGTAATCGATTATTAACTTGTCCAAAACAATTTCCGAGAATGACAGGCTTTCGAATAATTATTTTTGGTAAGAAAAAAGACAATTCAGCTTTTTCAAAAAGTATGGGGCAAGCTTCATTAGAAGATAGGTTTACCACAAGCCATTTATTGATTCTTTCTTCAAGTGAAAAGTTAAAAAGAAAACCTAGACCAAGTAAAGTTATTCCCATTAAAAATAATTTAGGAGCTGTCCAATATTTTGGTCCGTATATTTCGTCTGTGAGTTCGTTGTATTGAATTCTTTTTCTTTTCATTTTATTCTTATTTATTGTGGTGAACTTTTACCTAAATGCATTAACGAAACTTCACCGTTTAAAAGTTTGGTATTATTATCTTTTGTCATGTTTATTTGCAAGATTTTAAATTTTTCTTGGTCAATTAACGTTCTCATAAAATTAGAAAAATCTTGCGTACCAAAATTTTGAAAAACAGCAGTAGCTTCAATTTTTGATAAACTAGATGATGAAGAAGCTTGGGTAAAATTGGCTATTCGAACTTTACTTTGGTCTATATTATTGGAAGACATTAAATTTCGTATTTTATTGTCTAAATCCTCTTGGCTTAATATTGCGATAGGGGCCAAGTAACTTGAACTAACGGTCGCCTTGACATCTTTGTTGCCATTGAGAGTTGATATTTGCTCTAATATTTGCATTTTAATTTCTTGATTGAATCTCAATCGTGAATTTCCCCACCAGAAAACGAGAATAAAAATATAGGGAATGATAATTAAGCTAAAAGTAAGTATTTGAGCGAATAGTTTTTGTTGTTTTTCTTCTAAACTGAATAGGAGTTCATTTATTTTTTGAAATCCTGGGTCATTTTTAAGTATGTCTAATTTTTGAAAAATAAATTCATCAATTTTTATAAAGGCACTTTTTGTTTTATCCATTTTTTAATCTCTATCTTGAAAATCAATAGTGAGAACATTGGCACCGGTTTGATACTTTATCTTCAAATCTGCTAATCCAGAACCTTGAAGCTTTGACTTCATTAATTCGAGTTCATTGGGGCTCTGAGAAGAAAATGTTGCTGAAACTTTTTGTCCATCACTTAAAAATTTTTCTAAACTTACATTTGGATTAGAACTAATTGTTTTACTCAAAAGGGCCAGAGGGCGTAGGGCATTTATATGAGTCGAAGAGAGAATCGTTTTAACTTCATCTTTAACAATTTTATTTTTTTTCTTAAGTGCTGCTAGTACTGAGTCTGGTTTTGTTAAATATAGTTTTTGATCTTTGCGACTAATATCGAGTGAAGGTGTTTTTAATAGACCCGTAATTTTTGAATCGAGGGCCTTTTCTTGTTTTGTTAAAAAGAAGAATCTCTCTGTAGAAAGCCCTAATAAAATTAAGAGGGCAATAAAAGTCGTTCTAACCCAAATAAACACTGCTGAATGGATTGAAATAAAAGCATTCGTTGCCGTTTGAAATTTACCAGATAAAAAATTAATTAGATTACTAGGAACGCGTTGAGTGATGGCCATCATTTTAACTAAGCAGAAATTCTTTTCATTGATGTTATAATCATTTTTAAAGTCTAGTAATGGTGGAAGCGATTCAATTTTAATACCAGTATGGTAATGAAGAAAATTCTCGATACTATTAATCTGGGATGTTCCACCTAAAATATAAATTTTCTCAATAGCGGTACCAAATTTTACTCGATGACCTATTTCCCAAAGTTTAATATCCAAGAGAAGCGGACTTAAAACTTGTTTCATTAATAAGGCAAATTCTTTTTGCTCTACGGAAACTTCACTAAGTTGTTCATCAGTTAATAAAAAAGCATTTTCATGTTTATAGATGACTGCGTCTTCATGAGATATCTGATAAGTTTTAGAGATAACTTCATTGATTGAACTACCTGCTACAAAAGAAGTATGGTTTGAAACTATCTGGCGATTTTGAACAAAATAGGCTTTAGTTGTTTTGTGGCCAAGGTCAAGAATACAACAAGTATCATTCATCCGAATATGATCAATATAGGCATGCATTGTCGATAATTCAGAAGTTAAAACAGAAGGCTGAGCATCTTTTGTTTCAAAATAACCAAAAAATTCTTTAAAAAGATTTAGCTGAGTAATATTACTAATTACTGAAAATCCACCCGAGCGTTTGTAAAGCCTGGAGCTATAATGAGCATGGCTTAATGAATAAGGTAAATTCTCATCTAGTTGAAATGGAATAATTTGTTCAGTTTTTCTTTTTGATGTACCGGGGATTTCTAAATATCGAGTCGTCAGCATTTCATTGGGAATTTGAAAAATAATTTTTAAGTCATTATTTTTTTTCTGGATAAAAGATACAACAACTTCTCTTTGAAGATCACTCAAGGTTTCCGCATTAGGATAATGGGATTTCGCTTCATCAAGAATAATTTCTTGTTTCTCGACGAGTATTAAATTCTTTCGTTCAGGTCTTACTTCAACGAATTTGATAGAGTAAGAACCGACATCAATTGCCAAAATATTCATAAGTTAAGTTTAACGAAAAAGGCCATTGAATGATAGGAGAAAATAGTTCGATACACTACTTTGAAAAACCGACTATTCCAGTCTAACTTCTACGATCCGAGGGAGTAAGAGTTGGGTAGGTTCTGGTTTTGCTTTTTGTCCTGGTGGAGGTTGAGCAGAATTGGCACCCGTTGGATCGTCTGCAGACTGTTCTCCATCAGTAAGAGGTGGAGTTTGACCTTTGGGAATAGGTTTTTTAATTATTGGTTTAATTGGCAAGTCAATAAAAGCGACTAAATTATAGACGGCATTATTCATCGAACCTCTAGAATTAACTTTATAAAGTTTACCAGCAGTATCAATTACAAGGCCTGCGTTATTTAAAGAAGTCATTCGTTCTACATACTCTGTATCACTTAGAATATTGAGTTCAGAGACAGTTACTCTTTTAAAATCTTCTGCATCTTTAAATTTTTTACCTTTAATTTTTTTGTCAATATCTCCATCTCGGTATTTAAAAAATTCTTCTATTTGGATATTATTAATTGAAGGAAATAATATTTTTAAATCTTCAGTTGTCAGCTCGTTAATGGCAATGACACTTACTTCATGGACACTCATACGGTCTTTGATGAGATTTACAATGGCATCGTCCCATGAGGGAAGTAAGTACAGCTCATCAAGGGAGCTCATTGCTCCAAATTTAGGTGTGATATTTTTTTGAATAAATTTTGCTTCAATTTCTGGTAACATTGAATCTTGAAATGTGCCTTTGTCGCTGACAAAATAGCGAAGTTCTTTAATTAGATAACTTGCATCTAGATTGGCGTAATGTGTATGAAAATCTTCATCATTATCATTTTTATCTTTAATTAGTCTTTGCATCGTTTCAATCATTTTCTTTTCAATAACAACCCACGCTGGTTCAGCAGGTGTTTTCTTTTGTTGATCTGGAGATCCATTAGCTAGATTTTCATTGTCGGCATTATTATCAGCATTATTATCTGCGGGATTGGCAGCGTCAGTTTTTGACTTCGGAAGTATTCGAAGTCCGTTGGGGTTTAAGAATCCTGAGATTTTACTAAATGTGACACTTAATTCACCATTAAAAAGAGTTTTTTTAACAAATTCATCCATGGCGGAACGTTGAATGATATTGGCCTTTGAAGACATAGGAATAGGAAAGACAAACGGCTGCATGATAATTCCTTCCAAATCGGAACTTGGAAATGAGGTTTTTAAGCCATCGTCTTTTTCAATTTTATTTCGTCCTTCTTGGTAGAGTCTGAGTTTCGCGATAGCAAAATTTAAACCGGATTCAGCATTTAATCGAGCTTGAATTTTATCTTGTTGGTTATATATTTTAATTTTATTGAGCTTAGTTTCAAAAGTAAAATCGGCCAATAAAAAAGTTAAAATAGTAATAACACCCAAAACCATGATGAGTGCCATTCCTGAATTATTTTTAAGAGTTTGTTTTAAAAAAGTATTATGATGGAATTTTATCATCTAAAAACTCCATCGCTGCCATTGGGACTTACTGGGTTTTGAGGATCAGGTATTCCTGGTGGAGCCCCATTGCCACCATAGGCATCGGTCGATTTGACATCGTCAAGTTTGGTATTGAAGTAGGGGTATAAAACTCGAAAGACTTTTTCGATTTTTTGTTCATGATTTTCTTCATCAACCCAAATTAAATTTAATTTAATTGCGCGTATAATATTTTTATTCTCATTTAAGTCTAAAAGGGAGCCAACAAATTTTTTAGATTTTTCGTCCCAAAAACTAAATTCAGCAGTTTTTACATGTGTTAATAGGACTTGCGATTTAACGTCACCCCAATTGATGTCGTTACTATAAATATTGGTTGCAATTGTTTGGCGAACGATTTCGCTTTCACCAATTGTATTTAAATTTCGGTCATCTGGTTCATCGTTACTTTTATCTGTTCGGCGAACGCTGTATTTAATCCAGTTGAAACGAGAGTCTTTGCTATCGGCCATTTTTCTTCTATTTGATGCTGAAAAAAAGACCAGTGTTGATTTATCTTCAGAAAAAAATTGTGGAATAATAAGTCCATTTTTTGATTTTCCATCAAATAGGCCTTGAGGAGTTGAAGTATCTTGGTAAATGGCATTAGGATCAGTGCCTGGGGTAAACTTTGCATTTGAGTAGAGTGGGGAATAGAGTTGAGTGAGATCAGTGTCTATTCGGCTGATGGCCGTCACAGTTTGAATTAATAATTGATCTTCTTTAGTAACTCTTTCTTTTGTGTCAGTATTTGTATCAATCATTTTATAAGTATAAAGTGAAATAAATGCTAGTAATAATATAGCGATTAAAACTTCAATTAAAGTAAAACCAGATGCGTTTTTTAAAAATATTTTCATCTCAGAATCCACCGATTGATACGTCGGCATTTGGATTATAGAGCCAAGCTGAAATTCGAAAAGTCGTTGCTTCATTTTTATTTTTTGCAGTAACTTCAACTTGCCAAATCATTTTCTCCATATTTTCTTTGAAAATCTTAAATATTTTCTTTTCCATTTGGGCCTGTGGAGATTCTTCTTGATCTTTTGAGTCAGCATCGGGAGTACTAATTTTTGTCATATCTGGAACATAAAATTTTTTAAACTCAACAGTTGTTTGATAATCGGAATTAGCGACAACATCTTTTGTTTCTTTGGATAAAGTCAATGAATCTCTGAGTTCTGGTGGGTTAACAATAATTTCGTTTAATTTATTTTCGGCAAAATCTTTAAGTAAAATTTCATCTTTAAGTTTACTCGAGTCTAGAAGATTTAATCCTTGGCCAGTAACAAAGACCGAAGCAAATACTGTAAAGATAGCTATGGCGATCATGACCTCCATTAATGTAAAACCATCTTTATTATTTATAAGTTTTTTTAAAATTATTTTTCTTTTTTCCATTTTTCAAAAACTTCTTTAGCTTTTTCCTGTTGTTTTTCTAAGAGATCTTTTTCAGTTGTAGGACCAAGGTTATAAACCTGGTGCTCGATTTTCATACTAAAAGCATTAACCTTTATACTGATTATATCTTCATCACTGCCAAGAATCACTAGTGCCTCATCTTTTTCCCCATTCGGAAATGAATAAATTGAAACTTCACCTGAGTATTGCAGCTTTTCTGACTGGGGAGTGGCGACACCAACTATTTTGATATTTTCAGGCATTTCACTATTTTTATCTTGAAACTCTGAAATCTTATTAAATTTCTGATTGATTGATTGAGATTCTTTGGCCTTTTTTTCTTCTTCTTCTTTTGTTTCTACTTTTGTTTCAAATTCAGGTTTTGGCGGAAGGATAAATGAGTCACTTGGGCCGTATTCTACCGCGTATTCTTGAGGTTCTTTATTGAGAATAAAATGCAAACGTATAACAGTATTTTTCAAAGCAGCTTCATCCGACATAAACCGAATTGCTCTCTCTATAGAATTGACTTCTTTATCTAAGTCTTTCCTAGAAGAAAAGGGGTGTGAAATGGCTATACTTGAAGCTAATGCGATTAAAACCAAGGCCACTAAAATTTCAATTAAAGTGAAGCCTTGGTTATTATTTTGTCGAATTAAAAATTGATTATTGAGGTGCAGCCTCATTATTGTCTCCTTGGGCCGGTGCTGCGGCAGGGGCCATAGGGGCAGGTGCGCTTCCTGCGTCTTCTTTTGCAGCAGGAGCAGATTTTCCAGACTGAGGTTTTAAATATATATCTGCATCAGTTCCAGATCCACCAGCTTCACCATCAGCACCCAGAGAAGAAATATTAAAAGTTTTACCATCTGATTCATAAATAAAATCATGATCCCATGGATCTTTTGGAACAATATTTCCTTCAATGAAACCATTTTGAGGATAGTCTTTACATTCCCGTCCACCACTTGGTTTAGTGACGAGTGCTTCTAGACCTTGTTCTGTTGTTGGATAAAAATTACATTTTCTTCTAAATTCTTTTAGAAGTTCATCTAGAGTACTCATTTGAATTTTTGTTGAACTTACTTGACCTTCATTATAACGCTCAAACATTTTACTGGCGACAAATGTACCGGCAAGTGCCAGAAGTGTGAGGGCAATAAGGATTTCAATTAATGAAAACCCATTTTGGTTTTGAAGAAGTGTTCTTTCAAAATCTTTTCTTTCCATATTTTCTCCGATAACTATATTTAGATATTCTATTTTATAATTTAATTATTTATGAAGTGAGTTAGCATCAATCAGTGGAACGACAACCGAAAAGACGATAAACGCTACAACCATACCCATTATTATCATCATTATAGGTTCTAACACGGATGTAAGTCCACTAAGTTTTGTATTGACCTGATTTTCATAATTTTCAGAAACAATTTTTAACATTGGTTCTAATTCCCCAGATTTTTCGCCGAGCTTTATCATATGCGTAACCATTGACGGAAAAAGTTGGGATTTAATAAGTGGTCCAGTAATTGAAGACCCTTCGGAGATACTAATCCTGGCTTCATCAACTGCCTTTTTCATATGAACATTAGAGACTAAATTGGCTACGATTTTCATCGAAGCTAAAATAGGAACACCTGATAAAAGTAGTGTCGCTAAGGTTGAACAAAAACGGCTGACATTAATCATCGTAATAATTTCACCAACTATGGGAAGTCTTAAAACTAATGAATCAAATTGTGATCGACCATTTTCTGTTTTTATATATCTCTTCGTAAAAATGACCGAAGCTACTGAGCCTATGATCACCGCCCACCAGTAATTGAGCAAAAAATTTGAAATCCAAATACAAATCTTTGTTTGAATAGGCAATTCTTTTTTCATGCTCACAAAAATCTTGGTTATTTTTGGAATGACGACCACAAAAATAATCCCAATCATTAGACTACCTGCGGCCATCATGACAACAGGGTAGGTCATGGCACCTTTGATTTTATTTTTGAGTTGTAATTGGCTTTCTGTAAAGTCGGCCAATTTTAAAAGGACTACTTCTAATGTTCCCGAAGTTTCGCCGGCATCGACCATATTGACATAAACATTATCAAAAATTTTAGGGTAATCTGAAAGAGCTTTAGCTAAAGATGACCCTTCGTTAACTTTTTGTCTAATTTCAGAAAGTGTAATTTTAAGTCGTGGGTTATCTGTTTGATCAACGAGGGCAGTGAAAGCTTCGACAACTTGAATTTTAGCTTTTAAAAGAGTGGCCAGCTGTCTAGTCATCAAAGAAAGATCGGCAATTGAAACTGAGTTTCCAAAGTTTATTCCAGCGGCATTTTTTTTCATACTGCTAGAAGTTTGCTCATTAATTTCAATGAGCATTATTCCCATAGCTTTTGCTCTGGTTTTAGATGCCGTCAAGTTATCAGCACTAAGAGTACCTTTAACTTCTTTACCTGATTTATCTAGACCTTTATAATTAAAAATTGCCATTAATTTTGACCTTAGTGCTGTTCTTCATCTTCTTCGTTAATTGCTCTTACCATTTCTTCAACTGAAGTTATGCCTTTAAAAACTTTTTCCAAAGCATCTTGTCTTAAAGATTTCATGCCATTTTTAATGGCCATTTTTTTTAAAGTCGTAGAATCAACTTTTTTTAATATTAATGGGCGAATATCATCTGTGATAATTAATAACTCAGCAACAACAGTCATTCCAGAATAGCCTAGGTAATTACACTTTGGGCACCCTTTTGCTTTGCTTAAGTGGGTTCCTTCGGGCATCGATTGGACATCGAGAATTTGATAATCATAATCAGTAGGTGGGTATGATTCTTTACAATGAACACAAAGGACTTGAATCAATCGTTGAGCTAGGACTGCTGTCAATGAAGATGCAATCATAAATGGCTGGACACCCATATCTATTAAACGGTTCGGAGCAGATGAAGCGTCGTTCGTGTGAATTGTTGAAAGAACAAAGTGGCCCGTAATAGAAGCTTGGATTGCATTCTCTGCAGTTTCCAAATCTCGGGTTTCTCCAACCATTATGACATCAGGGTTTTGACGAAGAATCGATCGTAGCGCTCGAGCAAAGGTTAGGTCAATTTTATGATTAACTTGAATTTGAGAAATACCTGCCATTTCAATTTCTACTGGATCTTCAACTGTGATAATCATTTTATCAGGAGTATTGATCCGTTCAAGCATTGCAAATAGTGTAGTTGTTTTACCATGTCCTGTTGGTCCAGAAACATAGACGACTCCGTGTTTTCTTTTAGAGAGTTCATCAAGTGTTCTTAAAACTTGTCCATGAAATCCTAAGTTTTCAAGAGTTGCTACGCTATTAGATTTTTCTAAAATACGCATTACGATTCGTTCACCATTCTGGATAGGAACGACCGAGACCCTTATATCAATATCTTTACCGGCCATTTTAATTTTAATACGACCATCTTGAGGAAGTCGCTTTTCAGCGATATCCATAGATTTGGTCATAACTTTTAAACGCGAAGTAACAGATGCTTGGGTTTTTATAGGCTGGCGTAATATTTCTCGCATAACTCGATTGACTCGAAAGCGGTAAACAACATCTTTTTCATAGGGTTCAATATGGATATCAGAAGCTCGCTCTTTTATTGCGCGAAAAATAATTGAGTTCACAAAACGAATAACTGGAGCTTCGTCAGCACCTGCTTCTAAGATATCGATTGGTCCATCTAAGTCTAGGTTTTCATCGAAATCGCCTTCGATAGAATCAACCACATTGCGATTAGCTTTTTCATAGACTCGGTTAATCGCATCTTGAACTTTTAGAGGAGAAGAGACGACTAGTTTGACTTCTTTTTTAAAAATTTCTTGAATGTCATTAATGGCATCAAAATTAAATGGATCTGTCATGACGACCGTTACGCTGAAGTCTGTCGCTAAAATAGGCAGGACTTCATGTTGTTTAGCATAATTAATATTAATATTCATTGTGAGGTTTGGGTCGATTTCATCTATTTTAATATCATTAATATAGGGGATATCAACTTGGTGACAAATGACTTTAGTAATATCGTGAGAGTGAATATAATTTTTCTTTAAAAGGATTTCTCCTAAAAGCATTCCAGATTCTTGCTGAATTTCTAAAGCTTCTTGCAGCTGCTCATTAGTCAAACTTGTATATTTTAAAAGGAGATCCCCAATGCGCTCCCGGGTAATTTCTCCATTTAAATCATTCTCATCTATTTGTTCTTTATCTGAATTTATTTTCACCTTTTACTCCGCATCTTAATCTATTGTACTGTGCTGGCAGGTGTCTTTTCATTCGCATTCTGAATGATTTGCTGATAGTCGGGTGCATCGATTTGTGGAGATGCAGCCTCGTTATTTTTATCAGCTTCTATTCCTTGGCTTTCAGGCAATTGGTTTCTCTCTTTATATTTTGAAGTTTCAGCTGTGTCATAGAGAGGTCCTTGACCTTGCTTTTTTGCCTTGTCGTATAATCCTTTAACTGTTGTTCCAAATGGATCTTCACCTGTTAAAGAATTTTTTAAGTGCGCTTGTCTTCTGTTTAGAAGATCTTTCACATTTTCAGAATTACCTTTTTCATATGGTGCTAAAATTTTTGGAGTCATGAAAAATAGTAAATTAACTTTCTCGACGGACTTTTCGGTATTTTTAAATAACCAACCTAAAACAGGGATGTCTCCCAAAAGTGGAACTTTGTTAACCGTATTCGTTTCTTTATCTCTCATTAAACCACCCATGGCGATGGTATCCTTATCACGGACCACAACTGTTGTTGCGAGTGAGCGTATAACAGTACCAACACCACCACCGGCATTACTTGCCAAAGGTCGGTTGGAGAAATCTTCAATTTTTTGGTCGATTTTTAATTTAATAAATCGAGTAGCTTTATTAATTTGTGGAGTAATTTTTAGAGATAAAGTCACTGTTTGTAGTTTACTTGAAGTCTGAGAACCCGTTGGTGTATTGGTCGTTTCTGTCGTTGGAACTTTTTCACCACTTTCAAATTGGCCTTCGACATTATCGAGAGTTAAAATTTGGGGAGTTGCTAGGACATTAGTCCCATTCAAATTAGCTATTGCACTGATTAATCCATTCACAGAATTGACAGTAATATTAGTTCCACCAGGTCCTGGAACACTATATGAATGTCCAATTCCACCACCAACAAAAAGTCCAGAAAGACTTGTGATATTATTAGTGAGTAGAGCAGTTAAGTCACCTTGGTTTCCAGTACCAACTTTTTGAAGTGACCCAGCACCTGTGGCCCCTAATATAGTCACCCCAAATTTATTAAGCTTACTAACTTGAGTCTCCATCATTAAGCCTTCAACGTAAACTTGATCGCGTGGAATATCTAATTTAGAAATAACAGCTTTCACTGTTTCATAATCAGTAGGTGAAGCAGTGACGACTAAAGCGTTGTTGTCTTTATCAGCAGTAATTTTTACTTCACTATTAAATAGTGTTTCTGTTGTTGCAGTATTACTAGTTGGAGAAGCAAATCTTGTTAATCCACCAAGGCCGCCAGCTTTAGGGACATTTCCAACCAAAGAAGAAAGTGTTTTAGATAAAGCTTCAGAGTCCCCATAGTTTAGGTAGTAAACATGAATTTGCCCAGAACCAGCGGCGACAATTTTGACATCTAATTTTAAAATGAGATCGCGAAGCTCACGAGCACCATCAGAATTTGCCATAGCAATAATAGAGTTAGTTCTAGGTTCTGCAATAATTCGAGATATATTGACTTGAGAAGTTTGTCCTGTGGTACTAGAAGTTTTGAATTTATTGTCAGCAGCATTTCCTTTTAAAATTTTATCTAGAAGTCCTGCAATTTCTTGTGCCGAAGAGTTTTTAACTTTTATAATTTGCAGAGACTCTTCGTGGCCAGGAATATCGATAAATTTAATAAGTTTCATCAATCGATTAATATGCGTTCCCGTTTCTTGGACGATGACAGTGTTCGTTTGCTTGATTTCAATGATACGTCCATAGCGAGACATAAATGGTCTAAATGAATTGGCAACTTCTCTTGAGTTTACATATTTAAGCGGAATAATTTGCATCACATAATTTTCAGTATTAGGGGTGTAAGTTCCCGTATACATCGTAGTAGGAGAGTAACGAATATCGCGGTTGTTAACGATGGTGTAATAGGCACCAGTTTTTACCAGAGAATATCCATTTATACTTAACGCCTGAAGGTAAGCTTTCCAAGCATCTCCAATGGTAATTGGAGTTGGAGAGGAAATAGAAATCTTTCCTTTGATGTCTTTGTCAAGAATGAGGTTTAATCCAGTAAGTTTTTGCATGTGTTTTGTAAGATCAAGAATTGAAACGTTAGGAAAATCAAAACTAGTCACTACTTCTGGTCCAAATGCAGTTTCGGGATTTAAGTTTACGTATTTTTTATCAATCTTATTAGGTTTAACTCCCTTAGCACCAGGTCTGCCAAACGTATCTGGTCCAGAATTTTCATTATCTCCTAAAGCGTTTGAGCCATCTGCCTCACCGCTGGTGTCGCCACCTTCTTCACCACCAGAGCTTTCATCATCTGATTGGACAAAATTTGTAGTGTCTTTTAAAAGTGATTTTGCCGATTTACTGGTATCAGGAATACTTATACTTTCGGGAGTCATCGCGCTATTTTTTTTAATTGGGGAAGACGCTTTAGTTTTACTAAATTTAGTTTTACTTTTGTATTTATCAAATTGTGCCATAACATCAGGTGATAATCCGGCACTCAAAATCAGCGTTGCTGAGAGTACTGGTGAGAGCCATCGAATATTGCTCATTTCAATTTTTTTCATTAGAATCCTTATTATTGATAAATTCTTTTATTCAAATCCATAATCTAAATTTTCGGACATACCATTTCTTGTCAAGCCAATTTGGAATTGATCAATTTCTTTGATTCGTCCAAGTAGGCCCATTAATTCATTTAAATTCTCAATCTTTTTTCCATTGATATTACAGATAATATCGTTTTCTTGAATATTGAGTTGTGAGTAAAGGCTTCCTGCAACGACCTCAGTCATTTTAAAACATAACGAACCATCTGGATTAGTAATTTGTACTGCTTTGGCCTGTGTGAGGACATCACTCATATTTGTTATCATAGAATCACGGAATGCTCTTTTGATTTTAAAGCTATTGCCAGAATTTTTAATATTTGGATTAGAACTCTTGAAGAGAGATTTACCAGCTTTTGCAGAAATAATATTTAAATTTGGCATTGGTGTTTCTGGTTCAGCATCTGTTATTGCATATTCACAGTCACCCGTTTGTAGATTTTTTAAAATGAGTTTCATTCTATTTATCTTTGAAATTTCGGCCATCTGATCTACTTTTTCACCTTCGCGAACGTTTGTAAGTTCTGAACTTCCACGAATTTGAACTGAAGCGACAGATTTAACTGAATCTTGTAAGACAATTGTATCTAAGAGTTTAATTTGAAGTGACGTTGGTCTATCTGCATCGAGACAAATGATACTATCAATATCTTTTTTAGCGCTAACAAGGTCAGCAGATTTGTCACTGTCTTTAGCATTGAAAAGATTTGTTGCAGTAATTTTATTTAAATCTTGTATCGTTGTATCTACTTTTTCTAGAGGAATTGAAATTGTAGAACGAGCGCTTTTAGTTACTGGGGGAGAATTACTTATAAATAAAGCAAATGTTTTTCCAAGCATATAAGTTATTACAAAAACTAAAAGAATAATAAATCCACCATGCACTTTCCCTCTGGTATATGGGGAAAAAACGCGTAGTACAAAATCATTCCAACTAAATTTGTCTAGACTCTTAATTGCTGATTTGCCGGACAATGTATTTTTAAATTTCTTGGTAATTTCTTGTGAGTCAAATTTGGGAAAACTAAATTTATTTTTCTTTTTATCTTCAGGATTAGAAAATTTCATTTCTTCAAATTTAAATTTATTTGGTGCTTCGGTTACTGTGTCAGCTTCCTGGTTGATTTTACTTTCATTTTCCAGCGCTGATTCTTGAAGTTGTTTCTGGTATTTATTTAAATTGAAGTCCCCCAGAGTTTTTTCAGCAAATTCTTCAGGACTTTCTTTGGATTCATAAATTGAATGTGAAGCTGTGGGATCGGCAGGTAAGCCAGGACTTGATTCATTATGTTTTATTTCTGTTAATTTGGTAACATCATGGATTTTAACTTCAGAATGAGTTTTATTGGGATTTTGATTTTCAGGTTCCACTGATTTGGATTTTTTAAAGCGATCGAGAAAACCAAATGTAAACTTTTTCATATTTTTTTAACTTCATGTTAAATTAGATTCGATTCTATTCAAATCCAAAGTCACCTTCCATGGTGGAGCTTTTTATTGTTATTATACCATTCTAAGAACATAGGCCATTCACAGCAAGTAAATTATGAATATAAATATACCCGATTAAAACATGTGGTTTTGTGTTTTGCTTTCCTTTTAGAAAAGATTGAGTATTCTATTATTAATTATACTCCAAATAAAGGTGATTAAAAATGGCAAGTAATGATTCAAGTAACTTTCATTCAGTAGTAGGTGGATTTTTTTTCGGAGAAATAAATGAAAGTTTAGTTTTTCCATTTCCCCATTTTTCAGATTCACAAGTTGAAGTGGCCAAAGAAATGACTTCAGCGATTGATCAATTTGCTAAAAACAATATTAATGGCGAAAAATTTGATACTGAATCCCATATCCCTGATGACGTAATAAAAGGGTTGGGGGAGATGGGATTATTAGGTCTCGCAGTTCCAGAAGAATTAGGCGGTCTTGGATTAGATTATACACTTTATTGCCGAGTGTTTGCTCAAGTTGCTTCATACGATGCTTCAGTTGCAACAATGGTTGGAGCTCATCAATCAATTGGTTACCGAGCACTTATTAATGAAGGAAATGATGTTCAAAAAAAGAAATGGCTACCATTGCTCGCCACTGGAAAAGTAATTGCTGCTTTTTGTTTAACTGAACCTGGTTCTGGTTCTGACGCTTATTCAATCAAAACAAAAGCTTTTGAAAATAGTGATGGAACCTATACAATTACAGGGCAAAAATTATGGATCACCAACGGCGGTTTAGCTGGGTTTTATTCTGTGTTTTGTAAAACAGATCATGTTGTAGATGGCAAAAATGTGGAAAAAATTTCCTGTTTTATTGTCGAAAAAGAACGAGATGGAATTTCTTTTGGTGAAAAAGAAAATAAAATGGGTATTAGAGGAAGTGAAACACGGGCAGTTTATTTTGATAAGGTTATTGTACCAAAAGAAAATTTGCTTGGCGAAAAAGGACATGGATTTAAAATTGCCATGAATGTTTTAAACTCTGGAAGGCTTTCACTAGGAGCTGGATGTGTTGCCGGAATGAAAACGATTCTTAGACATGCAACAGAACACGCAACAAATAGAAAGCAGTTTGATAGACCTATTGCTGAATTTGGATTAGTGCAATCAAAACTGGCAAAGATGGCCGAGATGACTTATGCCACAGAAAGTGTTGTGTATTTATCAACAGGCAATATGACAAAAGGCATGAATGATTACTATATGGAGACCGCTGTTTGTAAAGTATTTGGATCTGAATGTCTTTGGCAAACGATTGATATGGGAATGCAAATTGCTGCTGGTAACGGGTATATGAAAGAATATCCTTATGAAAGAATCATGAGGGACTCAAGAATTCAATTAATTTTTGAAGGGACAAATGAAATTCTTCGTTGCTTACTTGCTCTTTCTGGCGTGCGAGGACCTTCTGAAGATATGAAAGAATTGGGGAAAATTTCTGAAGTTTCTTCTGCTCTTCAGGATCCTATTAAATCATTGGGTGTATTTACCAAATTTGCCCGCAAAAGAATTTCTAATATGATGGGGTCTAAACAATTAACAAAAGCACACCCTGAATTAAAAGAACAAGCAGAAAAATTTTCTTCTTGTTTAGGGAAATTTGCTATAGCTGTAGAAGATTCATTAATTAAATACGGTAAAAAAATTATCGATAACGAGCTTCCGCAAGGCAGACTGGCAGATATGGTAATTGATTTATATGTTATGTGTGCTGTTATTTCTCGAACGACCGCCATTTTAAATAGTTCAAAAGCTAATCAAGAGCAAAAAGATTATGTGTTAAGAATGACAAAGCAAATTTGCAAAGATGCTCGTCGAAGATTTACTCGTAATGCAAAAAGCATGACTTCAAATAGCGACAAGACAGTTATTAAAATTTCTGAATCGGTTGTCAAATTTGGAGGATATGGGCTTGATATTATCGATTTCTAAAAATGGCTTTTGTATTTATATTTTTTTACTGGCGGGTTTACTCGCCAGTTGTTCTCATCGCCAAGTGAACAATCTCCCTCTGATAAATCCCTCTTTACCCCAAAATCCAGTGGTACAACTGCCTCAATTTTCTATGGGGCCAGAAACTCCATCAAAAATTTTTTTAGATAAAACTCGTGAATATGGACTAGAGGGTGTTCAAGCTGTCCACCTGTATGCAGTCGATGTTAACAACGACGGTTATACTGATTTAGTCACACTCGATGATTATTATGCTGCCCCAAAATTTTATTTTTTTAATCCAAAATTAAATAAATTCATTCTTGGCAAAAGTCCATTTGATAGTTTAATCCGCGCGAGTTATTTAAATTTTGTCGATTTAAATCATGATGGAATTTATGATTTAATTGTTGGAACTCTTAATCAAAAAACAGAGATGACTCAATACCCAGCTAGGATCTTTAAGGGTGTGATTGAAGGGTCAGGTTTAGAAAAAACAATTCACTATAAAGAACAATCTCCACTTCCAACGGGGCTTCTTCCCACTTCAAGTATTGTCGCTTTTGACTATGATCTAGATGGTGAAATTGATTTATTTTTATCTAATTGGTTTTCTTTCAAAGATAAATCACCAAAGCCAGTTCCAGATTTATTATTAAAAGGAAATGGATTTAATTTTAGCGATAGTTCAAACGCCTTAAGAGGCGAATATGATTATAATAAAACTGATAAAGTTTATACCAATGCGACACCTACTTTTGGAGCTTCAATTTGTGATATTGATCAAAATGGTTTTCCAGATATTTTAACTTCAAATTCTAATGGCCACTATAATAAATTATGGATGAACTTAGATGGCAAAAATTTTGTCAATTACGGACTTGAGTCTGGATTTGCCGCAGACGAAGATGGAAATATAGAAACTCATGGCGGTGGTAATTCATTTTTTAATCTCTGTGGAGATTATAATAACGACGGAATTGTTGATGTAGTAGTGGGCAATATGTCCAAAGATAGCGATCCTGAGTCTCGAGATAAATCTTGTATGCTTTCAGGAACAAGTAAGTCCTTTCCTCCCAAATTTATTCGTTCAGATTTTCTTCGATCAAGTGAAAAACTTAAATGGTCAGAAGGAGATCACCGTGGAGTCTGGATTGATTATAATTTAGATGGTCTCAATGATTTAATTATTGATAACTCGGGCTTCCCGCCTGATTCGCGATTAGTTTTTTTTGAACAAGCGACAGACCATGCATACTCTGATAAATCTCGAGAGCTAGGAATTAATATCATGAATCCTGCGGGGACTGTCACCCTAGATGTAAATAGAGATGGAGTTATGGATTTTATCACAGGCCAAAGTAAAACTCGCGCAGGTGATATAGATAATAGGATTTATCTTTTTGAAAATCAGACAAAACGCGAAGGCAGAAGTTCTGTTCGTTTCCATCTTCAAGGTAAAAAAAGTAATTTTCATGGACTCTCATCGAGTGTTATATTAACAACTGATAAAAATGTTCGCTTTTTTAATGTGGAATATAATAGTGGATCCCTACCATCGCAAAATGAAGAAGGTGCTTATTTTGCTTTTAATAGAGAAAAAGCAAAATCAGTAACTGTTCAGTGGAGTTATGCTGTACCTGATCGGCTTGGTCGGTTGATGCCACTGCAAAAAAAGTATAATTTATCTAAGTTAAAACTTTCTGGCGGACATCACGAGCTAAACTTATGTGAAGATGGTCGAATTTTGCCAAGGATGAAAAATTGTAATTAAAGTTGGCCCATCTACTTGTCGATTATACTTTATGAAAATAAAGTCACCATTTAAGAACCTATTATTTATTTTACTAGTCAATTTACTTTCTTGTAGTTCACCGGGACTTCAAGAACATATTGGCCCTAGAACGCCGGCCAGTTTTCAGACTTGTTTAAGTATATTGAATTCAATGATTAATTACAAAATTCCCATTCCTGATGCTTTCGATAGATTACTCATTTCTAAGTCTCTTAAGGATTTAGAGGCCAGCTATGGAGATACGTCTTTAATTGAGATACAAAAAAAATTAAACGAGTCAGATATAATTACAAATAATAAAAACTTACAAAAAATATTAACTCAAGGGATTGAGTTTAAGCCAATCGCAGGAAAGAAAAACTATGTGACTGCAGATGAAGGCGAAGTGATCTACAAAGCAATGAAAGAAACAAAAGTAAATGTTAATCATGATTGCTACGACCCTGATGGAACAATTGGTTTTTGTTTTGGAAGAGCAACGATCGTTCATATGGAAGCCATCATTAGAAATGTCCATCCTGAAGCCATTAAGAAAATATGGATTGCAGGAGATATGGGAAAATGGGGGCATCACGTAGCTGGAATGGTTAAGGGGGAAAAAGGTTGGTTAGTCCTCGATACTGACCTAGAACATGCAGTCTCAACTGATGAATGGGTCGCAAAATTCATGCCTGATAAACCTGCTGATGCTAAAGAGATAATGGTCTTTGTTACTCAGGCCGGACGCTTTGGCCCTTATAGTACTGAAAGCTATAATGCGGTTGATTTATTTAATACGAAAAATTTAAAATTTAATAAGGCCCAAGATTATTACCGTGGGTATTTTCACGATTATTTTGAAGAGCTGGACTCCACAGTTTCTCCTATGAGCTCCCCTCAAATTCAGACTTCAAAAGCGAATGAATAGAATAAAAAATCAAATTATTTTTTTTATTTTTACACTAGGGTTTACACAGATCTCTCATGTACAAGGAAAATGGAAGGAGTGGACAGCACCCAAACTTCAATCTTCTGATCTATTAAAAAGTAAAATACCAATAGATGAGCAGCGAAGATTGCTGATAATTTATGAACATAAGATTTGTCTTGCGCTAACACCTTGTTCTGAAGCAACTATGACTTCTGATAATGCACACATTGTAAGTGAATGTACAATTGCTGCTCACCGAATTTCACAAACCAGATTACCGGCCGGGTTTCCTGATTCCATTGATAAAAATTTAAAAATTTATCATCAGTCTCTTATTAATGGAGAAAAAAAAGTTGCCAATAGTTGGGCGACTAAAGGAATGTTAAGTGGGTCATTATTAGATTCATTTTCGCTATGGGAAATCGATACATGCAGTGTTGGAAGTATTCCACAAAAAATTCGTCGATTGTATTCGATGGATAAAATGTCTCAAACAACTTTAGTGTCTTGTAAAGAAATTGATGAAATGTATGCCCAAAATGAAAGTGCACCAACTTCGATTTCAAGGTAATTCAAACCCCAATTATTTTTTTTTCACAATATCAGCTAAGGCTTTTATTCGATCAGGCATTTTTTTATGATTGAGAGTGCTTAAGTAGATTTGCGAAGATGGTAGTCCAGCTATTTCTTGAACTTTTAAATTATCCTCTTTACTAATTAAATGATCGGGAACAATGGCAATTCCTACATTATTTTTAACCAAGGAGATGATTGAAGAAAATGAATCAACCATAATTATGGATTGGCTTTTAGTTTTGCTAATTTTAAAAAGGTGATCATTATTAGAGAATACGACCCAGCGGTGATCGTGAAGTTTTTTGCGATTGATTTCGCCAAAACCAATGAGAACTAATTTTTCTTCAAAAAGTTTGAGGGAAGTAACGAGTTCTGATTGAATATTTTCAGTACCGAAGATGACATCAAAACGCCCTTCTTCTATGCCATGCTTAAGCTCAGGAATATCGGCGACGTGAACACTGACATCGCGAACTTGGTTCTTTAAGTATTCAGTTAAGAGTGGGGTAAACCATGTCTTCAAAAGTCCTTCAAGGATTCCAATAGAGAGGCTTAATTGATCTTCGCGTTCAAAAATTTGGAGTGAAGTTTTTTCAAAACTTAATGAAGCGTGATAAAGTTCTTTTCCTTTTTCAGAGAGGATAACTTTTTTACTCGACCTAATGATTAATTCTTCTGAAAGTGAATCTTCCAAAAGTTTTATCTGGCGGCTCACTGCCGACTGGGCAATATTGAGTTCTTCGGCGGCTTTTGAGAAACTGGAATATTTCGCTGTTAGCATAAATGCTTTAAGGTAGCGAAAATCAAGCATTGATTTCACCATCTTTAACAGGAGGTGTTTTTTCAGGTGCAGCTCTCCAAAATTTTCCTTTGAATTCACTTTGGGCGTGATTCACAATGACGAATCCTTCAGCGTCGAGGTCAAAGTCTTGGACAAAATCAACTGAGGCCACTTGTAAGTAAAATGCTGCAAAAGGATCGACTAATAGAAAAATTTCTTCATCTGTATTGGCAATTCTCACTAAAAAATCATCTTCGTTTAAATCAGTAAATCCCGCGGCGTAAGTAAATCCTTCACATCCTTTGCCAGAAACGACGATGCGGAAATATTTACTGGCGAGAGTAAAATCATTTTCTAAGATGAGTTTAAGTTGAGATAATGCTCTTTCGGTGAACATGATCACTGGTGGAAGCACCAATTCCTTATTAACTTTGTTTTGTTTAAATCCCATGTAATTTTCCATGCGAAAAGATATTGAAAGTGTTATTGTTAACTTCGATTACTATCCAACCAAAAAAGATTTTACAAGTCAAAAAAGGATTTATTATGCGACTTCGCTATAAACTCACCATTGATTCACCTTCGACGCACCAAGTTCGCGTGCAAATTGAAGGAAAAAAAGAAACTAATGAAAAAACACTGGACTTTTTTCTTCCAAGATGGAGTCCTGGTTCATATTTAATGCGCGAATACTCACGCCACCTTTCAAGACTTGAAGCAACAACTCAAAATGGAGAACGTCTTCAAGTTGATCAAACTGATGTTTCCGTTTTTCAAATTAATTGGGAGAAGAGTCATTTAAAAAAATCAGATGACTCCTTCACCTTAACTTATTGGGTATTTTGTCATGAATTAACTGTGAGAACATCTCACGTTGATCAGTCCCATGCCTTTTTACATTTACCAACTTTATTAATGGGCGTGCTTAATCAAAATATAATCGAACCCACAATTGAACTGCATTTTCCTGCAAATTGGTCAAAAGTAAGTACTGCACTTAAAGATATTTCTCCCAAACGAGAACTTTTTCTCTACTCCGCCCCTCATTATGATGCACTCATTGATTCGCCAATTGAGATAGGGTGTCATGAGACGGATGGCTTCCAAGTGTTAGGCGTGGATCACCACTTAGCCTTTTATGGAAAACAGTTTCCTCATAAAGAAAATATTAAAGCTGACACTCAAAAAATAGTTGAACATATTGCCAATTTCATGGGGGGAGTTCCTTATGACCAATACCTATTTATCAACCATTTTATTCCTGGGTTTTACGGAGGCCTAGAACATAGCAATTCTACTGCTCTTCACTATTGCCCAACTCAACTGACAAATCGTTCTGGCTATATTAATTACCTGGCCCTGGTTTCTCACGAATATTTTCATACATGGAACGTCAAACGTATTAGACCATTTGAGTTTGGTCCATTTAATTATTTAAAAGAAGCAACGACTAACTTATTATGGTTGGCCGAAGGATTAACTTCTTTAATGGATGAACTTTTTATTTATCGAATGGGACTGATTTCTCTCGATGAATACCTTGATATGCAAAAAGATAATCTCAATCGATATTATGGAATTCCCGGAAAAAAATTCCACTCATTAGATGAATCTTCTTTTAATGCTTGGATAAAGCTCTATCGGCCAGATGAAAATTCAAATAACTCGAGTATTAGTTATTATTTAAAAGGTGGAATCGTCTTTTTTGCACTCAATATTTTACTGAGTGAAAAAGAAAAAAGTATCAATGATTTCTTAAAATTATTATGGTCTGATTACCAAAAAAATCCAAAACGAGGTTTAACTTCTAAACAAGTCTTTCAAATGGTGGAAGAGGTTGGTGGAGCTGAAATACGAAATACCTTTGAAACAATGACTTCTACGACTGATGACTTAGACTTGGAAACACTATTTACAAAGGCCGGATTAACTTTTAATTGGGAGACAGCAGAGACTCCTTATTTAGGATTTGACCCAGAATTTATCAATGACCGTGTTCAAGCGCGTGCAGTATCAATAGATGGCCCGGCATTCAAGGCCGGTTTAAATGCCGGAGATGAAATCATTGCCATCAACGGATTGAGAATACTCAAAGATCGTTTTAATGATTTTGGTAAATTTTTAAAAGTAAATGAAACCTACGAAGTGACGATTTGTCGATTGTCTTCTATTCAAAATTTATCTTTGAGAGTGGGAGTGACTCCTAGAAAATTAAAAAGCATTGCGGTTGCTAATAAAGCAATAGCGGAAAAATATTTAAACCCCAAATAAATTTGGGGCCATATAAATGATGAAATTTTTATAGGATTTGGAGCTTAACTTAATATCCGAGCTAATCATTGTTGCAGAATTCAAATAATTTTGTCATATAAGTACAAACCTAAAATGAACTGCAACAGGATGAACTCAAATGCCAGAAGAAATGCAAGCAACGCTTGGGACAATTGTTCTTTTTTTTACAATCGCCGTATTGATGTGCCTAAAAACTCTTTAATCTTCGTTTAATTAGTTTTACTATTCCTCAACGAATTTAATTAAGCGAATTCACAAAAATTTGAGGAGGTGCCCAATGACTAGCGATCTTAGAGATGCTGTTTCTGCTATCCGCAACAAAGCCACATCAAGAACCCCGCGACATTTCGAAATTCCTAAAGACAATCGCGGCCTAACCACCAGAGTAAGTGATTACTATGGAGAGTTAACGTTTGACTTTAAAACCTCTGAGGACATCTCTGATGCTGTTAAAAAAGACATCGTCAAAGCAATTGAAGAAGGAAAAGGAATTAAGAAAGAACACGCTGAAGCAGTTGCGAATGCTGTCACTTCATGGGCCGTCAATAATGGCGCTACACACTTCTGTCATTGGTTTCAACCCCTAACTGGTGGAACTGCAGAAAAGCACGATGCCTTTTTTCAATTTGATAAATTAGGTAGAGCAATCGAGAGATTGTCTGCTGGACAACTTATGCAAGGTGAGCCAGATGCTTCATCTTTTCCTAACGGTGGATCGCGCTCAACTTTTGAAGCTCGCGGGTACACAACTTGGGACTTAACTTCACCAATGTTTTTAATTGAATCAATTAATGGACGCACTCTTTGTATTCCTACGGCTTTCGTTTCATACAATGGGGATGCTCTCGATATTAAGACTCCACTTTTAAGATCAATTTCAAAACTAAATACTGTTGCGACAAAGTTTTTACAATTGGCCGGACACAAAGAAACAACAAATGTTCATGTGACTTGTGGAGCGGAACAAGAATATTTTTTAATTGATAAAGCTTTCTATTTTGCTCGTCCCGATTTAGTCATGACAGGACGAACTTTATTTGGTGCCCTTTCAACTAGAAATCAACAATTAGAAGATCATTATTTTGGATTAATTCCCGATAGAGTTTTAGCTTTCATGCAAGAGCTTGACTATGAACTTCATCGTTTGGGAATTCCTTCAAAAACTCGTCACAATGAAGTTGCTCCTGCTCAATTTGAGTTAGCACCCATTTTTTCGGAAGCAAACGTTGCGGCCGATAATAATCAAATGATTATGACGACAATGAAGAGAGTCGCTGAAAAACATGAAATGATGGTTTTACTTCACGAAAAACCATTTGCCGGTGTTAACGGTTCTGGTAAACATGTGAACTGGTCGATGAGTGATAATACTGGATTAAATTTACTTGAGCCAGGTAGTGAGCCCCATGAAAACTTACGATTCCTAGCAACTGTTGCAGTAATTGTTCAGGCCCTTCATCGCCACGCTAAACCACTTCGCATGGCCATTTCAGGAGCAGGAAATGATCACCGCTTAGGAGCAAACGAAGCTCCTCCAAGTATTATTTCAGCATACCTAGGTGATACACTTCATAAAATTTTTCACGCCATTGCTGAGGATAAATCTTTTACTCCAACTCATAACAAGGTCATGGATTTAGGAACAAATCAATTGGCCCATCTTTTAAAAGATAATACTGACCGCAACAGAACATCTCCTTTTGCTTTTACAGGAAATAAATTTGAGTTCAGAGCTGTTGGGTCTAGTCAGGCCATTGGTTTTCCAATGACTATTTTAAATGCGGCAGTGACAGAAGTGATGATTGAGGCGAACACTTATTTAGAAGGACTTCTTGCAACGGGTGTCAGTGTAGATCAAGCGTTAATGAATTTAACAAAAAAATTAACGACTGAATCTTTCCAAGCTGTTTTTAATGGTGATGGATACTCAAAAGAATGGGTAACAGAAGCTGCTAAAAGAGGATTGCCAAATCTTCGTACAACACCAGAAGCACTTAAGACAATGACTGAAGCTGGGACTTATGACTTTTTAGTTAAGCTAGGCATTTTTAAAGCCGAAGAAATCGATGCTCGTTACAATATCCTTTTAGAGCGGTATATAAAAATTCGCGAAATTGAATTTGAAACAATGATTGATATGATCCATCAGTTTGTCATACCTTCTGGTTTAGAATATAAAAATGTTCTTTCTAAAGTTATTAAAAATCAAGTGGCCATAGGAGTGTCTTCGCAATTTGAAATGGAATCATATAAAAAAGTTTCTTCGAAAATTGATGAAGTATACGCTCTTTCTCAAAGTTTAAATAAAGAGTTAGTAGGGGATCATTCTGATCACCAAAAGTACGCAGAGAAAATTGCATCGGAATTAATGAGTGTTAGTACTCAAATGGCGACTCTTTGTAATGACCTGGAAGAATTAGTTCCTAACCAATTCTATAGTCTTCCAAAATATTACGATATGCTCTTTTTAAGATAGTTTATTTTTTTATAAGCGCGAGTATCCCAATATTTCTGGGAGAAAGCGCTTCTTTAAAATACTGAGCAATCGATACATTAAATCCTTGTTCTTCTAAGTAAAGACAGCGGTCTATTAAAAGATAGACCTCAAGAGTTCGACCTAATTGCCATCTTATTAAATTGCATAACCACATCTCTCGAAGTTTCATTTTAGTTTCTGCCAAATCAAAGAATTGATTAAATTCAAGTTCAGAAAATTGGTGCTCAATATTTAGTTCTTTTAATTTCATCGAAATATAATCTGAAAATGCTCCCCAATAAATACGGGTATTGCATTCTCCAACTTCAATAAAATCCTTTTTTTGAAAATACTGGACTAAGAAAAGATGGAGTGCATAACGATAATACTTCACTCTTTCTTTAGTTTGGTAATCAGAGATGGTCATTTGACCATGGCTTCTAGTGGCCAGAGTGAGTGAGTATAAACTTAGGTGAAGCGGATTATTGGATTTATAAAATTGAGAAAGAGGGAAATCATTTTTGGGATCCAAGCTGTGATAACAACATCCAAAATTGAGTAAACCTGCTGTTTTAAATTCAATTGTTTGGTTAATGAGAGTGTTCGCCAGAGGTCCACAAGTATGAAGTCCAAGCCCAAATGAATTCGGCTTAAAGATTTGTGCTAATAAATCATGATTGTCAATGTCACTTCCAAAATTAAGTGAAACAAATTCGACTTCTGCCGCATTTTCTATTCTTCTGTATTTTTTTAATCTTTCTTTTCCAATTTTTTGAAATTCAAGGTTTCGATCAAGACTTATAGTGGGAATAGAATGGTAATGAGCTAGGACACGGGAGAGGTGGCCCACTCCTCCACCAATATCAACGACTGAATCAATTTGATTGTTTTTTTTAAGCTCCGAAATGACCGGAGCAATTTTTTGAATTTCATGGCGCTTCTTTTTTTTGACGCCATTATAGGCCCAATCTTCCAGGGGAATTTCCTGGCAATTTTTTTGAAAGTCAACAGTACTTAAAGAATTGGCCTGTTCCATAAACTTTGCAAATGTTGAACCTTGGATTTTATCAATGATAAATTTTCCATCTATAGCAAAAAGCTCACTTTCAGTGAGACCATCGAGAAGTTCAATCCATTCTTTAGGATAAGCTTTAATTGTGCGTGGGTACTCATTCATTATTTCTTCACTCCATAATTGGGTGTATTGACTAAGGAATGTTTGGAGCCCCAGGGCCTGACTTTTTAAGTTCATAGGGTAGAATTCTTAGCATGAATAAGACAAATTTTGATTTAAATAATTTTGTGAATAATAAAAAAGTATTAGTTTTTGGATTAGGTGTTTCTGGTCTATCTGCTATTCGCTTTTTAAGCAGTCAAAAGGCTCAAATTTGGGCAGTTAATAGCGGTTCTGTAGAGTCTTGGGCGACTCAAGAAGTTCTTCAATATATTAATAAGTCTCAATGCTTTTCTGAAAATGATCCTCTATTAAATAGTGTCTTAAATGAAATAGAATTAGTTATCTTATCTCCTGGAATCCCTGGAGATCACCCTCTCTTAAAAGACAATCCGCATTTTCATTCGATTCCTATTTGGGGTGAACTTGAATTAGCTTATCGCTATTTAGAAATCACGAATCAATTAAAACCCATCATTGGCATAACTGGTACAAATGGTAAAACGACGACGACAACATTTTTAGGCGAAATGATCGAAGCCTCGGGAAAAAAAGTTTTTGTTGGTGGAAATATTGGAGTTCCATTTTGTGATTATGCAATGGAAGTCTATAACTTAAAACCTGCATCTGATTTTATCTTATTAGAACTTTCAAGTTTCCAGTTAGAAAGCCTTGAGCATTTTCATGTTGATATCGCCATCATTCTCAACCTCTATCAAAATCATGGTGAGCGGTATGAAAATATAGAAGATTATGCTCGCTCTAAATTTAATATAACCAACCGTTTTACAGATCGAGATGTCCTTATTTACCCCGAGAATTTTCCTCTCATAGCTGTTTGGGCGAGTACTCAAGAGGGAATAAAGTTTTGTGTTCACACTGATCATCCAACTAAAAATCCAATGACTGATTTCGATCTTACAAAATTTAAACTTCCAGGAATTCACAATTTAGTGAATCTCAATTTTATCTTGATAGCTGCAGGTGTTTTAAAACTTCCAAAATCGGCGATTCAGTACTCAATTGATCAATTTGCAGGAGTCCATCACCGTATTGAATATGTCAGTGATGTCTCAGGTTTTGCTAAATCACTTATCGCCTATAATGATGCAAAAAGTACAAATTGGGATGCTACCATCACTGCGGTAAAAGCCATGGAAGGACTTAAGGGCCAATTGTTTTTAATTATTGGTGGAAAAAAAAGAGGGCATGGGGATTCTATTATTCCGTACCTCGATTTTCTCAAAGAGCGCGTTCACTCTTTTTATTTGATTGGAGAAATGGCCCAAGAGATTGAAGCTGAATTAAAAGGGATAGTTGATTATAAGAAAACAATTACCCTAGAAGAAACCTTAAAGGATATGCGCTCCCATGCAAGCACAGAGCAAGCGATACTCTTATTTTCTCCAGGGTTTCCTTCTTTTGATCAATTTAAGAATTATGCACATCGAGGTGAGCATTTTATGAACTTATTACGAAACCCTTAATTAACGAATAGGTCTTAAATTGCTAGTTTGAGCACTTTCGGCAGCGATGACTCGACTAGGCGGATGTTGGGGGAAGTTTCTAAAATGGTCGAAAATCCCCACTTTTACTAAAAATAGTCCAACAATTATATAAGTAGGGTTGAGTTTTGATTTCATATACTCACTTCAATAGGTTATAATGCACAGGCCCTCTATCGTCAGCTAGTTCCCAAAACTTTAGCAAAAAGGTTTAGTCATATGTCAAAAGAACGTTTTTTATCCTCAGAAGAAATTAAAGCCAATGTCTTAAAATTGAAAAGTTTTATGAAGGCCCAAAAGCTTGATGCTTTTTACATCTCAACCAATGATATTTTTCTTAATGAGTATGTGCCACTTCAAGATTGTCACCGCTATTATGTGAGTAACTTTACAGGTTCTACGGCCGAAGTCATTGTTCCTCTGGTAGGTTCTGTCCAATTATTCGTCGATGGCCGTTATTATGAGCAAGCCGATCTCGAAGCTGACCCAAGTTTTGTTGAAGTCTTTAAATGCCCTTATGGCACGGGCCTTCAGGCCGCTATGAAGGAAATGATTACGGCTAAAAAATGGTCACATCTAGGAGTTGAGGGCGATAGAATCGACCTCTCTTTGTTCAAAGAATTTTCGGCAATCGCCAAAGTAAAATCTTTTAATAATGGAGAACTTGCTGCTGTGATTGATTTTAAATCAATTCAATCAGAGAAAAAAATTCACGAACTTTCTCTCGATTTAGTTGGAGAGTCTACTCTGTCAAAATGCCAAAGAATTCTCAATCCTGGTGAAGCCTTTTTTATTACGGCACTTGATTCAATTGCTTGGATAACGAATTTGCGTCGTTATGAAATGCCATATCAAAGTACCTTTAAGGCCAAAGCTTTAGCGACTAGAGACAGTGTCTATTTGTTGATGGAAGGAATCGAAGGATCAGTAGAATGTCCTGAAATTGAAATTTCAGTTGGAAAATTTTCAGAACTCGAAATCTTTCTTCAACTAGTTTCTGAATATGAATCCACTTTAAAACCACTACTGGGAAAAGAGGCGCAAAAAATTTCAAAAGTTTTTTATTCAGACAGATCGATTAATAATGCCGATTTTCAAAAATTAAAAACTCATTTTGGAGAAGAATTATTAGTCAATCGTTCAGAAGGGCTAATCCCTTATCACGCCCATAAAAATCCAGTTGAAATTAAATCCATGGAAAGCTCATTTAATAGAGGTGATCAGGCCATTTTTGAAACGATTACATGGGTTAAAGACCAAGTGAAAAATGGCAATCCTTTAACTGAATTAGATTTTTATCATAAGACCAATGAATTTTATAAAAACAATGGAGCTATAGCTCAGAGTTTTAAAACTATTTCTGCCGTAGGTGCCAACTCGTCTATCATACATTTCTCAAGCCCGAGCTCTGATGTTTCTTTGAATAAAAATGAATTAGTCCTTCTTGATTCAGGTGGATATTTTGAGTCGGGTTATGCAACTGATACGACTCGTGCTTTTTTATCAGGGGGAGTGGCCAGTGCTCGTCAAAAAGAAATCTATACTGTTGTTTTAAAATCCATACTTCATACTCAAAATGCAGTTTTCCCAGAGGGAAGTTGGGGGAGTTTAATAGATGGATTGGCGAGACAACCAGTTTTTAAATATGGACTAAATTATAATCACGGAACTGGGCATGGTGTGGGTATTAATGTTCATGAAGGCGGATACCGTCTATCGACGACTTCGGCCGTTCCATTAAAAGAGCATACTGTAGGTTCAATTGAACCGGGGATCTATATTCCAGGTTTCGGTGGTGTCCGTTTAGAAAATATTGCGGTTGTTGAAAAAGATCAGTCTAGAGTTGGTATGCTGCACTTCAGACCATTGGTGTATATAGGTTTTGATCACGATTTAATTGACGATGGCCTATTAACTTCTGAAGAATCAGTTTGGCTGGAGCAATACGAGCGCGAATGTCAGACCCGTGGACGAAGTTTCAAATACCGCAATTGAATTTTATCGAACAGACCTGCTAAAAGAGAAATGAATCCAATTCCAATTAATAATCCCAACCAAGAGTTGGGATTATTTTTTTCAGTTATCGTTCCACAGGTGACAGGTTGCTGTTTAGGATAAAGATAAGTGATTCCATCAATATCATCGGCCCCTAAGCTTTTTCTCATACTCACAGTACTATAGTACATCAGCGAGTCACTCACAGGACTGTGTCCGAGTCCAAATGTATGACCTAGTTCATGAGCAATGATGGACACTTTTTCCGCTCGAGATTTACTAATAAAAACATTTCCAACTTGATCATTAATCATAATAAGAGAGCCAAGAATTGTATTGCCACTTATATTATTAGGAACAGTGACTGCTAAAACCGCATTGCTACTAAAATTGGATGAATTATTATTACAGGTTATTAATACTCCAGAGCTAACTGCCAGGGTAGGATTTGGGTCACAAGATGTATTTGCATTACAAATGAGTCCGGTTTTAAAAGCAGCTAATTGAGAACTAACAATTCCAGCTCTTAATTTTAATCTAGAAGTTGGTGATTTGTTCCAATAACTGTCCACAGCATCTGCAACAATACTTAATAATTCGGTTTCATCAATTCCAATATTGGAACAATTATTAGATGCAATATTAACTGAGACTTCATCATGAGCAAAAACAATTGCGGCACTATTGTTTAAAGTGAACGCTTGCGCCCGAGTTAATTGAAGTAAAAAACCTAGACTCAAATAAATAATCGGCCTCATCTATAATTCTCCAAAATGATAAATGCCCTTGAAGGCCACACTTACGGCCCTATCTTCTTTATGAAGGGCATTAAATAAAAAGGCCAGAACATCAGCACTCCAGTCTTTATTGAAATCATACCCAGCTCCAAAATTTAAAATAAAATTTCGGGAGTAAACCACTCCATTGGCCAGAGGAAATGAAGCAGTGCCTGTACCGTTTCTTAATTCTTCATTGCCGCCACTTGAAGACAGGCGGGTAAAAAATAATCCAACTCCTGCAATAAAATGATAGTTAGAGTAATTATATTTTCCATTTGCGATGGCAAAAAGCGACATCTTATTAATATAAGAATCTCGCCCTGACTTTGGGAACGTCAATCCGATCTCAGGCGCCAATGAAAATTGATTTTTAAGTTGATACTCAAATGTTCCAGCAATTAAGGGATCAAATCCACAGAGGTTGGTACTTCCTGAATCATCTGTTTGAATTTTGCCCACGTATTCGCAGAGATTCCCAACAGAAAGTGAAACATCATAAGCATAAACTTTTCCTAAAATTAGGAAAAAAAAGGAGTAGTAAAACAAAATGATCGAGTATTTAGAATTTTTCATATTCGTTTAGTATTCTTTCAAAACGTAAGGTATTATGGCAATGTAATTTCCAAAATTATTGACCTTTACTCTGACAAGGAAATCTTATGTTTGCTAATTTCGAAATTCCCCCAAGTCTTATTCCAAGTGACCCTCGTTTTGGTTGCGGGCCTTCATTAGTTCCGACTGAATTTTTAGAAAGCCTAGCGAAAACTGGTCATCATTTTATGGGAACAAGCCATAGAAAGCCTGGTGTAAAAAATGTTGTTAAAGAAATTCAAGATGGGTTGATGAAATATTTCAATGTTCCATCTGATTACTTAGTCGTTATGGGTAATGGAGGTGCGACACTTTTATTTGATATGATTGCATTAGGGATTGTAGAAAAAAAAGCGACACATTTTACTTGCGGAGAGTTTTCTGAAAAATGGTTCAAATCTTCTAAAGCAGTTCCTTGGATTGAAACTGATCAAGTGTCTGTTCCTTTTGGAAAAGGACTTAATGGAAAAGCATTTCCAGGTTCTGATTTAATTGCCGTTACATTAAATGAAACTTCAACAGGTGTTCAACTTTCTGCTCTGCCAGTTGTTGACGAAAATACAATTCTTGCTGTGGATGCTACTTCAGGTGGAGGTCAGTGCCCTTGTGATGTTTCTAAAACTGATATTTATTTTTTCTCACCACAAAAAGTTTTTGCTAGTGATGGAGGTCTTTGGGTCGCAATCATGTCTCCAAAAGCTCTCGCTCGTGCTAAAAAAATTGCTGCTGATAAATCGAGATATGTTCCAGATATCATGAATTGGACTAATGCCATTTCAAATTCAGAACAAAATCAAACTTATAATACTCCGGCACTGGCCACTTTGTTTATAATGAATGAGCAAGTCAAAAGAATGAATCTTTTAGGGTATTCTGAAGTAATGAAGCAAGCTCAGAATAAAGCAGATTTACTTTATTCATGGGCAGAAAAAAAACCATATTTATCAGCATTTATTGAAGAAAAAGAATTTCGTTCAGTGGCAGTAGCAACAATTGACGTTGATCCTAAAGTAAATGTAGATGATGTTATTAAATTTTTAGAAAAGAAAAAAGTTGTGTATGGTATTGATGGATATCGAAAATTAGGAAGAAACCAGTTCCGAATCTCACTCTTTCATAATATCACTCATGGGGATTTGCAAAAATTAACTGAACTTTTGTCGCTGATGATTGAGTCTAAACTCTAAATTAAATAAATATTGCTAGATAGGTTCTTAAATAGAATCTATCTAGCTTTTTATCCACTATGATAAACATCATTAAAAAATTCCTATCTTTTTTTAAATAACAGGTAAGATCATAATAGAGCCAATGGAGTTTATATGATCAAGCCTTTGACCCCATTAAATGAAAATGTGAGACTCGAAACACTTAGAAGTTTTGATATTCTTGATACTGCTCAAGAAGCAGTGTTTGATTCTATCACCAAGTTAGCAGCACTCATTTTAGAAGTTCCAATCTGTTTAATAAGTTTGGTCGATGAAAATAGACAATGGTTTAAATCTCATCACGGATTAGAGGCAACAGAAACTCCACGAGATATTTCTTTTTGTGGTCACGCAATTAATCAGACTGAAATTTTTTCTGTTGAAGACTCGAGTCTTGATGAAAGGTTTAAAGACAATCCGTTAGTCTTAGGAAACCCACGAGTGGTTTTTTATGCAGGAGCGCCGTTAATTACCAATAATGGAATCCCAATTGGAACTTTATGTATTATTGATCATAAACCACGAGTTCTCACTTCGGAGCAAGCCGAAAAATTAAAAATTTTAGGTGATCAAGTGATGTATATGATTCAAGCTCAAGTTGAAATCAAAAAGAAAGAACAGGCCCATGAATTATTGACTAAACTATCTGAGAATTTGCCGGGATTTATTTATACTTATCAAGCCTATCCTGATGGAAAATCGAGTTTTCCATATTCATCGAATTCAATTTGTGAAATTTATGAATTTTCTCCTGATGAAGTGAAAGCTGATGCTTCAAAAGTATTACAAAGAATTCATCCAGATGATTTAGAAAATGTCTTAGCAACTATTCAATTATCTGCAAAAGAATTATCTAAATGGACTTGTGACTATCGAGTTATTTTGCCCACTTTAGGTGAGAAATGGTTAAGAGGTAGTGCTAACCCAGAAAAAGCCAACGATGGTAGTATCTTATGGCACGGATACATAAGTGATATCACTGAACAAAAAAAACAAGAAGAAGTAGTCATTCACTCACTCAAAATGGCAACCCTCGGAGAGATGGCCGCGGGAATAGCTCATGAAATTAATAACCCACTGACAATTATTAAAAGTACTTCTCAGCTAATAAATGCGTCTATTAAACGCCGAGAATTTAATGAAGAAAAATTATTAAAAAATTTTGATAAAATTGACCAAACAACTGAGAGAATTTCTAAAATTATCAAAGGTCTAAGATTTTTTTCTGGGCAAAGCAGGGATGAACTCACAAAAATAGAATCCATTCAACCAATCATTGAAGACACAATTTCATTATGCTTAGAAAAGTTTAAAGTAAATAATGTTGAGCTTCGCTGTATTTATCCAAAAGATCTTCATACAGTATTAATTTCTTGCCGAGCAGTTGAAATCTCCCAAGTCATTTTAAATCTTTTGAATAACGCTTTTGATGCCATTGAAAGTTTTGAGAATAAATGGGTAGAATTAGAAGTATTTATTAAACGTGAAACAATTCAAATTTCAGTCAAAGATTGTGGGAATGGGATTAGTACTGAGGAGCTTTCAAAAATTTTAAAGCCATTTTATACCACAAAGTCAGCAGGTAAAGGGACTGGTCTTGGACTCAGTATCAGTCAGCGAATTATAGAAACTCATAATGGTAAAATTTGGGTAGATATGGAATGTAAAAATACGAGATTTTTAGTTGAGTTGCCCAAAATAATTGGATGAATTATTAGTCGTCAGAACTTCCATCATCGTCACCAGAATCTTTTGTATAGTTTGCAAAAAACTCTTTCTTAAAGTCGAGAAATCGATCTTCAAGAATTGCTGCTCTCGCTCCTTCTGCTAATCCTTTGTAGTAAGCAATATTATGGGTCGTTGCAAGGATTTGACCTAAGATTTCATTTGAGTCAAAAAGATGTTTGATATAAGCGCGGGTGAAATTTTTACAAGTATAACAAGAGCAACTATGGTCAATAGGATAAAAATCTCTTCGGTAATTTCGATGGCGAATTCTTATTTTTCCTCGAGAAGTAAAAAGAGTTCCCCCTCTAGCGAATTTTGTTGGAATAATACAGTCACTCATATCAATTCCATTTTCCCACAACATTAAAAGATCTTCCGGATTTCCAATCCCCATAGCATAGCGTGGTTTATTGACTGGCATTAAGGGAGCAGCAAAACTTATGATTTTTTCCATCCATTCAGAACCTTCTCCAACGGAAACTCCGCCGATAGCATAACCGGGAAGGTCTCGCTTTACTAATTCATCAATACACTCTTTTCTTAAATCATTATAAGTAGAACCTTGAATAATTCCAAAAAGGGCCTGTTTAGGATTTACCCATGTTTCAATACATCGATCGAGCCAACGGTGGGTTCTATCCATTGAGTTTTTAGTGTATTCACGAGTTGCTGGATAGGGGATACATTCATCAAAGGCCATCATGATATCTGAGCCAAGATTTTGTTGAATGGTAATTGAAGTCTCTGGTGATAAAAGGATTTTTTTACCCTTGATGTCAGCAAACTCTGCACCTTCTTCTTTAATACTTTTCTTTTGAAGTGAAAAAACTTGAAATCCTCCAGAGTCAGTAAGAATCGGTCTTGGCCAATTCATAAATTTATGGAGTCCGCCTGCTTTTTTTATAAGGTCTGAGCCGGGAGTCATATGTAGATGGTAGGTATTAGAAAGAATGATTTTAGTATCCATTTCTTCAAGGACACTTGGTTGAAGAGCTTTAACAGCTCCGTGAGTTCCAACTGGCATAAAAACGGGTGTAGGAATATCTCCATGAGGCGTTTTGATAACTCCTGCTCGGGCCTTAGAATGTTTATCAACGTGGGTAAGTTCGAAATTAAAATGTTCTTTGACTTGGTCTTGGATTCTCATAGCTTATATTCCATTTTTTACAATATAGTTTTGGATAAATTAATTAATGATTTTTCAATGTCATTAGTCATTCCAAATTTAGTTTTATCTTTTTTAAATACTAGTAAATTTTGCTCTAAATTGTCTCTTAAAAATTGACTGAGTTCAGGGTTTTTAAGATCTTGAACCTTCTTAGCTTCATTGATGTAATAAGTCAAAATGTTTGGTCCGTTGACGTCGTTTGAGTGCTCATTGGCATCTAGGACTTCTAGCAATGATGGTGGTGAAAAAGTAGATTGCTCTGGCACATGAGCAAAATGTAAATTGATCATCAATTGATTGGCAAAATTATTTAATTCAGGAGTTGTTCTATTTTTTAATACGCTAACTACACTTAAGACGATTAGTTCTTTTTTGCCAAAAATAAATAATAATTGGTCATCGTTAGAGCTCAATTTTATGATTGCTGAATTTTTTGAAAATGGGTTTATGAGAATATTTTCTTTTGATTTAATTGTTTTCAAGAATGATTCTTTTAGGAGAAAACCATTGGCGAAAAAGGGCCCTTTTTCTTTTATCGTCGGAATTATTTTCGTAATAGACAATGTTAGATCTTCAAAGACAATTTTTTTAAACTTTTCATTAGCATAAACAGTTTGGTTGCCGATTAAATCAAATAGAGGATTGGCATACCGGAATGAAAACAGCAACCGTTGATAAGATATCCTGGATTGTTCACTCAGAATTAGGGATTGTTTATTTTTACTATCATATAGACTTAAATTAATTTTTTTCTTTTGAAAATTAGGAAAAATAAAAAACTGGTTACTAAGTTCCGCATTTATTTTAAGCCCTAATTCAGAAGACAAAGATTTAATAAGTGTGGTGTGAGTTTCAACAAATTGAGGGGCCGGATTATTTTCTAGAGAGAATAGTATATTAAAAGGATTTTTTAAAAAAAATGGAGAAAAAAGGCAAGCTACACAAAGAGGCGGCATGATCGCCCGACGAGAGATTTTAAAAAAAAGGGAGTGACTGATTTCTCTAGAAGAAAAAGTTAACCATTCTTTGGCGTTCTTGCCTTTGAAAAGTGGGATATCAAAGATAATTAAAGGTAAGAGAACACAATTAATTAATGAATAGAGATAGGCCCTAAATCTTAATGAAAGGATACTTTTATCAGTTTTTTTGTGATGGAGACCTATACAAAATGCACCTGGAGTCGTGCCTAAAATTAAACTTCCGGAAATCATTAGTAAGTTAAATCCAATGAAAAATTCAATGACTGATAGATAATGGGATAGATTCAGACTTCTAAATGATCCAAGGTTGTGCTCTATAATAAATTGTGAAATTGGATAGAGTAAATCTTGTGTGAGTTCTAGAATTCCAATAGTAGGAATGACGAAACTCAAAAGAAAATAAGTAAGACAGACATCTATTATTAACCCATAAATTTTATAAGGGATAAGGGTATAAGAAGCGAGATAACTTTTTTTGTTCTCGGGTAAAAAAGCAGTAGTGGGTTTTTCCAAGAAGGGCAATTCAATCGATTCTAAAACTGAAGGTTTTAATGGAATCTTTAGTTGTTCTATAACTGGTCTGGGTTTTGGGATAGAAGTGGCGGAGCTTCTGAAATGACCTTTGACTATTCGGACATTGATTTCTATTTTGCCAACAACTAATCGATCACCTTTTTCAAGAATATAATGTTTATCTTTTTCAAGAGTAGAGCCATTGAGAGTTGTTTCGTTATCTACGCCCATGTGATGAACAGATAAGGTTTGATTTTTTACTTCAAAAAGAAAATGTTTAGTTTTGATTTTTGGGTCAACTAGTATGAGGTCATTTCTTGGGTCAAGACCGGCAATAAGTTGATCTACAACTTCGTAAGTTTTAATTAATTGGTCAGGTATTTTAACATCAAGAACATAATAAAATTCTTCTCTGTGAATTGGGGTCTCTGTACTTTCATTCATTTGTCTATTCTCAACAATAAATCAATTTTCTGCAATGAGTTTCGAGGCAAATTATTCCATAAGAGTAGATTGAACAAAATTTTCTTTACAAATTTTTGACTTAAAATAGGATTATATCATCCATTAAATTATATATGGCACCCTGAAAGGATTAAAAAATGAATTACTCCAAATCTCTTGCACTTACTTTTTTACTGGCCTTAACTGCAAGTAATGTTTTTTCGTACGATGTAACAGATCGATACAAACTTTTAGATGACAAATTAAAAACTGAACAAATGCTACGTCCACTTGGTCATGATTTCTTTCTCGATATAGGTGCAGCATTAAATAAAAATGTAAAAACGGTTATTTCAGATTTTTCAGATGCTTCAAAATTCGCTGGAACAAGCTTAGAAAAACTTAATAATGCCCAAACTGTTTTATCAAAATATGATAAAACCGAGCAGACTCTTAAAATCAATTTATCCCTTGGTATTCCTCTTTTTAGCTTTTCAGCTTGGGATTTGAAAGTCCAACCAAACATAAGAGTTTTTACAGATGTTGGCGCCAATATGGGGATTCGTTCAGAAGCCATTACGCCTGCATTATTGCTTTCTTTTATTACGATCGATATCCCGGCATCGCTAAAAACTAAAATTTTAGCCACTACTTATGTTGGAGGAGACGATTTACTTGCTCCTGCATCTAATCCGAATCTTTGTGATACATTAGGAGATGCTTCTGCTATTGCCATCTGTAAAGCAGGGAAAGGTCAATTCTTCTATCCAACTAATACAAACATACCGAACCTTTTCTTATTTGCTAAAGTTGATGCTCGTGCTGGTCTCTATAATGATTATAGTTATGGAGAGCATTTTTTTGGTAATTTTAATCTCTATGCACTTAATAGAACCGATGTTTATCAAGTTGTCACAGCTGATGCAGTAGCAAATGGGACAAAAATTGATCTTCCTAAGAAAAAAAATACCGAAACATCTCTTCAGGCCGATTACCGTTTGGGATATAAAAATGACAACTATAGAATCTTTACTTCAGTTGAAGATTTAAAACTTTCGAAATTTAAAGAAAGAGCAGATGGATCAAAAGAACTTACTTATGGCTACAACCCACTTTTAAGACTTCATGCTGAAGCGACTTATAAATTTACGGTCTTAACTCTTAATCCATTCCTCGGTTTTCATAAACGTTCAGGCTATGGTTTTGCTGATGGTGCTTATGCGGGGGCCGATCTTGGGGCCTATGTTTGGGGAGACCGCTTAGGACTTCAAATGCGAGGAATGTTCGACAAGCAATACATTACCCTTTCTCCGCGGATGAAATTGTGGCTAATGCAACTTGAATACTCTTTAAAAACACCACTTAAATCAACTGATGGAGACGTTAAGCTCTCTGCCATCAACTCAATTGACCTACGCTTTTTCTTTTAAGGCTTAACTTCTAATTAAGAGTTATTCGTGATAGGCTAGGGCATAAACAACCTTAGTCTATTGCGAGATCCTTATGAGCTTTGAAAAAATTCTTTCACATCCCGACGTTTTGGCCTTTTTAAAAGAGCACAAAATGAAAAATCCAACTTCTATCCAATCCCAAGTCATTCCTGATTTTATTAAAGGAAAATCAGTTAATGTGATCGCTAAAACAGGTTCAGGAAAAACTCTTGCCTTTGCTTTACCAATTTGTGAGCTTTTAAAAGAAGATGAAACCAACTTTCCAGTGGCCGATAAAAAGTCTGCTTTTGGAAAACCACGGGCCGTTATTTTAGCTCCAACAAGAGAGCTAGGATTGCAACTCCATAAAGTTTTAAAATCTATCGCTCATCATGCAAAAATGCGGGTGAGATTACTTGCTGGTGGTGAAGGGGCAAAAACCAATCATCTCTTGGCCCGAGACAATATCGATATTTTAATTGCAACTCCAGGACGCTTGAGTTCTGCACTTAAGAAAAAAGAACTAAATTTAAAAGAAACTAAATACATTATCATGGATGAAGCCGATCAACTTTTAGATATGGGATTTCGTCGTGACCTCGTTAATATTTGTGGTTCTACTGACTCAACTCTTGTTCATGTTGGACTATTTAGTGCAACTCATTCAGAAAGCTTAGATGAATTTTGTAAATCAGTTTTACCGGAAATAGAGTTTACTCAATACAACGCTGAAGAAAAAAATAAATTAACTCAAACCGTGCGTACATTTAATATTTACGTTACTGATAAAGAAAAAAATTCAATGACAGAAGCTTTTTTAAAAAACCAAGCCAAAGGTCGAGGGATAATTTTTGTCAATAAACACGATACTGTTGATGCTCTCATGTTAGAGCTTACAGGAAAATTTCCCAAAATGAAGTTTCACGCTTTACATGGTGAAATGGAAGCCCGAGATAGAAAGAAAAACTATGATCATTTTTTAAATACTGGTGGTGTTTTAATTGCTACCGACATTGTTGCTCGCGGGATGCATATTGATGACCTCGTTTGGGTTATGAACTACGACCTGCCTTTTGAAGCTGTCTACTACATCCACCGTTGTGGACGAGTCGGAAGAATGAATGCGGATGGGTTTGCTTACAACTTAGTTACGCCAAAAGACGTAAATATTATCAGTCGTATAAACGAAGCGATTAAAAATCAAAGTGCAATTCGCTTAACTTCATTTGACGAAGGAAAATTTGCATCAGTAAAAGCTGCGAATAAACCAAAAGCATCAACTCGACTTGATAAAAAGAAAAAACAACTGACAGAACTAAAAGAAAAAGTTTTCAAGAAAAAACGTCCCTCTGAAAGAAAGCATCTTAAGACTATTAAGACTTCTTCGACACCTCGATATAAAAGAAATGATAAGGATGTTATATCGGCTAAAAAAGCTAATTCAAAAAAATCAGCAAGACCAATAGGAAAGACTTCTGGCAAACTAGATAGTAAAAATAGTTCACTTCGACCTCAATCAAAGCGACCATCAATGAAGACGACTCCTGAGTCAGCTCCAAGACCACCAAGAAATGGCAGACCTGCTCCCAAAGGTGCTCCAAAGAGTTCTCCAAAGGGAGCGAGAACCACGAAACCAATTCGAAAAAAATAATGAAAACAAAAAAATCGTTATTAATATTTTTTATTTTGATTTGCTTTAGTGTACTTATTTCTTGCTCCAAGAAATCTAGTGTCGTTGATTTAAAATATACAATTGAAGATATTGCCAATACTTTACACGAAACAAGTCTTGGTAGTGACAAAGCTGAAGATGCTTTAAAAATTTCTGATTATTCTCCTGGAGTAAATCGTCTGGAGTCTAAGTCACTTGTCTATAAAAGATTAACTTTTTATGCGGTGTCGTTTGAGACTTCAGAGCTAGCTCGCAAAGAGGCCATCAGGTTAAATCAGTATTACTCTCGCAATTGGCTCTTCGACCGTGTTGAAGGTGAGCCACTTTTAGAAGATTACTTAATTGAAAAATTTAAGGCCATCAATCCAAATCGAACCATCCAGCGTGTTCCTAAAAATCATATTGATTCGCATGGAGAGACTTCTGGTGAAGGCCATGGTGACGGCCACGCTGAAGAAACGCCAAGTGCAGAACACGCCACTCATCATTAAAATAATTCAGTGAAACATTTGCGGATGTGATTTAAATCGTTCTTCAAAAAAGGCAATTTTCATTTTCCATACACGACTGAGTTCATGAATATTCGGATGATCAACGTCGGCCACTAATGAATCAAGTGTCTGATGAAATAAAATAATCCATCTGCCTAATTCACCTTTTTTGATATTTAATTGCAGATGAGTAAAAAGCAATTGAAATGGCTTCTCAATTGGTCTTGAGCTGGAACCGGTTAATTGCATTTCCCAGAATGTGGTTATTCGCTCTAAGTGATCCTGAAGTTCAGAGTCCGTGCTAAATTTATCAAAATGATAGCCGATTAAAATATCTTTAGTGGCAAGACTATAAAAAGACTCAAGGACGCCATAGATTAATTCTCTCATTACTATTCCCAAAACATGTAACCTATTAAACTTATTCCCAAGCAAAAGAGTAAACTTTTATTCCTAAGCACCGATAGGGGATTAAGCTAGTCAGGTAAGTGAGTTAAAAAGCTTAATGCCACAAGAGTTGGGTAAAGAATATGAGAAAGTCACTTTATTGGAAAGTTGTTTTGTTTTTCATTTTTATGAATGTTCAAGTTTATGCGGCCAATGAAATCACGATTGGCACACTCTCAGAAGGCTCATGCTGGTTTGAACAAAATGAGACAATAAAAGTCGTGAGCTTTAATGACAAAAGCGTCTATGAAGGCAGTAAAGACCAAATAATGTCTGAAATTCAGAAACTCATGGCACCAACACATTCGAAAATAATTGACGCAGAAATCAATCTTCATTGTGGGGGTTATGGGGCAAGTCTCGTTTTGCGAGTATCTACAGACGGAAATATTTTTTGTCTATGGAGCAAATTTGAAAATGGAGAATTAAGCCTTAGGAGTCTAGGGATTCTTACAAAGAAAGAGATCAATAAAAATTCACTTTGTGATGGCCATAAATGGGGAGAGTTAATTGTCGGGACTACTTCAATTGATTTTTTGAGCGAGATGCAAAATTCAAAATGGTCAACTATGATTAAAAGTACAACTTTGATTTCTAAAAATATGTATAAAATTATTTTAATGAAAGATTACGAATTTAAAGAACAAGTTGTCATAGATTCATTAAGATTGAATTTTTCAGATAAAAATCAAATTCGTTATATTGAATTTAATAAATTCCAGCACTCAGTAGGTGAATCGATCTCAATAGAATTTAAAGGCTTATAAAAGTATAGGTTTCTAAATATCTTACAAGTGAGGCCACATCTGATTTGGAAAAAAAATGGTCAACATATGGGTAATTTTTAGATTGAAGAGAATCATCTGCACTGATCAATAAACAGCGGATAGTTTTTTTATGTGACTTTACCACTTCTAAAAAATCATTTCCATTTTGAATAGGTAGAAAAAAATCACTTATAATAAAATCAAAATTATATTTATATTTTGTAAATTGTGTAAGTCCTTCTATAGGATTATCTACTTCCACCAAATTGAATTTTAAATTACTTTCTTGAAGCAACTCTCTGATTAGATGCCTAAAGCCCACGTTGTCTTCTACAATAAGTATATTTATCATAAGAGAATTATCGACTTGTTTCAGAAGAAATTTAAAGAAAAAGATTAAAATTTTAACTAAAGAAGCCTCATCTTTGTAGACTTCTTTAGTCAGTTTTTTGGGTTTTTCTTAATTATCGAATTGTGTCGTGAAGGGCCCGGCCAAGGGATTTAGATTTTTTATCAAAAAAATTATTGTTTTCTGCATGCTCAGCTTCTTCTTTGCATGCAATACAAAGCTCAGCAGTTAATCTCGCATTTAATCTTTCATATCCAATTTCACCGTCACATTCATTACATAATCCGTAAGTTCCACGTGTCATTGACTCGAGGGATTTATTGATTTTTTTTAAGTAAAAATTTTCACGATTGATAAAACGTATATCATGAGATGTTTGAGTGTTTACACTTGCTTCATCAAGAGGATCTGACAATTCATTTTTATCAAGTTGATAATTTTCATGTTCAAGCTTCTTGTTTGAAATTCGCTCTTTTTCTGAAAGAAGTTTATCTTTTAGAACTGCGACTTGCTTGTCAGATAGGTATGCGTTTTCTCTTTTCATTCTTACTCCTTAAATTTCTACTGCGAAAAACCATCAATAGTTTCACAGCGGCAAGCATTACTAAAAACCATAAATAATATTAAATCGACAATACAGATAGGAGAGTAAACTAGTAAATTATTAAAATCTAACAAAGCTTAACATCTCAATTTTGCCAATTATTAATAAAATTTTCATTGGGGGATTAGGTAAATTTAGATAATAGAAGCTTCGCAATAAGGACAAAATTGCCAAAATTGGAGATCCAATTCATGCTTACACGACTCGCATATTCGTAAACATTCTAGGTCAACAAAATCTTCTCCACCCATGAAAAGTTCCTTGCGCATTGCTCTTATCGTGACAGGGTGAGCACGAAAGACATTCGGGCGAAGAGCGTCAGGAATAAATTGGGCCGGAGCAATTTTGCTATCTGGTAAAATTTGGACATCATATTTTTCATGATAATCACTATTAAAAAGTGGCAAGTTGGCAGCGTTGGAGTACGACTTTAATTTTTCTAATTGCGATTGTGGATCAAATTTTTCTTGCAAAAATTTTCTAATTTCCTGATCGTTTGGATTTTTCATGATTGCATTTTTTCCCATTGTTTTTCCATCAACTCAATAATTTGAGAGGACGCTTTTTTATGGCGATTAAATAATTTTAAAAGATTTGGTTTTGCAGCTTTAACTTCTTTTACAAATCGCAATGAAAGCGGACCCATTGATTCAATTGTTCTGAGTGTCCATTCTAGAACTTCAGGGTTTTTTGATTGCAATAAAATTTTTAATTGTTCTATATAGTCAGCAGAGATCATATTTCCTGAGCGCAGAGACTCAGCAATAATATGTTTTTGAGAAGCGGCCAATAAATAAATGGATATTTCATCATTTTTGATTTGCTTTAATGTCGATAGAAATAATTCATTAAATTCGGCCGTCATATTCTGTGTATTATCTAAGATACATAGAATTTTTTTTAAAACGTCTTCATTAATAGGGCGGTCTTTCAATGATTGAAGCCAAGCAAGTTTTAGCTCCAAAATGATTTCAGGTGTCAGCATAAGCTGAGGACGGGCACCACGCTTTAGTTTTTCGATAATTTGAGTGTATAAGTCCTGATAAGTCATTGAGATTAATTCTAATAGAATTTAGGGCAGAAATAAAGAGTGCAGTAAAACCACCTTAAAAAGACGGATACTGAAAATTATTCATACTTAAAATCTAAATTCAGAAGGCAGCTGGCTAGAGTCAATTTCATGGGGTATAAGTGGATTTATGAAAGCAAATCATCTCATAAATTCAATTTATCGCGCAACTGAAGGCGAGGGGATATTCCTCGGCCGACCACAAATTTTTGTGCGTTACCAAGGCTGTGCAATTGGGTGTGTGAATTGCGACTCCAAAGATACTTGGGAATTTACTGAGAGTATGGGAAAGTCCCTTGAAGAAGTAATGGCGGCCATTCATACTGAAGGCTTAAATGGAAGCATCAAAAATATTTCAATTACTGGTGGAGACCCGCTACATCCGGCCCATGTTCCCCACGTACTGGCCTTGGTAAAATTACTTAAAGAAAAAAAATATTATGTAAATATTGAAGCTGCAGGTACTAGAGTTGTTGACGATATTTTTGACTTAGTTGACTTTATTAGTTTTGATTTTAAGACTCCATCAACAGGTGTCCAGACTCCACTTAAGAATATTGCCAAAATGATTTCTCAGTATCCTGGTAAATTCCAAATAAAGGCAGTCATTGCCGATGAAATCGATTTCAAAAAAACGCTACACGCTTATATTGAATTAGAAAGTGAAAACATAGGAAGACATAATCCTTGGGTTCTCACCCCTTGTTTTAATAATCACGAGGAGTTTCCAATGGAGAGATTTTCTCAAGTGATGACTTGGAATGAATTAGAGGGTGGCTTTTTTAGGGTTATAGGCCAGCAACACAAATGGATTTGGGGCCCTGATCAAAAACAAGTATAAAATTTTTTTGTCTGCTGTTAAACTAGTGGCAATGAAGTCTAAATACATCTTTATCCTTATTATTTTTTTATTTTCACATTTAACTTTTGCTGATGTTTGTTCTGATTTACTAAGTAATTTAAATGATGATTCCTTTGCTTTAACCTCAAAAAAAATTGTCACATACGATGAATTGAAAATTTTTAAGCTAACTTATTTGACTTTTCAAGCGAGTGTAAAAAGTGAGAATTGTAATCCATCAATATTTCTAAATTCTAAAAGCTTAATTGATTCACTTAAGTCTAAAAGAATTGAGACCATTAATAAATTTATGGCCCTTAAAATCACAGAGGAATCGGGCAATGATTTAGCTTTAGAATTGGCCATTTTGAGTGGCAAAAAAAGCAATGTAACTTATGAATTAGAAGACCTCTTTGGTGCTGTGCCACTTAATAAAAATGATAAAGACAGTCTGAAATTACCAATAAAAAAATCTAAAAATGATGATGTGTTGATAGTTAATCAAGATAAAACAAATCCCATTAGATCAAGCAATTCATGTACTGATAAAATTAATCAAAATGAGTCAGTGAATTTAGAAAATGCTAGGAATCAAGATGGAGTTGGCTGGTGTTATGCCTATGTGGCCGCAGATTTATTAAGTTATCGACTTGGAAAAAAAATATCGGCAGTGAGTTTATATAATTCAAAGCAAAGTATTGAAGCTGATATTCAACACGCGACAGGTCTCGGTGGCAATATTGAAGAGGCCATAGAAACGTATTTGAAAAATAATAACAGTCTATGCCTAGAAGAAGATTTACCTTCAAGTGATTTCAAGTTTTGTACATACAATAATTACGCAAAATTTTTAAATTCACTTTATCAATCAGCTCAAAAAAAATCATTAAAAATAAACCAGTGCTTAGCTGACAATATTAATTCACTTTTTCCTGGAATAGAAATTTCAACCATAAGTAATTATGTACAAAAAAATGGTGCAAAAGACTTGGCCGAATACTTAAATCATTTTCAATGTAAAAAGCAAAGTTTTTCTGGATACAAAACGACTCCAGTGGCTTTGCAAGAAACTAGGAATTCAAAAGAAGAAATGATTTCTACCATTGATGAAAAATTAAATAAATCTGATGTTGTAGGATTTTATTATGACTATAAAAAATTAGATTCTGATAATGTTTTAACAGGTAGTCACGCTTCAATTATTGTCGGGCGGCGTTTTAATAATCAGTCCGGAAGCTGTGAGTATTTAGTTAGAAATAGCTGGGGAAAAGATTGTATTCAAAAAGAAGGGACTGGATTAACTTGTCATAAAAATTGTGATTCTCAAGGGGATAATTGTCGATATAGTGGTCATTACTGGGTTGGGCAGGAGAGATTAAAAAATGCTATGACTGGAGTTGCTTACTTACCATGATTAAATTATTCATCTTCCTTAATTTTTTTATAATAAATAATGTTTTTGCAAAACCAGAGGTAGTTAAAAATAAGGTTTGTTTTGAAACAACTTTTAAGTTTTATTATAATGGAAAACTTGAATTTGAAAAAAATCAATTATGCCGCAAGTCTTACGAAGACAAAATGACTTTTTATATTTCAAAATCTTGTGTTGATAATCAATGTGAAATTCTTAAACGTGCTAAAAAACCACTAGAGATAAAAGATTATATTTCAAACGTGGGCTCTCCTGGGTTTAAATTATGTTTTGCTCTTGACGGAGTTCCTCAAATCTTTGAGTTTGAGGATCAACAAAAAAAATGGCAATCTACTGAAAGATGTATTTTTAAAAATAATGATTTTGTGGAGATTTCACTTCTGTCTCGAGAGTGGAAGAATTTAATTACTCCAACGAACTAAGTTAGAATTTCCCAAGAAATAATTTTTTAGATACTGATCCGGAATTTAAGGCCGGTTTAATTGAGAGATTACTCCCTTTTATTTTTCCTGCGTTATGGGCTTCAGAATGATGAATTCCACCTGACAAGCTTGCATGTCCTATTCTTGGATAAACGATATTTAAGTGCCGCTGAATATTTTTTTCAATAAGGACTAATTCATGGCCTGCTGCTTGAGTGGATTTTTGCTTTTCAATTTTTTCAACATATCCCTTAGCAACACCATTGAAAAAAGAATTTTTACTAGATTTTCCTTTTAGCTCTGGATATTCTTTTTGGGTTTCTTTCCAAATCACGTCGAGTTCATGGTCCAAAAAATGGGCGACATAATCGGCCAATTCCACTGATGTTTGGTCTCCAATGACTTCAAGATAAAAAATCCCTCGGCCATGGTTAAATACTGGAGAAACAAAAAAGGTTTTTAAAATTTCATAGATGGCCACATGTTTGGCCGATTTTCGAGTTGCTGATAGAACACGAATTACACAAATGGTTTCATCATTATTTTCATCATTATTTTCATCATTACCGCTTGAATCTTCTCTACTTAAATCCAAGTTATGCTCAAGTAATAATTGATTGGCCTTAAGTGTTGCTAATTCTTTTTCGTGAATATTATCAGAAGAAGCGAGGGCCAAAAGTTTCTTCATTTTTGAGAGCAACTTTTGAGATTTTTGATTCTCTAAGGAAAGTTCATCAAACCTGTCATTTTCAATTTCTAGATTGGCGTAAGCTCCATAAATCTCCGGGCCCCAGCCGAAACTTCTACAAACAGTATGGAATTCTTCTCCATGAACAACTCTCGGTCCCATCAGTAGATAGCACATAAAGTGGGCCAATTCGTGGCGGATAATATTTTTTAAAACCTGATCTTTGGCGTTCATCATTAGATTTTTAGAAATACCTAATTCATATGACCTAGAATCAAAATAACCTAAGCGAGAGTTATCTTCGAAGACTACGATATTAAGAGGATAGAAAATGCCTTTGTAGAAAATTCGACTTCTCTCCATTTGCAATTTCATTTCATTATTAACAATCTCGCGCACGTCTAAACGCACGCGAGAAATAAAAGCAGAAATAGTTTTAGAATGAAGAAACATAGAGCTAATTATTTACGTGCAGCGAATGCACCTTTAACCCACTCGCGGTTCATGCGAGCGATGTTTTCAATTTTTATTCCTTTCGGGCATTGAGCTTCACACTCGGCTTCATTGGTGCAATTTCCAAATCCAAGCTCATCCATTTTAGCGACCATATCTCTCGTTCTGGCTTCAGACTCAACTTCACCTTGAGGAAGAAGAGCAAGTTGTGAAATTTTAGCTGACACAAAAAGCATAGCTGATGCATTCTTACAACTCGCCACACAAGCTCCACAACCAATGCAAGCAGCAGCGTCCATCGCAAGTTCTGCATTTTCTTGACCGATTAAGATAGCGTTAGCGTCTTGTGGATTTCCTGTATTAACATTAACAAATCCACCTGCTGCAATGATTTGATCAAAGGCCGAGCGGTCAACCATTAAGTCTTTTAAAACTGGAAAAGCTTTTGCTCTCCATGGCTCAATAACAATAGTATCGCCAGATTTAAATTTTCTCATGTGAAGCTGACAAGTTGTCGTTTCAGCTTCCGGTCCATGGGCCTGACCATTAATCATCATTGAACACATTCCACAAATTCCTTCGCGGCAATCGTGGTCAAAAGCGATTGTGTCGCCTTGTTCTTTAACAAGTTTAGTATTTAAAGTGTCCATCATTTCAAGAAATGACATATCAGGAGAGACACCGTCTAATTTATAGTCGACCATCGATCCTTTATCTTTATTATTTTTTTGTCTCCAGACTTTTAAGTTAAGAGACATAGTATCGTGATTTGATCCGCTCATATTCATACCCCTTACTTGTAACTTCTTTGAGTTAATTTTACTGTTTCGAAAGTAAGCTCTTCTATGTGACGAGTTGGAACTGCGTCCACGCCTTGGAATTCCCAAGCAGCAACGTGACAGAAGTTTGCATCGTCTCTCATCGCTTCATTTTCTGGAGTTTGGGACTCTTCTCTAAAGTGCCCACCACAAGATTCTTTTCTCTCAAGAGCATCAAGCGCCATAAGTTCACCAAGCTCTAAAAAGTCGGCCACTCGCCCAGCTTTTTCAAGTTCAGTGTTAACGTCGACACTTAATCCTGAAACTTTAACATTTTTCCAGAAGTCAGCTCGCAAAGCCTGAATGTCACTGATTGCTTTTTTAAGACCAGCTTCATTTCTTCCCATCCCAACTTTTTCCCACATAATGTGACCTAAAGCGCGGTGGTATTCATCAACTGTTTTTGTCCCATTGATGGCCAGAAGTTGAGCGTATTTATTTTTTGATGTAGTTAAAGCAGTCGCAAATTCAGTTTGGGTCGTTTCTACTTTAGCAAATTTTTCTGAAGCAAAATAATTTCCAATAGTATAAGGAATAACAAAATAACCATCTGCTAAACCTTGCATAAGAGCAGATGCTCCTAAGCGGTTTGCTCCATGGTCAGAGAAGTTTGCTTCACCTAAAACGAATAGTCCTGGAACATTGCTCATTAAATTATAATCTACCCATAATCCACCCATAGTGTAATGAATAGCTGGATAAATCATCATCGGAACTTTGTAAGGATTTTGATCAGTAATTCGTTCATACATTTCAAAAAGGTTTCCGTATTCAGCACGGATTTTATCTTCACCCTTTCTTTGGATAGCATCAGCGAAATCTAAATAGACCGCCATTCCTGTTGCTGAAACTCCGAAGCCAGCGTCACATTGTAGTTTCGCATTTCTTGAAGCCACATCTCTTGGAACAAGGTTTCCAAAAGAAGGATAAATTCTTTCTAGGTAATAATCTCTTTCGTTCTCAGGGATTTGATCAGGAGAGCGTTTATCACCTTTTATTTTTGGCACCCAAACACGTCCATCATTTCGTAGGGACTCAGACATCAAAGTTAATTTTGATTGATGATCCCCTGAGACAGGAATACAAGTCGGGTGAATTTGAGTGTAGCATGGGTTAGCAAAATACGCCCCTTTTTTATAAGCTCTAAAAGCTGCTGAAGCGTTTGAAGCTTTTGCGTTTGTTGAAAGGTAGTAGACGTTTCCGTATCCACCAGTGGCCAAAATAACCGCATCTGCAGAATAACTCTCGAATTCTCCTGTCACAATATTTCGCACAACGATCCCACGAGCTTTGCCTTCAACCGTCACTAGTTCCACCATCTCTCGACGAGTGTAACTTTTTATTTTTCCCTTGCTTACTTCTTTCATCATGGCCGAATAGGCACCTAATAAAAGTTGTTGTCCTGTTTGACCTCGAGCATAGAAAGTTCGTGAAACTTGAGCTCCACCAAAAGATCTATTAGATAGTGTTCCACCATATTCACGAGCAAATGGTACACCTTGAGCAACACATTGATCAATAATACTACTTGAAACTTCAGCTAGGCGATAAACGTTACTTTCGCGAGCTCTATAGTCTCCACCTTTAACTGTATCGTAGAAAAGTCTATAAACAGAATCGCCATCGTTAGGATAATTTTTAGCAGCGTTGATCCCACCTTGAGCAGCAATTGAATGGGCGCGTCTTGGAGAGTCTTGGATGCAAAAAGTTGTGACGTTGTATCCTAGTTCGGCCAAACTAGCAGCGGCAGAAGCACCCGCAAGACCTGTTCCGACAACGAGGACCGAGTATTTTCTTTTATTGGCAGGGTTTACCAATTTCATATTAAATTTATGGGTTTTCCATCTGTCTTGAACAGGGCCAGTGGGAACTTTACCATCAAGTTTTTTGATCATTGTATTTTCTTGAGTCATGACTAGTGTCCTCCTTGAATAAAGCAGAAAATCGGAAAGGCAGAAAATCCGACAGCGATAAAAATTCCAAATATTACTGAAAGAAATTCAATTTTTGGATTGTATTTTGGGTGATTAAATCCCAATGATTGAAAGGCAGACCAAAACCCGTGGCTGGTGTGAATTCCTAAAGCGACTATAGCAATGATGTAACCAATCACATGAGTTAGGTCCTGAAAATATTCGACTGTCGTTTTATAAATATCTCTCATCTCAACTCCGCCAACGACGGCCGTGTATTGAGTTCCGAATTTTAATCCCAGAATATGAAAAACTAAAAAGACTAAAGCAATCACACCAGAATAGGCCATGGTTGCAGAAGCAAATGTGCCTCCACGCCCTGATTTCTTGTAAGTGTGATAAGGCGTCGGACGGGCCTGTTTATTAGCGAGCACAACTCTAAATGCCATGGCAATATGACTGATAAAAAGAGCTGCTAATCCTACTTCTGCTAGATAGATTAATGGATTACTTGTTAGTGCGTGGGAGTATTTATTGAATGAATCTGATCCAATAAACATGGTAAAGTTTCCCAACATATGGGTGACCAAAAAGCCGCAGAGAAGTAGTCCTGTCACTGCCATGACCTGCTTTTGGCCGATCGAAGTCAGCGCTGAACGCTTAGATTTAGAACTCATAAGAAGATGCTCCTTCTAAAAAATTGGATAGTTTAAGTTGAATTGAATATAATAGTAGCGCAATCAACATGATAGGTTAAGTAGAAATTGATTAGGCACGATTTTATAAAGATCTTAATAAATAGGTTAAAAATATACTTAGATAATCAAGCTATAATTTAAGGATGAAATGTGTCAGTATTGTAATTATTTTTTTTGAATATAGGTAAATTAATAGATGAAAGAGCAAAAACATGAATTAGAATTTGTAGGGTGGCGTGAAAGTGTCAGCCTTCCACTTTTTAAACTGCTAGACCTGAAAGCTAAAATTGATACTGGAGCTAAAACAAGCGCATTACATGCCGATAATATTGAGTACATAACAGAAAAAGGAAAAAAGTTTGTCCGCTTCTCAATTGAAAAAGAAGATGGTGGGAAAAAAACAATAAAATCCCTTTTTTTAGAAGAACGTGAAATAAAAAGTTCTACTGGGCAAAAGACCATTAGACCTGTGGTTAAAACGAAGATTCGCATGGGTAAAAGTGAATTTGAAATTGAAATTACGTTAATTAACCGCGATCTAATGGGTTTTAAAATGTTGATTGGAAGAGAAGCTTTAAATGGAAGATTTATGATTAATCCAGCGCGCTCTTATCTTTTAAAAAAATAAACTTTCTCATAACTGGAGTCCTAAAAAATGAAAATTGGCATTCTATCGAGAAGTTCGAATATTTATTCAACCAAAAGACTCATGGAAGCAGGTAGAGCAAGAGGACATGAAGTTGATGTTATAGATACACTCAAGTGTTATATGGACATTACTTCGAAAAAGCCGATGGTGCATTACCAAGAGAGAGTTCTTGATGATTTTGATGCCATCATTCCGCGCATTGGCGCTTCAATTACCTTTTATGGAACGGCCGTTATAAGACAGTTTGAAATGATGGGTGTTTCTTCTCTCAATGAAAGTGTCGCTATTTCTAGGTCACGGGATAAGTTGAGATCTTTGCAATTGCTTTCGAGAAAAGGAATTGGATTGCCGATAACAGGTTTTGCCCATTCAACTAAAATGACTCAAGAGCTAATTAAATTAGTAGGTGGTGCACCTCTAGTTATAAAACTTTTAGAAGGCACTCAAGGAAAAGGAGTCGTCTTAGCGGAAACTGATGGGGCGGCCGAATCAGTCATCGATGCTTTTAGAGAAATGGATGCCAATATTTTAGTCCAAGAATTTATTAAAGAAGCAAGAGGATCTGATATTCGATGTTTTGTTGTAGGGGATCAAGTTGTCGCTTCAATGAAGCGTACTGCAAAATTAGGTGAATTTCGTTCTAACCTTCACCGCGGTGGATCTGCCGAAGTCATCTCAATTACAACTGAAGAGCGCCAAGCGGCCTTAGATGCTACCAAAGCATTGGGCTTAAATGTGGCCGGAGTCGATTTGTTAAGATCTGATAGAGGGCCGTTAATCATGGAAGTTAACTCTTCTCCAGGATTAAATGGAATTGAAACGGCCACAGGAAAAGATGTGGCCGGAATGATCATTGAGTATTTAGAAAAAATGGATAAAGACAGTACAGAAACGAAAGGTCGGGGATAGTGAATGCATGAACATTCAAGAATTCCCCGCAGAATTTTTTATTAAAATAGAAGGCCAAGAATTTTTATTAGGTAGATTGTCTGTTAACAAAATGAATCAATCTTTTTGGGTTGAAATCGATATTGTTCAAAAGGAATCTAAAAAGATTTGGGCACATGTCGGTAATCTCTACGGCGTTAGTGAGCTTGATGAGGCCATTGATCGCTCTGTTCAAAGCCTGTCTAATTACCTCAATGGAAAGAAGTAACAAAATCTGAATTGTTATAAAAGGTATGAAAAGATATTCGAAGGTATTTTAAAGATGTAGTACTCGATCAATTTTAAAAACTTTTTATTATAGAACTTGGCCATTTCAATAGTTTTCTCGGAATCTATAAAAATACTTCCCTTAATCTTACCTCTGATATCTGCTGCTACAAAATCGGCGAGCTCAGTATTATTTGTACAGACAAGATTTAATTCAAGATTAAAATTAGCAGAATGTGGATCAATATTATAAGAACCGATGACGACATCTTTTTTGTCAAAAATATAGGATTTTGCATGTATTCCAAAAATTGCTTGTGAAATTTTTTGAGTCAAAGTCAAATAATTATTTGGGACTTTTCCTTTATAAATATTGGCCCTTAAACCACTCTCAATCCATTTTTTTATGAGGCTATCGAAAACTGAATACATCATGACATCATCAGTTGAAATGAGACTATTCGTTAAAAAATCGACCATGACATTTTTCTCAAGTGCTTCTCTCAATATAATATTTAGTTTTTTATCTAGGATAAAATATGGAGTATCAAAAAGTATTGATTCTTGAGAATTAAGAATTCTTTTTTCCATGTCGTATTTAATGATTCGTTCAGATCGATTCTTTCGACCTATGATTGGATACTCAGAATAAAAGCTCATATTTTGGCATGTCCCTTTATATTCTTCTGATAATTCGGATTTTCCAAAGGCCCTGATTGCTCCAATTTGACTATTGGGAATTGAGAGAAAATCACCGGCATTTTTGCTGCTATTAAAAAAAGCGAGAAGATCACCGTGGAATCGTATTTCATCAACCCCATTATTTTCGGTTAAATAAAGTGCATCACTCAATTTGGGTTGTCTTGGGCGTCTAGCACTTACTGAAAGTTCTGAATTCCAAATAGTATTGAAAGTCTGTTGTATATAATTAACAATCGGCCCTGAAACCATTAAGTCTCTATCTAAAAAATTAAATTTTTCACTTAAATCAAAGTACTCGTCGGCAATATTTCGTCCTCCGACAATGGCCGCTTCTCCATCAATCAAGAGAGCTTTTCGATGGTTTCGGTATTGAATTTTACTCAAGTGAATTATTGAGGATGTATTGAAATATTTTACCTCAATCCCAAATTTTTGCATTTCATAAGCATAAAAAGGTGAAAACTGAAGATGAGAGATTAGCCAGTCTGTCAGAATGCGCACTTTTACACCTTCGCGTGCCTTTTTAATGAGCGCTTGAGAAATAATTTGTCCGGTGGTGTCGGTATTAAATATATATGTCTCAACATCAATCGATTTTTTAGCATGCTCTATCATTTCAAGCCGCTGTTCAAGTGAAGCCAATCCATAGTTTAAAAGAATGATTTCGTGATTTCCACTAACAGAAGTCTTAAAAGGGTCGATAACAGTAGCATTAAGTTGAGCAGTGAAAATCATGAAAAAAAGAAAGCATAACTTCAAAAGGACCTCTTTTATAAACTAAATACAATAACAGGTTTTTAGTTTTTATTTAGAACTTATAAGTTTTAGAAAATTGAGTGTCAATAGAGTCTATTTTTAGGTTATCTATAAAAAAAAGTTATAAATGATTCTATCTAGAAAAAAAGAAATAAAAAAAATGCCATTTATTTGATAAAAATATTTATTTATTAAATGATTTTAGAATGAGATGCCTCATTTAATAGACACAATCAAATTGTCAGGTTTTTCATTGGGAAAAAACAAAATTTACAACTTTCTTCTTTGATTTAAATTATTTAAGTTGCAGGATAAAAAAATAAAATAATTTCATAGAAAAATAAACTACTATCAAACTTGTTGGTAATTCATTAAATCTAACAAGGGGCCATTATGAAATTAAGTTTATTAACATTGTCATTTTTATTTATGAGTTTCGAAACTTCAGCTTTTTCAAGTTATTTAAACAGTTTTAAAACTACTTATCCAAATTCAAAAACATCAACTAATTCTTGTGTTGTCTGCCACACGAGTTCAACAGACTATTCCAGAAATGGATACGGCCAGGACTATGAAAATAATAATCATGATTTTAAAGCAATCGAGCAATTTGATTCTGATGTTGACGGAGTTAAAAACTTAGTTGAAATCAATGGAGGTACAAATCCTGGTGACCGAAACAGTTTTCCAATTATTTCACCACCTGTCGTAGTACCACCGCCTGTAGTTGTGACACCACCAATTGTTATACTTCCGCCGGTTGTTGTTACTCCACCTGTGGTTGTCACTCCGCCAGTAGTCGTTAAACCACCTGTGGTTGTCACTCCGCCGGTGATTGTTCCTTCACCAGTAGTAATTACTCCTCAAGATGATGATGATGATCGTAATTCTCCTAGAAAAAATATTAAATACTGCGACAAAAAAGAGCATGAAAGAGCCTGCAAATCCCTAAAGAAAGTTAAAACTTGGTTTGAAGAATTGATCGCAAAGTTTGGATTTAGAAAACATTAATTCTTTTAAGTTTGGTTTTCTTATTTAGATGGAGAGTCAAAAACGAAAAAGGTGTAAGTTTCAGTAAGATGATTATGTCATTTTAATGACTTAGTAATCCACTCAAACGTCAATTTAGTGACTTAGCAAATGTAAGGCTAGAGTGTGAAATCAAGACCTTAATGTGTTTGTAAACTTGGCACGGTCTCTGCAATAAGAATCAGTGTGTGTGGAGAATCTATTAAAAGGATTTTTTTAGACCTCCTGTGAATGTCTCTCAAAAAGCCCATTGCTGAAATATGTTCTGGGCTTTTTTGTTTAACTTTCTAAAAAATTTCTTTCATCCATTATTTGATAAATCAGCGAAGCCAGGCATCTTGCTCCTTTTTGTGAAAGATTGTCATAGACGGGATTGTATTCAAAAAATCCAAAGTGCTGACAGTTTAATCGATCGATTGCATAGAGGAGCACATCTTCGACAAAATCATATGGTAAACCTCGGTGATTAACTGCACTCACTCCTTCCATTATGGAAGATTCCAAAACATCAGCGTCGAGACTAAAAACGTAGAGAGTGTCTTCTTGAAAAGGCAAAATTCGCTCTAAAAACTTTTCTGTTTCAGTAAATTCTTTTGTCCCGAAACGAACGTCTTCGTAAGTGGCGACGATTTCTCGCCCACTTGGCAAATTACTCATCGTTGAGATGGAATTAGCAAATTCATGAATTCCTAATTGAACTATTTCTAAGTCTCCATCAAAGTTTTCAGCAATTTGGCGAAAGGGAGTTCCTGAATTAGGCGAGGGATCTGTGCGAGTGTCTAAGTGAGCATCGAGATTAATCACGACCATTTTTTTTGTTAATTGATTAATGGCGCGAAGGCTTGGGTATATATAATCATGGCCTCCGCCAAGGTAAATAAATTTTTGAGTTTTTGTTTGCGTTGAAAAAACTTGTTTAATTTCTAAAGACAATGCAAGTTGTGAGTTGAAGAAATCAGTTTTTTCGAGCGTTGTATTGGCCAGTTCGATTTCAGACCATTTTAAAAGATTATGAGATGCTAATTTTTTTACAACACTCATTATAGCTTCAGGAGCAAACAGTGAACCTCTTCGGCCCTGATTTAAAATTGTTCCAGTATCTGAAGAAAATTTTAAAAAAAGAATGTCAGCTAATTCAATTTGATCTGTTTTATTGTTAATCATTCTTTCTAGATCGCGAGGACTTTTCATTTGAATTGATTTTTGCATCTTAAAATCTCGATAAAGCATTAAAGTCAAAGCTTTGAGCTTTTCCATTAACTTTGAATTGAACTTTTAATTTTTGATTGGCAAGAATATTTTGAGTGGCATCAAATAACATAATATGATGTCCACCAGGAGAAAATTCAAAAGACTTATGGGCCGCTATAATAATTTTGTCAACTTTTTTCATCGACATTTTTCCATCACGAACTAAGCTTTCATGAATTTCTGAAGCGCTAAAAGATTCAACATTGACTAAAGTTAGAGTGATGTCCTGGTCTGAATTATTCTTTAATTTAGCATAGGCTGCCGTCGCACTTGATCCCTTAAGTGGGATAAATATCCGGGCCTCTGAAATTTCTAATGGGTCAACTGAAACTTGCTTTAAAACTATCTTCTGCTCTCCAAAAGATGAATTCGCAAGACTCGCTACTAAAATAAAAAAACTCAATACAGCAAACAGATATTTCATAAATTCTCCCGGATTTTTTTTAGTATTTCATCACTTGAACGTGGACTTGGCAATTGCGAAATCACTATTCCTAATCTGTTCAATAAAAGAATGCGGTCAGAGTGGGTGATTGAATATCCTAAATAGGATTTAGGGTCATTTTCAATTTTATAAGTTAGATTAAAAAGTGTGATAATTTGGTCAATTTGATTCTTGGTTCCATTGAGTCCAATAAAAGTCGAATTAAATTGTTTTACATAACCTGAAACATCTTGAACACTTTCATAATTTTGGTCTACGCTTATAAAAATAAATCGAACTCGCGACTTATCTTTTAGCTCCAATTCACCAAGAGCTTTATTGATGAAAGACAATGTCATTGGGCAGATGTCTGGGCATTTGACGTAGCCTATGTAAAGTAAATTTAAATCTTTTGGCTCATCTTTAAAAATCCAATCATGCCCATTATTTTGAGCCTTGAAAGACCCTCCGATAATTGGCCTTGAGTTATTTATTTTGACTACGGCCCAAAGTACACATGCACTTAAAATTAATGAAAAGAAAATGGTGAGAATTTTAGCTTTCAACAGAATGCCACCTTAAAATGAGGGAGTGATATAAATTGCTTTGCCTATTAGGCAAATATCACTTTTTTCGGATTGTAGACAATTCTCTTTAATTGTCTGACACATCTTAGGTCCTTCGTTTTTCAATTTTGTGTAGATTTTTGCATCAACTGGGCCCACTCCAGCAATAAAAATATCTTTGATCGCGGGGTTAATATCTGGCGTGGAGTTCATCACGGAGCAATTACTTTCATTCATCTGTTTAGTGCATTCATCATAAGCTATATAAGTAGAGTTTTGAGGCAGAAAACGGAGATTGATATATCCTGAGTACTGTAAATAACTAATACCTAATATAGTGAATAGGAGAAAAAGAATAAACATTAGAATTGCATTTGCTTTTGTCATAATAAATTATTTACTGGTTTGGCCATTATCGCTACAAAAAAGAAAAAGATACATTTCGCTGATTTAATTTACGAGTCTATCGAAATGCCAATAAAAAGGTGCACATTTTAAAAGGCAAAAATTTCTATCTTGAGATAGTAGGAAATAAGTTCCTGTTTTTTGGCACTTCCTAGATAAAAATTAAAAAATCTTGAATTGAACTATAATTTAAACAGTTATTATTTCAAACTAAGAGTTATTAGATGATAAATATCATGTCTAAAATTTTCGGAAGACTACATATCCCGATCATCTTGTTGATTTTATCTGGTTGTATTACTAAAAGTCGTATCAATATTGTTTTAAAGAATAAGTCTACTGTTCAGACTGCACATATTAATGTTTTAAATGTTCAAGTCATTAATAATCAAATTGTTATAACTGGAAATAACCTAGACTCTGTTACTGATTTTAAAATAAAAAACGGAGCAACTACAACCAATTTAACAATTGAATCTAAATCTAAAACTTCCATTGTAGCCAACACGTTAAGTAACGTGAATTTAGCAGTGGGAACAATTTTTGATTTCGTGTTTTCAAATGCCGACGCCTCTTCTGTTTATCAAGTGGCATTTACTAATACTAATAATTCAATAACAGCTTCAATGCTTACTTCAATGGGTGCGACTAAAGGTCAAATCATGAAGTATAACGGGGCCACTTGGGTGCCTTCATCTATTACAAATGCTCAGACGTATTTGGGAACATATGATGCCACTGCGAATAATCCTGATTTATCATCTCCGTCTTCCAC
>CANCFT010000011.1 GCA_947377285.1 Bacteriovoracaceae bacterium
TGAGTGGTTTAAATTTTTTAAAAAATATCAGCCTAAAGATGCAAAAGAAATGATGCTATTTATTTCTAAGGCAGATCGCTTTGGTCCAAATGATAAGACTGGTTATACCGCAGGGGATTTATTTAATACAATTACAAATAAATTCAATAGAAAATCAGACTTTTATCGTGGATTCTTTCATGACTATTTTGAAGAACTTGATAAAAGAAAAAACTCAGTTGAAAAGTTTCCTGCTCGATAAAAAATTTAATCTACGAGGGCGTGTTTTCAAAGTTTCAACCAGCCAATGAGCATCCACAGATGAACATCATCAGTATTTGATTTCAACTCCAATTCCAAAGGAAAGATGCATACTCATTTTCAGAAAAATGAAAAACTTAAACATCGGCATCCACATTGCCCAAATATTCATCATCGTCTAGAGCAATCGTTTTTTCAAATTGCTCAATCCTACCAGGCTAGAGTAAAAATACATTAAACATGAAAGGCCTTGTTTCATTGTTATTTGGTTGAATTTTCAGCAAGAAATTTAAATCATTAATCAGCCTCGGTTAATTCGGGGGAATTGTATTAATTAATTCCCCATACTCTGAAGCATAGGCATAATTATCCTTAATTTATTTTCATCCATATTTTCAATGATTTTTTGGCATTCCTCTACTATTTCATGACGAAGTGGTGACACTTTTAAAAGCTGATTGAAATATTCTATTGTGAAGCCATAGGCTCCAATAATTTGAAGAATCTTTTTATCTGTAAGGGCAACTCTTCCATTTTCGATAAAGCCAATAGAGTTTATTCCAATCCCACAAAGTTTAGAAGCCTCATATTGATTGATATTTTTAAGTAGCCTCATCTCTTTTAAAACTTTGCATTCTCTCGTGATTCGACGATGGCAAAATCTTCGATCAGGTCTGTTCTTTGATTGGCTTTTTGTCTTAGTCGAATTGGCGTCAAGCGAGACTCTGACTTTTCCAGAGCGAAGAGCTTCAATTTGAGAATCGCTGAATCCATATTTATCTTGGAACTCTTTAAATTTTTCAGCGGTGATTACACCACGGCCATTTTCTAGGCGTTCGATATTTTTGAAAGAGAAGTCAAAAAGAAGTCCCGCTTGTTGTCTTGTAAGATTTTTAAGTAGTCTCATTTTTTTTATAAGAACAGCGTAGTCAGAAAGAAAGGTTTGTTCATTTATAATATTAGTTTCCATAAAAAATTATTCTCCTAAGTGTGAATAGCCTCAGCCTTGGCAAGTGCATGCTTGAGAAGGAGGCAAAAAAATTTGATTGTTAATAGCAAAGCATGGTGCAAGCAGTTGCTTGCTAGAAAGTGGTTGGGATTTTAGAAAGTTAAAGATTTAGATGCTACGAAATGCAAGCGTGTGCTTGATCGCTACATTCTGAAAAGTTTCTGGCAAGGATTTGGAAAGGACACAGTGAAAGAGGCCGAAATACTGAGAAATAAACTATTGTGACGTGATTTACGCCCTCGTGATTTTAAGTTGTTAAGATTTTTGAAATTTTTGTTTTTTTGAATTTGCTTTGAGAAAAATTGGAGCGGATTACAAGGATTGAACTTGCGACCTTCTCGATGGCAACGAGACGCTCTACCTGTATGAGATTTCATTCTAAAGATAGTTCCTTATTAACTAGATACCGCTTATTTTTCTCAAAAATAGATTATTCTTTCAGTTGAATTTATTAGTAATAATAGTTTAGTAGTTATTATAAATATAAATTGCTTATAATAAGCTATATTTTATAATAAGACATAGGGTTGGTAAGATGAATATTAAAGACTCTCTCATTTTGTTAAATATCTATTTAAGTAAAAAAGGGGTTAAGCGGTCTTTCATAATCTGTGGAGGAGCATCGCTTGTTCTTCAAGGAATTATTTCTAGAAGCACTAAAGACATTGATATTATTGCACCACCAATTGATGACATATTAAAGGCATCAGCACTCAGTGTATCTCAAGATTTAGGACTCGATGACCACTGGTTAAATAGTGGCCCTGAATCAATATCAAAAGATTTGGCAAGCGGTTGGGAGAGCAGAGTTTTTGAAGTTTTCCATGATTCAAATTTATCTATTTATTCCATATCAAGAAGTGACCTGATATTTACAAAATTTTGGGCCTTATGTAATCGCCAAAAAGACAAACAAGATTTAATCCTATTAAAACCATCATTAATAGAATTAGAAGAGGCCATTAAGCAGACTTTAGGCAAAGATCAAAATCCAAATTGGCCAGAATGGGTAAATAAACAAGATGATATTTTAAAGAAGGAGCTAGGTTATGAGTAATGATCTTCTTCGTGATAAATGGTCTTCACTTGGTATTGCGTTTACTTCAACGGTTAAACTTAATTCGAATCCCGAATTAACAATTATTGAAACGATTAAGTCCCATGAATTTCCGGCAGACAAAAAGATGTTTAGCTTGATGCTTTTATGGTTAGATGAATATCTTGAATTAGTTCATGTCGAGAGATTTAAAAACTTATTAAAAGATTTAAATGTTTATGAACTAGCATTATTAGGCGGAATCGCTCTGAAATGTTTAAACAAGGGAGACCATCGCTGGAAAATGATTATTCTTCTAGCTCAAAAAAAAATTGGAAAGAAACAAATTCATTTTAATGATGGGAATGATGATGAATTACTTTTAAAGATAAAAGGTATGGATGAAGAATTTTTTAAATTTGGAATTAGGGTAGCCCCTCTAAAAAGTGAAGACCACAAAAAACTATTGCGAAGAGAAGTGGTTCTTAGTCAAAATGCTTGGCTTAAAAATAGATTACTTTTTGGCCCAAATTTAAGAGCTGACTTCATGACAGTTTTTACACTTTCACTAGCAAGCAATGCTTATCAAGCAGCAAAGCTTTTAGGATGTTCTATGAATGCGAGTTATCGCAACTGGAAATCTATTGATGAGGCAAGTAAGCTCGGTTTTTTAAATTAAATTTATTTCAATATTCCTTGACCAGTATTTGTATGCTGGTTAAAATGGCAAAAAAGAAGCTAGGAGAGAATCTTCATTTATAATAATAAAATTGTTAGTTTAACAATGTATTTTGCTTTTTGCCTTCTGTATGGATGCTCACACACTCCATTAAATCAAAAAATAACTGAACTAAATATTTTAAAGCTGGAACCTCTTAAGTCACCAGAACTTTCTTCATTCCCCTTGGCGGAAAAAACTCTTTTATTTGACTCCAAGAAAATAAAAAACCAAAATATCGATTTTGATTTTAATGGAAATTTAATGTTACCTCCGGGGGACTATATTATTCCAGTAATGACTTATTGTATGAATCATAGTGGCTCTAGCCCCGATGCTCATTCATACACATTAAGTAGGCTCGAGGGAAGCAGGGCCCGGATCATCCGAGAATTGAACTTAATGGCTCCAATTAAATTCAGCGTAGAAGATATTCAGATTACATCGTGGAGTATTCAAGCGGGACTTTCTTATGAGGAAATGACAACGATTAGTAAAAATGTCATAGACCTCATCTTGCCAAAATATAAAGAAGAATTAAAAGAGTCCTATCTCAAGATCGCCGAGCAAAAATGGAATGCTCTAGCGGACTCAGCTCAAGGAATCATTCCAGATTTCAATAAAGCTTCAAATCAGCTTATCGACAATCTTGGCGAAGTTGAAATGAAAATTAATGAGTATAGAAAATTTAAAACTGAGCTGGGTGAAATTGGGCATAATTATAAAGAACTAAGTAGAATGATTGAAACTTCTAATAAATCACTACAAAAGAAAAGAGGTGAAACTCCGTGGTCATTAATTTCTCCCAATGTTTATGCTCGATTTGTTACTGATGGGCATTTTAACCAGATTGGCTTTTTACAAATCAAGGTGATTCAAGAAACTCCGCAACGAAAAATTAATTCAATTAATGATGAGAGAGTTACGGTAGACATAGGGGCATTGATTGCTAATCCTAATAATAAAGATATTCAACCTTTAGCTTTTTCTATGTTTTTAAACTCTCAAGGCGTTTGGGTTATTCCTGTATTGATTGAAGCGCCAGTTGCCGCAGGATTGGTATTGGCAGCTATTATTACAGCAGAAAAAATCAATTGGGATTCTTTTTTTGATTTATATGATCATTTAAAAAAATCTAAATCAAAACAAATACAAAATGACATTGAGAAAGGTTTTCAAGTTTTACAAGAAGCTCATGATGAGCTTGAGAAACCAGTAAAAGAGGCTGAGGTGATTTCAGGCAAGACGAAAGATACTTCAATAAGTGAAAAAAGTAAAACTCGAGAATACCAAAAATCAGGAGGAGACAAAGAACTTAAAAATGACTTTGATAAACTTCCTGGCCAGCCTGTTAAATCTTCAGAGGGCATCGAATATAAAATAATTACGAGTGATTCAAAGGCAGTTATGCGACCAACGAAAAATGGCAGTATACCAACCTTAGAAATACAACCATTAGAAGACTCAACCAAATTTCATCATAAACTAAGAATAAAAATAAGGTATTAAATGAAAAAAAAATCAGAGTTTGTTAAAGGAGTTTCTTATGAAAAGTGGAAAACTCCCATAATGCATAATAATCAATTATGGCTTCATTTTGTATTGCAAACAATAACAGGTCTTCATTTTTTTTTTAGCTTAAATGATAAGAAAAAAGAAATATATGTAATGACAATTGACAGTGCTAGAGCTTATAGAGTGACGGAGGAGGGTCTTGCTTATCATTGTATTGGTAAGTATTTAAGAGCAAAAAAGCCGATTTCTAACAGGGTTAAAAAGTGTTCAACTTGGAAACTTTGGAATACATCTTTTATACAGGATATGGAAACTGCAAATGCATTATCTGGGTACGCTAAAAAAAGAAATAAGAAATACTTTGAATATCTTATTTCTTCTCAAGATGAAAATATTGAGTTTATTTCGTATGATGAACCAATTTGGACGAAGCATGAAAATGTGAAAATTGATAAATTGATAAATGAATATGTAAAAGAGTCGCTTTAAAAATAAGAGTGAGTAGCACTTGCTTCTATTAAATTAAAAAAGAGATATATGAGCAGAGAGCCAATATGAACTCAAGTCTGAAAATAGTTCCAATGATAAACAGCGATCTTGAAGAGGCTTTCTTGTTTTATAAAGTATCACTTGAAGATGTTATTGCTAAGACTTTTGGGTGGAATGAGGAATTTCAAAGGAGCAGGTTCTTTAATTAATATCAACTTAATTGGTTTTACTGGATTAAGACAGATTCTCAACGTGTAGGTTACATTTGCTTTTGGCAATCTGACTTAGAAATTCATGTCTCATTAATAATTATAGTCCCAGAAAAACAAAGACATTCATATGGCCGACAGATAATGCTTCACTTGCATAACCAAGCTCGCGAATCTGGTCGCAAGATTACTCTCTCTTCATTTAAAAAGAACGAAGGAGCCATTCGGTTTTACGAAACTCTTGGCTATAAGATAATTGGAAGTGATGAGAACTTTGTAGATATGGCATTTACAGTTTTATAACTACTAGTTTTCTTTAATTTAAGAATAATCAAAATAATAATTAGAACACTTCTACCTTTCTAGCCATTTGTGGTGATTTTCAAGCCATTGCAGAATTTACTTTTTTGATAAATGTGAATGATTTCAAATGGAGCGGATTACAAGGATTGAACTTGCGACCTTCTCGATGGCAAGCAAACGCTCTACCACACCCATGTTCCGCTCTAAAAGTAACACCTTACAATTTAGATACCGGATATTTTTTCAAATTAGAAATTATCTTGGATATTTTTTGTAAATAAGCGACAAATCTCATTAACGTAATTACTTTTGGTTAAGCTCAGGGAATATATCTTTCTTGACAATTTTGCCAATACTTGGTAAATTTACCAACAGGAGTTACGGTTTGAAAAAAGAGAATATAATCCTCCTTTTACTAACTAATAAAGTCACGATAGCTGGAAGGGTTATTACTGAAATTTATTGTGACTTAAAACATATTCACTACGGTTGGGATGCTGTTAATCGAGATTACAATAAAGGTCCAGCCCGAAATAGTTATAAAGAAGAAGACGTTATTGCATTTTTTGAACAACTAAATACACTGGCCCAAGATCCTATTGCGCAAATCACCAGGCTTAAAAGTGTAGAACAAAGATTTGTGTTTTATGTATATGATGGAAATAAAAAATTAAAGATGGTTGTGGATTTGATGAAAAACCAATCAACAATTGTTGTGACTATTCATTAACGAAATAAGAGGCATATATGAAAAAGAAAATTGAAATTCCTGACGATTATTTTGAAAATCAAGAATTTGTAATTGATGAGCTAGATGAAGATTTTGTTCTTGGGATTCTTGGACCTGCTCCATCTGCTGATCAAATACTGAAATTTGAATTATGTACTTATATTTCTTACTTAATTAATAAGAAAGGATTGAGCTTAACTGAATCTGAAAAAATCACTGGCGTCAACCCAAGTGATATCAGTAGAATTAAAAATCATCATCTAGATCGATTCACTATAGATCGTTTGATTCGTATCTATAGTTGCCTTGATACTGGAAAAAGTCTTGGTGCTGTTTTAAAGAGTGCCAGTGAAAAGATTGGTAAATTGTCAGCTTAAGTAATTATCTAAAACTTGGTTTTTTTAATTAAATTAGGTTTATTATTCCTTGACCAATATTTTTATACTGGATAAAATATGAAAAAATAATTTAGGAGAGAGCTTTCATTCATAATAAAAAAATTGTTTGGTTTTCAATATATCTTGCCCTTTGCCTTCTGTGTGGATGCTCGCAAATCCCTCTACATCAAAAAATAATTGAATTAAATCTCGTAAAACTCGAACCTCTCAAGTCACCAGGACTTTCTTCATTTTCCTTGGCTGATCAAACTCTTTTTTTTGACTCCAAAAAAATAAGAAATAAGAATATTGATTTTGATCTCAATGGAAATTTAATGTTGCCTCCAGGTGACTATACTATTCCCGTAATGACTTATTGTATGAAGCACAGTGGGGCTAGCCCCGATGCTCATTTATATACATTAAGTAAGCTTGAAGGAAGCAGGTCCCAAATTATTCGAGAATTAAATTTAATGGCACCTGGAAAATTCAGTGTCGAAGATATTCAGATTACATCGTGGAGTCTGCAAGCGGGACTTTCTTATGAGGAAATGACGAAAACCAGTCAAAATATTGTAGATATCGTTTTGTTAAAATATAAAGAAGACTTGAAAGAATCTTATCTCAAAACTATTGAAAAAAAATGGAATACTCTTTCAAGTTCAACTCAAGGAATCATCCCAGATTTCAATAAAGCATCAACTCAGTTTAGCGAAAATCTCGGTGAAGTTGGAATTAAGATTAATGAGTATAGAAAATTTAAAAATCAACTTAATGAAATTGGGCACAATTATCAAGAATTAAGTAAAGTGATTCAAACTTCTAGGGGATCACTACAATCTCGAAAAGGTGAAACTCCATGGTCACTAATTTTGCCCCATATTTATGCTCGATTTGTTACTGACGGACATTTTAACCAGATTGGTTTCTTGCAGATTAAGGTGATTCGAGATTTGCAAGGAAGAAAAGTTAATTCAACTTATGACGAGAGAGTTTTGGTAGACATAGGGGCATTGATTGCGAATCCCAATGATAAAGATGTTCAACCTTTAGCTTTTTCAATGTTTTTAAGTTCCCAGGGAGTTTGGGTAATTCCTTCTTTAATAGAATCTCCTGTTGCCGCAGGATTAGTTTTAGCAACCATTGTCGCCTCTAAAAAAATCAATTGGGATTATTTTTTTGATTTGTATGATTACTTGAAAGATTCTAAATCAAAAGAAATTCAAAATGAAATAAGGAATGGACTTCAGGCCTTGCAAGAAGCACATGATGAACTTGAAAAAGAACTCAAGGAAATAAAGATAATTTCAGGCAAAACGAAAAATACTACTACGAATGAAAATAATGAGACAAGACAATACGAAAAATCAGGAGGGGATAAAGAACTTGAAGAAGATTTTGATAAACTTCCCGGAACCCGAATAAAATCTCCAGATGGCACAGAATACAAAATAATCTCAAATGATTCAAAAGCAATCAAGCGGATTAAAGATGGAGATAAGCCTTCTACCTTGGAAATTCAGCCTTTAAAGGATTCTTCTAAGTTTTTTCACAAACTAAGAATAAAGGTGAGATATAGATGAAAGAAAAATCAGAATTTGTTAAAGGTGTAGTTAGAGAGCGGTGGAAGACTCCCGTAATGCACAACGATCAGTTGTGGCTTCTTTATACATTGCAGGTAACAACTAAAATACATTTTTTCTTTCAATTGAATGATAAAATTAAAGAGATACATGTCATGACAATCGGTAACGGCACGCCTTACAGAGTTACAGATGAGTCTTTGGGATATCATTGCATTGGACGGTATTTTAGAACAAAAAAACCTTTTATCTCTAAAATTAAAAAATGTTCAAGTTGGAAACTTTGGAATACTTCTTTTATTTTAGATATGGAAACAGGAAATGCATTGTCTGGATATGCTAAAAAGAGAGATAAAAATTACTTTGAATATTTAATTTCTAGCGAAGATGAGTATATTGAATTTATAACACCTATTCCTCCAGAGTGGGAGCTTCGCAAAAATATTAAGATTGAAAAATTAATCAATGAATATTTAAAGAAATCATTATAACGGATAGAAAAAAGATGAAAATTGATGAACCATATATTCCTTCTGTTACAAGCAATCAAATTCCAGAAAATATTTTATTCAAATTGGCCTGCGATGAGCATGTTGATCAAATTGTTATGCTCATGCATGAACGAAATCCAGATGATTCTATAGAATCATTAAAAGCTAAAACCTTAAAAGAGATTACCTTTAATCGGGATGATCCTAGCTATTGGCTCTATCTGGCCTTAATTAACGAAGAAGTTGTTGGACTCTGTCGTTTTTATCATTCTCAAGGACTGCCAATTAGCAAAAAGAAATTTAAAGCACCGGAAGGATGGTATGGAATGGGAATTTTGGTTTCTTCAAAATGGCGAAGAAATAGCATTGCTAAATTCTTAACACTGGAACGAGTAAAAATTTTAAGAGATTTGAAAGCTGAGTGCTTATATTCAATTGTTGACTCGAATAATAAAACATCAGTTAAAATGCATACTGAATTCGGTTTTAAAATAATAGATCAGGCATGTGGGTTTTTACATTTAGACTTTAAAGATGAGATAGCTTTTTTATTTCAGTTGAACATATAGCTTGTTTTTAAATTAAAGCTTTAAGTTTCTATCAAAAATAATTATTAAAGCACTTCTATCTTTCTAGCCATTTTTGAAGATTTTCTACCACTATAGAATTTTAATTTTTACAAAAATGTTAATGATTTCAAAGACTAAATGGAGCGGATTACAAGGGTTGAACTTGCGACCTTCTCGATGGCAACGAGACGCTCTACCACTGAGCTAAATCCGCATATAAAACATTTTAAAGAGCTAAAAACTAATTTGTGTAAAAGCGATATTAAAGTCACTCAAAAAAGAAGTCAATCATATTCCAAGGTTCTTAGCGGTGCGCCACTAAGAACCTTGGAGAAATATCGATTTATTATTTTATTTTAGGGTGAGCAAAGTGTAATTGCCTATCACAGCCATAGCTAACTGTACTTTCTTGAACCTGAATATTTCCAATGCGCTTCCACTCCTTAGCGGCTTGGTCCTTATCAGTATCATTAACTAAAATATTGAACTTAATTCCATTTGGGTGATTTTTTCGGATATTTAATTCATCACGGAAGTCGATATCATCATTGCGAGCTGAACTTTTATCAGTTTCAAGCATCATGAATTTTGGAGTTCTGATCTTTTCACCAGCAACTAAACCCATTTCTGATATAGGATAGACCGGGCGGAAGTTTGGATCAGTATCAACACCTTTAAAAATATTTGCAATTTGTAGGGCCATTCCAAGTACACTTATTCTAAATCCTGTGGCCGGATTATTCGTCATTTTAGAATCTAAATAACGATCTCTTTGTGTCCCCATTAAGACATCAACTAAAAAGAAATTCGCAGTTTCAACACTTTCATTTGGATTTAGAGTCGGAAATATTTTACCCGCAAATCCAAATCCTCTGGGTTCTCCTCTTTCAGTTTCTGTAAGAGCAGTTGATGCTCTTCCAATAAACAATCCTTGAGTTCCGCGTTTGAAATAACCGCTATAAGGATTTGCCGCTGTTATACTCCAAACTCCAGTGAAACAAGCTCCATTAGAATGGACTAATTTTTCTAATCGAGGATAGTAATCAAATTTATCATTAAGTGTGCTTACTGCTCGGTTTAATAATTTATTTACGCCATTGACGATAAATTTAGAACTCGTTACTTCATAATGAGGAAGTCGTCCTTGTTCGTATGCTTTCATTTCATTTTGAATTTCTTGAGTTGTCGCTCTTTGATTATTTTCAAAAACTATATTTCTTACTTCATTAAAACTTGTTGCAGCAAATAGAGAGCTACTCGTTAAAAGCAATAGTGATAGGGGTAAGTATTTCATCGCAATCCTGGTCTTTTTATTAGCGTAAATATTGAAAGATTTGTACCATATAAAGGTAGTTGATTGGAAGTGGGTCTGTATTTAGTGCTTAGAGAATCTATAGACAAACTATTGGGTGATTTTGGTAAGAATACCTTGGCGATTTAAAAGCTTGCCACTAAAGCTAAAATTCTCAGGGTTTAGGGCCGGAACTTTGCCTTCTCCTCCTGGAATATCGATAACATATTGGGGTAAGGCCCATCCGGGTAATAAATCATGGAGTGGTTGAACTATCCGTCTTCCAGCTTCAAGACTCATATGAAAGTGCATGGCCCCTAGGGCTTCATCTGGATGGTGAAGGTAGTAAGGAGTAACTTTAATCTCTGCAAGTCGCAAAAAGAGCTCTGCTAATGTCTCTGTTGAATCATTCACACCTTTTAACAAAACTGTTTGCGAGTAGACTTCAATGCCAGCTTCAGTTAATAAATTAATCGCTCCAACTACTTCAGCATCTAATTCATCACCATGATTAATATGAATCATTAACATTGCCCGTTTAAATAAAACTCGAGCACTCATCATTAGTGCTAAAAATCCTTCATCTATCCTCGAGGGTAAAATAACAGGAGTGCGAGTGTGAAACCGGACGAAATGAATTGATTCTATTTCTGAAAAATCTTGTAAAAAACCAGCTAGTTTTTCATTACTTAAAATAAGAGGATCACCACCTGTGAAGACAACTTCATTAATTTTAGGATTTTCGATTAAATATTTTTTTGCTTCCGTAAAGTTTTGATTGAATAACTCATCTTTAGCGGCCAATTCATTTTTTCTAAAACAGTATCGGCAAATAACCGGACAGACGGTAGTCGGAGTAAAGAGCACTCTGTTTTGGTAGCGGTGGATGAGTTGATTTCCTTTTGAGTGAGTCTTATCGCCAATTGGATCTAGTCGACCAGTGGTGTTTTGTGCCTCATCAACTTGAGGAATAAATTGCTTCCACAGAGGAGAGTTTTCACCGTGAATTTTTATTTTTTCGGCAAAACTTTTAGGAATAAATAAGGGATAATGAGTTGTGGGAAACTTAGTTTCAAAAAAAAGTTCTAAATCTTCATGTGTGCGAATGGCCTCTTTAAAATCGGATTGCCAGGTCATGGATTTGTCTTTTCATGAGTTGATTTAATTTCTTTTAAGTAATGGTAGCGCGCCCAAAAAGCACAGCCTCTAATCAAGACAGCTCCCATAATAGACATACCAATAAAGTGATAGATCACTTCAGTCATGGAAAAAGCTCCAGAATTTGAGAGGACAAAATACATCCATTTCAAAAGTACAAGGTGCAGTATGAGAATGACTAATTGTTGGAATCGGTACCAAATATTATTTTTATTTATTTTAAGCAAATTTTTCATATTTTTTTCGTAAGCCATTGCTGAATTGCTTCAGCACTCGGGTGGCGAAGCGCTGTTATTTTATTGAGCTTGAATGATTTATATATATCACTCCATAAGCAGCGAGCATATAAAATATTTCCATCCGGAGTGTTAAGCAAACTAGTCAATTTAACGGGGCGAAATTTATTTTTATGATTGCCACCAGAATATTGAATTTCTATAACGGCCGATTCTTTGACTAATTTATTTAACTCTTCTAAGTGTACTGGTAAGTTCTCAGTTTTTAATTCGTCAAATTGATCGAGTGAAAACAGCAGACCATAAGATTTTAACAAATCCTTATTAGATAAGCGTTCAAGTCCTTTAACGAAGACCATCAAAGAGGCATAAGCGTCATCAAGAGCACGGTGGTGATTAACTAAAGGGATATTGAGCTCTTTGACTAACGTTCCGAGTTTATGATTGGTCATTTCTTTATGAGTGATCCTCGCCATTTTACAAGAGCAATAGATCAAAGATGAAGAAAGTTTTATTTTCTCTCTTTGGAGTCCCATAACAATAAATCCCAAATCAAATTTAGCGTTGTGGGCCACAATCGGTAATTCTCCTAAGAATTCCTTAAATTCGGCCAGCACATCAATCAACTTAGGAGAGCTCGCGACCATCTCGTCAGTAATATTATGAATGGCAGTGGTGTGTTCTGGGATTGGGATTTCCGGATTAATCAACGTATCATAGACACTCACACCAACAGAAGTGATTTTAAAGGCAGCTATTTCGATAATGCGATCAACCAATGGCGATAATCCAGTGGTTTCAAGATCGATGGCAATTAAGCCTTCAGGGAAGAATTCCAACAAGAGTTTGTGCTCAGAGTTAGTTAATTCCATTCCCTTGGGATTATTGGAAAAACGCTCAGAGTCTTGAATATTTTTGTTATCTGTTTTTATCACTACTTTTTGACGGTCCTTTCATTGACAACCGAAGCCATCATCTTTAAAAATGTACGTTACAATAAACTAAAATATTTAAGGATTCAATCAATGAAAACTTTTGATCTAGTGGTTATAGGTTCTGGCCCCGGTGGATATGTAGCTGCAATTAGAGCAAGTCAGCTTGGAAAAAAAGTGGCCATCGTTGAGATGGATAAAATCGGGGGCGTATGCCTTAACCGCGGATGTATTCCAACAAAAGCTGTTTTGAAGTCTGCCCACTCAGTTCATGAACTTATGGATATGAAAGAACTTGGAATCAACGTTGAGCTTAAAGGTTTAGATGGAGCTCAGGCCGTTAAGCGCGCCAGTGGAATTTCAGACCGCATCTCAAAAGGTGTGGCTTTCTTAATGAAGAAAAATAATATCGAAGTGATCAGTGGATTTGCCAAAATAAAATCAGCGACGTCGATTGAAGTTAAAGGTTCCAGTGCAGTTGAAGAAATAACTTTTAAAAATTTAATTATAGCTACGGGTGCTCACTATAAAACTTTTCCAGGATTAGAACACGATGGAAAAAGATTGATTGGTGCTTGGGAAGCAGTGAAGATGGAAACTCTTCCAAAATCAATTGGGATTATTGGAGCAGGAGCTATTGGAGTTGAGTTTGCTTATTTCTGGAATGCTTTTGGAGTAGAAGTTCATATTTTTGAACTCCAAAAACATTTATTACCAATTGAAGATGATGACTCTTCTGTAGAAGTCGAAAAAGCCTATAAAAAATATGGCATCAAAATGACTTTGGGAATTGAAGGTGTCCGCGCCGTCAATAACGGCAATGATGTTTCTATTTATGCTAAAATTGATGGTAAAGAAATTGAACATAAATTTGAAATGGGATTAATCGCTGTTGGGATGACTGGAAATATAGACAATATTGGTCTTGAAAATGTCGGTATTAAAACGGAACGTGGATTTATCTCTGTTTCTCCAATGTACCAAACTAATGTTCCTAATATATATGCTATCGGAGATGTTTCAGGACCTCCATTACTGGCCCACGCAGCTTCTCATGAAGGTGTAACGGCAGCGGAACACTTATCAGGTCTTCACCCACATGCTATCGACAAAATGAATATTCCAGGATGCACTTATTGCCAGCCTCAAGTGGCCAGTGTTGGTTTCACAGAAAGAGAATTAAAGGCTAAAGGAATTGAATATAAAGTCGGGAAACTTCCTTTTGTAGCTAATGGAAAAGCAGTTGCTTCCAATGAAAAAGAAGGATTTGTGAAAACTCTTATGGGTAAGCATGGTGAAATGTTAGGTGCTCATATTGTAGGAAATCAAGCAACTGAAATGATCCACGAATATGTTTTATTTAAAACAATGGAAGGAATAGATGAAGAAATTTTTGCGACAATTCATCCCCATCCAACACTTGGTGAATGGTTAGGTGAAGCAGTTCTTGCTTCAAAAGGCAGAGCACTCAATTATTAAATTATTTTTTGGACTAAGGAGATTATAAATGAGACACGAAATCGTAATGCCCCAAATGGGAGAGTCAATCACCACGGGAACTATCACTAAATGGCATAAGTCTCCTGGAGACAAAATTGCTCTTGATGAAATTTTATTAGAAATTTCTACAGATAAAGTTGAATCAGAAATTCCTTCTCCGATTGAAGGGCGTATAGAAGAACTTCTTTTTAAAGAAGGCGATACTGTCGATATCCAAAAGCTCATTGCAGTTATTGAAGATGATCTTTCTGTTCCTTTTAAAGGCGCAGGCGGAGCTGCTCCAACTGCAAAAGCTGAAGCTCCTCAAGCAGGGGCCGCTGCACCGACATCGGCCCCTGTCGCAGTTGCTACGACTACTGCACCAGCTGCTGCAGCTGCCACTGTTCAAGACGACAGATTTTACACTCCACTTGTGAAAGCAATGGCCAAAGATGCCAATGTTTCTTTAGCAGAACTAGCAAACGTTAAAGGTTCTGGAGCAGCGGGAAGAGTGAATAAAGCTGACTTCGAATCTTTTATTGCCACTAGAAAAAGTGGCGGTGCTTCAGTTGCTACGAATGCCGCACCCGCAGCTTCAAAACCAGCAGTTGCTCAAACTCCAACATTTGCTCCAGGTGAGCGTATTTCAATTGTCCCAATGGACAATATGAGAAAAACCATCGCAAAAAATATGCAAGCCTCGAAACTGACTTCTCCACATGTTAATTCAATTGATGAAATCGACATGTCAAATTTGGTAAAATTCAGAGAAGGATTTAAAAAAGAATTCGAAAAACAAGAAGGATTCTCATTAACTTATACTCATTTTATTTTGTACGCTTTGGTTCAAGCACTTAAAGAATTTCCAATCGTGAATGCATCTATCGATGGCGATAATATCATCATGAAAAAAGATATTAATTTAGGTTGTGCCGTCGCTGTTCCTGGAAACGGTTTAGTCGTTCCAGTTATTAAAGGTGCAGATAATTTAAATATCAGAGGTATCGCACGGGCACTTGATATTTTAGTGAAAAAAGCCAAAACAAAAAAATTAACAATGGATGACTTAACAGGTGGAACTTATACTTTCACGAATAATGGATCTTTTGGAATTTTAATTGCGACTCCAGTTATTCTTCAACCACAATTAGGAATTTTCTGTGTGGGAACAATTGCAAAACGTCCAATCGTTACCGCTGACGATGCGATCGCTATCCGCCAAATGATGTATGCAACTCATACCTATGACCATAGAGTTATTGATGGCGAAATAGGTTCGAAATTTTTAAGACATGTGGTGAACACTCTTCAGACTATGGATCCAGCAGCATTATTCTAGGAGAACTTAATGAAAACTTTAATAGCTTTAACTCTATTTTCTTTATCTTCAGCTAGCTTTGCTAGTTATTTTCCTCTCGTGGATATCAGCTTAAGTAATGACCGCACAATTCATGTCGTTGTCACAAATGATTCTGGATTGGATTTAAACTGCCGCTATTCTGTCTCGTGGTTTATTAACTCAAGTCTCTACCGAAATGAATTTGGAAAAATGCAATTAACTGTTAACGAATCTACTGAGCTTGCTTTTAAAAATGAACATGATAACCGAATTTCTAGAATCAACGCTAAAGCAGTCTGCCAATAATGCCTAAAATTTCTGGATTTACGTTTATAAAAAATGGTCTCACTCTTGGGTATCCGATTCTCGAGAGTGTTCTTTCAATTGAATCCATTTGCGATGAAGTTGTCATCAACGTAGGCTTCGAAGATATTGAGCTCACTCGTGATGATGGAACCTTTCAATATCTTCTTGATCATCTCAAAAACCCCAAATATAAATTTGTCAAAAGTTGGTGGGATCCCAGTATCAAAAATGGTCTGATCCTTTCTCAGCAAACTAATATTGCTCTCTCTCATTGCACTGGAGATTTCTGCCAATACATTCAAGGTGACGAATGCATCCATGAAGATGACCTGCAATCAATTTTGCGAGGAGTGACGTTAATGGAAACGAACTTAAAAATAGACGGTTTGATTTTTAACTATATGCATTTTTACGGTAATATAGATACTTACAAATACACTCGAAATTTATACCGCCGCGAAGTCCGTTTAATAAGAAATCATAAAGGAATAAAATCCTGGTTAGATGCTCAAGGTTTTAGAAATAATGATAATTCAAAAATTTTTGCTCGCTTAATTCCCGCTCGCATTTTTCATTACGGTTGGGCAAGGGCCGAGCAAGTGATGAAGGAAAAAGTAAAAGTCTTTGATACTTTTTATCACGAAGAAGATTTGGGTAATAAAGAATTTCAATACGAACGCAATTGGGGATTAACTAAGTTTACTAAAACTCACCCAAAAGTTATGACAAATTGGATTGAAAAAAACCGCAACCCCATTGACCTGATGTCTTTGCCTTTAAGCTGGGGAAAAAATCTCTTTGGTCTGGTAATAAGTGATACGATTGAAAAATGGACTGGGTATCGCATGGGTGAATATAAAAACTATAGGAAAATATAATGAAACCAGATTACGAATACCCCTTAAATTATTTCTTGGATAAATTGCATTTAAAATCAGGGAAATTTGTCGATGTCGGCGCCAATGACGGCAAAATTGGCAGCATGACTTATGATTTGGAAAATAATGGATGGAGTGGGATTTTAATTGAACCTAATCCTACTTTGGTAGATCGATTAAAGTCTGTGAGAACTTCACCTGTTTTTCCCAATGCTATTTCTAACCTTGAAGGGGAATTGCCGTTTTATATTGTTGATGGCCCGGACAATATGCATGGACTCTCTCGATTTAATTACACTAAAGAATTTGAAGAGCATGTCAAAAAAAGTGGTGGAAGTGTCAGGAAAACAATAGTCCATGTGAAAAAACTTTCTAGTATTATGAATGAAGCTTTAGGATTGGATCATGTCGATTTTTTAAAAATCGATGTTGAAGGCCATGAATTTGAAGTTTTAAAAAGTTTTGATTTCGAAAAATTTCATCCACGCTTAATTGTTACTGAAGATAATTTTAAAGATGCAGATAAAAAAGTAAGGCATTTTCTCAATAGCAAAGGTTATGTTGTCATTGCTAGAGACCGGATTAATTATTGGTTTGCCCCTAAATCAGAAATAAAACATTTTCTTTATGATTATATCCATTCAAAGTTTAGATTTATTCGTTGGGATTTAAAAAGAATTCTTTTTAAAATACTCAAACTAAAATTTCATACGGGTAATAACTAGAGCGATTGATAAAGGCTTAAATAGCTCTTCGCTGCCTTTTCCCAATTAAATAATTGAGATCTTTCGATCAAACGCATTTTTTTATCTATTGAAAAATTTTTCATTCCTTGGATGAACACATCTCGCATTGAAGCTGCCTCAAAATTTTTAAAATAATAGGCATCAACTCCACCAATTTCAGGCAACGATGTTTTATCCGAAAGAAAGAGGGGAAGTCCAAGGCTCATCGCTTCTGCTACAGGTAATCCAAAGCCTTCAAGAAGTGAAGGAAACAAAAAAGCTTCAGCCTTTTCGTAATACCATCGCTTTTCTTCCTCAGTGATTGTGCCGACGAGAAAAAAACGCTCTTGCAATCCTTCTGCTTTAATTTTTTCAATCATTGATTTTGCATATTCATGAAAAGTCGTACCAGCTAAAATGATTTGGTATTCAGCTGGAAGAAGTTTTAAGAATTCGATTAAGACATGAAAATTTTTCTTTGGCAAAACGGTACCTATGGAAAAAAGAAATTTTGAAGTTGGAATCTTTTGTGGAATCTTGCTTGTTTTGGGCAATGATATTCCGTTATAAATGACTTCTAATTTTTTACCGTTTAAATCAAACAGAGCTTCCACTTCTTGCTTAGTATATTTTGAAATAAAAGTCACAGCACTCGCACGTGTTATTTTTTTTTGCATTTGAGAAATAAATTTGTTTCGGCCCATCTCACTTTGAATTTCACTCAAAGCATTCAGGTCATGGATAGTGAGAAGGTATTTTGTTTTTTTGGAAAAAGGAAAATAAGGAGAGTCTTGGTGGGTGGCATGAAAAACATCTGAGTGAGGCATTAGCAGTGAGCATTTTTTAGCCAATCGTTGAAATTGAGAAGGAATCCAATACTGTGGTTTGAGGGGGCTTTGATCAAAATAGTTTTTTAAATGAGCACAAAATTGCCCTAGGCCAGAATAGGGATCTTTTATTTTTTCGAAATCAATAAGTATCTTTATTGGTGAATTCATTAACTAAGAGTACATGGGAGACAGTAAGCTGAGAAGAGCAAAAAAAGGCCCCTGGATTAGAGGCCTTTTAAAATATTAGAATTTGCTGATATCGTTAACTAGACTTGGAAAATCAATAAATGGATTTCTATTTCCTTGAACCTGCTCGATAGCATTATTTCGATCCATTTCTTCTTGATCTACAGGATCAAGATCATTCCAGCGTCGAAGAACATCTTCTTCTGTTTTTGGCATTGCGATTTTATACCTAACAGAGAAGTAAAATAGTGCGCGGGCCACATTTCCCTTATGAGTTAGTGGTGGCTCAAATCCATCATGGCCAGATGCCGCAGATGATCCGTATTTTGAAGTTCCACACTCATCTTGAGTAAGTGTTCCATTATCAGTTTGAACGTCAACAAAATCATCATTTCCACGGATGCTATTTGCTTTAGAATCAGCAGGAAAAATATGGTGTAAGTCAGATTTTTGCATTTCATTTGGAAATGCATTCGTAAATTTACTTTGTGGCCAAGTGTGTTCGCAATTAATTTTTATGCCATTAGGAATCGTATTTACTGCAACTCCAGCACTTGCACCGAAGTGTTTCTGGCAATAAACATCATTAATATAATATCCGTTTGAATCATTTTTTAAAAAAAGTTTTCCAAACATAATTTTTCTAGCGCCGTCATAACCTAAGACTGTTTGTTTGGCCGAAATTACAGTGAAAAGAGCATTTTTAAGGGCATCATCTTTCATTGCATGAGCATTTAATCTGCTGCTTAATTCAGGTGAGTAATAGTTTGGAGAAGCAAAAGCGGTAGAGACAAGGAGGAGGAGAAATAGAGCAAATGATGTTTTCAAAATATCTTCCCTTTGTAAAAATGAAATTGCAAAGGGAAGATAAGATATGGAATTAGGTTTGGCCAATACTTATCATTAGTTTTTCTAATAAAATACTTACAGTTTTTTGTAAGATTCTTTGACTAAGATCTTAAAATTTTGAGATGTCCTGCGCTAAGTTTGGAAAATCAATAAATGGATTTCGGTCCCCTTGAAGTTTTTCAATAGCATCGTTGCGCGCCATTTCAGCATCATCAACCGGGTCTTGCTCGTTCCATTTTCTTAAAAAAGCTTGTTGCTCATTGCTAATGGCCATTTTGTAACGAACTGAGAAGTAGAATATTGCGCGTGCCACGTTTCCTTTATGTTCCATTGGTGGTTCAAAGTAATTATTTCCACCAGAAGTTACAGAGGCTCCGGATTTGCTTGGGCTACAATTTTTAAGATTTAAGTTTGTTTCAACTTCTGCAAATTCCGAATTTCCTCGAGTTGAATTTGCAGTAATGTCAGATGGAAACAAGTGGTGCATATCAGATTTTTGAAGTTCATTATTAAAAGCTTTGGTGAACTTACTTTGAGGCCATGTGTGTTCACAATTAATTGAACTTTCATTAATCGGAGTTTTTTGTTCGCGGTTACAATAAACTTCGCGAAGAAAACTTCCACGGCTGTCTTTTTGTACATGCAATTGAGTATATAGATATTTTCTTGCCATAGAGTAGCCTACAGCATTATGAGAAAAGCAAGATCCTTTCTTTTGGTCACATCCAAGTAGATCGTTTCCGCTACTAAGGCGCGTGTGATTAGAAGACAAAATAACAAAAAGTTCATCTTTTAATTCTTGATTTTTAAGTTCATGACGACTCAGAAGTTCTTCAAACCCAGCAGGGTAATAAATACTATTGGCAAGACAGAGTACAGGAAACAATAAGGCAAAAAAGATTACAGGCAGCGAGAGATTTGTTTTCATGATCTATCCTTTTATTTGTAGGCCGATTTGGGCAAAAGAATAAGTGATAACTTGTAGGTCTGACTAATGTTTTTTATTAGGAGTAAGTTAATTTTTTGTTTTCTTTATTATTTATTTAAATCTTGGAAGCAAAATGTCCCCAAAGTTTTTCCAATCTCTTTTTTAACCCATCTTCTTTACCTTCTTGCGTTGGAAGATAAAATTGCGGGATAGGTACTTCAGTATAATTTTGTTTCACAAAATGATTTTCATAAGAATGTGGATATAAATATTTTTGAGCATTCATTGGAGGGTGATTTTTCAAATGATCTGGAACTTGAATTGTAGCTTGAGAGCGGACAAATTCTAACGCATGATCAATGGCGAGATAGGCAGCATTACTTTTATATGTAGAAGCTAAATAAGTTGTCGCTTGGGCCAAAATAATTCGAGCTTCAGGCATACCAATACTAGAAATTGAGTGCAGAGCTGATGTGGCCAGTGTTAAAGCAGTTGGATCAGCGTTACCGACATCTTCACTGGCAAAAATGACTAACCGACGAGCGATAAAAACAGGGTCTTCTCCACCATCTATCATGACGGCAAGCCAATGTATGGCCGCTTGTGGGTCACTTCCACGCATACTTTTAATGAAGGCAGAAATAACATCATAATGACGATTGCCTCCCTTATCGAATGCCCTGGCATTTTCTATGATTAATAATTTAATTTCTTCTTTAGTTGGTTGAGTGAGTTTTCCTGCCGCTTCTAAAGTATTGAGGGCCACTCTTGCATCTCCACCAGCGAAATCGGCTATAATGATGAGTAGGCTTAAATCTAAATTGATTCCAAATTTCTCATTGGTTTGAATTAAAATTTTATAGATATCATCAGGAGAGAGTTCTTTCATTTGAACAATATGCATTCGTGAAAGTAGGGCCTTATTGACAGAGACACGAGGATTTTCAGTTGTCGCTCCAATTAATGTAAATGCACCTTCTTCAATATAAGGGAGCAATGCATCTTGTTGTGCTTTATTAAATCGGTGGATTTCATCGACGAATATCACAGATTGAAGCCCTTCTTTTACGCTCATTTCTTGAGCAGCTCCAATAATTTTCTTTAAGTCGGCCACTCCGCCCAGAACCGCATTAAAAGTAAAAAACTCTTTACCTGAATTAAGTGCCAAAATGCGGGCCAGGGTTGTTTTTCCTGTTCCAGATGGCCCAAAGAGTATGATACTTGGGAAATTTTTTGTTTTTAAATAGGGATAACTCTTAAAGATATGTTCATGGCCTACAAACTCCAAAAGGGTCGCAGGACGAGATAAATGGGCCAAAGGAGGCAATATTTTCCCCTTGGAAGTGATTGAATCTTCACTTAGTGTTGTGTCAAAGAGAGAATTTTGTGATGACTTTTCCATAACTACCATAAATAAACGTTGACTGGAAACCGGTGTCATCTTACAGTGATAAAACTTTTTTCACTAGTATTTTACTAGGAAATTTTTCCTACCAAGCTTTTTTAAAAGTATGGTGGCGTGTTCGAAAATTTAATAAAGAGGAGGTGACTTAAAATGGCTCAAGATCCACAATCAGCAATTACTGTTCAGATCGACGAAAGATCTGGGGTAGAACGTTCTTTGAAGAAATTCAAAAGAATGTGTGAATCATTTGGTGTTGTACGTGAGTACAGAAAGCGCCAAGAGTACAAAAAACCTTCTGTTAAACATAAAGAAAAAGTTGAAGCAGCAGAAAAAAGAAGAAAGAAGACAGCAATGAAATTTACCCGAGTTTCAAAGTACTAGTCCTTTCTTTTTCCTAATACACAAACATTAGTAAAAGCCCCAAGAATTTGGGGCTTTTTTTATGGAAAGCAAATCCTAAGAAAGTTCTTTTTTGTATACAGGCACCCTGTAAAGAAACATTAAATAAAGGGCCGGATAAAGAACTAGGTCCAATAACTGATTCCCACTCGTATACGTAATATCATCAACTACAAAACAATTAGTCTCGTTAATTTTTTCCACTCGATGAATATGTTTCCATTTTTTTAAAGGTGGAGGCAAGAGAGCTCCTTCATCAACAAAATGAATTTCATAATCACCTCTAAAATCATCGGTAATATGGCTAATCCATCGCTGATTAGCTAAACCAAAGAAATCCATTTTCAAATGAATCTCATCACCTTTTTTACAACCATCAAAACGTTCTACTACTAAATTAACAATAGGAGGCTTTAAGGCTTTAAAAAGTTGTAGATTAAATTTTGAAAAAACAATTTGATAGTTTTTTGGAATTTTTGTTTTAATTAAAATTTTCATTAATTTATATTAAGCAGATTTTTTGAATGATTTCAGAGAGCACTTAATCCTTTGGTTATTATATAACGAACTAAAAGGAGTTAACCAGCAATCTTCGGCTAGACGAAAGACAACTTTATGATTTTTGTTTTTTGGTTCTGTCTTTATAAATGCTTTTGGAAATAATGCCAGTGGTGCTTTTTCTAAAATAAATTCAACCGTCTTCTCATCTGAAAGTTTACCTGAAAATAAAGCTGCTAGACAAACATAGGCACCGTAGTGATTGGCCTCTATTAAAATATGGGATTGTTTAGAGTGGTTAATTTCATGAACTAATTTTTTTGCATCGGAGTTCAGAGTGAAAAGGTTCAAATGGCGATAGTAGTTTAATAATTTTCTATGTGATCTCGACAAGTGTTTCTTTTCTTTATTTGTAAGTTTGAGATTTTCAAAACTAGACATCATTGTGTCTGTTAAATTTTCTTTAAACCCATCTTGGAATGTTGGTTCATTGTATTTCATTAAACTGTTTTTTTCAGTTGTACTAAAACCTACAAATTGGATTTTTCCTTTAATAATAACGGGCTTTGTCATTGAAAAATTCCTTGTAGGGGTATTCGTCTATAGTACAACCTATCGTCTAATTTCCAAAAAAGATGAGTGATTTGATAAAATAATTCACAAATACGGTAGCTTATGATATTAATAAAATCTTTCCGATTGCCCATTTTTAAGGTCATTCGAGATTAATTTTTTTTAATCTCTCTTAAATGTCGTTTTAATGTGCAGGGATCATACTAGCAATAGATTAAACACGAGGGTTACTGAAAACCCTAAACACACACGGGAGAACCACATGAAATTTTTACTAGCATTAGCTCTTTTATCATCTGTTGCAATGGCCGCTGAAGCAAAAAAAGAAGAACACAAAGAAGCTGCTAAAACTGAAAAAATGGAAGCTAAAAAAGAAGAAGCTGCTCCAGCTGTAGCTCCAGAACACAAAGAAGTTAAAGAAGACAAAAAAGCAGCTTACAAAGCAGCTAAAGAAGCTTGTTTAAAAGAAAACAAAGACCTTAAAGGTAAAGAACTTAAAGAATGTATCGTTTCTAAAAATAAATAATTTTAATTCAAAGCAAAATAATTTGCTTTAATCTAACACGACGGAGATTCACATGAAAAACGCAATCGTAATCGCACTTGCTCTAGTATCAGTAGCTGCTTTCGCAGGAACAAAAGTAACTAAAGAAGCTCGTAAAGCTGCTGTAGAAGCTTGTAAAGCAGAAGGGAAAACTAAAAAAGACCTTAAAGCTTGTGTAAAAGAAAAAACTGCTGCTCCAGCTGCAGAAGCTAAAATGGAAACAGCACCTGCTGCTGCTCCAGCTCCAGCTGCAAAATAATTATTACTTTTAAGTAAAATTATATAAAGAGGGGATTCTTCGGAATCCCCTTTTTTCATGGAGAGGCATGGACAGTATGGGCGCGAATGCAGGAGCCGAGAGCGACCGATGTCCAGGACTTTTCACACCACATATTCTCTTATACAATCCCTCCATGAGAATCCTAGTCGTCGAAGATCAGCCAAAAATGGCAAGTTTTATCAAAAAAGGCCTAAATGCCCAAGGCTATATCGTTGATGTCTCTGAAACAGGCATGGGCGCCGAAAGTCTCGTGGCCGAAAATCCTTATGACCTAATCATCTTAGACGTCAATCTTCCAGACCAAAATGGAATGGATACAGCTAGGCATATTCGTAAAGACGGTTTCACCGGTCCCATCCTCATGCTAACAGCACTAAGTTCTACTAAAGATAAAATCCATGGCCTTGATGCAGGTGCAGATGATTATTTAACTAAGCCTTTTGATTTTGACGAACTCCTAGCGCGTGTGCGCGCACTCTTAAGAAGAAATACAGGAAATGAAAATTCAAAATTAAAATTTGCAGACATTGAATTAGATCTAGTTCTTAGAAAGGTCGTTAGGTCAAGTGTTGAAATCAATCTTACGACACGAGAGTTTTCTTTACTTGAATATTTCATGAGACACCCAAATAGACCGTTAACGAGAGTAGAAATTAGCGAGCATGTTTGGGATGTAAATTTTGATACTAATACCAATGTGATCGATGTTTATATTAATATGCTTCGAAAGAAAATTGATACACCTTTTCCGAAGAAACTTGTCCATACTATGGTTGGCTTTGGTTATATATTAAAAGATTCTTAGGTCGATTATTTTCATGAAATTTTATCAAAAAATTAGCCTTAAATTAAAACTAACATTACTTTTTGGTCTTATTTTTACAGGGATGCTTTCAAGTTTTAGTTATACAATTTATCGTGAATTTTCCAAACTACAATCAGAGGAATTCGATACGACACTTTACAATTACGCCATCGATGTTGCTGAGTCTCTCGATATTGATAGCTATGGCGAAGTAGAGTTTGATCCCGACATTATTAAACTTAATGAAAAAATTCTCCCTTTTGCTCTTGGCACTAGTTATATTTCTGTTTTAGATATTAATGGAAAAGTGATTGCAAGTTCTTCTAATGCCAGTGATAAGCATATATTGGCGGTTAGTGAATATAAATTAGGTCGCGTTTTAAAAAAAGGTGCAAGCTACGATGTATTAAGCTTTAAAGGGATCCCTCACAGAGTCATTAATTATCTTTTGCCAGTTCTTAAAATCGATTCACCATTAATTTTACAAATATCAGTTCCTATGACGACTTTTATGAATACTAATAAAAACCTTATTAGGTTTTTTCTGACAATCATTCCAGTCATGATGCTACTTTCTGCGATTATTGGTTATTTTTTCGTCGGGCGAGCTTTATTGCCTATGCTTGAGATTATTAACAAAACTAAAAAAATTGAAGTCTCTAATTTAGAAGAAAGGGTTCCTGTTCCAATTGCTAAAGATGAAATTTGGCAATTGGCAGATACTATAAATCTTTTGCTTAGTAGGTTACAAGAATCATTTATTTCTCAAGAGCGCTTTATTCAAGATGCCTCTCATCAATTAAAAACACCTTTGGCCATTATCAAAGGTGAACTAGAGCTTTTTAGATCAGAGAACCGCAGTGAAAAAGAAATGTCACAATTTTTTGAAAGCATGTCTCAAGAAATAAATTTCTTAGTAAAACTAACAAATGATTTACTTATTTTAGCGAGAGTTGATAGTGGATCAGCCTCACTGGTTTTTACTGATAATCGCATTGATGAAATTGTCCTTACTCAAACTTCGAGATTGTCTAAACTTGCCTCATTAAAAAAAATCTCTTTGCAAATTCAGTTTGAAGCTTTTGAATTCGCATCGGAAGAAGCTTTATCTGTATTTTGTGATCCTGATTTATTAGGAATTCTTTTTTATAATTTAATCGAAAATGCCATAAAATATTCACCTGAAAATTCAACGATTCATATAAAAGGATTGAATGACGAAGATTCTATTATAGTAATCATTTCAGATGAAGGAGAAGGAATTAAAGATTTTCAAATTGAAAAAATCTTTGATCGGTTTTTTAGAATAGAAGGCAGCTCAAAACTTGCTCAAGGCAGCGGCTTAGGTCTTGCGATTTGCAAAGTTGTTGCAGACTCGCTTGGGGCAAAATTATGGGCAGAAAATAATCCAACCTTAGGGACTTCGTTTTATTTTAAAATGTTAAAAAAACAAAATAATTAAGAAAATTTCACAACACAATAATTCTTTTTACCTTTTCTAAGCACCAAACATGTTTCACTGGCCAAGTTATTTTGATCAATAATTAAGGCCATGTCCGTAACACTTATATTATTTAAATAGACACCTTTTTGTTCAATCGAACGTTTAGCTTCACTTTTACTAGCGAATAATGGGGTTTGAGCCAAGAGTTCAAGCAAGTTAATTCCTGCATAAAGAGCATCTTTTTTTAATTCAATGGATGGAACATCACTAAAAATAGCATTAATTTCACGGTCTCTAAGATTAGAGATCGTTGCACCAAAAAAGATTTGAGTGGCACTCATGGCCGACTCTAGTCCTTCTACACCATGGACAAGTTTCACGACTTCTGAAGCTAGTTCTTTTTGCGCTTCTCTTAAATGGGGTTCAGTTTTAATTTTTTCTTCTAATTGTGAAATTTGATCTAGAGATAAAAATGTAAAATATTTTAAGTATTTTGCAACAGAGATATCATCAGAGTTAATTAGATATTGGTACATTTGGTAGGGAGAAGTCATTTCTGGATCTAAGTAAATGGCTGTTCCACCTTCAGATTTCCCAAATTTATTTCCATGCGCATCGGTGACGAGCGGGATAACAATTCCATAAACTTGCCTACCATCCATTTTTCGGGCCAAATCAATTCCAGCAGTAATATTTCCCCATTGATCCCCACCACCCATTTGTAAGATTACATTATGTTCTTTAGCGAGGAATTTAAAATCGTATGCCTGAAGCATTTGATAAGTAAATTCAGTAAAACTAATTCCTACTTCAGAAGTGATCCTATTTTTAACGGACTCCTTTGCGAGCATCTCTGTTACTCTAAAACGTTTACCAACATCTCTTAAAAACTCAATAAATGAAAATTTCCCCATCCAGTCAAAATTATTAACCATGACAGCAGAACTAGGTCCTTCGTTAAAATCTAAAATGGTCTGAAATTGTTTTTTTTGTGATTCAATATTAAATTGAATCACATCATCAGTTAGCAGCACGCGCTCGCTATTTTTACCTGATGGGTCGCCAATCATTCCAGTTGCACCACCAATGACAACGTATGGTTTGTGACCAGCAAGTTGAAAACGTTTCATAGTAATTAAGGCAAAGAGATTTCCAATTTGAAGTGATTTCGCAGTGGGATCATATCCTATATAGAAAGATATTTTTTTAGTATTGAGGAGTTCCGGCAGTTCTTCGCTGGAAGTTGCTTCAATAAGACCACGTGCGACTAGTTCTTGATAGAAATTCATTAGAAATCCTTTGATTCTAAAACTGAAATAAATAATTAAGTTATTATGGCAGAAAAATGAATAGATGAGAATCTCTCTTTATGAAAAAATTGGTTCTTCTAGTCAAATTATCAATAGAATGACATCATAGTTGGGAAATTAAGGAGTTTGAAGATGTATATTTTAGTTAAAACAATAGTTACGGCTTTGTTGATAGTTGGAATTTCAGAATGTGGGAAAAAATTTTCATTTATCGGTGGTATCCTAGCTTCATTGCCGATTACATCTCTCCTTGCCTTTATATGGCTTTATCAGGATACCAAAGATATCAGTAAAGTAAGTGAGCTTTCATTAACCATATTTTGGATGGTTATTCCTTCACTTTTTTTCTTTCTTTGTCTTCCCTGGTTATTGAAAAAAGGATGGGCCTTTTATCCATCTTTAATTTCTTCATCAATTATAATGGCCGTGGTTTATTCACTTTATGTGATAGCTATGAAGAAAATGGGAGTTAAACTCTGAATATTATTTTTTACGATGGCGATTGCGGATTATGCCAAAGGTCAGTGCAGTTACTTTTTCTATTAGACAAAAATAAACGTCTCCAATATGCGCCTCTTAATGGTGTGACTTATAAAAATATTTATGGAAATACTCATTTAAATCCTTCAAGCATAAAATTTTACACAGATGGAAATACGTTTGAAAAAAGTGATGCTTGTTTATCGATATGCAAGATACTTGGAGGGAGGTATCAGTTGGCCATTATTTTTAAAATCATGCCACTTTTTTTAAGAGATAAAATTTATGACCAAATAGCTCGCAAAAGAAAAATAATTTCTTGTATTTATATTGATAAAAAAAGCAATATCCAGTTTCTTGATTAAAGTTTTTCGATTATAGAACCTTCTGGAATATTCTTGGGCTCATCTGACTTAATTTCATAATAATTATCCTTCAAGATTGAAGACACTTTGCCAACACCTAATAGTACTTTCTTTTTAACAATTGGATTTGATTTACTTTGATGTGTCTTTAAGTTTTCATTAAAATCTTCATATTTTAAAATACTTACTCGATCTCCAATCTTAAGTTTAGGACCGTTTACTTTTGCGTGAAAAAATTGGCTTTCGTTGTAACTTACAACTTCACCTTTGGGTTTAGTTGTCGAGCAACTAGCTATTGCAATACAAAAAAAACAAATTAAAGGTGCTTTTTTTTTCATAGTATTCTCCAAGTAGAAAAAAGATAAATTGACACCCCGTAGTGGGGTTGTGATACCATACCCCCTATAGGTATAAGTGTGCAAGGATGAAAACATGACAGTGAAAAAGAAGGCATTGGTAAAAGCTAAATCAGCCAATAGAAAAGTTATCAGTCATTCACATTCTCATCCAGATCATAAAAAGGAATTAATTAAATTAAAACGTGCCCATGGTCAATTGAATGGAGTGATGGGAATGATAGAAGAGCAGCGGTATTGTCCAGAAATTCTCATTCAGATACGCGCAGCTAAGCTGGCTTTACAATCAGTTGAACACTCGATTTTAAAAACTCATCTTGAGCATTGCGTGCATAATGCAATCAGTTTAAACAGTAACAAAGAAATCAATTTAAAAATTCATGAATTAGTTGAAATGCTTGGTAGGCATTTATAGGAGAAAGTTATGACAAATAAAAAAACAATCAATTTAAAAGTTAATGGGATTCATTGCAATGGGTGTGCGACAAAAATTAAAAAAAGTTTAGATTCATTAAACATGAATCATGAAACAGAAGTGAATATAGAGTCTGGAAATGTTAAAGTTATATATGACGCTGATAAAGCAGGTTTGACAGATATTAAATCAAAGATTTCTGAAGTTGGTTTTCAAATTGAAAGTGTTGAACTTGAATAAGCCAAGTTCTCAAAGTTTTAGAATTGAGGGGATGACTTGTGCAAGTTGCTCTCAGATTATTGAAGAAAACACGCGCAAACTTCCTGGGGTGAATTCTGTAAATGTTAACTTTGCAACAGAGAAAGCAGAATTAATTTATAATGAAAATTTTAATATAGAAATTTTTAAAGAATTAATGACGACATTAGGTTATAGGGCACTTTTGCCAAATGATGAAGTGCAGGCATTAGAAAATTCGTTTTTTAATAAAAATTTTTATCAATCGGTGATCTCCATGGCCATTGGAGTTATTTCCATGGGACTTTCAATGGGGCCATTGAGTCAAATTTTAGAGCATCAGTTAAATAATAATATTCAATTTATTCTTGCGACATTGATTCTATTATTTTTTGGTAAAGTTTATTTAAAAAGTGTTGTCCATTTTTTACTTAGTCGAAACTCTAATATGAATACATTGATTGGGCTAGGTATTCTTGCAGCCTATCTTTATAGTCTAATTCTAATGATTATTTCAAAGGATCATCACACACATGTCTATTTTGAAACTATTCCATTTATCATTGGTTTTACTCAGCTAGGACATTTTTTCGAAGAGAAAGCTAAAACAAAAGTCCGCAGCTCCATGAGCTCTCTTTACAAGATGCAAATTAAATTTGCATCGAAAATTCTCGATGCTAAGGAAGTAAACACTCCAGTTATTGAATTAAAAATAGGGGACTTCATTAGATTAAAACCAGGAGATAAAATTCCTCTTGATGGTGAAGTACATAGCGGAACTTCACACACTGATGAATCGATGCTTACAGGAGAGTCAAATGCTGTAGGTAAATCTAGTGGTGACTTTGTGTTTGCTGGAAGTCTTAACTTAGAAGGAAGTCTAATCATTAAGGTTTTAAAAGAAATTCACCAAGGTTTTATTTCAGACGTTGTGGCTTATGTGGAAAAAGCACAATTAAAAAAGGCTCCAATTCAAAGATATGCTGACCTTGTGATAAAATATTTTGTACCGAGTATTATCGCTGTTTCACTTTTTACTTTTATGATTTGGTATATTTTTAATTCAGAGGATAAAACTTATCAAGCCTTTTCACATATGATTTCTGTTTTACTCATTGCTTGTCCATGTGCTTTGGGATTAGCAGTCCCTCTTGCCGTTTTACTAACAACTGCAGAATCGTCAAAATCAGGTTTGCTAATCGGTGGAGGTGAAGTCATAGAGCGGGCCAGTTCGATTGACCTTGTCGTCTTTGATAAAACTGGAACTTTGACTGAAGGTCATCCTATCGTGACTGATTTTGAATCAAATATAGAAAAATTGGAATTATTGAGGATCGCTGGCAGTATTTCTCAAAATTCAGGTCATCCTCTTTCTCAAGCAGTCACTCAATTTGTTTTAACTCATTCCTTAAAATTAGGTGACCCAGATAAATTTAAAAATATTCCAGGACTAGGTATTGAAAGTGTATTTGAAGGAAAAAAAATATTAGTTGGAAATGCTAAATTATTAAAAAATGAAAATATTGAATTTAATGAATCAAATAAAGTTGGAAGTTTAGTCTATCTGGCCATTGACCAAAAGTATGTTGGTGTTTTTGTTATTTCTGATCCAGTTAAAAAAGAAGCGCGTAATACTGTGAACTCGTTAAAAGCTCAAGGTATTGAAGTATGGATGCTTACCGGTGACAATGAAAAAATTGCAGCGCAAATTGCCCAATCTCTTGGAATTGAACATTTCAAAGCTAACGTCTTACCTGTAGATAAAGCTAATTTTGTATTGGCCTTAAAAAGAGACGGGAAAAAAGTGGCAATGATTGGAGATGGAATAAATGATGCACCTGCATTGAGTTCTGCAAATCTTTCAATGGCCATGTCAAGTGGATCTGATGTTGCAATTGAGGCTTCAGATGTGAGTATACTTGAAGGAAAAATTGAATGTGTCGCAAAGTTTTTTGAACGTTCAAATGAAACGATGTCAATTATAAAACAAAACCTATTCCTTTCATTTTTCTATAATATACTTTGTGTTCCATTGGCTGCGGGACTTTATTATCCATGGTTTCACCTTTCATTGACTCCAATGTGGGCCAGTCTTGCAATGGGATTATCGAGCTTCTCGGTTATTTTAAGTTCACTAAGACTAAAAAAATCGTTATAATCTCAGAATGGAAAAATCATCACACCAATTGTTTATAAAAGCGAATAACGAAAGAAAATTTGCGTCTTATTTATCCTTAATATTTGGAATTATACTTTTAGGTTTTAAGTTTTATGCTTATCATATTACAAATTCCCAATCTATTTTTTCTGATGCATTAGAGAGTATTGTAAATGTTGTGGCTGCAGTAATTACTGTTGCTGTTATTTATATTGCTTCAAAACCGGCCGATGAAGAACATCCTTATGGACATGGAAAAATTGAAAGTATGGCCTCTAGCTTTGAAGGCGGAGCTATATTGCTTGCTGGAATTCTTGTTATAATTCAATCTGTGCAAGTTTTTTTTCATGGTGCTATCGTTTCTGAGATCGATACTGGTCTTATTATTGTAGTTGGGGCCGGAGCAATAAATGGTTTAATTGGATGGTTTTTGTTTGTTCGTGGTAAACGATTACACTCTGAAGCGCTAAAGTCCGGAGGCCTCCACTTACTTACCGATACACTTACGAGTGTTGGAATTTTAATTGGTCTTTTAATGGTTAAATTCACTGGCTTGAATTGGATTGACCCAGTTGTCGCTGCTATTTTTGGAGCGATGTTAGTTTACACAGGTGGAAAAATTTTAATTCGTTCGGGAAATATTTTGATCGATGGCCATGATAAAGAGACCATAGAATTAATCATGAATCTTTTTGAAAAACATTATCGTCCAGGTGTCATTCAAATTCATTTCACTCGTGTAATTCGAAGTGGTAATCACCATCATATAGATTGCCATATGGTCATCCCTGAATTCTGGTCAGTATTAGAGGCCCATGATTTCAGTGAGAAATTTGAGCAAAGTGTGATTAGTGACTATCCAGTTGGAGGTGAACTACATATCCACCATGATCCTTGTCACCGCAATTATTGCCAATCATGTGAATTAGCAAACTGTCCTATTCGTAAAGAAGTATTCAAAGCAAGAGAGCATCTCACGTTTGAAGAAATTACAGCTCCAATGCAATATCGCTAAAAAAGATTATTTTTTTTGGGCTTTAATATTAATGGCCAGCTCATATTGTTTTAAAATATCAGCATCAATTTCTGTAGGTTCTATAGACTTGATACTTTTCATTGAATTTTTCATTTCATCGCACATATGGGCCCCACCATCACCATCAATTGGTCGATTGCGTCCACCTTCTTTCATCCAAGTAATCTCTTTATTGCAAAATTTACAGCGGGCCATATTGATCCTTTTTCCTATACAAAATTCCCTCAAATAGGGCAAAATAGGAAAGTTAATTATAACAAGGGATCATCATGCTAGATATTAAATTCATCCGAGAAAATTCTGACATTGTTAAAAAAGCCTGCCAGCTCAAAAATATTTCGCTAGATATTGATCTACTTTTATCCCTAGATAAAGAATCAGTAATGTTAAAGACTGAAGAACAAAATCTTTTAACGCAAAAAAACTCATTAACAGCGAAGATTCCTAAGGCGTCTACTGAAGAAAGACCTAAATTAATAAGTGAGTCAAAAAGCCTAGATGAATCAGCTAAGGCACTTAAAATTAAAGGTGAAGAAGTTAGTGAAAAATTAAAGCAGATGCTCTATTTAGTTCCTCAAATACCTTCACCTAAAGCCCCATTGGGAAAAGATGATTCAGATAACGTCGAAGTGAAAAAATTTGGAAGTCTTCCTAAATTTGATTTTACTCCACTTGATCATATTCAACTTTTAGAGCGCCACAACTGGGCCGACTTTGAGAGAATTGCTAAAGTTTCTGGTTCTCGTTCATATTCACTAAAAAATGAAATGGTTTTAGTTGAGATGGCGATGCATAGAATGGCAATGGAAAAGCTTATGGCCAAAGGTTTTAATCTTGTATCAGTCCCTTCATTTGCCAGAGAAGAAGCATTATTTGGAACTGGTCATTTTCCAACAGGGAGAGACCAAGCTTACTTTGTTCCAGAACATAATCTTTACTTAACAGGGACTGCTGAAGTTCAAATAAATTCTTTGCACGCAAATGAAATATTAACTGAAGCTGAACTTCCTATTTTGTACGCTGGTTATTCACCTTGCTTTAGAAGTGAAGCAGGTTCATATGGCCGTGATGTTAGAGGCCTTGTCCGTGTTCACCAATTTATGAAAGTTGAACAATTCGTTATTTGTAAAAATGATCCCGGAGAGTCAGAAAAATGGCATCAAAAACTTCTTGAAACATCTGAAGAAATTGTTCAAGAGTTAGAACTTCCTTACAGAATCGTCGAATGTTGTACAGGGGATATGGGGACAGGAAAGGTTCGCATGTACGATGTTGAAGCATGGGTGCCATCAGAGCAAAAATACCGTGAAACTCATAGTTGTTCGGCTTTACATGATTGGCAAGCAAGACGCACGAACACTCGTTATAGAGACGCTGAGAACAAAGTTCAATTTGTTCACACTCTCAATAATACGGCAATTGCAACTCCAAGAATTTTAGTTCCATTTTTAGAAAATCATCAACAGAAAGATGGAACGATTAGAATTCCTGAAAAGTTAAGACCATTCTTGAGCGGGATTTCTGTTTTAGGTAAAGCGTAAATTTTATGAACCAAGAAATTAGTAAAAACAATCAATCCATTTTGATTGTTGGTGCCGGAATGTCTGGTCTTTATTCGGCTTCATTGTTTGCTGAGCTTGGTTTTCAAATTATAGTACTTGAAAAACGACCTGATCCAAGGGGCATAGGGGCCATTGCGAAAGGACGATCAATTAATTTCACTCTTTCTTATAGAGGATTACTTGCTCTTTCAAAAATTGGTCTAAAAGAATTGGCCATTCAAAAAGCGGTAGCAGTCCATTCACGTATGGTGCACCTAAAATCAGGTGGAGTGTCAAAACAAAGTTATCAAAGCACAGAGAGCTCTGGACTTTATTCCATTACAAGAGAAGATCTAGGGAAAATTCTTCTGGAAAAAGCAGATTTAAATCCAAACATAACATTTCAATTTGATGTAAATGGTATAGAAATAGATAAAGAAAAATCAATTGCTAAATTTCAAACACCAAAAGGAAATTTTCAACTGACATCTGATTTCATTATTGGTGCAGACGGAATTTATTCAAGTATCAGATCATCGATTCAAAAAAATTGTGTCTCAGAATATAGTCAAAATTATTTTGATTGGGTCTATAAGGAATTTACCCTTACCCTTGAGCAACTTCAATCTTCTGGCTTAGATTTTAATACCGTAAATGTTTGGGGCCGCGACCCAGCTTTACTTATTGGGCTTCCAAATTCAAATGGAACATTGACTTGTAATTTAATTGTCCCCAAAACTGGTCCTTTATCTTCAGAGAGTTTGGAATCTGAATTGGAAATTCATAATCTTGTTTTCCAGAACTTTTCAAGACTCTCTCCCCATATTTCTCAAATTACAAAAGAGCTAATGGAGCATAATTGGAGTGGAATTGTCACCATGTCTACACGACCGTGGTCGTTTGAAGATCAGATGGTACTTGTCGGAGATGCTTGTCATGCAGTTGTTCATTTTTATGCTCAAGGATTAAATGCATCTCTTGAAGATTGCCAGGTTCTAGCAGAGCAAATAATGAAATATCCCAATAATCGAAAACTTGCATTTGTTGAATATGAAAAAATGAGAAAAGTAAATACCGATGCACTTTCTGAATTATCTTTGCAGAATTTTCGACTTTTAATTTCAAATTCATCAACGGTTAAATTTGAAGCAAAGTCTCGGATTGAAGGATTTCTTTCAAAGCACATTCCTTCAATCTGGAAGACTCAATATAGTTTAGTGGCCCATAGTAATATTCCCTACGCAAAAGTTCAAAGCATATCCAAGAGACAGTCGAAAATTTGGAAATTTTCCGGATTGTTTATTGTTCAATTGATTTTAGGATTTATTATTTTTTCAAAAAGATTGAAAAATCAATTTATTGGATATCAAAAGAGTTAATACTTAAAACAACTAAATTGGAAAATTCAGAAATGATAATTTTTAATATGGCACCATTAATTGCAGGGCTTACTTTTGGTTTTAGCAGTGGAATTTCACCTGGTCCGCTATGCTTTTTAACTATTTCAGAAACTCTACGAAAAGGATTTAAAAATGGATTAAAGATAGGTTGTGCTCCTTTGATCACAGATCTTCCTATAATCTTTTTTTCACTTTTTATTTTTAATAAACTTACTCACTCAGGAAACATGATCTTGTCACTAATAGCATTAGCTGGTGCAGTTTTTCTCTTTTTTTTAGCTTACAAGAGTGCAACTTTTAAATTTAGCGGTTTGATAGATTTAAAAGATGAAAATAACAGCACTTTAATAAAGGGTATAACGACAAACTTTTTAAATCCTTACCCCTATCTTTTTTGGATTACAGTAGGGGCTCCTTATATAATTTCATTGAAAACGACTCCAATTATAAACACATGGGGTTTTATCCTGATGTTTTATATGGGCATGATCTTTGCTAAATTAATTATTATTTCTACTGCAGCAAAAGGAAGAAAACTACTTTCAAGTAATAGCTATATTTATTGTATGCGTATTATTTCTTTTTTAATGTTTTGTAGTGCAATTGGATTCATTATGGAAGCTTCTCAGCTCTACCACAAAGTTTTAAATTGAATTCCTAAAATATTTTTTGCTTTTTCGTTACTAATATTAGTAGGATTTATTTCAGGATTATTAATATATTGAGGAGGGACTAATCCAAGCCTAAGCGCCTCTTTAGTATAATATTCTTCCTTCTGAATTCTGATATCATTTACTAGGTTAATATCTTCATTCCAAATATGTTTTTTAATAATTTGAGTTATAGATTCAATACAATCATCACGGTGAACGAGGTGAAGTAGCTCTTTGCCTGAAGTCAATCCAGATTTTCCTTTTAGGAAATGTATTGGGTGCCGATTCTCTCCAATAAGCCCTCCTGGACGAAGAATCGTTATCTGCTTAAAACGTGATCGCAAATAATTTTCAGTTATTTTTAGGTTGTTACCATTCTTTGAAGTTGGTAAAAGTTCCGAGTCCTCATTTATGGAGCCAAGTGATTTACCATAAACAGATGTTGAACTGATAAAAATAATTTTTGGTATTGGGGTAACTATTGGATTGATTGTGTTAAAAAATTGCTCAACTTCTCCAAGTCCAAGAGGAGGAATATTATAAATAATAACATCAACTAATGTTAGACTTTGGCTTGGGGGCATTTTGGTTACATCAAAAAGCACGAGTTCAAAGTACCTAGTCTTAAGAGCTAATTTTGATTTTGTCGTTGTCGTAGAAATAACTTCAAATCCATTTTTAATTAATTGAAGACAAAGTGGCATACCGAGCCATCCACAACCAATTACCGAAATTTTTAATTTACTTGATTCCATATTAGACTAAAGGATCAATCAATTGGTATAAAAGATCAATGAATAGACTTACAAGTTGGAGATTTTTATGAAAAAAATGATTATTTTATTTGGATTTTTCGTAAATATTAATTCCTATGCTTTTATTGATCCCAAAATTGGAGGGACAATTTATTTAGATAGCGGCTTAGAAAAAAATCTAACTCCTCAAGGTGTTTTAGTGGTAATAGCAAAGCCAGCAGGATCGCCTCCTCAGTCGTCAGCAATTGCAATGACGAAGATTAAGAATCCAAGGTTTCCTCAAGCTTTTGTGATAACTGAAAAGAATCTATTAGTTCCTGGCACTTCTCTAAAAGGCGCACTCAGAATTGTCGCTCGGTACACAGCTACAAGTGATATACAAAATTTCAAGGGTGGCATTGAAGGATTTGATCCAAAATTTCCCATTACTGATGTGGGAAATAATAATTTGAATATTCAATTGAGCACTCTTTTAAAATGAGTATAGATTTAAAACTTTTTCCAAATAAAGAACAATGGGGAACAGGTGACGAGGCACTTGATAGTAAATTATCGGTAGCATTGATTAAATCGATCACACCGATAAGTTTTGATTCTATTTGTGAATTTTATTTATTTGGAATGAGTCTTAAAACCAGAACTTTTAATCCTACTTTTTTTGTTAATATTGAACTTGTGACCAAAGCGCTTTTCTATTTATTTGATCCTAATCAATGTATCGATCATTCTGTCAAAAAAATGAAAGGAAATTATTACTCTAAAACAAAAAAAAAATTCCAATTTCAGGATCAAGAATTTATTCTTAGCGAACTAAAAAAAACAAGAAAAATGCGCTACAAAGACCAAATTGATTTTTCTATCCAATATCAAGATCCTGAAGAGCGAAATCCCTTTTTAAAAAATGTTTTGGTACGTTCTAAAACAGACCTGAATGTGAAAATTATTTTTAAAGATTTTAAGAATTTCTTAACATCAGAAACTAAAAATGAAGTTTACTCAGACCCCTTTTTTTTGGCACTTCAAGAGAGAAATCAAATCTTAGAGATTGAAAACTTTGCAGAGATATGGTTTCATCAAGACCAAATTTATGGAATTGCTAATTTCTAATCAAAAAGATAATTCAATAAAGCATAGAAAAATTGAATAACTCTTTATTTATTTTTTTATACAATATTTCTAAAAAATCAAAAAGCAATGCGTATTCACTTCTATCTTCATAAAAGATAATTCTTGTATGTTCAATGAAATTTCACTTGAGAGGGGAATAAATGTGGCAGAGTTATTAGAAAATAAAATTGTTAAACATCCTAAGTTGTTAAAGTCTCCCATTGGAATTGAAGGTCTAGATGATATTACTGAGGGTGGAATTCCAAAAGGAAGAACAACTCTCATTTCTGGTGGGTCTGGCACAGGAAAAACTCTTTTAGGTATTTCATATCTTGTTAATGGGGTCGATAAATTTAATGAAACAGGTGTTTTCATGTCATTTGCGGAATGTGAAAATGAATTACAAGAAAATGTAGCTTCAATGAATATTGATTTAAAAAAATATTCTGATGAGAAAAAAATAAATGTTGAATATATTAAATTGGATCGTAATGAATTTGAAGAAATCGGAAAATATAATTTAGATGGAATTTTTATTCGCTTAGGTTTTGCTATTGACTCGATAAAAGCAACCCGGGTAGTCCTTGATACAATCGAAAGTCTTTTTGATGGTCTAAATGATATATCCCTAATTCGCTCTGAATTGAAAAGACTTTTCCAATGGTTAAAAGATAAAAATGTTTCGGCCATTATTTCTGCTGAAAAAGGTGAAGGAATTATTAGTCGATTTGGAATTGAAGAGTACGTTGCTGATTGTGTGATTTTTCTTGATCATAGAATTGTTGAACAAATCTCTACTCGTAGAATTCGAATTGTGAAATACCGAGGGACAACACACGGGACAAATGAATACCCATTTTTAATAGACTCTACAGGGATTTCTGTTTTACCAATTACTTCACTTGAATTAAATCACCATGCAACGACTGAAAGAATTTCAAGTGGCATTCCTGATTTGGATAAAATGTTTATGAATAAAGGATTTGGGAAAACAAGTAATGTAATGGTTTCAGGGTCGACTGGAACTGGGAAGACTAGCTTCGCCGCTGCTTTTGCAATTGAAACTTGCAAACGTGGTGAAAAGTGTTTATTCCTATCATTTGAAGAATCTCCTGAACAATTAATTCAAAATATGAAATCAATTGGAATTAATTTTTCACCATGGATAGACAAAAAATTATTATTTTTAATTTCCACTAGGCCAACTTTTTTTGGATTGGAAATGCATTTGTTAAACTTGTACAAAAGTATTGAATTGATTCGACCCTCAACTGTTGTCATTGATCCAGTTACAAGCTTGTTGAGCCAAGGAAGTGGATTGGAAATTCAATCAATGTTAACTCGGATGTCTGATCTTTTTAGATCTAAGGGAATTACAAGTTTTTTTGCCAGCCTTTTATCAGAGAAAAATGAAGTTGATTCAGGCGAAATAATTTCTTCGATAATGGATACATGGATAGTACTTAGAAACTCAGAATTGAAAAATCATAAACGAGTTAGAAATTTATATATTAGAAAATCTCGAGGTTCCTCTCACTATAGCAATGTCGTTAGTTTTACTTTTAGTAATAATGGAATATCTATCAAACCAATTAATGAAATAGAAAATAAAAAGGTAATGAACTTAAGTAAAATACAATTTGTAAATGAATCAAATAAGGATTTACATTAATGAATTTAACTAATAATTTTAATTTTTTTGAGCCTGCTATTTTTGAACTTCGTTTATATGTAGCTGGTGGTACCTCTGAATCTGCAAGTGCTCTTAGAAATTTAAAAGAAATTTGTGAAATAAACTTGAAAGGGAGATACCGCATTGAAGTCATAGACCTGTTACTCAATCCGCAACTTGCCAAGGGGGATCAAATTATTGCAATTCCGACTTTGATAAAAAAAATTCCGCTACCGTTAAAAAAAATTATTGGAGATCTCTCTGATACGGATAAAGTTTTAGTAGGTCTTAATATTAAGCAGGTCAAAAAGAATGAAAGTTAACTTTCCCGGCATGAGTTATCAGAAAGAAATTAAATCTTTAAAAGAAAAAATTAAAGAATATGAACAAGTCATTTTTGCAGTTCAAAATAAGCAAGCTTTCGCAGTTAGACTTGAAGGATTTTCAGAAAATAAAATTATTCCTCTGATAAATACAAATCAAAATTACCAATTATTATTAGAAAGTATGAATGAAGGAGCTGCGACTCTAAGTACCCTTGGCGTAATTTATTATTGTAATAAGCGTTTTTCTGAAATGTTGGAAATAAGTAATGATGAAATTATTGGGTCATCAATTTATACTTATATTAAGTCCGAAGATGCATTGAATTTTAATAAAATTTTAAAACTTGGTAAAGAAATCAAAAAATCTGAAGTTTTCATGTTGAAAACGAAAAAGAATCAGTTTATTTCACTTAATCTTTCACTTACTTCTTACGAACTTAAAGGAGTTGATGTTATCTCATTAGTTGCAACAGATTTAACACTTGAAAATGTTCGTTTAAAAGAGTCAGAAATTCTTGCTAAGAAATTAGAACTAGCAATAAAATCAAAAGATGAATTTATTTCAATTGCTTCTCATGAACTTAAAACTCCACTAACTTCATTATTACTTCAAGCTCAAATTCAAAGTCGTTTAATATTAAGAAACGACCCAAAAGCTTTTGATGAGATTCGTATAAAACTGTCAGCTCAACAAGTAGAACAACTTGTTTTAAAATTAAATCGCTTGATAGACGATATGTTAGATATTTCACGAATTAATTCGGGAAAACTGTCATTTAAAAAAGAAAAAATGGATTTAGAAAAATTAACATTAAATATTATTGAGAGAATGAAACCTCAGTTTCTTTCAGCAAAATACCTAGAAGTAAAAGTGTCTACTTCTGAAGCGATCGGAATATGGGATTCACAGAGAATTGAGCAAGTCATCGTTAATCTTTTAAGCAATTCCATTAAATATGGTGCAGGTAAGCAAGTCTCAGTAAGTCTTAGTGTTAAAAATAAAATGGCAAGGTTTTCAGTTAGTGATCTTGGAGGCGGCATTACCAAAGAAGATCAGTCTAAAATATTTGGAAGATTTCAAAGGATCGGTGATGTGACTAAAGTGGAGGGATTGGGATTAGGTCTCTACATTGCTCAACAAATTATAGAGGCCCATAATGGAAAAATTTGGGTAGAAAGTGAGCCCGGAAAGGGCTCGACTTTTATATTTGAAATTCCGACAGAATAATTAAGCTTCAGCAAAGGAATCATCATATTGAATATTATGATAAACTTTTGTTACATCATCATCGCTCTCTAGTAAATCGACTAACTTCATAACTGTTTTAAATGTGTCTTTATCAATTTCTTTAAATGTAAGTGGCAATCGCTCAAGGCCTGCTTCTTCAGCTGTAATTTTTAATTGATCGAGCTTCGATTGGATAGTTCCAAATGCTTCCATTGGTCCAGTCACTGTAAAATAGCCATCATCTAAAACGACATCTTCTGCTCCAACATCTATCATTTCTAATGTAAAATCGTCTTCATTTATTTTTCCTGCAGGAATTTCAAATACAGCTTTTCTTTCAAACACAAACTGTAAGCAACCAGTTGTACCAAGAGAGCCGCCACATTTATTAAAAAAGTTTCTTACATTTGCAACTGTTCGAGTTCCATTATTAGTTGATGCCTCAACAAAGATGGCCACGCCATTTGGTCCATAACCTTCGTAAGCGATATCAGAATATCCTTCGTCTTCGTTTCCTAAGCCTTTCTTGATAGCGCGTTCAATATTATCTCTTGGAACATTGTATTTTCGACTTCTTTCTAGCGCGATCCTTAAAAGAAAGTTACTTTCAATTTCCTCTCCGCCATTTTTAACTGCTTTGGTGACTTCTCGAAGACATTTGGTATACATCAAAGAACGAATCTTATCTTGATCGCCTTTTTTTTCTTTAATATTATTCCATTTACGTCCCATAACTTCGTCCTTTAGTTAAATCTTTATGTTTATTCGTTTAAGGAATTTAGCACTTTAGTTAGAATTTGACTAGTTAGGTAAGGGAGATTTCAAAAGAAAGAAATCCGTCGCTTGTGTGCCTGACTACTAATTGACCTTTTTCTTGAAGATGAGATCGATTATATTTTTCTAAAAGTTTTAACATTTGTGTATTACTATTTTGAAAATCGCCAAAGAAATAATTGATATTTTGGGCAATTGCAGCAGTCGCAAGAATTTGAAACATTCGAAATCCAAGTCCAAGATGATGGTATTTATCAACAATTGTAATGGCAAGTTCTGCATAATTGGCCCTGTCGGGACTACGCACGCACCTAATTGATCCAGCTGGAAGTAACTCATTGGTTATGGCCACAAAAGCTATGTGGTTAACTTGATCGACTTCTGTAAAATAAGCAAGTTCTTGTGCTGAGAGAAGAATTCGTCCTGAGAAAAACCGGCTCCTGCGAGATTGGGAAGTCATTTGATTTAAGGCCAGTTGGAGAGAGTCCTTGTCATCTGGTCTGATTGGACGAATTGAGAATGAAAGATTATCCATTATTAACAGTGTGATGGAATTTTGCATAATCAATCACTCGTGTTCCATCATCTAGCCTTTCTAAAATATTAACAAAATGATGGTTAAATAAAATATCATCCGTTTTGTATCGATAGGTATCATATATATTTTGTGAAAAAGTTCCATCAGTTCCTTTTAAGATAACTATAAATTCAAAATGTAGATTTTTTATTTCTTCTATGGTTTTACCAAAAAAGGGACTCTCACTGTCTACTGGGTGAAACACACTCCAGCTTAAAGAAAATATAGGCGAGTAACTTCTTAAGAGTTTTAAAGGAAGAAATCTGACAATACTTATTCCTTCAGGACTCACGGTACTATATAAATAATGAAATTCGACATTTGCGGAAATGATATTATTTGAACGAGCATTGGCCATTCTAAACATTAGGACATCTTTTTCATCAAATTTAGTCATGATAAGATTTGAAGAATAAATTAATTTTGCTGAAGGTTTAGAAAACTTTGCAAAAACTAATCCTGTCGTAACGGCCATCGAAACGACTCCGGTCATAATTTCTAAGACAACAATGATATTGCCATAAAAACTAACGGGAGAAATGGTTCCGTAACCAACTGTCGAAAACGTTTGAACACTGAAAAAAAACGCTTGTTTAATATTATTTGCTTCAGCTGTTATGCTGCCTGGAACTAGTAAATACAATCCTGCAAAAATAAAATTGATTGTTATAAAAAAGAGAACATAGACAAATAAAACATTAAGCCAGCTGATTTTTAGCAGATTGTGATATAGATCACGATGCCTATTTTCTGGAGAATTTTTTTTAATTATATTAAATGTGTCATCTTTTTTCATAGGGAATTTTAATTTAACTCAAGGTATTCATCGAATGTTTTTTCTACATCTATGATTGTTCCATTTGGCTGAATATCAATGATTCTGTTAGCAACTGTTTGAACAAATTCATGGTCGTGGCATGAAAAAATAAGGGCCGAATCAAATTTCTTTAAGCCTTCATTGACTGAAGTAATACTTTCTAAATCTAAGTGATTAGTTGGCCCATCCATGATTAAAACGTTTGGTGCCTCAAGCATCATCTTAGAGAGCATCATGCGGACTTTTTCACCACCAGATAAAACATTGGTTTTTTTGAGGGCCTCTTCACCAGAAAAAAGCATTCGGCCTAAAAATCCTCTGACAAATGATTCGTCTTTATCTTCAGAAAAATCTCTCAACCAATCAACCAAATTATATTTTCCTTCAGCGAAATATTGTGAGTTATCAGATGGGAAGTATGATCTTTGAGCAGTAACACCCCAATTAATTACTCCAGAGTCTGGCTTAGTGACACCAGCTAAGATATCCATTAAAACACCTTTTGCGAGATCATCTCCCAAGAGGACTATTTTATCGGATTTTCTTAATTGGAAAGAAATGTTTTTAAAAAGCACTTTGCCGTCGAGAGTTTTTGTTAATTTTTCAACATTGAGTACATCTTTACCAATTTCTTTTTTGGGTTTAAAAAGGATAAATGGATATTTTCTTGTCGATGGTTTGATATCTTCAAGAGTAATTTTATCTAAAGTTTTTTGTCTCGAAGTTGCTTGTTTAGATTTTGAAGCATTGGCACTAAATCTTGCAATGAAGTCTTTAAGTTCCTTCATTTTTTCTTCTGTCTTTTTATTTTGGTTAGATTTTAAAGTCATCGCTAATTGAGAAGACTGGTACCAGAAATCATAGTTCCCAGAAAAAACTTGGATTTTTCCAAAATCTATATCGGCCATATGTGTACAAACTTTATTGAGAAAATGTCTATCATGAGAGACAACAATTACTGTATTTAAAAAATTAGCCAAGAAATTTTCTAACCAATGAATGGCCTTGATATCTAAATGGTTGGTAGGTTCGTCTAGTAAGAGGATGTCTGGTTTTCCAAAAAGAGCTTGGGCCAATAAGACTTTAACTTTATCTCCACCGTTGAGCTCACTCATTTTTTGACTTAATAATTCTTCTTTAATTCCTAAACCTGAAAGAAGTGTGGCAGCTTCTGATTCTGCTTCCCAACCATTCATTTCAGAAAATGCCGCTTCAAGATCTGCAGCACGTAAGCCATCAGCATCTGTAAAATCTTCTTTAGCGTAGAGGGCGTCTTTTTCTTCCATGATTTCTAAAAGTTTTTTATTTCCCATGATAACGACTTTTAAAACTTCAATATCATCGAACAAAAAGTGATCCTGCTTTAAAACTGAAAGTCTAAGACCTGGAGTAATAAAAACATTTCCAGTAGACGAAGGTATTTCACCGGCCAGAATTTTAAGAAATGTCGATTTTCCTGCCCCATTGGCACCAATGAGGCCGTAACAATTACCAGGAGTAAATTTGATATCGACATCTTCAAAAAGTTTACGTGCACCATAACGAAGGCCTACATTTTGGCAAATGATCATAAATATCCCTTAAAGGTTCGCATTTAACTAATTCGTTGAACTAAGCTTCCTTTTAACCTAAATGCGAGAAAATGTCAGGGCTTTTTCAAGTGGATTTTCACTAGGTTTGCGCGTTGTGATATATTCTAGGGTGGACGAATGGACATCTCGGGGGTTTAATAGTTATTCCTACTTTATTGTTTACGACTCAGGGAGTAATACCTATGAGAGATGAAATGGATTTTATTCCAAAAAACGAATCGGCCCGAATTGCTGTTGAGCGAGCGCGGAGTATTGTAAAAAAAAATAACGCAATGATTAACAAGCTCAAAGAAGCAGCTAATATTGAGTCTGGTGAAATTGACACTTTTAGTGTGGCTTCAAATTTTTCTTGTGAAGACTCTTATGCTTTTGATCTTTATAAAATAAAATCAAATAATGGAATAACTGATTTTTTTAAAGATATTTTTGGTGGTTTTTAAGATCCAGAAATTAAAAATGCTTAAAAAATTGCTTAATGAGGAGCGTATTTATGTCTAAACAAAAAAAAGAAAAACATCTTAAAAGTCACCTTACACCTGAAGATAAAAAATTAGGTAAGGTTCATATCTATCTACTTATTTCAATGATTGTGATAGGACTGGCTGTCGGTCTCTATAATATGCAATAATAAGTAAAACCTATCACGAAGGACATTTAAGTGAGTTTATTGAAAGTTGGTCAACGCTTTATGAGTGAAACTGAGCCTGAACTTGGTCTTGGTATAATTTCATTTGTTGAATCTAAAACTGTTAAAATTCATTTTCCCGCAGCTAAGTCTGAACGGACATATGGAACTAAAAGTGCGCCTATAAAGCGTGTTATCTTTTTTGAAGGAGATGAAATTTCCCTAAAAGGTGGCCTTAAGCACACCGTTCACTCCATTATAGATGACGATGGGATCATTACTTATGTTGTCGATACACTTGCACAATTTGGAGAGAGTGAACTTTCAGATGCGATTAGTTTTAATAAACCAGAAGAGAGATTATTTAATGGCAACATAGATACTGCCTCTTTGTTTGATTTACGATTTAAAACTCAAAACCATAAAAATCGACTTACTCAAAGTACCGTTAGAGGATTTGTCGGTGGGAGAATGGCCCTTTTACCCCACCAATTTTTTGTCGCTCACCAAATTGCAGATCGTCCAATTCCAAGAGTCTTACTAGCAGATGAAGTTGGATTGGGAAAAACAATTGAAGCAGGTCTTGCCCTTCATCATCTCATTTTAAGTGAGAGAGTTAAACGTGCACTCATATTAGTTCCCGATTCACTTGTTTATCAGTGGTTTGTGGAAATGTTTAGAAAATTTAATTTATCGTTTACTACATTAAATCAAGAAACGCATTTAGAGCCCGGAACAAATCCATTTCTTGATAATGACTTTGTCATTGTGAATATAGGATTACTAAAAGGGGCAGAAATGGCCCGAGAAATGATGAATCAGGCCACATGGGATTTGATGATCGTCGATGAAGCTCATCAATTAAAATGGTCACAAGAGAAAGTTTCAATTGAATACCAAATCGTTGAGCGCATAGCCAAAAAAACCAAAGGTCTCCTTTTGTTAACAGCGACTCCAGAGCAATTAGGTCTCGAAGGGCATTTTGCTCGCTTGAAGCTATTAGATCCTGCCAGATTTTTTGATTTTCACAAATTTTTAGAAGAAATGTCTCACTATGACAGTGTGGCTCAAGTTGCGAGAGATTTAGTCGCCAAAAATTCACCGAACTTAGAAAAAGAAATTCAAAAATTACAGGATATGCATGGTACTGGTCGCATTTTCTTTAGAAACACCCGATCTCGATTAGGAAATTCCTTTTCCTTTTTTCCCAAGAGAGTTTTAAATGCTTACTCCTTAGAAAGTAAAAAAACAAAGCATCTGAGTTTACTAAATCATGATGACGAAGAAATAAAAGGATCTGGATTTGATTTAAAATTAGAATGGTTAATAGGATTTTTATCACAAAATAAAACTGAAAAAATACTCTTAATTACAAAATCAAAAGATAAAGTTTTAGCATTAGAAAAATATTTAAAAGAAGGAATTTCCAATTTAAATGTAGGGGTCTTTCACTCTGGACTCTCATTTGTGGCCAGAGATCGTCAAGCGGCGTATTTTAGTGACCCAGAGGGAGCACAGATTCTATTGTGTACTGAAATTGGAAGCGAAGGACGAAATTTTGAATTCGCACATCATTTAGTTTTATTTGATCTTCCATTATATCCTGATTTATTAGAGCAGAGAATTGGAAGACTCGATCGGATTGGACAGACAACTGATATTAATATTCATCTTCCATATATGATAAGTTCTTTTGAAGAAATTCTATACCGCTGGTACCATGAAGGATTAAATGCCTTTGAGCATTCGGCCAAAGGCGCAAGTATTGTTCATCAGCAATTGCATGGTTTATTAGAAGAATATCTTAATAAGCCAGAGCTCGTTATGGAAAAACCAGAAATTCTCAAACAGTTTTTAGAAACTACAAAAAATGAATATGAACAAGTTGTTAAAAAATTAGAAGAGGGAAGAGATATACTGATTGAACTTAATTCATTTAATGAAGAAAAAGCGGAATTACTTTTAAATGAAATAAGAAATTTTGATAATGAATCAACTCTTCCTAATTATATGAGTGAAGTCTTTCAAGAGCTCGGAGTTGATATTGAAGACCTAGAAGATAATATTTATTTTATCAAACCTAGTGATAATATGTACGTCCCACATTTTCCTGGTCTTGATAGTGAAGGTGTAAGGATTACTTACGACAGGAAAACGGCGAGAAGACGAGAAGATGTTGAATTCCTAACTTGGGATCATCCCATGGTTGTCAGTGTGATGGATTTAATTGTCAGCAATACATTTGGAAATGTAACTGTGATGATGAGAAAAAAAGCAGGGCAAAATAAAACTTTTGTTGAAGCGTATTTTAAACTCTGTGCAATAGCCCCTAAGAATTTATCACCAGAAAGATATTTTCCACCTACGCCCATTCGAATATTGATAGATAGTGCAGGTGAGAATTTTTCTGAGAAATGGACTAAAGATGATATCGATGATCGCGCAGTAATGGCCGACGTTGAGACAGTTAAAAAAGCACGTGCACTTCCAAAACCGGCCATTCAAAAAGTTTTAAAATTAGCTCATCAATTTGCATTGGTGAAAGCTGAAGAATTAAAATTGAATTATAAAAATGCCATGATGGAAAAATTAACGGCCGAAAAAGATCGATTATTAGAACTAAAAAAAATAAATCCAATTGTACGAACTGAAGAAATAGATGCGTTATCTATTCAAATGCTTATGCTGACAAAGAGTTATAATAATGCTGATGTAGTTCTTGATGCCGTTAGGATTATTTTTTAAAAAAATTAATCGAGAAGTCCTTCCGAGTGAAGGACTTTTTTAAATTCATTTAATAAATCTAAATTATAATTCCCCATTTCATCGATCATCATATCTTTGAGTGTTTGCATAGGAGTTGTTTTGTTAGTTATAGTTCTTTTATCGTAGTTATTCACCATCGACAAAATTTCTTCAAGCTTAGAAAGCTTTTTCTTTTTGTTAGGACCTGATCCACTAAGAACTTCTTCATGATTAGCGACTAAATCGAGAATAGCTTTATTTACATAAGGTTTATCCTGAAGCATGGTTATCGCATCTTTAGTGTGAAGATAATAAACTCTTTTATCATCATTAGTTAATAGCTTGCGTGGCTTATTAAAAAGAGGAAGGTCATTTTTATTCATTTGAGGAATAGCAATATCGTGAATAAGCGCAGCTGTACCCAAGTCATCTAGTTCTTGCTCTGTACACTTAAGAATTTCGGCCAGTTTTACAGAAAGTGCACAAACATTTAATGAATGTTTAATAAGCTCTTCATTTTTTTCAACTTTTTTTCCAAAAATTTTCTTCAATGCTTCAGGGTTACTTTTAATAACTTGTCTTAGGCTTTTTGCAGCAGTTTCAGTCATTCGGTAGGCACTTTCACTGCCAGGATTATTTTGCATTCGTTCAACTGCTGAAGTCGCAGCCCCTTCTACCATTTGTACTTTTTCTTCGGTAGTGACTTGAGAACTTGAAAGTGTTTCAGAGAGCAGTCTGTCTAAAAAGTTTTGATAATTAATTTCATCAGACTCTGTGATAAAAAACTTTGCCACTTTTTGAACTTTAAGTTTTGTATATTTTTCTTCTGTGAGTTGATCACCCGATTTTACATAACAAAGATATTGTTCTTTAAAAAAAATATACAAATCAAAAGTTAAACTTTTGAGTGGTTTTACAGTCGAAATACGTAACGGAGTATAGTCCATGGAAATCCTAAAAATGATTTTTCAACACAAGGGTCAAATTAAGAGTCTATATAGTGTCACTATAGTGTCACTTAATGATAAGTGATTTACAAAAAAATTCAATTTGAGATTTTAAGATAATACCAACTCGTTATGGTCTGGTAATAGAAGGGAATTTGAGAATAATAGTTGTACCTCGGCTTACCCCCTTATCGTCTTGAAGATTTGATTCGACAATAAGTTTACCAGCAAACATTTCAACATATTCCCGCATTAATGTTGTTCCAAAACCATTTCCAACTTCGTGATTTGTTCCAGAAGATGAAATGAGCTTATCTGAGAAATAGATATCTTTGATTAATAAAGGGTTGATACCTTCTCCGTAATCTCTAAAGTAAATATTTTGAAAATTTTGGAAATTTTCTGAGTAAATTTCAATTTGAGAATTTGAATAAGAGAACTTGATTGAGTTTGAGAGGATATTGTTGACAATATTATTCAAGAAGCAGGTTCTATTGGCATTTATCTCTAAGTCTTTTGGAATATTTATTTTTAATTCTATATTCTTAATTTTTAATTGGTCTTCGAAGACTAAAGCAGAATCACGAATTGCTTCATACACGTTTGTTGGATGTAGTTCTATTGATTTTTTTCTTTCCGTCAGCAATGCTTCTTCGCGGACATTTGTTAAAATATTCTTAATATTTTCACCTGCTATATATATTTTTTCAAATAAACGCTGGTGTTCTGGATCAGCTTCGTTAGATCGAACAAGGATTTTTGAATAGGAATTAATAATGGTGAGAGAGTTTGAAATATCATGAGAGAGAACTTTCACTAAACGTTGATATCTTTCTTTTTGAAGTGCTTTCTCTTCTGCAATTAACTTCTCTTTTATAACTTTGTTAATCCTAAAAGCCAGGGCCAATGCAAGTGTGAGCATTTGACCTAAATTAGCATAAAGCAATGCATGCTCTGTAAAAAAATTATTTGGAAACAATCCAAAAGTCATGCCAAACCACGCGAAGAGTGAAATTCCTACAATGGCCCACGAAAACAAATAATATCTTGAAGTACTGCTTTTTTTACGCAACAGAAATGCAATGGTGATAAAGCTAATATTGGTAGTAATTAAAAGTATATCAATTAGTGTCCCCAGAAATTTTGGAAATAGATCGTCTAATGGAGTAATTCCGGTAAAAAAGATGAGACAGCAAAGTAATTGGACAATTTGAAAATAGCGAATTGATTTTTGAAAATAGTTAGGTACTTCAATGAATTTTTTAGTAAAGAGTGTTGCAAATAATAGAGTCATTGAAGAAAAACAAATAAGATAATGAGAAAAACTAAATGTTGTCGTTAAAAAAAATTGATCGAGTATTCCATGAATATTGAGAATAGTTAGCATAAACGAGAGAGAGAATAAGCAATAGTAAAGGTAGTTAATATCTCTTAAGGAAATAAAGATAAAAAAGTTATAAAGAATTAAGCAAATGATTCCACCAGTATAAAAATCTAAAAACGATATTTTATTAAATTTTCGCACATTCAAAGTCTCGAGTGTCCCGAGAAAAACCTTTGAGTTAAAATTGTGACGCGTGGTAATTTTGAAGGAAAATATTTTATCTGACATTGGGGGAACAGAGACTTTAAAGACTGAAAATAAGCTTGGAATCTCTCTTTTTAAATAGGGAAATGAACTACCTGATGAACTGACAAGAACTTTTTGTTGCTGTAAATTATTTTGCTCAAATAGGTCTAATTTTCCAGTAAGTGTATCAAAATAGAGAAACTTTTCGATTGTTTGTGCACTGTGATTAGCGAGGGTGATTCCTGCCCATTTTTCGCCACTAAAATAACCGAGTCGGAGAGATTGATTTTCATTTTTTAAATGAAAATCAGGACCCAGAGAAAAATCTTTACTGATATCTTGCTCAATTGGTTCAGAGCTCATAATTGTTGATGCCAAAACCCCAGAGATTAAGGTAAGATGTAGGCTTAAAAAAAGAAGCGCAATCTTGAATTTGAACATACAAAATATTAACGTATTTTACTTTAATAATAAATTTAATAATAAAGTAAATTGTAAAGTTACTTTGGGTTTTTCCTTATGATTAGTTTTAACAATGTTTCAAAGCACTATGGTGGACAAATAATTTATGAAAATTCTTCATTTATTTTACGCCCTGGTGACAAGGCAGGACTTGTCGGTCCAAATGGTGCAGGAAAAACGACCGTTTTTCGAGTTCTAATGAAAGAAGAAGGTTTTGATGGTGGATCTATCACCGTTCCAGAAAAAATACGTGTCGCATATTTTTCACAAAACATTGGCGAAATGAAAGGTCGCACTGTTATTGAAGAAGTCATGAGCGGAAGTGCAAAAGCTTCTGAACTAGCAATAGAAATTAGAAAAATCGAAAAAATGTTAGATGGCGAAATTCCTTTGTCTGATGACGAGATGACAAAAGTTTTAGAGAAATTAGGTGACTACCAAACTGATTTTGAAAAACTTGGTGGATATGACTTGGATACTCGGGCCAAGGAAATTATTACAGGTCTTGGTGTTATGCCTTATGACCACGACCGAGATGTAAGTCTTTTTTCTGGTGGATGGCGAATGAGAATAGCACTAGCAAAAATTCTTATCCAAGCTCCGGATGTTATTTTATTGGATGAACCTACTAACTATCTCGACTTGGAAAGTATTGTTTGGTTAGAGGAGTGGTTAAAGAGTTTTAAAGGTGCTGTTTTAATGACCAGTCATGATAGAGATTTTATGAATGGCATCGTCAATCGAATCATTGAAGTTAATAATAAAACGATCACGACATATACAGGTGACTACGATTATTATGAAAAAGAAAAAGAGATAAGAAAAGATCAACAACTTGCTCAATTTGAAAGACAGCAAGATATGCTGGCTAAAGAAGAAGAATTTATTGCCAAATTTGCAGCGAGGGCGAGCCATGCTGCTCAAGTTCAATCGAGAGTCAAAAAATTAGATAAAATTGACCGAGTCGAAATGCCTCCTGAAGATATTGTCATGGATTTTAGTTTTCCTATTCCCCCTAGAGGAAGTAACGATATCGTTATTATGAAAGACCTTGGAAAGAATTGGACTAGAGATGACGGGACAATACACAAAGTATTTAACGGTCTAACGGCAACTGTGAATCGTCTTGATAAAATTGCAGTTGTAGGAGTTAACGGAGCAGGGAAGTCTACACTCTTAAAAGTAATTTGTGGATTAACTGAAGCGAGCTCTGGGGAATCTAGTTTAGGTCCAAGTATTAAAGCTGGTTACTTTTCACAATTTTCTCTCGATTTACTAAACCCAGAAAATACTGTCCTAGAAGAAATCTCTAATAGACTTCCGCATGTTTCTAACGGCTATATCCGCAACTTGCTTGCTGCTTTTTTATTTAAAGGTGATGATGTTGAAAAGAAAATTAAAATATTATCAGGTGGTGAAAAAAGTCGAGTTGTTTTAGCAACCTTGATGTCAAATAATAATAATCTTTTAATACTTGATGAACCAACGAACCATCTCGATTTAAAATCGAGAGATGTGCTTTTAAATGCCCTCAAAGAGTTTGAAGGGACAGTTATGTATGTTTCCCATGATCGCCATTTTTTACATGGACTCTCTAACCGAGTATTTGAAGTCGATAAAGGTGGAATTAGAGTTTTTGAAAGTAATTTTCAATATTATGTAGAAAAGAAGAAAACGGAGTCTTAAGGGACAGTTCATTGAATAAACAAATTGATTTTTATTTTGATTTCCTCTCTCCTTACTCATACCTAGCGTGGACATGGTTGAGAGATCAGCCCTATGAGTTTCATTTCTATCCAATTAGTATTCCAAGTATAGTTGCTCATTTTGAAACGAAGGGACCAGCGCAAATTGCACCTAAGAGAAACTATCTATTTAAAGATCTACTTCGTTTTACAAAGCTTAATCAGATCCCATTTACAACTCCCAAAAATTTGCCCTTTAATTCACTCTATGCCTTAAGGCTTTCATTGGATTCAGTCGCGGGCCTAGATCAAAAAGCAGTCATAGATGCTATTTTTCGAGCTGGATGGGAATTTGGCCTGGATATTGGTAATGATGACGTGCTTAAAGAAATATTAAGTACTAAAAATCTACCTGTTGAGAGTTTATTTGCCAAAATGGAAGAAAAATCTTCTCGAATACAATTAAAAAACAATATTGAGCAGGCCTTAAGCAAAGAAGTTTTTGGTGTACCAACATTTTTGGTAGACGAAGAATTATTTTGGGGAAATGATTCTATTAAATATTTAGAAATGTATCTTTTGGGTTTGGATCCACTTGATATTGAAAAATATACTCAGTTTATAACTAAGCACCAATTTTAAATTTACGAGGTAAACCATGTCTCTCAAAAATTCTCTTCTCGCATTGACTCTTTTTACAACTTTAGCATTTAGTGCAAATGTTTTTGCCGCAAATCCTAAAATTCTTATCAAAACTAATTTGGGTGAAATTGAAGCAGAATTGTACCAAGACAAAGCTCCCCTAAGTGTTGCGAACTTTTTAGATTATGTAAAAAAAGGTCAATACAAAGATACAATTTTTCACCGTGTAATTAATAATTTTATGATTCAAGGTGGGGGTTTTGATAAAAACCTTAAAGAAAAAAGTACTGGCACTCCAATTAAAAATGAAGCGGGAAATGGTCTTAAGAATGAGGTTGGTACTTTAGCAATGGCCCGTACAAATGAAGTAGATAGTGCTACGGCCCAGTTTTTTATCAATATTGCCGACAATGGCTTCCTTGATCACCGCGATAACTCAAGTTCTGGCTTTGGGTATGCAGTATTCGGAAAAGTCACTTCAGGGATGCCAATTGTTAATAAAATCAAAGCAGTAAAAACTGGAAGTAGAGGACCATTGGAAGATGTTCCTTTAGAGGCAGTAGTAATTTTAGACATCATAAAAAAGAAATGATAATAAGATCGCTTTAAACCGTTACGGAGTAAATGATGCAAGTTCAAAAAAACAAAGTCGTCGGTATCGACTATAAACTAACTGATGGCTCTGGAAATTTGATCGATTCATCTAAAGATCATGGTCTACTATACTATATCCAAGGTGTAGGAAGCTTAATCCCAGGATTAGAGTCAGCTCTAGAGGGAAAAAAAGCTGGAGACAGTCTTAAAGTTACTATAGCTGCTAAAGATGGTTATGGAGAAAGAAACGATGCTCTTTGCCAAACTGTTCCAAAAACTCAATTTGAATCAACTGAAGCTCTTGAGATTGGAATGCAATTTGAAGTTGAAACTGAACAAGGTGAACTTGTCGTTTCAGTGACAAAAATAGAAGGTGATTCAGTGACTGTTGATGGAAACCATCCACTTGCAGGAATGGAATTACATTTTGATGTTTCTGTTAAAGAAGTTCGAGAAGCAACAACTGAAGAACTTGCTCATGGCCATGTTCACGGTGAGCACGGGCACCACCACTAAGTAAATTAAAAATGATGAATTATCTAAAGACTTTTCTGCCTTATTTATTTGGAAATAAAAAGGGAAAGTCTTTAGAGATTCCACTTCCTCAAGTTATTCCTTGGCCAACTCTTAGTTTTGAAGAAATTTTAATGTTTCACACTTTTCAAAACACTCTAAACTTACACTTAAAATCAATCGAATTATTGCAACTCTCAAAAAAAGAAAGATTTCATCTTTTTAATTTTATCGATTTCTTAAATTCAGATTTAAGTAAATTAGTTAAGAGCACTTTCAGTGATGATTATGACCTATACCTTCGATCGGTAAAACGCCCTCCTCTCAATGCAGTTGAACTCCAAGAACTACTGAATTTTAAAAATGGAACTCTTAGTGTTTTTGCAATTTTAAGTACTGACCGCACTAAGCCAGGAGTTTTGGTGGTCAGAGATCCTGAAGGTCAATTTCAAAAAGATAAGGATCAAAATATTTGGTCAATTCCAATTTTAGGCCTTTCTGGGCGTGGGCTTCCTTTTAATCATTCAAATGGCTGTACACCCTCTGGGGTTTTTAAGATTGATTCAGTCATGCCTATGGCCGATAAAAATTACGAATTTGGAGAATTTAAACGATTAATTGTGAATTTTGTTGGGCCTAGTTTTCAAGAAGAAGACATTTTAAAACTACTTCCAAAATCTCATACTCAATTAAATTGGTGGACTCCTTGTATAGTCGGCCGAGAGTTAGGTCGAAGTCTTTTGAGAATTCACGGGACTGGCCGAAAAAATTTCAACCCTTTAACATCTTATTATCCATTTGTTCCAACGTCCGGCTGCTTAGCGACTAATGAGGCTTCATTTTTAGGAACAGGTATAGGGAAAGCACAGGACCAGCGACTTTTGTTAAATACCCTCTTGAATGCCCTTAATCTGCCAGTGACAGAAGAAAATGAGTCTAAAATTCATGGTCTATTGTATGTCGTTGAGTTCAGTGATAATTTAGCCGCGCTAAGGTTTTAATTCACAAGCACGATTACTTTTAGAAGTTTTAGGGATCAATATGTATATCTCAACCAAAAAATTCATAGGCTATCCTTGTGCTCACAGACAGTGGCGCGACACTGGTCATTGTCAATTTATTCATGGCTATTCTCGAGAATTTTCGTTTTGGTTTAAAGCGGAATCTCTTGATGACAAAAAATTTGTGATGGATTTTGGTGGGTTTAAAGAATTTAAATTATTTCTCGACGATATGTTCGATCACACTTGTCTAATCAATAGCGATGACCCGGAACTTGACCTATTTAGAGAAATGGATAAAAAAGGAATAATCAAACTAAGAATTTTAGAAAATGTAGGAATGGAAAGTACTTCAGAATTTCTATTTAAAAAAATGAACGAGTATCTTACGACAAAAACCAATGGACGTGTATGGTGTTTTAGGGTTGAAACTCGAGAGAATGAAAAAAATTCTGGAATCTTTGAAGACGAGCGACAAGGTAAAGCTATATGAAAGATCTTTTCTCTAAAATTACACCAACTCCGATGATTGAAAACCATCTTTCTGATAGTGAAAAAAAGCATATCATTGAAGCTCAATTTAAAATCATCATGGAAACGTTAGGGTTAGATTTAAAAGATGACTCTCTTAAGGACACTCCGAAAAGAGTGGCTAAAATGTTTGTCGAAGAAATTTTTTATGGTCTTGATCAAGATAAATTTCCTAAGATGACTGTGGTTGAAAATAAATTTAAATATGACCAGCCATTAATTGAAACAAATATTGTGACCAACTCTTGTTGTGAGCATCACTTTGTTCCAATTCTCGGTCGCACACATGTTGCCTATAAGCCAAATGATAAGGTGATAGGTCTTTCAAAGCTCAATCGCATAGTTGATTATTTTGCCAGACGCCCACAGGTTCAAGAGCGTTTAACGATGCAAATCCATGAAGCCCTTTGTTTAATTTTAGAAACTGATGACGTGGCTGTTGTCGTAGACGGAATGCACTCGTGTGTGAAAACTCGTGGGATTAAAGATGCAACTTCAATGACAAGAACTTCTAAGTTAAGTGGAGTTTTTGCAGCTGACTCTTTATTTCGCCAAGAATTTTTAACATCTATTCCAAGAGCAAACGAAATCCAAATATGATAATTTTTATCACCGGAGCTACTTCAGGCTTTGGCCTATCAATGAGTAGACGCTTTTTAAAAAATGGGCATTTAGTCGTTGGAGCTGGAAGAAGAATCGACAGACTCCAAGAGTTGTCAATTGAGTATCCTGAAAATTTTCACCTCATTGAATTAGATGTGAGAGACAAAAATAAAGTACAAGTTGCGATTCAAGATCTTCCAGAAAAATTTAAAAGCATTGATGTTTTGATCAATAATGCAGGCCTTGCATTAGGTGTCGATGCTGCTCAAAACGCTAATCTCAATGATTGGGAAGTGATGGTTGATACAAATATAAATGGAGTGCTTAATTGCATCCATAATCTATTGCCTGAAATGGTAAAAAGAAATCATGGGCATATTATTAATCTTGGTTCTGTCGCCGGAGAGTTTCCCTATCCAGGTGGAAATGTCTATGGTGCTACAAAAGCATTTGTTCATCAACTGAGTCTTAATTTAAAAGCTGATTTATTGGGAACAAATATCCGAGTGACTAATATTGAACCAGGAATGTGTCAGACTGAATTTTCAGAAGTTCGCTTTAGAGGCGATAAGAAAAAAGCTGATTCAGTTTATAAAGGTATGCAGGCCTTATCGGCCGATGATATTGCCGAGACTATTGATTGGGTTATCAGCCGTCCTGTTCATGTAAATATCAATGTGATTTCTTTAATGCCGACTCAACAGGCATTCGGTCCGTTTGCAACTTTTAGGAAATAATAAATTTTTTATAGTTCTTGGAGATAAAATGTTTGGTCACGAAGATCATTGATTTGACCTTCCCAATAACTTGGAGATTCAAAAAATGGGAATGCATTTTTAAAGGCCGGGTCTTCAAAACGTTTTGCTATCCATGCCGAGTAATTAATCATCCGTAGAGTTCTTAAAACTTCTGTTAAGCGAAGTTCTTCATAATTAAAATCGCGCATTGTTGAATAAGCATCTAGCATAATATTGCGAAGATTGACGGCGTAATCGTCTCTACTTGGAAGCAGTAACCACATATCTTGAACGGCCGGCCCCATAACCATATCATCGAAATCGATAAGATGAAAAACATCTCCTCTTCTTAATATATTTCCCAAGTGACAGTCGCCATGAATTCGCTGAAAGCGGACATTATTAAAACTATTTTTTGTTAAGTCATAAATCCCTTCAAGGACACTTTTATAACTTAATTCAAGATGACTTGGGATAATTTTTTGACCGAGCAAAAAATCGAGATTTGATTTTAAATACACATCAGTAGTTAATTTGAGTCGGTGAGGGGCCGTCTGCATTTCACCAACATTATGGAGTCGGGCCAATAGTCTTCCGACTTGTTCAATTTCTTCATTGGTGAATTCATCAGGGGCCCTTCCTCCTTGTTTATTAAAAACAGTATAGAAAAGTTCAGGCTCTTTTAAAGTAAAGAGTGTATTGCCATTAAATTGTTCAAAGGCGATGGGTGCTATCACTGGGACTTCATGCTCGATTAAGTCTGCTAAGAAGTCATGCTCTTCTTGGATCTGGATTTTTGTCCATCTTCCTGGACGGTAAAATTTAATAATTTTAAAATGATCACTTGGATTATCAGATTCAGATTCAATTTCGACTTCATAAACTCTATTTTCCATAGAATTCATGGTCATAACTCGACCAGTTGTTTTAAAGCCTAAAGCTTCTACAGTATCTAGAACTAAGTCTGGATTGAGTTCATAGAAAAATTGAGTTTGAGTAGAGCCCCAAAGGTTTGAGCTCATTAATGAATCATATTGTAGACTTCTTTCATCTCTTTTTTGAGCAATTCCATTTTCATAGGAACATCTGGATGATTAACATCATTTGGATTGAGAAGATAATTCTCAGGACCCATTTCACGAACCATTAATTTTGTTTGCCAGATATTGTCTTGAGGCATGTTGATGTCTGCCATATAAGTAAAGTTTCTTTTAATTTCTGGTTTAATAAAATCTTGGATCGAATTAAAGTGGTGGTCGTTATAGATTTTCTTTCCATTTTCTAAGCGGGTGTAACCTCTAACGACATAATCAACATAAACGACGTCACATTCGAAAGCTTCAAATAAATAATTAATTGCATTTAAAGGAATAATTTCACCACAAGTGGCAATATCAAAATCGACTCTAAATGAGCAAATTCCATCTGGATCTGCAGCATCAGGATAAGTGTGAGCTGTGATATGTGATTTATCTAAATGGTGACTAACTTGTGCTGAAGGAATTGGTTCTCCACCACCTTTAATATCACTCATAAGAACCATTGTTGAAGCTCCAACTGGATCATAGTCTTGCGCAGAAACAGCGAGGATATTTGCTTCAATAATTTCAACAATTTTTCTAGAAATATCAGCAATCCGAGTTGCATTGTACTTATCGTTAATATAGTTAACGTATTGGCTTTTTTGCTCTTCATTTAAAGCAATACAAAAGTCATAAAGGTTAAAACTCAAAACCTTCGTGAGGTTATTAAATCCAGAGATTTTAATCTTTTGATTTGGGCTTAGTTTTGATTCGAACATAATGGGGCCATTCCTTACTTAAACAAGAAAATAAAAAAAGAGTGTTGCGTATTTAATTCTCAAGTTCTATCTATTGTCATAAAAGCGCCAAAGTGACAAATTGTTTCTAAGGCCATATGTAAAAATGGGAGAGTTATGACAGAGAGTATTTTAGGTAATGAGTGGTATTCAGAACGCTATTTTTTTAAAAATGTAGCGACTTCTTTTAAAATAAAATCCGTTTTGCACTCAGAGCAGTCCAAGTACCAAAAAATAGATGTCTTAGACACTTTTGCCCTTGGTAGACTCCTGCTATTAGATGGAAAAACGATGGTGTCTGATAAAGATGAATTTGTTTACCATGAAGTTATGGGACATATTCCGGCCATGATCCACCCAAAACTTAAAAATGTTTTAATTATCGGTGGCGGTGATGGTGGGATTGTCCGCGAATTTGTAAAACACCCAGAAATAGAGCGAATTGACTTAGTTGAAATCGACGAGAGAGTCATTGAAGTTTCTAAGACATTTTTCCCAGATTGTACGTCTGGTTTAACAGACCCGAGAGTAAATGTATTACCCCAAGATGGAGTTGAATACATTAAAACTCATAAGAATTTCTTTGATGTGATTATTATTGACTCTACAGACCCTGAAGATTTTGCAGCAGGCTTATTTACGCAAGAATTCTATCACCATGTCTATGAGGCATTGACAGAAAATGGCATCATGATGGCACAAACTGAAAATCCGCTTTACGATGAATATGGAATTAAATCATTTTACGACAATTTGAGAAATGTCTATCCCGTTGTAAAGTCTTTTACTGGGCCAATGCTTATTTATCCAGGAGTTTTTTGGACTTTTGCTTATGCTTCAAAAGGTCTTCTTCCTACTCAATTTAATGAATCGAAAATTCCATTTATGAGCATGTTAGAAAAAAAGCTTAAGTGGTATAATATGGATTGGCATAAAGGTGCTTTTAATCTTTCTAATATTCATAAGTCGGTTACTGGTTGCTGAATTTTTTACACACTCACGGAATCTTAACAATAAATACTTTAGAATTTAGGGTAATAAGAAATAACGAATCTTTAACACGGGATAAATGATGATGAAATTAATTGCAATCATTACGTTGGCTATTTCTTTAAATTCAAATGCAAGTTGTATTGGCGAAGCTCAATTTATTGGACAAGTTTCTAAATTACAAAAAACGACAACTAGTTGCAAAGCAACACTTACTTTAAATTCATTCATTCAATCAAGCGCTGTTTGTCCATTAAACGATAGTAGACTTTTTGTTGAAGGGTTTGAAATTGGATTAAATTCTGAAAAAGAATGTAACTTTAATGCAGGAGATGATATCTCAGGTGTTATTGTAGATAATGGAACTCAATTAATTTTAGAATAATCTATTTTAAATCACTCTTTGAATTAAAGATTTTTTCATGCAACTCAACAGTTAAGCCTTCAATTTTTCGGCTTAACTGTTGAGTCATTTCTGTTAATTTTGTATTTTGCTCTAGAAGTAATACCAATTGTGCAGTTTGATGGGCAGCGAGTGTTTCACGTTCCTCACTTGCTGATGCTAAGGCTTCACGGTGGAGAGCATCTGCTTCAGCATGAACTTTATCTCGGTCAGCTTGTCTTGTTTGTGCCAACAAAATCAATGGTGCTGCGTAAGCAGCTTGTAAACTAAATGCTAAATTTAAAAGAATAAATGGATAAATATCAAATTTGGCATATCCAAAAACGTTTAGAGAAATCCAAACGAAAACGATAAATGTTTGTCCGATCAAAAAAACGGGTGTTCCAAAAAAGCGAGCGAAAGATTCTGCTTTGAGAGCAAACCAATCATCGCCAAATACAGAATTTAAATGCAAATGTGGTAAATGAAAGCGAAAAAAATTATCAGACTCATTGTCTACTTCAGTTTTATTTTTATCCATAAATCTTCTCCAGAATCTCCAAAAGTAATTTCTCCCATCTTAAGGGAAGAAAAATAGAGTTGCACTAACTATAAATCTTGTGCCTAACGTTACTTAGACAAACCAAGATTTTCTATTCCCATCTGGTTGCTTCAGTAGAATAATTGGATAAATCACTAGACTTGGAATACTGATGAAATCGATACTTATATTTTTTATTTTCAATCTCTTTTTTTTGAAAGCTTATGCCAACACAACCATTCTTTTTCTAGGAGATTCACTCTCTGAAGGTCAAGGTGTTGATGAAAGTGAATCGTTTCCAAGATTAGTTGAAAGAAATTTACGGGCACATAAGTTTGATGTCAACATTGTAAATGGTGGAGTCAGTGGGGCAACTTCTGCAAGTGGAGAGTCTAGGCTCAAATGGCATATGAAAACAAAATTGGATTTGATTGTCTTAGAACTCGGGGCCAATGATGGATTGCGAGGGTTAAAAATTCCTGAAACAGAAAAAAATTTAAAGTTAATTATAAAACTAGCTAAAACTAAAAAAATAAAAGTTTTATTACTTGGATTATTAATGCCTCCCAATTATGGGAAAAAGTATACAAATGATTTTGAAAAAATGTACCAAACAATTAGTTCACAAGAAAAAATTCCATTATTGCCATTTATCTTAAAAGATGTTGCAGGGAAGGCTCAATTTAATCAAGCTGATGGAATTCATCCCAATGTTCAAGGACACGAGCTCGTAGCGAAAAGAGTAACTGAATTTGTAGAGAAAAATTTATGAAGTTAACTGTAGAAAATATAAAAAAAGATTTTATCCAAGGTAAAAACATAGTTAAAGTTTTAGACAATATGAATCTAGAAATTAGCAGTGGTGAGATTATTGCACTCTTGGGTAAATCGGGCAGTGGGAAATCGACTTTACTTTCTTTGTTGGCCGGATTGGAAAAACCAGATTTAGGTTCAATTACTATAGATAAGATAGATATTACTAAACTTACAGAGGAAGAACTTTGTGTTTGGCGGGCCAGTCATTTGGGAATTGTTTTTCAGCAATTTAATTTAATTCCTCATTTAACGGCTCTTGAAAATGTGATGTTGCCCTTAGAGATAAATGGCGTGGTTGATGAACAAAAGGCCATCGATTGGCTAAATTTAGTGGAGCTTGGAGAAAGAATTCACCATTATCCTTCAATGCTTTCAGGTGGAGAGCAACAAAGAGTGGCCATTGCTCGTGCCTTAGTTTTTGGACCACCATTATTATTAGCTGATGAACCGACAGGAAATTTGGATAGTGAGACTGGAAAAAAAATTATTGAAATTCTTTTATCCATAGTTCGCAAAGAAAAAACAACGATGATTTTAGTGACTCATGATGAAGAATTGGCAGCAAGAGCTGACCGAATTATTCGAATAAAAGGTGGGCAATGTCTTTTATAAAATTTTTTATCCGCGATTTTAAATCAGATAAATCATTTAACTGGTTTATGATCCTTTGCGCTTCATTAGGAATAGTGGGTCTTTTATTAGTTGAATCATTTAAAGGTGGTGTCGAAGATAAAGTTTCTAAAAACGCCAAAAACTTTATCGCTTCTGATCTTTCAGTCTCAGCAAGGCGCTCACTTGATCCTAAAGAAATAGAACTGTTAGAAAAATATCTATCAAATAAAAAATTGAATTTTGCTAGATGGACTGAAACTTATTCACTTGTGTCTAAATCAAATTCGGAACAGCCAATATCTAAACTTGCTGATTTAAATTTTGTTTCAACTGAATTTCCTTATTTTGGTGGAGTTCTTTTAGAAAATGATGGATTTAAAGGGAGTGGTCAATGGAGTAACTTACATCAATATCCACAGGCCTGGGTTAGTAGAGACCTTGCATGGGAGTTAGGAGTAAAAAATGGAGACCAATTAAAAATTGGAGAATTAGAGTTTGTTATAGGTGGAATAATAACAGAAGATAAATTTTCTTCTTTTCGAGGATTTAATTTAGCTCCAAAAATATTTCTTTCATATAATTTTTTAAAACAAACAGAATTGATTAAATTTGGCTCTACTGCAACTTATGCTTATGCAATTAAGCTAAGTCCATTAGATGACGTTAAGAAAATTCAAAATGAATTACGATTGCTGCTTCCAGATAAAACTATCAAAATTTTAGGACCCGAAGAATCAAGTCAACAGATTTCAAGATCACTTAATTTGTTAAGTGACTACTTGGCCTTAATTACACTGATGACTTATTTATTAAGTTTAGTCGGCCTCTATTATTTTACTCAACATTTTTTATCGAAGAAATTGAAAACATTTTCAATCTATAAATCCTTAGGTCTTAAAATGACATTTCTTTTTAGAGTTAGTTTTTTACATTTAATAATTTTAACAGCATCCGCTGTAACTTTTTCAACACTATTAGTATTAGGGGCCCTTCCATTTTTAGAATCCTTTTTTACTAATTTAGTGGGAGAAACACTTCTATTTAGACTTCAATGGGCTTCTTTGTTTCGTATTCTTTTTCTTTCTCTTGGTGGAACTTTGCTTGCCTTAGGTCCACTTTTTTGGGGAGCCTTACAAACACCAGTGGCCACAATATTTCAAGATCTACCTGCTGAACTTAAGCGTATTAAGTTTTATTTTTTCTTGCCCTTGGTTCTATACATCATACTACTGGCCATAATCTTAGCGAATTCTTTTAAGGTCGGGGGATATTTCCTAGGATCATTGGCCATTATTATTTTGTTAGCAGCACTTTGTTTCAGAGGAATGACTTGGCTTTTAGAAAAATTTTCTAAAAAATTAAATTTTATAAACCGTTATGCAGCTTTAACGATTAGTAGGTACTTTACTTCATCATTCACTATTTTTATTTGTTTATTAATCGGAATGACTTTAACTACGTTTATTTTTCAATTAGACCACTCACTTCGTCGTGAATTCACTCAAACAAGTGGAGATAAAAGACCTGATCTATTTATGTTTGATCTTCAAGATTCTCAAGCTGAAGGATTTGTAGAACTGCAGAAAAAACAAAATTGGCATCAAACATTATTTGCTCCAATGATTAGAGGGCGTCTTTTAAAAATTAATGAAGAGTTAACTCAAAAAAGAGCAGGGCCCAGCGAGGGAGAATTTTCAACTCGCGAAGATCAAAACTCTGAACAAATGAGAAATCGTGGAGTGAATTTAAGTTATCGATCTACTCTTTCTTGGTCTGAAAAAATTGTTGAAGGACATTTTAATGGTCAAAAATGTGACCCTACAAAAAATCCATGTGAAATCTCACTCGAAGAGATGTATGCAAAGAGGATGGGAGTAAAAATTGGAGATAAGTTAGTCTTTGATATAAGCGGTCTCTCAATTTCTGGAGTTGTGACTAGTCTTCGAAAAGTTAAATGGATAAGTTTTGAGCCCAATTTTTTTATACTTTTTCAACCTGGTGTTTTAGAAGATGCTCCAAAAACGTTTTTAGCCTCTTTTAAAGTTAAATCGATTCAAGAAAAGCGGGAAGTCTTTACGAAAGTAGCGGAGTCTTTTCCTAATGTTTCCCTCTTAGATATTTCAGAACTTGTGAGAAAAATAACGAATGTATTTGATCTTATGGCCATGGCAATCAAATTTATTTCACTTCTTTCGTTATTTGTTGCTTTGGTTGTTTTGATTGCCGTTAGTTTTAACCATCTGGATTTAAGAAAAAAAGAAATGGCATTATATTTTATGCTGGGATTAAAGCTCAAAAGAATACGCTCTATTTACACTAGAGAATTTAGTTTCCTCATTATAATGTGCATTTTATTGTCTCTACTATTTGGTTCAGCACTAACCGTAGTTTTAATGAAATTAATTTTTGATTCAGAGGCAATTCTGCGTTTGCCATTTGTCTCAAGTTTTTTAATATCACTTGGGTTAATTCTTTATATTATCGTTTATTTCCGAGTGAGATTTTTAGTGAAAAGTAAAAGTCTTTTCTAACTAAATTGGCGTTGAAGTAAATGGAAATAGATATTGTTTTGGTCAAGGCTTAGTTGCTCGTGTGTGCCAGTTTGAATTATTTCACCTTTATTTAAAACAAAAATTTTATCTGCTTCTTTTATGGTTGATAATCGATGTGCAATAACGAGAGTTGTTCTACCTTTCATTAATCTGGTTAGGGCTTCTTGCACTAAACTTTCACTGGCAGTGTCTAGGTTACTAGTGGCTTCATCTAAAATTAAAATTTTTGGAGATTTTAAGAGGGCCCTTGCAATCGCCACTCTTTGTTTTTGCCCACCAGATAGCTGAATACCTTTTTCGCCCACTAAGGTTTCAAAACCTTCTGGAAAGGCTTCTATAAAATCGATTGCATTAGCGGCTATAGCGGCATTGCGTATATCTAGATCGCTGGCAAGTTTATTGGAATAACGAATATTTTCTCTAATGGTGGAAGAAATCAGCACAGGTTCTTGGGAGACGAGTCCTACATTTTCTCGCAATGAAAAGGGATTAAAATTTCGATAGTCTTCTCCATCTATTAAAATTTCACCTGAATCAATTTCATAAAACCGTTGAATTAAACTTCCAATAGTTGTTTTTCCACTTCCAGAAGGACCGACTAATGCTACCATTTCGCCTTCATTGATTTTAAAACTTATATTTTTTAGAACTTCAATTTTGGATCTCATCGGATAACTAAAATGAACATTTTTAAATTCAATTGTACCACTTAGATTTGATATTGATTTTCCCGATTCAACTAAAAAAGGAACTTGTTCGACAATATCAAAGACGCGCTTACTGGCTCCTATTCCGGCCATTATATCCCCCCATAATCCACCTAAACTTCCAACTCCAATGGCCACAATCATTAAATAGAGTAGAAATTGGGTGAGGTCCCCAATTGAAAGAGAGCCAGTGACAACTTGATGTCCACCATACCAGAGCACAAATGAGATTGCGCCAAACCCTGTGACCATTGCTACTGTCATAAAGATTGCGATTGTTTTAACTTTTGTTCGTGCTCGATCAAGAGCAATTTCTAATCGCGAGTTATAACGAGTGACTTCTGTATTTTCTTGGACAAATGATTTTACTGTGCGGATACCAGAAATGGTTTCATCTGCAACTATACTGGCTTCAGCAAGTGTTCCTTGAAAATCTTGAGAGAGTTTACGAATTTTTTTCCCAAAAAAAAGTGTAGATAATGCAATCGGTGGAATCATGAGAAGCATTAGTGAAGAAAGTTTCCATGATGTATAAAACATGAAAGCAAATCCACCAATGACTTGTGCCAGGTTTCTTAATCCCATAGAAACATTGACACTGACTGTATTTTGCAAAGTAGTGCAGTCGCTAGACAAGCGACTCATTAAATCTCCAGTTCGATTAGTATCAAAAAAAACGATGTCCTGATCTAAGATTTTTTTATAGAGTTGACGTCGCAAATGAAGAACCATTCGCTCTCCACTTAGAGTAAAAAAATAATAACGAAGACTTCCGGCAAAACCCATAATGACAAATGCACAAAACATACCCAAAACTGCTGGAATGAGTAAGTCATATTTTTTAGGAGTTAGAACGTAGTCGATGAGCCATCTTGTGAGTTGGGGAAAAATAAGTGTGCTACCACTTGATAAAATGAGAAAGATCATTCCCCAAGACAAAAACGTTTTTTCAGTTTTGATTAAAGTTAAAAGTCTTTGGAATGTTTTTTTATTCATAAAATCCTACTTGCGTTTTTTATCAGTTAACTGTTCCATAAAATCCATTTGCATTTCTTGGATTTCAAGTAATCGTTGCCATTGATGAGAAATCAATTTATCAATTTTTTCATTGAGTACTCGAATTTCAACTTCAGATTTTAAATTGACTTTATAATCTTGCTCTTGGCTCAGACGATCGTGGACCTGCAAACGATTTTGGCTCATCATAATGATAGGGGCTTGAAGAGAGGCCAAGCATGAAAGAAAAAGATTGAGCAGAATATAAGGATATGGATCAAAACGCACAAGTCTTGTCGAATTCCAAACAACCCAAATTGCTATTGAAAAGGCGAATAACATTATAAATGTCCAGGAACCACCAAATTTAGCGATTTTATCAGAGAGTCTTTCCCCGTATGTTCCACTTTTTTCATCAAATTGGTAAATATGTCTTGAGACAACTTCATGCTCCTCGAGGGCATCAACGACAGCATTTTCAACTTCTGTTAAATCACCTTTTTCTTCTTGAATGAGTTGTTTAAAATATTCTCTGCGTATTTTATTTAAATCATCGTGACATATATACCCGTTCTCAATATCTACGTTGGGATTACTCTTTATGACAAATTTTAAAAGCGAATCTCTAATTGTTGCAAGTGGTGTGGTTATTTTCGGGGAATAGCGCAATTTACAAACTTCACATATGTTTTGTTTTTTTTCTTTAAATGTTCCTTTTAAATTAGGCTTAAAGTTCTCTTCCATATTGATCTCCAAAGAAAAATGCATTCTAATTAGGTTATGATTTTTGAAGGACTTTTGGCCATTATTATCTTTGCATTTGTCCCTGTCGCAATTAAATTTACGGCGGCCACCCCCTTAACCATTTGTTTATTTCGTTTACTAATAGCAGTAAGTGTACTTGCCCTATTTTGGCGAAAAAAAATAGATTTTAAAGGTTTTATACGGTTTGGAAATGGCAATTATCAGCTCTGGTTGATTGGTGTTATTTTCTTTTTACATTGGGTCACTTATGCCTATGGAGTTAAGTTTGGTGGAGCCTCGATTGGTACTTTGGGACTTAGTACCTATGGGATGCAATTAGTGGTGGCGAGTATTCTTTTTTTAGATCATAAAATAACTAAAAAGGATATTTTATGCTTATGTTTGTCTATGGTTGGTATTTTAATGATTATTCCTTCTTGGAATTTTAATAATGAAAGTACCAAAGGCCTAATCCTTTCTTTGCTAAGTGCTACGTGTTTTGCCTTATTGCCAATAATGCACAGAAAATCTCAAAATTTTTCTCTTGAAACTAGAATTTTTGCTCAATTCTTTGGAGCTCTTGTTGGATTTAGTTTTTTTATTACTAAAACCCATTGGAACTTACAAAAGAGTGATTGGTTCTCATTAATTTTTCTAGGAGTTTTTGGGACACTTATTGCTCATAGTTTATGGGCCCGCGTTTCGGCAAAGGCTTTACCACTTCATTCAGGTCTGGCCTATTATTCAATTGCACCCATTGCTATTGTAATCTCTCATTTTTTCTTAGGTGAGAGTTTTAATCAGCTACAGTTTGGTGGTTGCTTGGTGGTAATTGTTGCAGCACTCATAAATATAGTGTTATAGAATAATCACAACGAAATATTGAACAAGTGAAAAAAGCAATGATTGAGACCAATTCTCTTATCCACTTTCCTGAAGGTAAAATCCCTGAAATTCATTTAGTACGCGATGTCAGTAAACATTTAAAACGTGGGCATCGATGGATATTTGCAGATTGTTTCGATCAAAAAGAGCGACCGCAGTCTGGTTTTTCCATTTTAAAATCTAGAAATGAAATTTTAGGTTTTGGAATAGTCCAAGCAGATACACAATTGCGTTTTAGAGTTTTCTGTTTAGGAGAAGAGCCTTTTGTAAGAAACAATAATCTTTTTCATACAATGAATGTTTGGAGTGAGCTGCAATGGAAGAAAGCAATTGAAATTCGTAAGTATTTTACAAATGATCAAACGAATAGTTTTCGTTTGATAAATGGAGAAGGAGATGGAATGCCAGGGCTTATTATCGATATTTATGATGATACGGCCGTCATTAAGCATGACCATGAAGCTGTCGAAAAATTTTGGAATCATCAAGGAATTGCCGCAAAATTAGTAATTGATTTTCCAGTTATTAAATCTGTTTATTATAAAAGAAGAAATGATGATGAAATAAAGGGTATTGAAATTTTAGGAAGCTTAAGAGATGAAGTTCTCTTTAAAGAAAACGGAAGTCTTTTTGCAACCAATATCCGCGATGCTGCAAAAACAGGATTTTTTCTTGATCAAAGGGACAACCGTAAACTCATAGGGCAATTTTCTCATCAAAAGAGTGTACTTAATCTTTTTAGTTACACTGCTGGCTTTTCTGTCTTTGCAGCTAAAGGTGGAGCAACAGAAGTGACTAGTGTTGATATCGCTAAAGCTGCTACTTTAGCCGCAGGTAGAAATTTTGAAGTGAACCAAATAAAAATTAAACATGAAGCTATTGCTCAAGATGCATTTGTCTTTATAGATGAACAAATAAAAGAAAAGGCCAAATGGGATTTAGTCATTACAGATCCTCCAAGTTTTGCCCCAAATCAAAAAGCAGTAGAAACGGCCGTTGAAGCTTATGTGAAAATATTTTCTCAATCTCTTAAACTGGTAAATGCAAATGGTCTTTTTGCCGCGAGTTCTTGCTCTAGTCATATTAGTACGGATAAATTTTTAGAAATATGTAGAGAGTCTTTTTCAAAAAATAGAAAAAAAGGGACACTTGTTTATTTTGGAGGCCAGCCGTTTGATCATCCATATCCAATTGCTATGGAAGAATTGCGGTATCTGAAATTTGCACTTTTTAGAGTAGATTAAAATACTATTTTAATTAGTATGTCCTAAATTTTTTCCTTTTTGTTCCAATCTTTGAATATCTCTTTTTAATGAAAGTAATTCATCTTGATTTTTTTTAAGCTCATCTTTCGTAGAGATTGAAGTATTATCTTTTTCAATTGCTTGACTTAAATCTTTAATCTTTTCTTCTAAGTCTGCAATTTGGTCATTTTTTTCGTAAACTTTTTTGCCTATTAAAAATTTTTCATGAAATAAATCTTCTTTTTCGCTAGGACAAAAACTTTTATAAAGATCACCTTTTCTACCCATTTCATAACCTTGAAAAGCAGTACAGTGATCACTCCAGCCCATTTTAAAGCCATCTTGGTAAGCTTCAAGATTTAGGAATTCAGTAGTAGTTGTACAATTTTTTCGAATATCTTCTGAAAGATTCGAATATCCACGTTTTCCATGCTCAATCCCCAAGATTCTCATGTTTTTCTTGCAATCTTCTTTTGTTATGAGAGTTGAGCAAGAGCTTAAACAAGAACTTAATAAGAGGATTAAAGCAAAAGGGACCATAAATTTAAAATTGTTTTTCATGGTGATAATTATAAACCATCTAAGAGAGATCGGCAAAAACTGCTATGAAAGATTTGCCTCTTTAATTTTTATTTTAATTTTTGTTTGAAAGGTCGAAAATGAGTTATGGGAAATACAAAATTAAAAGAGTCAAGACCATCTAAAGAAACTTCGAAAGAGACAATCGGTTATCCGAAATTTAAGGAAATTGATGGAAGTCATCCACTTAAAGTATCAGTACCGGAAGCCGTTGTAGAGTATCAGGTACGAACTAGGCATGGCGGGCAAGTCGCATTCTTTAATTTTGAACTTGCCCGTGAGCTAGGGCTTATTCCTGATAATCATCCTCATGAGTTAACTAAAGAATTAAAAGAAGAAATTCTTCATACTTTTAGTATTGTCATCATAAATGAATATGACCAAATGAATAATTTCAATTTTCCAAAAGATGAAATTAGACAAAAGACTTATATGGCCACAAGGTATCTTCAACTTCAACATCCATGTAAAAAAGGTACAACTTCAGGAGATGGGCGAAGTATTTGGAATGGACAAATTACAAATAAAGGAAAATCTTATGATGTTTCTAGTTGTGGGACCGGAGCTACAAAGCTTAGTCCAGCTTGCAATATAAATAAAAAGTTTTATCAGACGGGGGACCCAACTGTGTCTTATGGTTGTGGATATTCTGAAAAAGATGAAGGCTTAAGTTCTCTTTTTTTTAGTGAAGTTTTAGCTAAAAATGGATTAGAGACAGAAAGAGTTTTAGCGATTATTGAATTTCCTAAAGGACTGGCAATCAATGTAAGAGTGCACGAAAATCTATTGCGACCTTCACATATGTTTAATCATTTAAAACAAAATAATTTACCTACATTAAAACGAGTAGTTGATTACTATATTGAACGCCAAGTAAAAAATAAAGTTTGGAAAAATATTCCAAGTGATCCTAAATCTCACTATGATTATTTTTTAATGAAAGTCGTTGAAACGTTTGCCCAAATGTCTGCAAATTTTGAAGATCAGTATATTTTTTGTTGGTTAGACTGGGATGGAGATAATATTCTCATGGATGGGGGAATCATTGATTATGGTTCTGTGAGACAGTTTGGTCTCTATCACCACGAATATCGATACGATGATGTCCAAAGATGGTCAACTTCTATCAAGGAGCAAAAACAAAAAGCTCGATATATCGTTCAAACCTTTGCCCAGATTGTTGACTATATTAAAAACGAAAAGAAAAAATCTATAGATGACTTTAAAAATCATCATTCATTACAAACATTTGATAAACGTTTTTTTGATTATAAAAATCAAAATATTTTAATGAAGATGGGGTTCAATTTAAAATATAGTGAGGCACTTTTAAGCCATCACCGTAAAGACATAGAAGATTTTAGAAGTGATTTTACTTATTTTGAAATGGCAAAATCTGGAAAAGGACCACAGAAGGTGCCTGATGGAATAAATTGGAATGCCATTTTTTGTATGCGCGATATTTTGCGTGAACTTCCTCAGGTCTATTTATCTCGTGGTATTAATGGAATAGTAAACGAAGCAGAATTTATAGATATTATCAAATCTAGTTATGCGACTAAAGCTGATTTAAAGTCATCTTTGAGAAGAAATTTAAAAATTAGAAGTTTTCAAAAAAGTTATCTCAAGCTAATTAATTTAGCTGCGAAAAAATGCAAAGAAACTCCCGAAAAAGTATTACTTGATGTGTCTATGAGATCTTCAGTAATTAATAAATATGATAGAGTTACTGGGGACTCCATTTCAACTATTGTAGAAAAAGTAATGGCAAAAAAACCAAAACTTTCAGCAGAGGAAATCTCATTAATTTTAAAAGAGTTCACAGAGTATCAAAATCTAAATCCTGACAAAGAAAGAAGGCCATCGAATTTTGAAGCTGAGAAAGAGCAATCTCATATTTTAAAAGGGATGCTTCAAATTGTAAGAGAGTTTAGAGACGGGATATGAAATTAGTTCTCTATTCTGGTGGTTCTGAAGATGAGAATCGATTTCTTAATTTACGGGCCCTAGAACTCACTCATGTCAAATCACCAAAGTTGGCCCTTATTCCTTCAAGTTCATTTGATGCAGAAGATGATTTTAAATTTTTTGTGCAAGAGTTTTCTGAATTTGGTGTGCAGCGTTTTATGCTTTTTTGTGTAGATACACCATACACAAAAACACTTCTTCAAGAAGTTCTTAAAAGTGATTTAATCTTTTTAGGGGGTGGGAATACATTCTATTTCTTGAAACATTTGAAAAAAGCAGGCATGTTTGGACACTTTGAAAAATTTTTAAAGCGTGGTGGAGTTCTTTGTGGGTTATCGGCCGGAGCGATTGTTTTAACTCCTCATGTGCATACGGCGAGCTTTCCTCACTTTGACCGAGATGAAAATCCTTGGGACATGAAAAATCTCTCTGCCATGAGATTAGTAAATTTCGAGTTCTTTCCTCATTATAAAAATTCTAAAAGATATGATGCAGAATTACTTCATCATTCAAAAAAATCTAAATTACCTCTCTATGGATGTGGTGATGGTGGTGGAATTATTATTGAAGATCAACAAATCTCTTTCGTTGGAAAATGTTATCAATTTTATCTAGGTCAAAAACTCAATGTCCCTCATTGTAAATAAAGCCCAAGCAGATAACTGGCTAAAAATGGGCACTTTTCAGTAAGTTAATTATCGATATTAGAAGTTCATTTTTGGCCAACACCTTAATAAGATGCATTAAATTAACAATTTTTTAGAACAATCAAAATGTAGATTAAAATTTTTTATATAGGAGAACTATGACTAGAGATTATATTCCAGTATCGACCCAATTTATTTCAAGTTTCACTGAACCGTTGCCTTTTGATGTTTATATCGAGAGGAGTGATGGGAAATTTACAAATATTTACAAGAAAAATGCAACTCATGATGAGCAACAAATTTCTCGGTATGAAGAAAAAAATATTAAAAATTTCTATATTAATAGAGAAGATAAAGCAGAGTTTGAAAATTTTTTAATTCATTTAAGTGACATAGGAACTTATCCTAAAGAGAAAATTTTAGAAATTTTAAAGACAGGTCTTGAATTTAATTATGAACATTTAGACTTAAATAATTCAGAATTAGAAACTAATCTTGAGTTGGCGTCGATAAATGTCAAAAATTCAATTTATCTTCTTGAGCACGATGCCGCGATGGCTTTAGATGTTTTTAAAGCTTTAGCTTCTAGTACATTTCTATTAAAACATTCCTATATGGTTTCATTATTTTCAGTTGTGCTGGCTAAAAAATTAGGAATGACTTCTAATCGAACTCTTTTATCAATTGGTTTAGGAGGTTTTCTTCATGACATTGGTCAAACGAGAATTGATGAAGCTATTTTTTCAAAAAATACTTTGACTCCTAAAGATTGGGATGAAATAAAAGATCATCCTCAGTTTGGTTTAAAAATATTAGACCATAATAAGTGTATTAACTCTGAGGTCCGCACAATTATTATTCAGCATCACGAACAATTTAATGGTCGAGGATATCCTAACCGTTTAAATAATAATCAGATCTTCCCTCCTGCTAAAATTGTAGCTGTTGCAGATGGGTTTTGTTCATTGACAGCTAATACGTCATACCGAAAGACAAATAAAACACCAAAAGAAGCACTTGAAATAATGAAAGATGATTTAGGGCATTATGATCCAGAATATTTAGATATATTTACCCATATGATTCTTAAAAAATAATCAATAATTTATTTTTCAAAATACATTTCGATATTATGTTTTAGTTCTTTATAAAAAGGTTCAAAAAAATCTAATTGGGCCACTGTTTTTCTAGTCACTAATGATATTGTTCTCGTTACTTTTAATTTTTTATAGGCTTCTTTTTTAATATGAAGTTCCTTAATTAATCCTAATGGAATGAGTCCATTTCCAAGGCCTACTTTTGTCATTTGGTAAACAGCTAAAAAGGACTCAACATAGATGACATTATTATTTAATAAATGAGAATAATCCCTTTTTAATAAACTCCCAATGTTTTTCCAGGTTGCTGAGTTTTCTTCGATTGTTATAAGGGGGAGATTTTTACTAGCTTTATTTCTTAACTCAGAATGGAGTAAAACTAAGGGTTCGTCGATAAGGTGCATAGAGTAGAGGTCTTTTCGATTTTCATCAAAAGTGCAGATTCCCAATTGATATTTTCCCAAAGATATATTTTCTAATAACATTAAACTTCGGTGCACATGAAAATCGAGCTCTATAGTTTTGAGAGTTTTTATTGTTTCACTCACTACAAAAGGGCCAAATGAGCCTGCAATAGAGTCTGATAATCCTAGTGAAAAATGTGAGAGATTTGATTGGTCTGAAGTCAATGTAAGATTTTTCAGTTCAATGATCAGTGGGCGTGCTTTACTTAAGAATTGGTAGCCATCTGGAGTTAGGCGAACCCTGCGGCCATCTGGCTCTACTAAATTTATCTTTAATTCAAGCTGTAAAGCTTGAATTCTCTTGCTAACGGCCGATTGGGTAAGCCTAAGGCGTATGGCAGCTTCACTCACTGTTCCATATTTTTCTAAGGCAATAAGAGCTTCGATACCATCCAACATATTCCAAATACTACTATATAATATTCAATTTATTCAATTTATTCTTTAATTAAAATAAGTGATAATAATAATAATAGGTGAGCGAGATGGTCAAACAGTGGTCAGAATACCCTCAGTGACGTTAAACTCTAATCGTTTTATAATTAAAGAGATTCTTTTTGAAAGTCAAATAACCCAAAGTAAGCAAGGAGCCCTTCATGAGCAAGGTAAAAAAAACATTAACCGTTGGTAGTAAAAGTTATAGCTACTACAGTTTAAAAGAAGCAAAAAATTTAGGTCTCACTGAAATCGACAGACTACCAAAGTCACTAAAAGTTTTATTAGAAAATTTACTTCGTCATGAAAATGGTAAAGATGTAACTTTCGAAGATGCAAAAGCGATTAATGAATGGGCAAAAACTCAAAAATCAGATCGTGAAATTGCTTATTATCCTGCCCGTGTACTTATGCAAGATTTTACAGGTGTACCTGCAGTTGTTGATTTAGCGGCTATGAGAGAAGCAATGAAAAAAATTGGCGGAGATCCAAAAAAAATTAATCCACTTATTCCAGTTGACCTTGTTATTGACCACTCGGTCGCTGTTGATTTTTTTGGTAAAGCAGATTCATTTGAAAAAAATGTGGCCCTTGAGTATGAAAGGAATAAAGAGCGTTATACATTTCTAAAATGGGGACAAAAAGCATTTAAAAATTTTAGAGTTGTTCCTCCTGGGACTGGAATTTGTCACCAGGTTAACCTTGAATATTTAGCCCAAACTGTATGGACCAAAACTGAAAATGGTGAAACAACAGCTTATCCTGATACTTGCGTAGGAACAGATTCTCATACTACGATGATCAATGGGCTTTCAGTTCTTGGCTGGGGTGTCGGTGGGATTGAAGCAGAAGCAGCGATGCTTGGACAATCTGTCACAATGACTGTTCCAGAAGTTGTAGGATTTAAATTAACCGGAAAAGTGAATGAAGGAATTACAGCAACTGATATAGTTTTAACTGTCACTCAAATGCTTCGTAAACACGGTGTAGTAGAAAAATTTGTTGAGTTTTATGGACCAGGTGTAAAAGTTCTTTCTCTTGCAGACCGTGCAACAATTGCGAATATGGCACCAGAATATGGAGCGACTTGTGGATTTTTTCCTGTAGATGAAAAAACGATTGAGTATTTAAAATTTACTGGAAGAAGTGATGAGCAAGTAGCTTTAGTAGAAGCATACTCAAAAGAGCAAGGACTCTGGTTGAATGCAGGAGATGCTGATCCAGTTTTCACTTCAACACTTTCATTAGATTTAAGCACTGTTGTTCCATGCCTTTCTGGACCAAAGCGTCCACAAGATAGAATTGAATTAACAGCTGCCGCTGATGCTTTTAAGAAAGAACTTGCTGGCGCCTTCAAAGTTAATCCTGAAACTGCAAATACAGAGTATGCAGTAGAGGGAGCAGACTATAAACTTAAGCACGGAGCAGTTGCGATTGCGACGATCACTTCATGTACAAATACTTCTAACCCTTCAGTGATGATAGCTGCAGGTTTAGTTGCCAAAAAAGCCAGAGCGCTTGGATTAAAATCAAAACCATGGGTGAAAACAGCTCTTTCTCCTGGATCAAAAGTAGTGACTGACTATTTAGTTGAGTCAGGACTTCAACACTCATTAGATGAATTAGGCTTTACATTAACTGGTTACGGATGCATGTCTTGTATCGGAAATTCAGGACCACTACCAGAGCCAATTTCAAAATCAGTAAATGCTAATAACTTAGTTGTGACTTCTGTTTTATCGGGAAATAGAAACTTTGAAGGAAGAATTAATCCAGATATTAAAGCTAACTATTTAGCTTCTCCTCCGTTAGTTATTGCTTATGCTATTGCCGGTAATATTAACATTGATGTATCAAAAGAATCCCTTGGAAAATCTAGTGATGGAAAAGATGTTTTCTTAAAAGATATCTGGCCTACTCATGAAGAAATTAATGCTGTCTTGATGAGTAAACTGACTAGTGCGATGTTTAAAAAACGTTACGAAAATGTTTTTGATGGTGACTCACATTGGCAGGCAATTAAGACTAGTACAGGTGAATTTTTTGATTGGGAACCAAACTCGACATATATAAGAAATCCAACCTTTTTTGAAAATATCGCAGGTGGAACCATTGATACCATTGAAGTTAAAAACGCTCGAATCCTGGCGCTTTTTGCGGACTCAATAACAACAGATCATATTTCTCCTGCAGGATCGATCAAAAAGTCATCTCCGGCCGGCGTTTATCTGGAAGGAAAGGGAGTGAAAGCTGATGATTTTAACTCTTATGGTTCTCGAAGAGGAAATCATGAAGTTATGATGAGAGGGACATTTGCAAATATAAGAATAAAAAATGAAGTTGCACCTGGCACAGAAGGGGGAGTTACTAAATATATTCCAACTGGTGAAGTCATGGCCATTTACGATGCGGCCATGAAATATATCGAAAATAAAACACCTCTTGTTGTTATTGCCGGGAAAGAATACGGAACTGGTTCATCAAGAGACTGGGCAGCTAAAGGGACTTTTCTTCAAGGAGTAAAGGCCGTTGTGACTGAATCATTTGAAAGAATTCACCGATCTAATTTAATTGGTATGGGGGTTCTTCCACTCGTATTTGAGAAAGGTATAGATAGAAAAACTCTTTCTCTTGATGGAACTGAAATCATATCATTAATTCCAGTGGGAGAGTTTAGACCAGGCATGAAATATAAAATGGTTATAAAGTATGTTAATGGTAAAGAAGCTACGACTGAAGTTACTTCAAGAGTTGATACAGTAGACGAATTACATTATATAAAAAATGGTGGAATACTTCAGTATGTACTTAGAAATCTAAAATAATCAAAACTTTTATGATGAAGAACATTTTTGAAATGTTCTTCATCATTTTTACGAGGCAATTTTTAGTTTTAATTCTTTATTTGGTAAGACAATAGTAAAGCAAGTGTTGGGGTTTTCGTTATCAATAAAAAATTCACCATTATGTGATTTTATAATACCTTTTGAAATGCTTAGACCAAGACCTGTTCCTTTACCAACTTCTTTAGACGTATAGAATGGTTGAAAGATTTTATCATGAATTTCATTTGGAATTCCTTTCCCACTATCTATTATTTTAATAGTTGTCGTCGTTTGTTTAATGTCAATTTGGCATTTAATCCAAGCATTTGGTGTGTCACAAACTGCATCAATAGAATTTATAATTAAATTTAAAAAAACTTGAGAAAGGGATACTGGTTGTGCCCAGAGTATTGTCTCTTGGTTTCCTTCTATTGAAAATGAAATATTATTTGTTATTATTTTTTCTTGATTTAATTCGATGGCACATGAAAAAACTTCTTTAAAGCTCACCTGAACATAAGGGTCATTTGAGCCATCTCTGGAGAGATGTTTTAAGTTGCTAACTATTTTGCTCATTCGAACTGACATTCGGTGTATTTTTTCAGCTCTATTTCTAATTTCTTCAGGGTCAATGATTTGGTCATTTTTTGTTTTTAGTTGATCTAAAAGTATAATGATTTGTTTTGAGCAACCTAAAACAACGGTTAATGGATTGTTGATTTCATGGGCAACACCTGCTGCCATTTCTCCAATTGCTGCTAGTTTTGAATTCTTCATTGAAACTTCAGCTTGTTGATTGACCATTGATTGAAGCTTCATTCTTTCAGTTAAATCGATACTGGCAATAATAATGATTTTACCATTGTCAATTTTCTGAAAATGAGAATTAACAAAATGTGTTTCTCCTTTAACTGTAATTGAGTAATCAGATTGAGCTTTTAATAAACTTGATTTTGCAAAAAAATTAAAATCTGACAGAAGTTTTGAATCTTTTTCTTTGTTTATGCTGCCTAGCTTTTTCCCAATATAATCTTCACGCGGACGATTATTAAAATGAATAAAGTTTTCATTTACACCCAAGTAATTTAAATCTTCGTCAAACCAAGAAATTAACCCGGGAAGTCCTTCAATAAGCAATTTAAAATCATTTTTTGCATTTTCCTCAATTTTTTTTGAAAGCTGAAAAGATTTTCTTAAGCTAACATCTAAAGTGTTGTTGAATCGGTCTATTTGCTGTTCATAGTCTTCATACGATAAAGTAATATTTTGAAATAACAGTTTCCACTTTTCTTCTTCTACAAGCTCAATTAGACCTGATTTTTTTAACTGTCTTAATAGAGTTTTGTGGATTTTACTCATCTTCACGTTCCCAAAAAATTGCCTGTGTTAAGGTTTGATTAAATAAACTACAAACAGAATTTTCATTGCTGGATAGTTCACCATATGAATAAAATCCAGATTGAGTCATGTTTTCAATTTCTTTAAAGTTTAATAATTCTTCTTCAATTCTTTGACCAATTGCTAAACGTCTACCCACACAAGATATAATTAATGAAAATAGATTTCCTTCACATGTTTGATCTAGGGTCGGGATTTTATCTTTTAAATTATTTAAATTTTTATAAGATGAATTAATAAGATTTTTGTCTGTGGATTTCATTAAGTCTACTTTTGAGTTCATAGGAATACTGCCAGCAAATGTGAGTGATTTTTTTTCTTCATCTATGGCCAGAAGTGTTCTTACTAAATCATCACTTACTACACCATCTTGATTATAATTGAGAACACTTAATGGAAAATGTAGACCAGAGGCTGGGAGTTTTGATGATTCATTCCCTAAATGTTCTTTATAAAAATCGAGCGCTGGTCTATTGTCTATTTCATAGACAATATTATTTTCTACTTTTGTAATTAGGTGCTCAAAACCGAATCGATTCCAACCCCCATTCGCTGAAACGGCCATGTTAACAGAATCGAGGAGAACGATAGTAATAATAATGTTAGAAGTAATTAGTCCATTATCAATAATAAATGTTTTTCTGAAATTAACACCATCACCTGCTAAACCACCAACAATTGGAATTACTTTTTTTAAGCTAGATTTAAGTCCATCTGAAAATTTAACACCATCAACATTTAATCCATCTGAAAAGAAAATGACACCATTTGAGTTTTCTATAACACTTAAAGACTCACCTAAATATTCACCAGCATTAAAAGACGATAATTGACCAATTTCAGATTTAATTATTTTAAATTGATTACTTTTTTTAAACTTGATTAAATTTACTATCAATTTATCGTCAAAGATTTCATCACCGATAAGCTCACCTGCACCAGAGCATCCAGTAATTTTAGCTAATGGAAATTGTAATTGGATTTTATTTAAAATATTTTGAACTAAATCATGGTTCTTCTGAAAAAAGCAGAGGATAAGTAATTCATCATTTTTTTTAAATTCGCCTGTATAGATAAAATCCATTTCGACTGATAAATTTAGTTGCTCGATTCTCAATTTATAACTCCAATTACTGTCATTGATCATCTATTTATCGGAAAATCTTATTTTTCTCTTAATATAATTATCTGTTTTTTTGTTTATAAGAATTCAACTAACTCAACGAATTGGTTCAAAATAACTAAAAAGTGTCCAAACTTTAGTCACTTTGAACTGAGTAAATTACTCTATAACTTTTTCACAGATTCCCAAAAAATCTCTATTTCTAATAGAGTTAGTTAATTCAAGATTTCAAGTTTTTTTAAAAGAGGAGTACTCATGAAATTAACGAAATTAATGCTTTTATCAATGGCCTTATCAACTTCACTATCAGGTCATTCGGCGACTGAAGGGATGAAAGCCAATCCACAAAAAAAGATTTCAATAAACGGACTAAAGGATGTTTATTCAGGTGTTAAGTTTCAGTATTATGATCAAGAAGACAGATTGCTCATCCTTAATGATTTCTTAAAAACAGTAGAACTTGAATATGCACTACTTCCATTAAAAGCAAAAAGAATTGGACTTGATTTTAATAAATTAAAAGCAAATGCTATTGCACTTGAATCTTCAATTGATAGTATTTCAATCGCTTCAAGCGATAGAACTAATAGTGCAGAAAGAACAAGAGTCAGTTTTTTACAGGCAAAATCCAATATGGAATTCTTAGACCGTATGCAGGCTTTAGTGGCTCAGTTTAAAGATACTCATTTTAGTTTACAAGAAAAGATCTCACGTCCTTTTGTTTATACTGGCGTGAGAATGTTTAGAATTGATGGAAAGGTTATTGTTGGTTCAATTGAAAAAAAGCTAATGGGTCTTGCCTCTAAGCTCTCTGGAGCTGATTTTTCTCGGATTGCAATCGGTGATGAAGTAATAGCTATCAATGGTCGCCCAGTAGAAGAAAAAGTAGAAGAGCTAAAGAAATATATTTCAGGAAGTTCTGATGAATTTATTGACTATCAAGCAATAAGATCATTAACAATAAGAAATCATAGCTACGACAGTAGTAACTCAATTACTATTACTTTTAAAAATGCAGGTACTTTTAAGTTACCACTATTTGCTAATAAACCTAAAGATTCAACTCCTAGACTTGATGCAATCACATTTTTTAATAAAATGGAGATTCCTTCAGATGCAACAACAATCGGTTTAAGCTTCGATAAATCTTCTAAGCAGTGGCTTGATGATGGATTGTTATTTGAGGGATACTCACCAGTTAAACTACATTTAAATCTTAAAGGCTTAACTGAGTTTTTAGGTGATGATGGAGCACCGGCCTTGCGGACTGGATATTATATAAACAAAGGTAAGACATATGGCGTACTTCAGATTTTAACATTTATGACAAAAAATGTTAAAGCTGGTGACAATCAAATGAGTTTTATCAACGGTATTAGATCTTTTGTTGCAGAGTTAAAAGAAAATCAAATGCCATTAATCTTAGATTTAAGGGCCAATGGAGGAGGTAATGGAAATCTTCCCGCTCAAGTATTAAGTGTATTGGCCGAAGAAAATGCAATTTACCCTGGGGCTACTTCTGGCTTCCGAATGACTTCTTATATGAGACAATTAGAAGAGCCAAGTTTTCTTCAAGACGTAGTCGGTGAAGACCAGTCCTTTGGATTAAATTTAGATGAAATGAAAAATTTCTTTCAAAAAACAATTGATGAAAGAAGAGATTATACTCCAATGTTTGCTGCAGAAGTAATTCCTTTTGATATGGCCGGAGTAAAAGGATTTAATAATAAAATTGTTGCCCTAGTGACTGCAAATTGTATTAGCGCTTGTGATAAAATGTCATTTCTATTGAAGTCTTCGGGGCGGGCCACTATTATTGGGACTCATTCAAATGGTACAGGAGCTGGTTTCTTGTCAACTGGAGAATTAAATACTCAATGGGAAGACCGATTGAGAGTATTAAGTACTCAAGTTCCCAATTATTTATTCGGAGTTCCTGGAGCTTCATTTGAATCGACAGTATTTGATGAAAACAGTACAGAAACAATGTGTTCTGAAAATAGACCGACGATTGCTGACGTTCAATATTCGGCTACGATGTTAGATGTAACAAAAAACAATATTGGTTGGTTACAAAAAGCTGCACAAGTAATAGATGGACTTTAGTTTAAAATTAAAAAATGTACTATAAAAAATAGCCGCTTAATTCTTAAATTGAATTAAGCGGTTATTTTATCTTTATCCGTTTGTTCAAAAGCTATTTCAGAGAATCCCAAAACAAGAAATTTTTTCTTTTGACTCCTTCTATGAAACCTGGGGTATCATAGAAGAATCGCTTCCTATTGCTTATTTTGGAGAAAAAATGAAACGTCTTCTTTTTACTTTTGCCCTTTTAGGGCTAACAAGCACATACATTTCAACGATTGCCTTAACTGAAGCAAAGGATGCCCATACAACTCCAAGCTCAGCTAAAGAATCAAAAGACCCGAGAAGAGAAAAACTCATTGGGAATATATTAAAAAATGCACTTGAAAACTATCACTATAAAGCATTAAAAATAAATGATGAAGTTTCTCAAAAAGCTTTCGTTCAATATTTAAAAAAAATCGATGGTTCAAAGCAATTCCTTACTAAAGCCGATATAAAAGAGCTAGAGGCATTTCAGTTTGATATGGATGATGAAATGCAAACAGGAGAGTATTCTTTAATTGAGAAATCCCTTGCTATCTTAAAAAAGAGAACGGCCCTTGCTGAAACATTGAGAAAAGAATCATTCAAAAAACAATTTGATTTTGTTGGAAATGAGCATGTTGAAGTAGATCCAGAAAAACGTGATTGGGCAAAAGACGAAAATCTTTTAAAAGAGAATTGGAAATTAATTTTTAAACAAGCAACTTTGAATAAGTATTTATCTTTAATAGATGAACAATCAGATAAGCCACTAAAGTCGATTAAAAAACCCAATTTTAAGGCATCAAAAAAATTACCTCCTGTAAAAAAATTATCAGATGCTGAAATGAGAGCGAAAGCTCATGATTCAGTTTCTAAAAGATTTCAAAAAATCTTTGATCGTTTAGCTAAGGAAGATAGAGATGATCAATTAGATAATTTTTACAATTCTGTAACGGCCGTTTTTGATCCTCATACGACTTATTTACCTGCGAAGAAAAAGGAAGATTTTGATATTGATATTACTGGAAAACTTGAAGGTATCGGAGCAGTACTTCAGGAAGACGGATCTTATATTAAAGTAGTACAAGTAGTACCTGGTGGACCTGCTTGGAGACAAAAAGATTTAGAGCAAGATGATACAATTTTAGCAGTTTCTCAAGGATCAGGAGATTCAGTAGATTTAACAGATATGAAAGTTGACGATGCTGTCCGATATATCAGAGGAAAAAAAGGTACGGAAGTTCGATTAACTGTAAAAAAAGTCGATGGAACTAGAAAAATTATTCCTATCGTAAGAGATGAAATTGAAGTCGCAGCCTCATTTGCGAAATCTTCAGTACTTCAATATAAAGACAAAGACAGTGATGCAAAAGTTGGGTATATCCAGCTTCCGAAATTTTATAGAGATTTTGAAAACTCACAAATTAACTGTACTGATGATGTGAGAAAAGAATTAGAACGACTTAAAAAAGCAAATGTTGATGCTGTTGTACTAGACCTTAGGAACAATGGTGGAGGTGCTCTAGAAGATGCGCGTTTAATGTCAGGTTTATTTATTGGAAAAGGTCCAGTTGTACAAGTTAAGGATCACACAGGTAAAATAGAAGTTTTAGAAAATGAAGATCCAAGTGTCTTTTACGATGGCCCATTAATTGTCCTGATCAATCGATTCTCAGCTTCAGCATCTGAAATCCTGGCAGGAGCAATGCAAGATTATGGAAGGGCCATCATTATTGGAGGAGACTTTTCTCACGGAAAAGGAACTGTTCAAGCAGTTTTAAATCTCAATCAAGGTCCATTGCTATCAATGTTTGGACCAACAATGGGAGCATTAAAAGTAACAATACAAAAGTTTTATAGAGTAACGGGTGCGTCTACGCAATATAAAGGTGTTACTTCAGACATCGTATTACCAGATATCTTCAGCTATGTTGAAAGTAGAGAAAAAGATTTAGAGTACTCACTTCCATGGGATCAAATAGCAACAAAACCTTTTAGTAAATGGTCTAAATTTTCATATAATTTACCTCAGTTAAAAGAAAAAAGTGCTGGTCGAGTTAAATTGAATCCTCGTTTTAATAAAATTGTAAAAAATGTTGAGTATTTAAACAAAAAGAAAAAAGATACTCTCGTTTCATTAAATTTAAAGCAAGTTCAAGCAGAAGATGCTCAAAATAAAAAAATGGCCGAAGAATTAAAAATGGATGAGGAAGATAAAAATCTTTTTGTTACAAATTTTGAAGATTCACTCAAAGCACATGAAAATATTCGTGCAGTTGATATGAAAAAATGGTCAAAAGATTTTGATCAGCGCAAAGAAGAGTGGATAAAATCTCTTCGACAAGATGTCGTATTAGAAGAATCTGTAAAAGTTGCAAATGATATAGTAAAAGCTTTGAAACCTAAAAAAACAGCTTCGAAATAACGATGATAGACAATAGCGAAATTGAAAATATTTTAGATAAATTAGAGAATATGGAAGATGAATTACTCGCGGTTGAACTTTTAAAAGAGTTCAACCGTGCTTCTGCTGAACTAGGTAGAATTCTTTTAAATTTAGATTCAAAATTGACTAGTGAAGAATGGATTTTTCAGTGTGAATTAGCTCAAAAAAACCTAGATATTATAAGAGAAAAAATTAATAAATTATAATTAGTTACTTAGGGAAAAAAATGTCGAAAGAGAAACCTTCACAAGGAATTAAATCGTCAGCTCTTCACTCAGAATCAAAGTCTGAATGGGAATTCGATGCTGTTTTGAAAAAAAATAGTCCACCAAAAATTGAGAAGCTTAAAGTCTCAAATCATTTAGAAAATAAAGAAAGAGCTCAGAATAAACTAGCACTTGATGAAAATGCAGTACCTAAAGCTCGAACACGTTCTGCTATGGCCCGTGATATGCAGAATGAAGATGACGAAAATTTAGATGATATTATTAGTTTAGCAACAATTGTAAAACGTACAGTTGCATTTGCAATTGATAGTATTTTTTTAATAGGACTTATTTCATTTACAAAATATTCTGCTCCTTTATGGCGCAAACTTCTTCAATATTTACTAGATTCATATAAATATAAAGTAATAATCCCTGAATCATTTGTCATGTATATCATCCTTGGGCTCGTAGGCTTTTGTCTTTTATTTGCATTGGTTATTATACCAGTATCATTTTTTAATACGACATTTGGAAAAAAAATACTTGGACTTCGAGTTAGAGGGGATAAGAGATATTCAATATCGCTAACTCAAGCAATGTCTCGTGAATTTATCATGAAGCCTATAAGTATTCTTATCATTGCAGGTTTTATTACACCATTTATTTCTAAAAAGAGGTTATCAATTCATGACATGGTTTGTGATACCATTGTGGTTGAAGATTAGTATTATTCAATAATAAGTTTTTGAATAAAATCAGATTGCGAAGAAACTGCATCTAGGGCCACGTCTTTGCTAATAAATCCTTTTTTGTAAAGATACATTATATGTTGATCGAAAGTCTGACCGCCATTTGTTGATTTTCCCTGTCCTTGAATAATAATACTTGGAATTCTGTTAATATCATCTTTTCCTGCAATGCAATCTCTTATGCCTGCCGAAGTCACCATAATTTCTTGGGCAATAACGGTACGGTCATTTTTACCAGGAAGCATTCGCTGGCCAATTATTGCATATAAGTTTTCAGCTAATCTTTTTCTAACTTCTGGTTGTTCGTGGGACGGAAACATTGAAATAAATCTTCCAATAGTTGTTAAGGTATTTGTTGTATGAAGAGTTGAAAATACGACATGCCCAGTTTCTGCAGCTTTTAGCGATATATTCGCCGTTATAGGGTCTCGCATTTCACCAATGAGAATGACATCAGGGTCTTGTCTTAAAGCTGATCTTAATCCACTTGTATAATCTTCAGTGTCACTGCCAACTTCTCGTTGAGAAATTCGAGATTTTTTTAATGGGTGTAAATATTCGATTGGATCTTCAATTGTTATTATATGGGAGCCTACATTTTCATTGATGTGATTGATCATAGCGGCCAAAGTGGTACTTTTTCCTGAGCCAGTAGCCCCAGTCACCAAAATCATTCCACGTTTCTGTAGTGCAATTTTTTCAATTACACTGGGCATATCTAATGAACTTAAATCGGGGATTTGGGTGTTAATAACTCGTAAAACAACTCCAAAATGTCCATTATAGCGAAAAATATTAAAACGAACTCGGCATAAATTTTCAATTCCAAAAGCACCATCGAGTTCAGCTTTTTGACCAAGTTGATCAGTATAATTTGAGCTTCCGACTAAAATTTGAATTATGTCGTTTAAATCTTCCGGGCTAAATGACTTTGTTTGAATTGCTACGAGTTCACCACGTATTCTCAAGCAGGGAGCTTCATTCGTCCTAATATGAATATCACTGGCCTTATGTTGAATGGCAACTGAGAGAAGTGAAGATAAATTTTTTAAACTAAAAGACATGTGGTTTCCAAAGTCAGAATATATAGTTTATTATTGATTGATTATGGAAAAAAATAAAGTTCTTATTATTCGCTTTTCTAGCTTTGGAGATATTGTTCAATGTTCGTCGGTTATTAATATCATTTTAGAGAAATTTACTAAGCCAAGTCATGTAAATGAAATACACTGGGCCACCCGTTCAGATTTTGAATCCTTAGTTAAACTAAATATGAATATTACACAAGTTTGGGCTTTAGAAAAAAAAATGGGTATTTTAGGTCTACTCAAATTTGCTCTAAAACTTCGGGCCGAAAATTATTCACATGTCTATGATGCACATAATAATCTTAGGTCCACAATATTGAAGTTATTCCTAATAACAAAGTTTAATCAACCAAAACTTATCACACGTTCTAAAGATCGCTTTAAGAGAATTTTACTTTTTAATTTCAGAATTAATAGATTTCCGAAACCATTTAAAGGAATTAATTCTTTTATTATTCCACTAAACAAATGGGGAATAGAATTACCCAATAAAATATTTGTAAGATGGTTATTTAGCTCTCAAGTAAAAGAGAAAATTCTCTCAATAATAAATCATAAAAAATTTATTGCACTTGTACCATCAGCTGCTTGGGAGATGAAGCGCTGGCCGATTTCACATTGGAAAGAATTAATTATACAACTTCCCAATGAAAATTTTATTATTCTCGGAGGTAAGGAAGATCACAACTTTTGCCAAGAAATCGAAGCGATAGACCCATCGAGAGTGAAAAGTTTTGCAGGAGAATTAAGTTTAATTGAGAGCTGCCAGCTTATTTCACAAGCACAATTAGTTATATCTGCCGATACGGGGTTACTTCATGTCGCTGATGTTTTGAATATTTTAGGTATATCTTTAATGGGTCCAACTGCATTTGGATATACAACAGGGAAGAATATAAAAACATTAGAAGTAGAAATGGCCTGTAGGCCATGTTCAAAAGATGGATCTGGAAAATGTTCTCAGGAAATATGGCAAAAATGTATGACTGAAATTCTACCTGCTAGGGTTGCGAATGAAGTCCTGAATTTAATTCATGAATAGACTTTCGCATTTCCCACAATAAGTGACTCATATAAGGTCTTCTTGTTTCTTTAGTTGCGACCATTAATAATTTCATTATTTTTAAACTTGTGGGATTCGAATAAAGTAGTATTAACAATTCCTGAATATAATTAGTACTTAGAGTTATATAATTATCAGTACCAATTCCTAGCTGTACTCCTTTTTTCTCCCACCACGAAAATGGATGATCTTTATAATCAGGAAAGCAACCTGTTAACTTTAAATTTGAAGAAGGAAGGGCCACTAATGAGACTTTTTTATTTATCATTCTATTGAGTACGTCATGTTGATAATGTTCTACTTCTCTAGCTGTATGAAACTTAGTTTTTAGAAATTTGATTTTTTCTTTCTCATTTAAAACGATTCCAGATAAAATTTTATCTCGCACTTGAACTTCATTCCATTCCATATCCATAATTTCAGCGAATTCAAAACTTTGTGGATCAAGACCAGTTGAATTTTGATTTAATTCAATAATTCTTTGATAAAGTCTATGAAAATAATAATTGGGATTTATACCTAAACTTAATCCATGCTCTAAAGTATCTATATGCCAAATATTAAGAGCATTATCCACTGCTTGAACACCAAGTCTTAAAATTTTCCAGGTCTCACCATGGTGAGATCGAATTCTAAAGCCTTGATACTGTAATCTTCGCAGACCAGATTTCATTTCGAAAAAGTGGTTTTTTTTATAGAGTTCTCTTTCATCACCAACCGTATCGATTTCAGATAAGACATCTCTTAAATATGGATATTTTTTTAAAATATCTAAAATACTTAAAACTTGATCTTCGAAATGATCTTTTTTAGATGAATATTCATTTTGGTCATAAAAATTTGGTTCTTTTCTGAAGCTTGGAGAAAGCACAAAATTAAAAAAAGGCTTTTCAGATTTAAATTTCATAAATCCTTCATAGAGCCCTAATACAACATCATCTTCTGTTAATTTTTCTAGACCTGGAATTTGTTCATCACTCAATCCTGTCGTTCGAGATAGAGTAAATTTTAGTCGAATTTTACCTACATTATATTTTTCGTAAAGATCACTTGCCATGTGATAGGCAGCATCAATATGTGTCTGTTTATCGATTAAAATTAATTTAGGAAGATACAAAATTTTTAAATATGTTTTAAAAAGTTCACCTTCTTTAAGTCGAATTAAACGGTCGACATCGTCAGCAGAATTGATTGGAAAAGCAGAATCACCATAAACTTCTTTGATTTTTTGAATGTAAATCTCACGGTCAGGGCCATTAAGTAATTTCATTAAACGCGGTAAAATAAAATCGGGACTCAATGATCCGGTTAAGTGAATATGTTCTTCATGGTAAGGAAGTGGAAATTCTTTAAAAAATTCAAAAAAAGCCTCTGAAACGGGATGTCCTAGAAGAGTTGAAATATCGACTTCATTACTTTGAAAACCATTTAAAAGTTTTTTGAATTCTGTTAGTGACTTATCAACTAAAGAATTTTTTTTAACTGTGGGATTAAAGCTTAACAATTCTAAAGTATCACTTATTGAGACACCATTTGTCTCACTAATAATATTAATGAGTGATAGTTTTATATCGGTAATTACTTTTTCTTTTTTTGTAAACATCTTAGCCCTTTTATTTTTTATGAGTCATTAGAATCTCATAAGCTTCTTGGATCTGGTTAAATTTCAAAATTGACTTTTTCTCGATAGTCTTTGGCAGTTTCTGTGAAACAATTTTATCAGGATGCATAACTAAGGCTATTTTTTTATATGCCTTTTTTATTTCATCGACTGGTTGGTCTAAAGATATACCTAAAATCATCTGTGCAACTTCAATATCCTTTTTATTTGTGATTATAGGAAAAGGAGAAAGTAGTGAAGCATAATTAAGAGATAAGCTCAGTTCTTCAAAGATTTGCGATGAACTTACCGCCCAAAGGTTGGATTCTCGAAAGACAATATATTCAAATGCTGATTTGATTGTTTCGTCTGAGTATTTGGTGAGTACTAATGTCTCAGTAAATATTCGTTCTTCTTTTAATTCTTTTTGTAGACTTACGGCCATTAATATTTTGATTTGAAACGCTAATGCAAGCTCAGACGGTTTGAGGGCCATTTTTTTTGCAATTTTATCAATTAATGAAAAGTTTTTTTCTTTAATTTCATCCAATGAAATTAAAAATAAAAGTAAAGAAATTAAGAAATTTTTCAATGCAACTGTTGAAGATTGATGCACTTTACTCAATGATTGAAAATAATGTCTTTTTTCACAAAGTAATAAAAATGAAAGGATCTTAGATTCTGCGATTGTATAAGAATATTTTTTAGAAATTTCAGATTGTATTTCTTTAGAAAAAGCACTCCCTCCCCAGCGGGATTCTATGAAGATTTGTTTAATTTCCGGGCTCGTTTCTAAGTCATTATTTTGAATTTTTAGATTTTTGGTGATTTGGGATTCTTCGATTGTGGAATGGCGGCTTGGCAACTCGCTTGGTTGAAGCTCACCCGAGAGACCGTATTGTGATCTTAGCCTTTCTTTTTGTCTCCTAATAAGTGTATCCAAATTATTTTCTTGAGTATATTGGCCGGGCATTTTGCTTTTTAAAAATTTCATTAGAATAGGAGCCAGGATAAATAACGAAAAACCAATAAAAATAAAACTGGAAATGGCCCGAATGATAATATCTTTATGAGTAAGCATAATTTATAGTATCATTAAGCAGAGATAAAATAAAATATCGAGTAGGAATCATGTTTAATTGGTCAATCAAAGAAATCGAGTTACCGTTAAAATTTAATTGGAATATTTCACGAAATAGCTCAGATATTAAGCGCAATTTTATTATTGAAGTTCGAAATGGGTCTCTAAAAGCTCATGGAGAGGTGGCTTTTAATGTCCGTTATGGAGAATCAAAAGAATTAATTTTAGAAAAATTTGAAGAGTTCAAAACAAATGCACCTCAAGACTTTAATGGCGTTGAAAGCCTCGTCTCATATTTAGATACGATGGAGATTCCACAATCTTTGCGATTTGGCATAGAGTCCAGTTTTGTTCATTATATATCAATTTTGTCAGGTAAAAGTGTAGCTCTTTTAATGGGAACTAATGTCGTAAGTAGTGTTAAAACATCATTCTCAATTCCCATTATGGACATAGGTAAAGTTCAATCATTTATTAAAGAAAATCAACTCAATCGATTTTCTGTTTTAAAAGTAAAAGTTAATCGTGAAAATGCACATGATTTTTGCCAAGAAATTTTAAAAAATACAAATGTTCCACTCAGAGTCGATGCGAATGAATCTTTTAATAATGCTTCAGAAACAATTAATTTTTTAGAGAATTTTTCGGAAATATCTAGGCTAGAGTTTTTAGAACAACCACTTCATAGTGGCCTGCACGAAGAAGCTCTTGAATTAAAGAAACACAGTAAAGTTTTTTTAATGGCAGATGAATCAGTGACTAAAGAAGAAATAAATGACTATTACAAAGAGCGCTTTGACGGCATAAATGTAAAGTTGATGAAGGCCGGTGGATATCTAAAAGCCATTAAGCAACTAAGGCAAGCAAAGCTTTTAGGATTAAAAACAATGTTAGGTTGCATGATAGAAACCAGCCTCGGAATATCGAGTGCACTTAACATTTCTGGTGGCGTAGATTTTTATGACTTAGATGGTTGCCTTTTAATTAAGGAAGATCCATACAAACTTATAAGTGAAGAAAATGGTAAAATATTTTATTCTTATATCCAATAATTAGAAAAATAATTTCAAGTCTAAATCAAATCGCTCATAATTCGCTGCGTTTTTTGCATTTAATAATTTTTGTGCAGATAAATTTAATTCAAAAGGAATATCGAGCTTTTTCTTTCTATAAAGATCTAATCCCGAAAAACCAATTCCAAGACGGGCCCATTGATTATTGGAATAAGAATTATATTCAAGAGTTGATTTAACATTTGTATTTTTCGTATCATAAATTGATGCATCAGTTTGATTGTAAATATAAGAAGCATTTAGATTAAATGAGGATGAGACATTAACTGTAAAAATAAATGTTGAATCTAACTTATTACCAAGTTTTTCATTCATTAATTCTTTTGTTTGACTAAGTGGTAAGTCAGAGCTTTCTGATGTTCTAAGTAGTTTTTTAGATCCGAATTGATAAGTAAATCGATTTTTAAAATCAAACTGAAGTGTGTTATCAAGAAATGAAACTCCAGACATTGCTTCAATGAAAGCATCGTATTGACCATCGCCAGTAGAGACGTCCTGAAGTGAATCTGGATCATCAATTAGACCTGTTGGAAGAACTGCTCCAAAACTAATTGCAAAGCCCTTATCACTTAAATCTGTAAGTCGATAGATTCCTCCAATTTCAGTATCGCCAAGAGCATCTCTTTCCCACGTACCTAAGGCCTTATAGCCATAATAATTTACCACAACAGATTGAAGTAGTTGTTCATTTGTTTCTGGTAGTTGAAGTGTTAATTGCCTAACAAATGCCGATGTTGCAGTTGTGGTATGAGAATTTAAAACAGCTGCTTGAATTGCAGCTAAATTACTTTTTTTTGTTTGCTGAAAAATAACGTTTGTTTTCATATGGTACACAGGTATCGAACCATAAACTGTTAAATGCTCAGTTATGCCATGTGCAAACCCGACTCCTTGAGCGCTCACTTCAGCATTGGCATTTGCTTTGAATTCACCAAGGGAGAATTGTGAATATGCTTCAGGTGATAATGTTTTTAATTCTTGAAAATAAGTATTAAGTGCACTGCTAATATTTTCAAGTTTGCTTGAATTAAAATCTTCTTTTAAGGCAAGCGAATCAGCATTATGATTTGAATCAAACTTCGACTCTATTTTGGAAGTCATTACTTGTTTAAAAACAAGCATGTTAATTCCTTTTGGGAGAGTCTCGTAACTAGAGGCCCAGACAAAATGAATTGAGCTAATCATCATTAAAGCTAGGCTAAAAAATGCTCTTAAATAGGCAATAGATGATTCTTTTTTCATAATTCGCCCATATTAATTCAATTTAAAAAAATATGTTAACTAACTTATTTTTGTGAAATTTTTATAAGGTAAGACTTGCGAAATTGATTTTTATGATAGATTTGGCCATGAAAAATTTGAGCCAATCTGCTAACTTTTTATTGTTTTTAACACTTTTTACCCTACTGTCTTGCGGAAGGGAGAAGCTAACACCTCTTTATCGGCCAGTTACTATTAATGAGCTTAAAAATGACAAACCTATAAGGTTTTCCTATCAAATTGATGACACCCAAATTGACGAATATGCTAAAAATGCTGGAAAATTTCCTTTGTTTGGGAAACTTTTTCAAGCTATGGCACGGGCACTTGCAAATACCACCATTTCGTCCTCAGGCGGCCACGAGCTTGAATTAGATGCCGTTAATGTTGATTTAAGCAACTTGTCGTCCCTAGACTTTAATTTAATTGATTTTATAAATTTCGATTCACTGATTGTTTCTGTAAAAAACGCTAAAAATCATGACTCACTAGCATTTGTAGATAAATTAGAAATTCTTATGAAATTAGATGTTCCTGTACCGGGAATACCGGTAGATGCAAATGGATACATTCGTGCAGTCTTTTACGATAAGGCATCCAATACCCTAGGTTGTGATGGTCGTTGCTTAAAACTCAATATTTCCAATATCGATTGGAAGTCTCTTTTACAAAATAATAAACTTGTCCATTTACAGCCAAAACTCGTCATAAATTCTGTTCCTCTTAGTACAATGAAGCTGGCGGGTTCGATTGATTTTAGTGTAAAATTTAATTTAGGATTTTAACTAGGATTTTACATGCGGATCGGATTTGAAGCCAAGCGCGCTACTCACAATTTTAGAGGGCTAGGAAATTATTCACGGGGCTTAATTGAAGGCTTAATTAAATATCATGGCACCGAAGAATATATTCTTTATTCACCGCCTTTTAAAGATCAACGCGCAAAAAAATGGATTTCTTCACTCGAAGGACGTTATGAATTAAAAGTACCTAAACATTTTATTGAATCGCATTTTGCTTCATTTTGGCGAAGCTTTTTATTATCTAATGAACTTAAAAAAGATCATTTAAATATTTTCCATGGACTTTCTCATGAGATTCCATTTGGTTTGAAAGGATCTCAGTCTTTTAAAAAAATAGTAACGATGCATGATTTAATTTTTCTTCGTTATCCTCAATTTTTCCCTTTTATAGACCGAGCTGTATATAACCAAAAGTTTAGGTATGCCTGCAAGCATTCAGACTTAGTCATTGCTATTTGCCAACAAACTAAAGAAGATTTAATTCGTTTTTTAGGAGTTGAAGAAAAAAAAATTATTGTACATTATCAAAGTTGTTCACCTCTGTTTTATGAGCAAGTTTCCTCAAATTTACTTGTTGACGTGCAATTGAAGTATGCTCTTCCTGAAAGTTATATTCTTAATGTCGGGGCTTTTGAAGAACGAAAAAATCAATTAAATCTTCTTGAATCTTTTGCCATGATTAAAGATAAAATAAAAGAAAATCTCGTTTTCATCGGTCATAAAAATGAGTATCAAAAGAAAGTAGAGGCTCGAGTAGCAGAACTCAAATTAAATGACCGAGTCCATTTTTTAAGTTTAGTTCCTCACACTGATCTTCCAGCGCTTTATCAAATGGCCAAGGTGTTTTGCTTTCCCTCGCTCTTTGAAGGTTTTGGCATTCCAATAATCGAAGCACTATTTTCAAAAATTCCAGTTATTACTTCATTTGGATCATGCTTCCCTGAAAGTGCAGGGCCTAATTCATACTATATTGATCCACAATCCGTCTCAAGTTTATCCGTTGGACTAATGAGTGTATTGGGTAATGAAAACCTACAGGCCAAAATGAAAAATGAAGGTTTTGATTACGTTCAACGCTTTCATCAAAAAGAAAGTTCAGGTCAATTAATGGATATCTATCGTCAGGTATAAGCTAACTTCATTACTTGGAATAATTTACCGATAAGTCTAAAAAGCTTCATGGTAGAGGCTTTTAGTTAGTTCAAGGAAGAGTATGCGAGTCTCGACAAATGTTCAATCCATGGTCGCTCAAAGGTATGTTCAACAGCATACTGATGAATTGGCAAAAGAAGATAGTCAACTAGCTTCAGGAGAGAGAATTGTTCGTGGAGCAGATGATCCGGCCGGATTAGCGATTTCAGAAAAAATGAAAGCAATGATTAGAAGTAATTCACAAGCTGAACGAAATACAAATGATTCAATTTCATTATTACAGGTGGCCGAGGGCTCACTCAATACAATGCAGGAAATTACTTCACGTTTAAGAGAACTTTCTATGCAGTCATCAACTGATACTGTTTCAGATATGGACAGAGTTATTATCGATAAAGAATTTCAACAAATGAAAAATGAAGTTGAGAGGCTAACCACTTCAACTAGTTTTAATGGCAATAAAATTATTAAAGATAAAGACAGTATCTATGACCTGCAAATTGGAGTTAATGCAGATGAAAATTTTGACCGTATCCGCTATGATATGGGGAAAATTATGGATTCAACAAATAATTTTGGATTAAATGGTGTTAATCTTCGTTCAAAAGAATCATCTCAAAATTCTTTGGGAACACTTAATAACATGATGACTGAAATTAGTAAAAGTCGGGCACAACTAGGAAGTATGAGCAATAGAATGAATTCTATAATTCAAACTCTTGAGACTTCTAAAGAAAATATATCATCAAGCAATTCAAAAATACGTGATGCTGACGTGGCACGTGAAGCGGCCAATAAGGCTAAAATTCAAATTTCTCAATCAGCGAGCTTGGCCTTACTAAAACTTTCAAATGATCAGCCGGCCTCTATTTTAAAACTTGTAGGTGGGTAAGTTAAATCCAGTTGATCTTAGTTCAACTTTGGAAAACCATAACCTGTTAGGGCCATAGATAGGATATCGGCGGACTCTGTAAATGCACTTTCTCCTTCAGCTAAACCTTGATAAAATTGCTTTGGAGTAATTTCACCTGCATTACTTCCAATATGAATATACCTAACACCACTCCAATTAGAATTATTTTCAATCGCTCTTACAATTAACGCTGACTGAGGATTTGGCATCCACTTGTAAAAATAAAGATAAGTTAGACTAGCTTCATGATCTTGAAAATGACTTTCAATTTGCACATTGAATTCCATAAAACCAAGAGAGAAAAAACTTTTTTGTTCGTTATTAGGTAAAATCGTATGACTAATTTGAATTTTAAAGCTTGGAATATTAATTTGATAATAATCAATATCTTCAATAGGTTTTAAACGGAAATTAAGTAGATCGTCGTCATTTGTTGCTAGGACGTTTGATCCAATTTTTTTAATATCATAAGAAAAACTAATTGAATTTTCGAGATAAAAAATAACGTGTTCATTAATTTCTGAAGCAGTTTTTTCTCGTGTAATCTTTGAAGTAATAATTATTATTTTTTCATCGGAATTATTTTTAATTTTATATGTTCGAATCCCATCTTTAGAAACATAAATAATACTATTTAATGTGAGGGATTCGAAGTAGTCATTGAGTTTAGAAAATATTAGTGTTTTGTAGTTTTGAAAGTCAGGATAATTTTCATTGAAGACTAATGGATCAATTGATGCTTTAGTTAATGAACTAAAAAATATTGAAATTAAAATTATTAACACTTTCATTGTTTTGGCCGATTATCAATGATCAAGCCATTTTCAGCAGCATCTAAATATTCTTGAATCTGTTTTTTTACCAAGTTTAATTCGATATTGTTTTGTAGTCTGTTAAAAGCAACTCTTAGTTCAGCTTTTAAATGGTCATTTTGCGTTCCGGTTTGAATAATTTTTGTCGTAGGAAAATAGTAATTATGATAATTAAAAATACTTCTGATTCTTGCAATAGAGCTACTAGTTACTAAATTATCAAAACGACTTAAAAATTCGTTTTGTGAAATCGCCGCACCAGTTCCATCGATGTATTTTACTTGATTAACAACACCTTTTGTAACAATAACTGCATTAGTAATAGGGTTAAAGTTTGAATCAATTTCCCATGATCCATATTTCTGCACATACTTTGCACTATAACCTGAATAACTAATTGTAAGTCGAGTTTCTGACTCAGAAAAATTATAATTATAACGAAGAAAACGTTGACCTAAAATATAAAAATCAACAAGTTTGATTTTATCTTTTTTCTCAATAAGAATTTTGAAAATTTCTTCATTATTAGAATTAGAAATCCGATAGAGGCGATAATTTTGTTGATCATCTAAATCAATATTTCTCTTACCTTTAATAAAATCGCTGTATTTGAGAGGTTCTAGATTTCCACCTCGAGTAACCACATCTTCAACTAACGAAATTAGACCGAGGCATCCAGTATAGATAGACTTCTCCACCAGCTCATTATTTGTTTTTTTAAAGTTATACTGAAGACTAGAAACCGGCTCACCTTGAGGGATCATATCTCCATGACAGTTGAGAACATTATTATGTTTGAAGACAATTGTTTTATCAGATAATTGGCCAATAAAGTTTTTACCTAAGTCAATTATTTTAGTCGTTAATGTACCTCTGAAATCATTTACAATATCATCAATCCCTGCAACGGATGGTGGCAAAGGTATATTTTCTGCGTGAACATTACCTATAGTTATAAATAGGATTAATAATATTTTTTTCATTATTCAAAAAATTTGTTTGTTTCAGGATTATAGTGAAGAGTCAGTTTATAAGTTTCATTAGTACTGTAAACTTTAAGAGATACTTCAATATCAATTACTGCTTTTTTGAGATCTTTTGAAGATAGTGAATCAAACTTAAAGCCTGTGAGCATTAAGTTTTCGAGTGGAAGAATTATTTTTTGCTTTAGACCGGAAGAAAATAATCCACCTGAACTTTTTACATTCACTTCAATGTTTTTAGAAATATTATTTAATCGGGCATCTTGGGAATCTAATTTAAATCCAAGTATTCGATCACCAGATGTGGTAAAATAAGAAAGTGGCTTTATATGTTTTAATACTTCTGTTAGAGGCACGTCATTAATTGGAAATTTAGCCTTTTCTTCTTTTGAAAATTGTTGATGCAATTCAAGTTGTCTTAACTTCTTCATTTCAGAAACAAATTCTTTAAAGTTAACTGACTCTGCTCTCGTAATAATCATAATTTTATCCAGTAATTTTTCTTTTTTCTTACCAAATGAAAGTGGAGAGTACTCAGTCTTTTTAGATTGACTAGTTGTGACGGCACTAACGAGCAAGCTTGATGTTCCTTTAACTAAATAAAGTTGAGGATTTGTAATACTTAAAATATTAACTCTTTCCCCTCCATCAGTAGAATTTTCGACAACACCATAAGTAAGGTTATAATCTTTAATTAAGACGAGATCACTATCTCGAGCAGAAACCGAAACTGTTCCGCCAACAGAAAGTCCTGCTTGTTCTTCTTTGACTACACCACTACTTGGAGGTGAAATATAGATTTTAGAAGTTTTAGAATAATTGATACCAGATTGATTTGGAATTAATTGGCTTATAGTTGTGACTTTTGAACTCTCTTCTTTGACTTTATTAGAACCCAAGAGGGAACTGAGTAAATTTGTACCAATTTTAAGTGCCATTCCACTTGAACCTCCAAAAGCAGAGGTAATTGACCAGTCTGCGATTTCAGAATTCGTGTCATTTGCAGTTACTAAGGACGATTGAATGTTTGAAAGTCCACCTTCCGACAATGAGAAGATATCAGTAGTCAATAAAACTAAATCAGAGGGATCGAAATCTTCTAGCATATCCATTAATGGAATCGTTGCAATGAGTTTCATTTTTAATTCTTCATTATTGATATAGAAATTCACTTTCTTTAGACCGTCAGAATTGAGAAAGCCCTCGCTCGGTGAAAGTATACTTCCGGGAAATAAATTTGCGTTTAATTTTGCGATTAACTCTCGCCCTGTAATATTTTGAGCAATATAAGAGCATATTTTAACTTCTTCGTTACATTCAACTTTGCCTGGGGCCCGTTGCAGTCCTTTGCCTAAAGTATCTTCTGCGCATAACAAGCTAGTCCAAAGGGTTAAGCTAGATACCATGACTAGTAAGAAATTTTTCATAACTTATTCTCTTCCAAAAGGTTGAACTTAAAATAAAGTGTTGTAACTGTGAATAAGTTTCAAGTCGAATGAGAAAATAGGGGTATGTAATTTTTATCTTCTATTTACTTATGGGGGCAGATGGAAAAGAGAGAGTAAAACTAGTTCCATCTATCTGGGGCTTACTTTGAACCTTTATACGGCCATCATGCTTCTGAACAATATGTTTAACAATAGAAAGACCTAGGCCGGTACCTTCTATTTCAGACGATCTGGATGAATCAACTCTGAAAAATCTCTCAAAAATTCGATGGATTTGTTCTTCTGGTATACCACTTCCATTATCTTTAATAATTAAGTTATCGAGTCCATCTTCACTAAAACTTCTAATTGATATTACTCCATTTGGTTGAGTATATTTTAACGAATTATCAATTAAGTTTAGGAGTATTTGTTCAAATAAATTGTAATCAACCCAAAATGTTTTTTGCTCAAGTTGAATATCTAATTGAATTTTTTTCTGAGCATAATTTGTCATTAAGTCTTGAGTTAAAAATGTTAACATTTCTTCTATTTCAATGCTTTCTTTATGAATATCTTTTTTTGTTTCAACGGAAGTCAATCTAAGTAAGTCATTAAAGAGGTTGATGAGTCGTCTTGAATTATTATCTATTTTACTAAAGCATACTGAAAAACGACTTTCAAAATCAGATTCTTTCTCTAGCAAAACTTTAAGATTTTGCATTTGCCCATTTAGAATAGTTAGAGGGGTCCTAACTTCATGTGAAAAATTTGAGACAAAATCTTCGCGCATTTGATCAGTCATTTTTCGTTCAGTCACATCGTGAAGCAAACAAAGATAATTACTTTGATTATCGACTGGAAAAACTTTTAAATCAAAGTATGATTTATGAGGGTCTTGTAATTGATTAAAACTAAAATAACTTTTTCGAGATGTTATGTCTTTGCCTATTGAATTTTTTAAAAAATCTTGAAATTCTAAATTTCGAGTTATTTCAATAAGAGGAAAAGGCAGAGCATGTTCTGTTAAGTCAAAGTGAGCACTAAAAGCTTGATTGGCATAAATAATATTAAGGCTTTTGTTGAAAATACAAACGGGATCTTCTAGGGAATCGAGAAGTCGTTTGTATTTTAAATTTTCTAATTCAAATTCTTCTTTTTGCTTATTAAAGGCCACATCTTTTCTAGCAATACTTTCTTCAATTTCGGCCCATGAGAGATCTTCTTCTACGGCCGTAGAAGTAATTTTACTTAACAGACTTTTGGTCGGGAGCGCGTAGCGCAGAACACAGAGAAGATTTAAAATAATGGCAGTTGTCCAAACAATAAGAAATTTGACAGTATTTAAATTCTGGTTAAAAAGAATGTACGTTATTACGGCCAAGATGATTAAAAAGATGGCCTGAAAAAAGAGAATTCTTTTATACCGAATCTCAATCATGAGCTATGACTCTATAACCAATCCCGCGGATCGTTTCGATAATCGCTGCAGTATCTCCTAATTTTTTTCTTAATCCAAAAATATGAGTATCGATAGTTCTATCTGTTACATGAACAGGACCATCTTGGATATATTCGACTAATTGGTTTCTCGTTAATACTTTTCCCGGAGAAAGCATAAAGCAACAAAGAATTTTATATTCAGAAAGAGTTAATTCTAAAATTTGATCATTGATCCAAACTTTACATTGATCCATATCTAGAACTAATTCTTTATGACGAAGAATGTTCTTTTCATCTTTTGTTTGTGTACTTAGTTGGCGTCTTCGCAAAAGGGATCTTACCCGGGCCAATAAAATGGCATGGTCAAATGGCTTTGTCATATAGTCATCTGCACCAGCATCTAAACCTTCGACAATTTGTTCAGGTGTGCTTAAGGCAGTTAGCATTAATATTGGAGTTGTCTTTGTTGAATTGTATAAACGTATAAACTTACAAATTTCGATTCCATTAACAGACGGGAGCATTCGATCTATAATAAATAATTGGACATTTTTTGAATCATTACTTTGAATAAAATCAAGTGCCTTTTTTCCATCAAAGAAGGGGATACTACTGAATCCAAAATTTGCTATTTGAGCTTGAATCAATTCACTAATTTCTGGTTCATCTTCGATGATGACAATTTTTTCGATATCCATTGGATTAATCCTTTTTACTCATTTTAAATTCTGGACTGTGACGAATGTCAGATCCAGATTCTAAGAAAATTACATCTTCAGCAATATTTTTAGCATGATCACCTATTCTTTCAAGGTTTTTTGAAATCTTAATAATAGTATAACCTTCATCAAACCCCATCTCATTATTCTTAATCTGATTCACATGATTACGAACAATATTTTGATTGAGTGAATTTATTTCTTGGTCATATTCAATAACATCTGTAGCAAGTTTAATATTACTTCTCACAAAAGAATCAAGGGCATTTTTGACCATAATATTTACTTCAAGGGCCATGTTTTTTATTTGGAGAATTTCTCTTCCAATGGACATATATTGGCGTTTGATTTTAACTGACTGGTCTCCCATACGCTCTAGGTCTGCATTTATTTTCATTACGGCAATGGCCGTTCTTAAATCTTTAGCGGCAGGGCTTTTTAGAGCAATATACTTAAAACATGCATCATCAATAATCATGTGAAATTCATTTATTTTTCTCTCTAGTTCAAAAATCTCTTCCATACTTTTCTCGAGATTAAGTGAACCTGAGAGTGAGGCTTCTACCAGGCTGGCCATTTTTAAAATATAGTCTCTTAATGTTTTTGGTGAAATATCCATATTTTCCTCTTTTAACCAAATCTTCCTGAGATATAATCCTCAGTTTGTTTTTCTTTTGGGTTCGTAAATATATCAGAACTCAATCCGTGCTCGATCATCTTACCGTAGACAAAAAACGATGTATAATCAGAAATACGAGCAGCTTGTTGCATGTTGTGAGTAACGATTATAACAGTATAGTCTTGTTTGATTTCGTTCATCAACTCTTCAATTTTAGCTGTTGCAATTGGGTCAAGTGCTGAAGTTGGTTCATCCATCAGTAAGACAGGAGGATTAATTGCCAGAGCACGTGCAATACATAATCGTTGTTGCTGTCCACCAGAAAGTGAGGTTCCAAGAGTATTTAATTTGTCCTTAACTTCATCCCAAAGGGCCGCCTTTTTGAGGCAAGTTTCTGCCACTTCCATAAGAACAGAACGTTTTGTAATTCCTTGCAAACGCAATCCAATTACGACATTGTCCAAAATACTTAATGAAGGAAATGGATTGGGTTTTTGAAAAACCATTCCAATTCTTTTTCGGACATCTACGACATCAATTTTTTTATCGTAAATATTTTTTCCTTCTAAAAGAACTTCACCATGAACT
>CANCFT010000012.1 GCA_947377285.1 Bacteriovoracaceae bacterium
GGTCAGGATGAAGTTGACCTGCAACCAAACAGTACCCATATGGAGCGGTTTTGATACTTCTCTTGCGTGGATAAACTTGATCATGGAGTTGGTCATTGGAATGTGTTCTTAGTGGCACTCCTGCCTTTAACAAATAGTTTCTTATAGCACCTTTTGTTAATCTGAGCTTGATAGCTATTGCTTGAATTGAGAGGCCTTCAGCATATAATTGAACTGATTTTTCAGTAATCCCACTCTTTGTCAGCAGGAAAACGTGAATAGAATCATGAGCTTGGGCCGGTTCGTATGTTGTCAAAGAACCGCAACCAATTTTTTACCAATAAATTCAGAATAAATTCAAATAGATAAGTACGAAAGCCGATTAAATTCGAAGGCTTTTTTTGCGTCTACTTTTTTTGAATGTGTCACAAGTGAGCCACGGCCGGAAAATTCAGTTTAGTCAGGCGGAGGCTTTGTACCCGACTGACTAAAAGACTATCCGGAAATTGAAAATAGATCGTCCACTCTTTTAATATAATCAGCGATGAGGTGGGTAAATTGCATTCTGGTCACTTTGACGTTTTCTCTTCTCAGAGGTCTGGATTGCAGAGAGTATGGCGATTTGATTTTGACCACTCTTTCGAGTATTAAAGTTAAAATTTTAAAATGAATATTTAGGAGTGGATGTGACAAATTTTAAAGTGATATTTTTTATCCTTATCTTAATAACTGGCTTTGAAGCCAATGCCGATCAGCCTCTAAAAAATATTTTTTAAATTGGCCAATGAAACTCATCCTGACAAGTTCGCTTCCATTGATAAAGGAACCAAAACTGAATTTGCCATAATTGACAAGTTTCGTGAGATTTATGATGCTTACGAATTTGTCGAAAAAGAGATTTTAAAATCTGAAAAAAAATAATTATTATTTTCGATCAAATGTATATTTTCCAAAAACAAATAATACTGCACCACTATTAATAGCTCCCATGTTGGGAATATAAACACCACTAAGTGTAAATTTTTTATTATAGGTCACACTTGCCATTGGTAGAATAAAAGGAAGTGGGATTCGATTATTTAAATCTTCTCTTGAAATTACTCCTGCCGCATATCCGACACCAACTTTAGTTTTATCAGTAATGTTGTAATTTTTTTGCCATCCATAACCAGCATCGACTTCAACTTGATAGTGCGAATCGAGGTGGACCATTGCAAAAATCATTTCTGAGTTGCCTTGGTTGTTGGTTATTGTTTTTCCCAGTCCAATTCCCACTGCTTTTTCATTTAATGTTTTTAAATGTTCTGGATCGTATGTATTTCGATCATGATAAGCGAGCATTGGGAGATAGACATCAGTTTCAGGGGCACTTGCAATATTTAGAACTGAATCTTTCGTTGCTCCCCACCATTTTCTGGCAAAACCAACACTCGGTAAACTTTTCGGCTCTTTATTATTTGGCTTATTCAGTAAATCTGTATTTTTTGTATCTAAAGACAAGATGATTTGTTTTTGTTTATCAGTTAATTCCATTTCGCCTTTTTGAATATCTTTTGAAGAATATTGGAAAGCATAATCATTCGGCTTAAAAGTATATTTATTTTTTATAATGAGTTTTCCTTCTTGATCCCATTCAAAATAAAGATCAGTTCCTTCAATTGAAAATGGAAGAACATCTTTTACAACTACTTCCGGATCTGAGCTTTTGCCACACTCAGCATTTACGATATCAATTACAGTTTGAATTTCAGGAATAAGAGCTGAACTAATTTTTTTATCTTCAATTTCTTTTAAAATCGAATCACATTCTATGTCGGATAATTTATTTGCGGACCAGTGTGATTTATTGGTCTCAGGCTTTTGGAATTGATTAATTTTTTTTATTTGATCAGAAAGCAAAGCTATATTGCTAGTCTTAGCTAATTTAACCTCTGAGTTCACACAATTTGTGTTGTCTTCTGCATATGATAATTGGTTCATTAAGCAAAATAGAGATAAGAATAATGGTTTTTTCATTGGATTCCCGTTTTTTCAAAAGAGTAAGTCCAAAGCTTATCGATTCTTTTGTTTAAAAACTGAGATCTGAATAGAAAATTTTTTTGGTCAGATGTGGAATAAAATAATTTTAGTCAAGCATTAGTGGATGTGATGTTGATGGGTTGAGCCAATGCCTTCATGTGGATGATTAATTTCGTCATTAAAAAAATCGATAGACTCTTGTTCGTACGGAGTATCGATATTTAAATCAAGATCATCTTCCTCATTTTCATAGAGCATTTTTTTGTGTCCGAAAATTTTATTGTGATCCTCTATAGTCTCTTTGTGAGGTGGAAGTGCTTCGCGGTCTTGTTTCATTACAGATAAAAACATTCCTATAGGAAAAATGAACCAAAGACTCATTCCTAAAACTGTAATGATCTGTGCATAATGATTATCTTGCATTGATAGACTCACTTTTTTAAATTCGATTTATATACCGAACAATCATCTTCGTTTTTTATTAGAAGTGATTTTTCCATGATCTGCACTTCCTTTAGCATTATAAGAAGAGCCTGAATAACCAGAAACTCCTTGTGTCTCTTTGAGTGATACCTCTCTAACTTTCATCGCAGGACTCAGTTTTCTTTTAACTTTTCGCTTCATTGTTATCCTCCAGACAAAACTCATTCACACATACGGCCACAATTATAAGAGAAGCATATTTAATGCCAAATAATTAACTTGTTATAAGGTAAGTTACGGGGAAGAAAGTCTCGATTTATTTATTATAGGGGTGATTGGCCTTAATTGTTTGGGCGCGATAGATTTGCTCAACTAATAATAGGCGTGCAAGTTTATGAGGATAAGTAAGCTCAGAAAGGGAGAGTTTAAAATGAGCTCGCTCAATGATAGATTTGCCATGCCCAGAGGCTCCACCAATAATAAAAACTAATTTATGGCGAGAGGAAAGATCACTTAACCAACTTGAAAATTTAATGCTATCAAACTGAACACCCATTTCTGTTAAAAGTACTATAAATAACTTATCACTTTTTTCAAGCTCAGCTAATTTACTTTCAACTTCTTTGGCTTCTTTTTCTAGATTTTCAGAATGAGCACGGACTTCATGGATAAAAAGCTTTGGAGAGGTAAGGCGTTTAAAATAGTCCCTCTCCAGTTCGGCAATATGATTGTCGTTTAATTTACCAACGACAATGAGATGAAGATCTTTCATCTTAACTAAAAATAATTTCTTCCATCATCGTTGCTGCTTTTGCGAGCTGATTCAGGAGTAGAAAAATAATATGATTCTGGGATTTCAACACTAAGAGCATTTTTATAAAGTTGGTCAAGGTCATAAACTGTCCGAGCTGCTTCATGGAAAACGTGAACGATAACGTCACCGTAATCGAGTAGGATCCAATCAGTTGATTGCTTTAAACCTTCTCGAGAAATTGCTTCAACTCCAAGGTTTCTCATTTGAAGTGAAATTTCTTCGGCCATAGCACTAGCTTGAGTAAGGTTTCCGGCAGAACCAATGACAAAAAAATCTGCAATGCTTGAATGATTTCTTAAATCTAAAACTTTTAAATTAAGTCCCTTAAAATTTCCCATGATCCATGCAGTGGCCATGGCCATATTAAGTGGTTCTGCAAAATTTGCATCTTTATAAATGGCTTCAACTTCTTTTGTTACGTATTCGCGACTCATCTCATTTGTCCTTTTTTATTCAATAATTTTTCGAGCATCTGGCTCGGGATTGGCTTTTTTATCTAATTTTTCAACATCAATACATTTTATCATCAACGCTTTTAAGCTATCAATATTTCTTCCAGATACTCCAGAGATTGGAAGAACTTTGCGATCCAATTGAGCTTCAAAAAATGTTTGAAATTTTTCAATTTCTTCTTCTGTCATCGCATCGATTTTAGTTAAACAAACGATCTCTCTTTTATTCGCTAAGTTTTCACTGTATTTAGTGATTTCATTTCTTACAACAATATATTGCTCATAAGCTTCGAATTCATCTAAGCACCATGAAACATCTACCAAATGAACTAATGCAGAAGTTCTTTCGATATGTTTTAAAAATTTTATTCCAAGTCCTTTACCTTCGCTTGCGTCTTCAATAAGCCCAGGTATGTCAGCGACAACAAACGAGCGCTCTCCCAAAGTAACAACACCTAAGTTTGGTTGAAGTGTAGTAAACGGATAATCAGCAATTTTTGGTCTCGCTGCTGAAATGGCCGAAATTAATGTTGATTTACCCGCATTAGGAAGACCAACTAAAGCCAAGTCAGCTATGAGTTTTAATTCTAAGTCTAAGTTTAATTCTTCGCCTTCAAGTCCTGGTTGTGCGATTCGAGGGGCCTGGTTAGTGGCCGATTTGAAGTTGATATTTCCGCGACCACCATTTCCGCCTTCAGCGATAACTACTTTTTGTTCATGCATATTCAGGTCAGCAATAACTGCTCCAGTGTCTGCATTTCTAATTATCGTTCCAACTGGTACAAGAAGAATATAATCGGCTCCATCTTTACCATTAAGCTGTCTACCAGCACCACCTTGACCGTCTTCAGCAGCAAAAACTTTTTTACCGCGAAAATTTATCAAAGTATTAATACCTTCATCGGCGACAGCGATGACTGAACCACCACATCCGCCATCTCCACCATCGGGGCCTCCGAAGGGGATTGATTTTTCTCGGCGGAATGTCACGGCACCTGGGCCACCATGACCTGAGACTACAGTGATTCGGACTTCATCGATAAAACGCATAAAATTTATTACCTATAAAAACAAAAAGGGAATCCATATAGGATTCCCATATAACACTTTCTTTAATTTTGAAAGAGAGATTAAGCTGGAACTACAGAAACAGTCTTCTTATGTTTAGTGTAGTATGCAAATTTTACAACCCCTGGAACGATAGCGTAGATTGTGAAGTCACGACCCATACCAACTCCAGTACCTGGGAAGATTTTAGTTCCCTTTTGTCTTACGATGATGTTTCCAGAAATAACAGCTTCTCCGCCGTATTTCTTAGTTCCACGCATTTTTGGATTTGAATCTCGACCGTTAGCTGTGGACCCGGCGGCTTTTTTGTGTGCCATATAGAACTCCTATAATTCTTTAAACTTTTAAACTTTAATTATTTTAAGTATTTTTCAGCATTTTTAGATGCTTTATCGATCTTTGTAACATTTCCATTACCGTCATTGATCTCAGTGATCAAAAGCGCAGTAAAGTTTTGTCTGTGACCGTTTCTTCTTTTGTAGCCACCTGGTTTTCTCTTAAAAACGATTAGTTTTCTTGAGCGGTCATGCATAATAACTTTTGCAGTTACTTTTGCCCCACCGATAACTGGTGCTCCAACTAAAGGCTTTGCTCCACCAATGAAAAGAACTTGGTCAAGTTCGATCAATGATCCTGCTTCTTTTGTTAATTTCTCTACGTCAATTAGATCCCCAGCTTGAACTTTGTACTGGTGACCAGCGATTTCTACAACTCCGTACATGAAAACTCCTAATGAATAAGGTAAAATCCAGGGGTTTACTTATATTATGGCGACCTATTTAGTCGGTAATTAGTAAAGCTTGTTGACCCTAACTTTAGCCACTATTTATGAATCTATGACTTTTATGCAAGAGGGGGGTTAATGTCAAGGGAAAAGGACCCGATAAGCTGAATATAACCGGGGATAATCCAGTGAGTAAAAAAACTTATTTTCAGTACCAAAAAGATCTCAATTTACCAATTTATCTTTCAGCAGACCTGGGGAGTTTTGAAAACAACTTCGGAGACTTTTTAGTGCGAATGAAATTTCATAAATTGAATGAAAAAGAGGAATTAGCTGCACTAGCAGATCTTAAAAAAAATAATAATTGTCGTATTCTCCATATTTCTGAAGCATCTCCAATTGTTGCAAAGCAAATTCAAAAGACGATGGAGAGTGATCGTTATGGTGCAGAGAGTATAATCCCGAAGGTAGGCTACCGCGTTTATCGTCACAAAGAAGTTGGATTAATGGTCTATTCTTTTGGTGCAAAGGAATGGCAACTTGGATGTTATAAAGATTTTGGCTCAAACCAATTTTTGCTCGCCAGCAAAATGATGATTAATCGCTTTTTAAGTTGGGCCCTAGTTCCCCATGGAGTTCTTGGAATTTGGGGAGTGGCCGTTGATGATGGAATGGTTGCCCAAAGACCGCTTGAATCGAGAGGAGAAGTGGTTTTTATAGATATTGTTGGACTGAGAATGATTTCTCAAGATGGTGTCAAAAAACTTCGGCCGCATTTTAAAATTTTAAGATTGGATCCAACTCTTAGGGGGCGCAACATTAAAATGAGTAGTGAAGAGCTTCTCAGTTTTCTATCTGCCCATTGCTCATATTTAGATTCATCTGGCCTATCTGTGCCAGTTAGGCAAATGATTCAATCATTAGGAAAAATGACTGATGGGTTAATTCACCCTTCGGAAAGTTTTAGACCGCGCACAGATTTATCTTTGTAATATGAAACTCATTTGTCATCACAAAGAAGGTTCTGTAATCTTTTTAAAATCATTTTAAAAAGAGAAAACAAATGCCCACACATTATGTACACAATTTAAATCCCGTATTATTAGACTTAGGCCGAGTGCAAATACGTTGGTATGGACTAATGTATGTCATCGGTTTTTTGATAGCGGGCTACATGCTGAAAAAATTAGTTCGAGAAAATTTCTTTAAAATTCCAGAAGAAAAAATAGATTCACTTATAACGACCATGATTATTTTTATGTTTGTTGGCGCGAGAGCAGCGTACGTATTTATTTATAACTGGAGTTATTATTCTGATAATTTGACTGATCTCTTAGCCGTTTGGAAAGGTGGATTGAGTTTTCACGGAGCACTCGTAGGCCTTTTGGCCGGAGGCTATTTCTTTGCTCGTCAAAATAAACTCGCTTGGTTCGAGGTAATGGATTCAGTGGCTTTAGTAGGTACTCCAGGAATGTTTTTAGGAAGAATGGGGAATTTTATCAATGGTGAATTGTATGGACGAATCACAGACTCACCATTTGGAATTATTTTTAGAGATGGTGGTCCTTTTCCTCGTCACCCTTCACAATTGTATGAGGGATTTCTTGAAGGACTCGTTTTGGGAATTCTTTTATGGACAATTAAAAAGAAAGTAAAAGTTTACGGAATTATTTCTGGTGCCTTTGTTTCTCTGTATGGTGTTTTTAGATTTATCATCGAATTTTTTCGAGAACCAGATGCTCAGCTTGGATATTATTTTGGCATGATTACTATGGGACAAATTCTTTGTTTCTTAATGATTTTTTCTGGAATTGGAATGATTATTTATTCTAGAAATAAAAATATTACCATCTAGGCAAAGCTTCATTTAATTTTACATACATTGGAATAACTGATTTTTCAGCACTCACTATTTCTATGAACATAGGAAAGCAAGTGATCGAACAACTTCCATGATAGATAATTGTATTATTGTCTCTGTTGAGCCAAACATAGACGGCACTGCGGTCATGTCTGACATACTTGTCTTGTTTGTTCCATTTTTTTTGTAAATCTCTTAAAAAGAGATCGTGTAAAAAATGCTGTGGAAGCCTGACGAAAAGATCGGTAACAGTATCCTTTTTTACCTGAGTATATACGTCGAGAAAGTAATTTGCCCGCAAAAGTTTAAATCTTAATATTTTCTGATCTCCGTTATCTGCAAAGATATCAAATTTAGGATTTAGCTTTTTAATTTCATCAATATTTTTTCCGGGCATAAAACTTTCAAGCGTTTTTAAGGTGAAATCATAATTTGGCGGAGTAATTTCGGCGTGTATTAGTCTTAGAAAAATAAATAAATGAATGAACAAAAGTGACATAAATTAATAATAGATGAGGCTTAATAGAGATGCTAGTGGGGAAAATACTTTTTATTTTTTGTTTTATTTGTTACACTTTTCTTTGAGTCAGAGCTCTTGGGCTAAAATCCAACAGGATCGTTGGATTCCTCTATAATAAGGATTATTTTTCATGGTTAAAACCAACCAAACATTATTAAGCCTCCTTGTCCTTACTCTTATTTCAGCTTGTGCAACGACACCTAAAAAGCAAACTGTTGTAGAAACTAATGCTACTAAAGAGCATAAATCGACGGATGGATTTGCTTCAGAAAGTGTCAGGGAAGCATACTTGCGTTTGAAAAAACCTGATTATAGCGAGCAAGACCGAAAAAAAGATGAAGAAGAAAGTACAAAGATTGCCAAGACTCAATCAAAGTCGATGATCAATGGTGCTGCGACTATCGAAGGAGCAGGAACCTATAAAGGAAAAACATATTTTTTAAAAGGAGCTGAGGAGCTTAATTTAGAAAATAATTATTTTGATATACCTGTTGTTTATAACGACCAAGTTAAAAAATGGATGGATTATTTTTTAAACAGAGGGCGAGGATTTTTCGAACGCTATACAGAAAGAGCTGGAAGATATGCTCCGATCTTAGGGGCCATATTAGAAGAGCACGGACTTCCAAGAGATTTAATCTTTTTAGCAATGGCAGAGAGTGGATTTAATACATCTGCAAAATCTTGGGCCTCTGCTGTTGGTCCTTGGCAATTTATGCCGGCCACTGGAAGAAATTATGGATTAGAGCAGAACTGGTATAAAGATGAAAGACGCGATCCAATTAAAGCCACAGTCGCGGCAGCTAGATATTTAACAAAACTTTACGGCGATTTTGGTTCTTGGGAAGTAGCTGCTGCTGCTTATAATGCCGGTGAAGGAAAACTTTCAAAAGCAATTATCAAATATAAATCTGAAGATTTTTGGGATATTTCAAAAGGTCGTTATTTAAAAGCTGAAACAAAAGATTATGTTCCTAAGATTATGGCCTTGGCGATCATTGGAAAAAATTTAAAGTCATTTGGTTTTGATGATGTTGAATTTCATGAACCTCTAGATTTTGATGAAGTCACTGTTAAATCAGGAACAGACTTAATTAAATTATCTGAGTCTCTTGGGGTTGAGTTTGAAGAGATTCAACGTTTAAATCCAGAAGTCTTGCGTTGGTTTACTCCTCCAAACATTGAAGGATATAAAGTTCGTCTTCCTCCAAATTCAGCAGAGAAATTTGCACAATGTTGCTCTAAACTTGATTTAGTTGCAAGCAATTTTCAAGAATATGTTGTTCCTAAAAAAGGAATGACTCTCGCAGATATTTCTAAGAAATTTAAAATCCGAAAAACTTATGTTTTATCGGGGCTTAATAATGTTTCAGAAACAAGCAGATTCCAAAAAGGTGATAGTGTAAAACTGCCTTTTAGAATTGGTGAAATGGTGAGTCCGTCAAATAACCTTTATGCTGATCTTTATGAGAAACCAAGGCGAGAAGTCCTTCGCAGAAACCACCGTTATAGACGGTATGCGAGGTCCGGAAAAAAGTCCGTTCGCTATTACACCGTAAAAAAAGGCGAATCACTCTTCACCGTGGCACAGAAACACGGGATCAGCGTGAAGCGGTTAATAGCATCAAACAATGATATTAGAAAATCCCGCAAAGTTTCAGCGGGAGATAAGTTAATAATTAAGTAAACCGACTATTAAGCTGCAAACTTAATAGCTGGTTTTCCTTCTAGTACTGCAATAAGTTTAATTAATAATTCTAATGAGACACTGTTTTCTCCATAATTGGAGATTCTAGTTACTCTGCTTCTAGATGTACCAATTAGTTTGGCTATTTCATCGTGGGTTAACTTAGATGATTTTATGAGCTCAGCACTTTTAGAATAAAGTTTTGTTTTTAGTTCCATTATATAAGCATCTACTTCAGTAAGTCCTAGGTCTTCAGCTAATTGTTTGGCAGCTTTACTTATTTTCATTTAAAAAATTCCTTATCCTTTTAATTGATAAATTTATTTTTAATTCTAAGTTCATGAGCATTTTTATAAATCACATTCATTTGTTTTGATTGCGGCTCATTTAGCAAATGACCCGATTGAATCAGCATTTATAATGTTCCGATTTCTCGTTTAGTTTCAGAGTCAAGTGCCTTAACAAATTCGAGTGCTTTTATATTCCAATGTATTTTTCTCACAAATGTTTCCAAATGAAACATGTGCTATTAATAGCACATGTTTGAAAAAGTGTCAATGGTAATGGCTTTGTGCGTGAGTGGGAAAAAGATAAATGGATTAAGTAATTGAAGTCGCTTGGTTAATGGAATGTATTTTTCAATTTAGTGGTTCGGGGGTGCAATTTACTACTATTTTGAAAAAAAATCTCTACGGCGATTAGAAATTTTGCTTCTCAGTCACTTTTTCTTTGAAGTACACTTGATTTTCTCAATATCTCAAGTGCACTTCAAGGATCATACAAAATGGCTTTCAAAGACCTCCATAAATTAAAAAAAGTAGTCGTAGTTGAAAAGGAGTTTATTAAAGCTCAGCACCTTGTTGTTGGAAAAGATATTTTTGCTTTATCAATGTATAAATCACTACAAGAAAAATACGGCAAAGATAACGTACGTCTTTTATCTGAAGACACTATTTTGAAATCGGATCTTCTCCCAAAAGGACCGAGCACTGTTCGGGGAGTGGATAATCAAAAAATCATTCAAGAAATTTACCCAGAAGCTGTTGGTGATATTGGTACAACTCAGGCGATGTTTTATAAAGATATGACTTGGAAAAGTTTTGGGGGAAGAAGTAAGCCAGAAGCTTTGAAGTTTAATGAAGAATTTTTTACTTCATCGCGATTTAATATTGATGCAACAAAGATTTTTCCAGAGTTATTATCAGCTGAAGATTTATTAGTTACGATGAATGCTGAAGCTTACCAAGTTAGGTTAAAAACAATTCAGCGATCAAATGATGGATTCAAAGTAGAGTGCTTAAATGGAACTGAGTTTGAATGCGAAAAACTTTATTTTGGGCAATCGCCGTATCAGTATTTAGAATTTTACACTCATAAGAATGAACTTTCGGATTCATTTATAGAGTTTTGTGAGAGTACAAAAACACCTTCTGCTATTTGTATTAAATTTATTTTCGAAAAACCCATTACTGATATCGCTGAAACACTCTTTATTCCCTTAAGTTATACGCACGATTGGGGGCATTTTGTTGGTGAGTTTAATCAGACATATAATGATGAATTAGGGGCCCAAGAAGTTGAATTTATCCACTTTTTGGATGAGGATCAGTCATCAGAAGAAGACATTTCGAGAGTTATTAGGCTCTTAAAAAAGAATTTAGAGAAAATTTTTGAAAAATTTTCAAAAATAAAGGCCCGTGAATATATCGTTTTGGAACAAGAAATTGGATGTCTGAAAATTGACAACGATCTTTTCGAGAAGACCTTAAATTCGGGAAAAAGCGAAACAAAGAATCTTTTCCTGATGGGAATCAATGCCCCTATTATTGATACACACCGCGAGCAAGGGAACTTCGAATATTCAAAAGGTGGTGTTAATGTCTTCGCTCGTGCAGTCCTTGTCCAGTCTATTCTCACCAAAAAAATCTAACTTCGGCGTGTTGACAAACATGCGGACTGAACACACCATTTACTTATAATGTGAATTTTTAAGGACAAAAGTATTTTATACTTTGTTTAACTTCAAGGAGAAGAATAATGAAAAGAAACGTATTAGTAATTGCAGGTCTTGCAGTTCTATCAACAAGTGCATTTGCTTCAAAAGCTAGAATGGAAGCTTTAGGACAAGGGTCATACTCTTACTACCTAAATGATTCGCGTTCAGTATTTTTGAATCCAGCTTCACTTAACGACATGAAAAACTACATCACAACTGAATGGGGAGCTTCTCAACAAGCTGACTCTGCAACTTCACCAAGAGCTGAAGGCGGATTCTTCCGTGAAATGGGATCTTTTGCTTACGGTTTATACTTAGGAAATAACGGACCAGCTAGAACTTCTACTGGTGGAACTTTCTTAAATCACCAAAACGCAATTGATTTAATGCTTGCTGGCGATATGGGATTGAAATGGGGAGCTCGCGTTCACTATGCAAACTCTAAAAATGAAGGAACATTTGATACTAAGAACTCTGCATTAGGTTTAGGCCTCGGTGTTACTCATGGTGATATCGATGGTTACGCCAACATCACTCTTTCTGATAAATCAGAAGGTGCAGCTGTTGCTGGTGACGTTTGGAAGAAAAAGCCAGGTTTCCAAGTTGGTGGAGCTTACAAGTGGTCAGGAATGACTTTCTTTGCTGATTACAACAACACAAATGAAGACGTAACTGCTGCAACTGGTTCAACAATCACTGCTGCTGCTGGTGGACACTTTACAGCTGGTACAGCTGGAACGGTAACTCATAAAACTTCAGACATCACTGTTGGTGCTGCAAGAGTTCATGAAGTTAATCCAGGTGCTAGAATCATGACTGACGTTAAGTTAGTTCTTGGATCTGATGAAGTTGCTGGTTCGGTAACTACAACTGAAAACGGAAAAGTAAAAACAACAACTCTACCTGTAACTATCGGAATGGAAGCAGACGCTACTTCTTGGTTAACTCTTAGAGGTAACGTTCACCAAAACGTAATTCTTGGTTCATCTAAGTCAATCGCTGGTAAGACAACTACAATTGCTAACTCTACAACTGTAGACGGTGGAGCAACTCTTAACTTCGGTAAACTAAAAGTTGACGGTTCAATTGGAACAACTGCTTCTTCAAGAGCTGGTACAATTGGAACTAAAGAAGGTGTTCTTGCTACAGACAACCTACTTTCTAGAGTTGGTGTAACTTACATGTTCTAATTTTTTAAAAGAAAATTGATTGGCCCTCTTCGGAGGGCTTTTTTTTCTGAAAATTTTTAGACGACTTTAATGCTTTGGAGATACAAATGAAAAAAATAATGATGATTGGAAGTGCCCTGCTAGTGCTTTCTTCTTCAGTTTTCGCTACAGAAGCAAGACTACTTGCTTTGGGAATGAAAGAAACTGATAACGAAGGGATGTATTACGTTCAAGACGGTAGAAATATTTTCTTAAACTCAGCTTACGTAAATAATTATGCTGATCAATTAGTGACAGAGTACGGTGGAGTTGGACGTTCATTTGCTGCAACTGCAACTACTGAAGCTGTGAATAAAGGTAAAGCTCAAGGTGGAGTCTTTAAAAAATACGGCGGAATGGTTTACGGTCTTTACTTTGGTAATGAATCGAACACATCTTCTCTTTTAAGAATTTTAGCAACTGCTGATGATTCAGCTGGAAAAATGCTTCAAACTTCAGACAACCAAATCGATCTTTTTGTTGGTGGTGAAGCTGGGGTAAAATGGGGTGCAAACCTCCTTTATGCTAATGGAAAAAAAGAATCAATTAGCTCAAAAGATAATGCACTTTCAACTCGTTTTGGATTAATTGGTTCAAACTGGGATGCTCATGCGAACCTTTCACTTGCTAGTAAGTCAGAAACAGCTAGCACTGCAGGAATTCAAGAATTCAAAGGAAAACTAGGTGTTCAAGTTGGAGGATCATATTTATTAGGAGCTGGTCGTGTTTATGGGTACGTGAAGAATTTTTCATGGGATCAATTAAATACTGGTTCAGCTACAGTTAAAGGATCTTTCACTGCTTATAACTTTGGTTACGGAAGTGAAATGACAGTTAATTCAACTGATAAATTAATTGGATCATTAGCGTTTAGAAAAACTGATATTGCTGTAAAGTACGCTCTTGGAGCAACTGTACATACAATAGCTATTCCAGTAACTCTTGGTTATGAAGCGAAAGCTAATGACTGGTTAACTGTTCGTGGTTCAGTTGTTCAAAACCTTTATGGGAAAAAAGACAACGGAAATTACACAAGTATCTTAAGCGGAACAGCTCAAGCAGTTGTAGGTGCTACTTATGGAACTGTTGGAAAAGGAACAATCTCTAATTCAACTGAAGTAAATGCTGGAGCGACTGTTACTCTTGGTCAAGTTTCAATTGATGGTGTTCTTGCTCTTTCTGGTCCAGCTAGAAATGGTGCTGGTGGAACGACAAATACTGGTGTTTTAGCAGGTGACGATCTACTTTCAAAAGTTGGTTTAACTTACAAGTTTTAATTTTCAAATTTAATTTTTGTTAATATTAGCCAGGAGAAATCCTGGCTTTTTTATTTTTAAATACATTAATAGATCAAACTTCCATTATTTTTAATATTTCAAAAGTTTTTCAGGGCAAAATGTATAAATTAGTTTTTTGTATTTGTTTAGACAACAAACAAACGTTAGGAATAATTACAGTTTATAGAATAAAGGACATAAAAAATGAAAAAATTTAATCCATATAATATTGATCCTAAAAGTATCGGAACTTCTAAAAAAGTTGTGAACGAAGGTGATCTTTAAAAATACAAACTTTCAGCAAAAATTAATCAAATTACGGAAGATATGTCGATTGAGGAAATACTAAAATTAACAGAATTAAATCGCGCCGATTTTTCTAGGATTAAAACTCAGAATATTCAGCGATTTTCTATTGATAGGTTAATAAAAATATTAATTCTCTTAGGTCAGACCGTGAATATTAATGTGAAAAACAAGAAAATTGCTTCATAAATAATATGGGTGTCATTTTATCAACACTAAAGTAAGTTTTATTCATCTAATAAATCCCAACTTAAACTATCCAAACGCAAACCTTCTATTCTACGATTATTATCCAATATAAAACCAAGGATGGTCGAATATGAAGTTGTTTACAGTCGTTTTCTCTATATCGCTTACTCTGTCTCTTTCCTTAATTTCGTCAGCGTACGCAATTCCAAAGGCGCCATTTAATGCGCTAACTATTAACAAAGCAATTGATATTAACTCTGACAATGTAACGAATTATGATTTCGAAGGAATCGTGAAGTTGTCAAATTGTTCAGGATCATTGATTAGATTATCAGGTCAGCCAATGAGTGCGAAAGCTTTGGTGTTAACAAATGGTCATTGCTTTTCTAGTGGGCCATTTGGTGGAATGCTTAAGCCAGGTGAAGTTATTTTAAATGAAGCTTCAAAAAGATCGATGAAAATTTTTGATAAACAAATGAAGTTATTTCCAATTACAGCTAGCAAAGTTGTCTACGCGGCTATGACTGATACTGATATCACAATTTATGAATTAACTCAGTCGTATGATGAAATTTTAAAGAAATATAAAATTTCTTCGTTTGATTTAGATACTGTTAGACCAAGCCTTGGAGCAGATATTGATATCGTATCTGGTTATTGGGACCGTGGTTATTCATGTGCAATTGATGCCTTTATCTTTAATTTAAAAGAAGGGGATTGGATGTTTAAAGATTCAATTCGATATACAGATAGTTGTAATACAATTGGTGGAACTTCAGGTTCACCAATCATTGCGAGAGGAACAAGATCAGTTATCGCAATTAATAATACAGCTAATGAAGATGGAAAAAAATGTGCGGTCAATAACCCTTGTGAGATTTCAGCTAATGGAACAATCACAACGATTAAAGATAAAAAATATGGTCAACAGACATATAATATTTATTCATGTTTAACTCCGGATTTTTCAATAGATTTAAAAGTTCCTGGATGTTTGCTGGCAAAACCTTCGGTTTTATAAGTTAATTTTTATAAATATAGTTTAAAAATGCCGCATTTATGCGGCATTTTTTTTACATAATGTTCGAAAGATTTTTTAACTGAAGTTCAATGTCTGGATTTTGGTTTAACATTATTTCAATACCTACAACTTAATTATTTTCGACATAATCATATAAGACGCCTTTTGCAACTTCTTCGGTTTCAATAATTTTTGCAACATCAATGACTTTTATATAAAGGATGCCAACTTCTTTATCATAGGAAATTTTCATAATTTGCCTCTCATCTTTTTATTAAAGTAGCATGTGACAGTTATGAAAAAGAAATCTGTCTTAAAGCTTCGTAAGCAGCAGCCGTCGCAGCGTTAGCGAGATTAAGGGAACGAATATGTTCCGAATTCATAGGCAAAGTCACAAGCTGATTCTTAAATTGATCTTTGATTTTAGAATCGAGTCCTTTTGTTTCTGAACCAAAAACGAGATAGCAGTCTTTTTTTAATTCTGCGTGAAAAAGTGGTTTAGTGGCAAAACGTGAAAAAAGAAATAATTGATCATTACTAGGATTTTCTTTAGCGATAAAATCTTCCCAGCTTTCAAAGATTTTAAGGTTAACATATTTCCAATAATCAAGGCCCGCTCTTCTGACTGCTTTTTCATCAATATCAAAAGCGAGAGGTTTTATGAGAATTAGTTCTAAATCAAGAGCAACGCAAGTGCGCCCGATACTCCCGGTATTACCGGGAATTTCAGGCGCGACTAATACGATTTTAAAATTAGACATTTTTTAAGTAATCAACAAGAGTTCTGATAATTAAACCAGAACCACCTTTTGCTGGACAGTATGAAAGGTGACCTTGAGAGTCTCCAATGCCTGCGATATCAAGATGGGCCCAAGCGATTTCTGGTTCAACGAAGTATTCAATGAACGCAGCACCTTTAGCAGATCCACCGAAACCATTTGAGCCGATGTTTTTTAAATCAGCGACTAGTGCTTTCATATCATTTTTATGTTCGTCTATGATCGGAAGTTGCCACATGTATTCGTCTGCATTTTTAGCTGACTTTAAAAGTGAGTCGGCAAGTTTTTGATTGTTAGAGAACAATCCACAAACTTCGCTTCCTAAAGCGACTAGTACTGCTCCAGTTAGTGTTGCACAGTCAATAAGTGCATCTGGCTTGTTGTCACAAGCATAGTTAACAACGTCGCCAAGAACTAAGCGTCCTTCAGCATCAGTGTTTAATATTTCAACTGTTTTACCATTTCTAGCAGTGACGATTGAGTCAGGCATTGTTGCTAAGTGGTTAACAGCATTGTCTGTGATTCCAAGGTAGCAAGAAATTTTTACTGGAAGTTGTAACAGTGCAGCAGCTCTAAAAGCAGCATAAACAGTTGCTGAGCCGGCCATATCAAATTTCATATTCATCATTGAGGCACCAGGCTTTAATGAATATCCACCAGTATCAAATGTTAATCCTTTACCAACTAGAGCGATGTGTTTTGTTTTTGCAGTAGCTTTTGGGGGAGTGTAAGTTAAATGAACCAAGCGTGGCTCAAAAGCAGATCCTGCGTTAACTGAAAGAAACATTCCCATTTTTTCTTTCTTAAGTTCTGCTTTACCAAGAACCTTAATTTTAACATGCTTAAGATTTTTAACGTCTTTTTCAATTTCTTTAGCGTAAGTTTCTGAGTTTAAAATATTTGGTGCTTCATTCACGAAATCACGAGCAACTTTAATACATTCACCCATAGCATGAGCTTCATTGATAGCAGCTTCAAATTTTTTGGCTTGAGTTTTCTTTTCGTTTGTTGCCAGTGTGATGCTTTGAAGTTTTGCTTTTTTCTTAACAGCTAAATGACGATCAAAAGCATACGAAACCATGTGAAGAGATTCAACCATTGCAGAAATAGTTTCTTCAGCATGACCTTTAACTAAAAATCCATCAATATGAATTGTTGCATCTTCGTATTTACCTGAAACTGCTTTATATGTAGTTGCGATTTGTCGTCTTACAATTTCTTTTGTGAGTTTTGTTTTATCACCAAGGCCCACGATAAGAGCAGTTGCCCCACTTAACATCGTGATAGAAAACATTTCACCACATTCAGCTTTGTAATGTTTTGATGCAACAGAATGTTCAAATGATTCTGCTAACTCAGCTGACCAGTGAGAGTGGGATAAAACTTTGTCAGTTTTTTTTGTAGTTTTAGCATCTAGTTTTTTAGTTGTTTTACTTTCTTGCACTTTATTAAAACAAGAAAAAATGTGAAGCTCGGTACCTGATTGTTTTGCTTCAAAACTTAAATTAATTTTCATAAGAACTCCATTGGCTCAAGGAAATGATATTAAAAAAATCATAATGGGGCTAAAATAGCACAATCTATGCTAAAAGTAACTACTCGGTATTTGGCTTCCTCATTTATTCCACCCTTTGTGATGGGGTTCATTTTTTTCGTCGCATTCTTAATTACATTTTACATGTTTCGAATTATTGGCTTAATCGTCAATAAGGGCGTCGATCTAATGACAGTATTGTCGATGGTGACAAATTTAAGTGTTTCTTTCTTTCCCCTGGCCGCCCCACTTGCCGCTTTTTTTGCAACTATTTTCACCCTTAATAAGCTTAGTGAAGATTCTGAAATCATTGCGATGCGCTCTTTTGGAATGAGTAAGTTTAAAATATTCACCCCGTTTCTTGTTACGAGCTTGTTAATCGCTTTTACCATCCATTCTTTGAATGGAATATTCATTCCAAAGGCCAATGCCGCTTTTAAAAACACAGTGGTAAAATTAACTTCAGCTGGGGTATTAACCAGTATCAAATCAGGACAATTTTTTACAGAAATTCCTAATGCCACACTTTTTGCTGAAGATGTCACAGAGGATGGAAATAATTTTAAGGGCGTCTTTCTCCAGGTTATAGATAAATCACGATTACAGCAGAGAATTATTTTTGCCAACACAGGCTCCCTTATAAAAATATATGCAGATCAATGGCATGCTCCAAGTCTAAGACTACATTTAAACGAAGGAAATATTATTAAAATTGATGAATCCGGCTCTCAAGTAGAGAAGGTCTTATTTAAGGAATATGATTTCCCCGTTTTTAATTCAGAGCTTGCTATGACTATGCTCGATAAAGATAGTATGAAAACAAATTCAGAATTATTAGAAATAATAGATCTAAAAATAGCAAAATACAGTGATGCTCAATCTGCTCAAAAACTTCCAAATGAATTAGAAGATTTAAAAAAATCTTATTTTAAAACTCAAGTAGAGCTTTATTCTCGCTATGCAGTTTTTCCTCAAATTATTTTATTTGTTTTTCTTGGATTTACATTGGGAATTACACGAGGAAGAGGAGGGGGAAATAATTCGGTAAAAGCACTTATTATTATGGTTGGTTATTATATTGTTTATTTTTTCTTAATTAGTTTAGCCCAAAAAGCAAAAATAGATCCAGCGCTTGCTAATTTTACTCCGAGTGTAATTTTACTCGGAGTTGCGACATATTTTTATAAAAAATTAGATTGGATTGGTTAACAAACTAGATATTTTCTACCGCTTTTTTCATTGGATTTTCAGGTTGCTTGTCTTTTAATTTTTCTTTAAATCTTTCTTGAGTTCGTTCTTGAACTTTTTCTTGTCCATTCTCCTGAACTTTTTCCTGAATTTTTTCTAAATCTTTTACAATTTCTTTAACTTTTAATTTTTCAAGAGATTTAGCACGACTTTTCTTTGGGGCTGTCGCAGAAGGGGTTGGCATATCAGTTGCAATTGGTGTTCCAGAAGCATTCTCAGGAATAGTTTTAGCTGAGCCAGGATTTAATTTTTGATTAGCCTTAACAAAATCATCACTCGTTAAAACTGTGCCATCTTTTTGAAAAACAAAAAGGGGAGTCATGAATTTTGATTTGATTTCTTCGGGAAAAACGAGATTTTTAATACTACTTTTTGAATTAAAAGAAATCAGCTTATTGTTATAAAAAACTTTAATTGTTTTAGTATTTCCTAAAAATAATCTAATTTTTTCACCGCGAATAAAGACACTTCTTCCTTGTCTTAAAACATATTTTTTAATTTCTTTTTCATCAACTTTATACGTTATCCAAGAGTCACCGTCAGTTGCATTGATAAAGATATTTTCAACACCTTTTACGACTCTAACTTTGTAGCGAGATGGGAAAATTTCGTCTAATTTTGCCCCAGTGATTGTACTGTCTTCAGTGAATTGTTTTTCTATGGATGATATATTTTTTAAACTTACATCATTTATTAAGACTTCAGTTTTGGGATTATTATCTTTTTTATCTTGAATAAGATTTACCTTCATCGTTGAAACTTGTGCTAATTCTGCTTCGACTGATTTCGGAATAACTTTTGGAACAATTGCCTTCGGTGCTGGCTTAATTTTTTGATGAATTGTGCTAAACACTTGCGGTAATTTTAAATGCTCTTCAGCGGAGCGGTCGATAATATTTTTAATATTAAATCCAACAACCCCCAATATAAAAATGGTGACTGCAGCAATCGCTAAAAAAGAAGTTGAAGATGCAGTCACGTTGCGAACGGCTTCAAGCGGAGTGGCGGCCATTGACGTTAGTGTATTCCTAGCAGTTTCATTTCTCATTTCAACATTGGGAACTTCTGCTTTTGAATTCTTATTTTGACGATTGTAAGTAGATTCTAAAACAAACATGGCCACATCTTGCTTTATCCCTAAGATTTTAGCTGCAGATTTAACAAATCCTCTGACGTATGTTTTGCTTGGAAGTTGATTTAATTCATTGTTTTCTAGATGTTCCAGTAGACCCATATGAATTTTAGTTTGCTGAGAAATGGTCTTTAGATTGACACCTTTTTCTTCGCGTTTAGAGCGAAGGAGATCACCTATTGAGATATTAGCGTAGGGATTATCATCCGCTTCAAAAGCCTGTAGTTCAGGTGAAGGTGGGTTATTTTCATTTAATGTAGTGTCGTTTGTTTCTTCAGTCATAATTTTTTTAAAAGTTAGGTGATTCTATTGTTTTAGATTCTTTAATTACTTCAGTTTGAAAGTTTCCATTTGCTGATTGTTCACGCAATTCAGAAGATATTTTTTTTAATTGAATATTTGCTAAAGAGTTGAAGCGAGTTTTTGGGAATTTTTCAATAATCATTTTTAATTTAGCGCGAGATTCTTCAAATCGGTTTAGATTCATAAGGGCAAGTGCTTGCTGATAGTGCGGGGCCGGCTCATTTACACAAGTTCCTTTAGCTGACTCTTGAAATGAACTTAGGGCCTGTTTAAATTTATATTCTTCTAAGTAAAGTTCACCTAATTTAAAATGGCCTTGGCAATATTCATCTCTTTCTTTAACAGATTTAAGTAGAAATTCAAAAGCGCTTGCTCTGTCACCCTCTTTGAGTGAAAGGATACCGAGATTAAAATAGTTTCTAAATTGGTTTAAGTAAGTTAAGTCTTCAAGTACGGCCGTGAATTGCACTCTCGCTTCTTTGAGACGATTTAATTCCATATATAGAGAGCCTAAATTAACTCTTGCATCAGAATTTTTGTTATCAAGTGAAATTGCTTTTAATAATTCTTTTTCTGCTAATACTGGCTGCTCACGAAAGTAGTACGCCATGCCAAGATTGTTTCGTACTAATGAATCATTTGGGTCAAATTCTTTTGCTTTAACTAAGTTGATTAAAGCTTGGGAATAATTTTTTTTAACTAATTCATTAGTTCCTTGCCCATAATAAATTTCAGCTTTTTTTTGTTCTGAGGATTTTTCTGCTAATTCATTTGTTGAGCACGAGGCAAGTAGAAGTGTCGCGAAAGCAAATGCTCCAAAAAATCCATGGCGCTTAATACATTTTAAAGTATTTTTCATTTAGAACCTCATATCCTAAAAGACGAGTAAACTAGTGATTATTCTACTCGTTAAGTTTTCTTCTTGTAAATATGCCTATCGTTTCAAAGTGTTGAGTTGAAGGAAATAAGTCAAACAATTCTAAACTTTGAAGTTCGTAATTTTTTAAGATGGGCATCGTGTCTCTAGCAAAACTTGTTGCCTGACAAGCAATGTAAATGAATCCATCTGGTTTAAATTCAGCTAAAAATTCGTGTAGATTTTTGAGTCCCGATCTTGGTGGGTCAATAATTAACCAATTTGGACGTGGTATTCCATGTGTCTTTAATCCAATTAAAGATTTAATGGCCGATTTATCGTAAAGATCGCAAGAATAAAATTTTTGATGTCCATTGGCTTCAGGTGGAGTGCGGTATTTATCGACAACTAAAGTAGTATTTCTAAATTTTGCCGTTAAGTTCCCATTTCCGCCAAATAAATCATAAACGATGGCCTTCGCAGGAATAACTTGGTCAGCTTTCTTTTTGACCCATTCTCGAAGTTTTTCATTCATTTCAAAATTGACTTGAGTGAATCCGCCATTGGCATAATTGCGATTGATCGATATTTGGACATTATGTCCTTCGCGTTTATCATTTTCTTTTGCATAAAGTTCGATATGACCAATTGGTGGCTCTTTTGCTAAAAGATTAAGCCAAGAATTTTCTGCATATAATGCTCGAAGTTCATAAGCGATGCTTGGAGCAGTGATTAAGCAATTTGGAACGGGAATAATTTGCATTAGAGCATCTTGGAGGCCCAAAAGTTTTTTCTTTTTATCGTAGTGAAGTTGGATGCGGTTTCGATAACTCAATCGTCGTGGGGCACCATGAATTGTAATAGGGACTTCTGGGAATTTAAATAAATGGCGAGTGAGTGCCAATTTTTTATATTCGAGTTCTTTTTCATATGTTGTGTGTTGATAATCACACCCATTGCATTGATTGAAATGGACACATTCCGGAACCTGTCGCTCCGGAGAAGGTTTGGTTATTTCAATTAACTTTGCGAATTGAACACCTTTTTTTACTGAATAAATTTCAGCAGTTCCAACCTCACCAGGGAGAGTTTTTTTAATAAAAGTCACTTGGCGCTTGATTTCACCACTTTCGGGGTCGGCCCCCTCAGTTTTAAAAACGCCTTGCCCAAGAGGATCAATATGTTCGATGCGAAAGTCTATTTTCATAATTTCTTCTTTAAGATTTCCTGATTTAATTTCTAATGATATGCTCTTGTGCCCCCTTATACAATCTAAATGCAGGCAATAATGGATCAAAAGTTTATCCGCAATTTTTCAATCATCGCTCATATTGACCACGGCAAGTCGACACTCGCCGATCGGATCATGGAAGCAACCTTTGCTGTCAGCAATCGCGAGAAAAAAGACCGATTACTCGACAATATGGAACTTGAGCGCGAGCGAGGGATAACCATCAAGGCCCAAGCCGTTCGAATTACCTATAAAGCAAAAGATGGGAATACTTATTATTTTAATTTAATAGATACTCCAGGCCACGTCGATTTCTCCTATGAAGTTTCGAGATCTCTGGCTTCTTGCGATGGTGCTTTGTTAGTTGTTGATGCCTCTCAAGGTGTAGAAGCTCAGACTTTAGCCAACGTTTATATGGCCATTGACAATAATTTAGAAATTGTCCCAGTTATCAATAAAATCGATCTACCTCATGCCGACCCTGAAAAAGTCAAAAAAGAAGTAGAAGACATTATTGGTATTGATACCAGTGATGCTTGTTTAGTTTCAGCTAAAAGTGGTTTGGGAATCGATGAGCTTCTTGAAGTAATTGTTCAAAAAATTCCACCTCCAAAAGGGACTCGCGACCATGATCTTCAGGCCCTGATTTTTGACTCTTGGTTTGATAATTACCAAGGTGTCGTAATTCTCGTTCGAGTTGTCGAAGGAACAATGAAAAGAAAAGATAAAGTCTTTTTGAAAAATGCCGGAATGGAATATGAAATTTTAAAACTCGGGGTGAACTCACCTTTTTTTACTGAAGTCGACGAGCTTACTGCCGGCGAAGTAGGGATGGTTGTCTGTGGTATTAAAACTATTCGTGACGTTAATGTTGGCGATACTATTGTTCATGCCAACAAAAAAGAAACTCCAAACGTTCCAGGCTACATGGAAGTCAAACCAATGGTCTTTTGTGGTATTTTTCCTGTTGAGTCTACTGATTATGAAAATCTTAAAGATGCCTTAGAAAAACTTGCTCTCAACGATGCCTCATTTACTTATGAACCAGAAAGTTCAGCTGCTCTTGGTTTTGGATTCCGCTGTGGATTCTTAGGTCTTCTCCATATGAATATTATTCAAGAGCGATTAGAGCGAGAATTCAATTTGCTTTTAATTTCTACTGCCCCTTCTGTAAGTTATAAAATTTTAAAAAATGATGGTTCTGAAATTACCATTTCAAATCCAAGTGAAATGCCAGACCCAGGACTTATACAATCGATTAGTGAGCCAATGGTTCAATTAAATATTCATTGCCCCAATGAGTATGTCGGTCGCATGATTACTCTTTGTGAAGAGCGCCGTGGAATTCAGACTGAAATTAAATATATTACCGCAGAAAGAGTTCAGGTTATCTACGAATTACCATTATCTGAAATGGTTTTTGATTTTTATGACAAACTTAAAGGTCTTACACGTGGATACGCTTCAATGGATTATGAGTTCAGAGATTATGCTGTGGCAGACCTAGTGAAAGTTGATATTTTATTGAATGGTGACAATGTTGATGCGTTGTCCATAATATGTCATCGTGACAATTCGTTCTATAAAGGTCGTGACCTTGTGCAGAAATTACAAAAATTAATCGATCGTCAACAATTTGATGTTGCAGTTCAAGCAGCAATTGGTGCTAAAATAGTGGCGCGAGAGACTGTGAAGGCCTTAAGAAAAAACGTTTTAGCAAAATGTTATGGTGGTGATATTTCTCGTAAGCGTAAACTTCTTGAAAAACAAAAAGAAGGAAAGAAGCGCATGAAGATGGTTGGTTCAGTAGAGGTTCCGCAAGAAGCATTCCTCGCTGTACTAAAAACGGATGAATAAGAGCAATAGTTTTTGACTAAAGGATTATGATGAACGCCTCGCTTAAAGAGCATTTTTTAAAAGCCCTTGAAATTTACACTCAGGGAAATCATTACGAAACTTTACTTGAAGCCAAGAAAGAATACTTCACCATTACTGGCCAGGCCAATGATGACGATGATGATTTCGAAGCTCGAATGAATTCATTTAATGAATGGTATGTATTGCAATTTATTTCTAAAAGAGGAACACGAACAGTTATTAGTGATTACCTCATCAATAACCAAGTCGATGATCAACTTGCGAAATCACTCACAAATGTAAATTATTCACTTTATGAGTATACGGGAAAAAATCTTCGTGGGTTTGATGTCCTCTACGATATGCTTCACGATAAAAAAATTCCTCTACCTAAAGGAGAGTCACTTCCCTCAATTATTAAAGATGATATTTTTGTTGGCAGAGTTATCTGTAATGAAAATAAAAACTTTTTAATGAGAGGACTTTGTGTCATCCCGAAAGAAGTCCGCTCTATTCTAAAAAAAGAATGTAAAAAGGTAAGAAAACTTAAAAATCCAGGTGAAGAATTAAAATTCTTACTGAGAATTGAATCTTTTAAAACCAAATGGATTCGCTACGGTCACGTAGACGCAACGAAGATTTTTAAATTTGATTAATCTCTATGGATTCACCCTTCTTAGAAATGGCGTAAAATACGATTATTCATTTACTGAATCATTAGGTTCACTGGCTCCCATTGTAAAAAAAATTTACCTGGCACTAGATCCAGGAGATGATACTACTCAAAACGAAATTCAAAAAATGCCTTTTGTAAAAATTATTCCTAGCGTTTGGGATATGAATTTAAAATCAGGTTTAGTGCTTTCTGTTGAAACCAATATTGCTCTAGAGGCTTTAAGAGCAGATGTAGGTACTGATGATTTTGCCTGGGGAATCTATCTTCAAGCAGATGAAGTTTTACACCCTGATGATTATGAAATTTTAAAACAAGATATTGAAAAAGCACAAAGTGAAGGCTTTGATGCCATCTCTTTTCGATATCTCCATTTTTGGCAAACTCATCACCAAGTTGCGGTTTCAAAGCGTTGGTACCCACATGAGATACGAGCAATTAAACTAAAGTCACCAATCGAATCTTGGGGAGATGCTCAAGGGTTCAGAAATTTTAAGAAAATTTATTACACTGAAGCTCGTATTTATCATTATGGGCATGTACGTGAGCAAGCTTCTTATAAAGAAAAAACTCGTGAAATGGGAAAGCTTTATCATACGGCGGTTGATTTAGAAGAGCGCCTAGAGAAAGGTTTAAAAGATGGTGGAAAGCATAAATGCCTTCCATATTTTGGAACTCACCCTCCAATTATGAAAGAGCGCATTTTGCGAATGAATGATATTTGGGAATTAGAAGAAAAAAATCAAATTTATATTGTGGGAAATCCTGAAAAATATTCGAAAAAATTGATTTCACAGATCAGTGCAAAAAAAATTAACTGGTGCCAATCCAGCAATCTTGTACCTGAGGATCAAAAATTAAATATGGTAATTACTGAACCAACATGGTTCGATAGAATTTTCAAGCGCTCTAGTACTCCAAACAAAATGTATTCTAAGTTGGCACTACCTTGGTCAAATGATTTTCAATTAATTATGCAACTCTCTGAAAAAGGCATTGGTTTCAAGGCGCTCAAATGATCAAGGTTTCCGTCGTCATCATCACTCTCAATGAAGAAAAAAATATTGGAAGATGCCTGCAATCTGTTAAGGGAATTGCTGATGAAATTTTAGTTGTTGATTCTTGTTCAACTGATGAAACTAAAAATATTTGTCAAGAATATGGCGTGCGCTTTGTGGAACAAAAATTCTTAGGATATGTCGAACAAAAAAACTTTGCCCTTCAACTGGCCTTGAATGATTACGTCATTTCTCTCGATGCTGATGAATGTTTATCAGAAAAATTAAAAAGAGAAATTGAAAGAATAAAATTAAACTTTAAAGGAAGTGGTTATCAATTTAACCGATTAACTCAATACAATGGCCAATGGATTCGTCATTGTGGCTGGTATCCAGATACAAAATTGCGGTTTATTCAAAAATCTAAAGGGAAGTGGGTTGGAAATAATCCTCACGACTGCCTTGAAGTCGATGGTCTTGTTTCTACACTCAAAGGAGATCTCCTACATTATTCCTATGATTCAATTTCTTCTCATATCAAGCAATCTAATAAATTTACAACAATTGAAGCTCAAGCACTTTATTCAAAAGGAAAACGAGCAACAATCCTTAAATTAGTAACGAGACCTCCCTATCAATTTTTTAAAGATTATTTTTTGAAATTGGGTATACTCGACGGGCGCTATGGATTTATTATTTGTTTTATCAACGCTCTTTATGTGCTTCTCAAATATGCCAAAATGATCGATTTGGAATACTCAAAGTCTATTTAATTAAGTGTCTATTCTGGAAGTGAATTTTTGCCTGACATTAGGTAGGGTAAAACACCAATTAAATTATGAGCAAAATTACATAAGAAAAAGAGATTGAATAAAGAAGCACCATTATCAATGTTTACCAATGAAAAAAGATTTGCAAAAAAAACGTGTCCAACACCTAATCCGCCTGGTGAAATTGGAATCGCCGTTGAAATTAAGCCGACTGGAATAAAAGTAAATGCATATTGAAAAGGCAAATGCCCTGAGTAAAAGGGTGAGCTAATTGTCCAAAAAGCTAAAATTCCCAAAAATTGAGCAAAACAACTTAGCATCAAGCAGTTTATAATATCTTTTCTATTTTCACGAAGGGCAAAAATTTGTTCAACCAATTGTGAAATTTTCAAACCAATAAAAGGTATTTTTATTATTATTTGAAGTAATTTTTTTTGAACTTTCAATGGGGATATAAGTATTCCTATAAAAAGGAGTGTTCCACAAAATAAAAAAAGATTAAGTGTAATAATTGGGATGATTTTTGGCGAAAGCAAAGAGATCTCTCTGAAATTAAGGAGGCTAAAAATTCCTGCTAAAAAAAGTAATCCGGCCAATCCAATAATTCGATCGAGAAGAGTAATTGTGACAAGAAAGGACTTACTAAAAGAGTGGTCGATTTTTTTTACATAAACTAATTTAATCAGATCCCCTGTCACTGCTCCAGGAAGAACACTTGAAAAAAAGAATCCAATATAGTTAAGTCTTAAGATTTGTAAAAAAGGAAGAGGTTTTGAAGATTTAGTTTCTAGCAAAATCTTGTAGCGAAAAGTTCCAATGACAGCTTGAGCAAAAATAAGAAACAGAGCAATAATCCACTGAGGGCCACCCTCAAAACTTTTTTTAATGAGACTTAAGTCAAGTTTTCCACTACTGATGAGCCAGTAGAGCAATCCTCCTGCAAAAAGTAATTTCAAAAAAGTTCTGATCATACAAATTTTTAGCATAATCGTGTCAAAAGTGCTACGGTTCTAAAGTCAAACTATGGGAGAAAATCATGAAAGTTTCAGTTATTGGTACTGGGTACGTAGGCCTTGTTAGTGGAACATGTTTTGCGGAAATTGGTCACGAAGTGACATGTATAGACATTGACCCTAAAAAAATTGAAATGCTCAAAAGTGGAAAGTCACCAATTTATGAACCAGGACTTTCTGAACTCATAGAAAGAAATATAAAAGCAAATCGCCTTCATTTTTCTTTAAGTTATGATTCAGTCAAAGAAGCTAAATCAATTTTCCTAGCAGTCGGGACTCCATCGGCTGACGATGGTCGAGCAGATTTAACTTATTTAAAAGCAGCAGCAATTGAAGTTGCCAAAAATATTTCTGAAGGCGCAATTATCGTAATTAAGTCAACTGTACCTGTAGGAACGAATAATGAACTTCGCAAATTAATAGCTGAGCACACTAAGAAAAATTTTCATCTTGTGAATAACCCAGAATTTTTAAAAGAAGGTTCTGCGGTAGAAGATTTCATGAAACCAGACCGAGTTATCATCGGACACCAAAATGAATCTGCCCTACATGTAATGGAAGAATTATATGCACCACTTTTAAGACAAGGAAATCCTTTGTATGGCATGAGCAATTTATCTGCCGAAATGAGTAAGTATGCGGCCAATTGTTTTCTTGCAACTAAGATTTCTTTTATCAATGAGATTGCTCGTTTATGTGATGCCACACATGCAGATATCGAAGAAGTCAGAAAAGGGATTTCATCAGACAAAAGAATTGGCGGTCACTTTTTATACCCTGGACCTGGATATGGTGGATCGTGTTTTCCAAAAGATGTGAAGGCCTTGATTGCCACAGCTGAAGATTTTGGAATGGAATTAAAAATTGTCAACGCAACAGAAACTGTTAATGATGAACAAAAAATTTATGTCTTTCATAAAATAAAAAAATATTTTAAAGGTGATTTAAAAAATCGCATTTTTACTTTCTGGGGTGTGGCTTTTAAAGCCAATACTGACGATGTCCGTGAAGCTTCAGCTATTACTATGGCCCGCGAACTTATTAAAGAAGGTGCATTCATTCACTTCTTTGATCCAGTTGCCAGTGAGAATTTCATGAAGATCATGAAAGATTATCCTGAGTGTGAAGGAAAAATTAAATCGTTTGATAATAAATATGACTGCTTGAAAGGGAGTGATGGGTTAGTGACCATGACTGAATGGCGCGAATTTAGAGTTCCTGATTTCAATGAAGTTAAGTCTCGCTTAAAAACTAAAGTTATTTTTGATGGTAGAAATCTCTACGAAACAGATAAAGTTAAGTCTGAAGGATTTGATTATTTTGCTGTCGGAAAATTTATTAAATGAGAAACTTTATTTCACAAGTTATTGGTAGCCACCGATTTTTAAGCAGGAAATTGAGAAATTTTCAGCCTAAAACTCTTGCATTGGCTTTTTCTGATAAAAATATTCTCTTTGTTGATCCTAAAGATCTCTATGGCCCTTCTTATTATGCCATGTATGGAAAAGAAGCAGCTTTTTATCATTATGAAGAAGAAGTGAAAGCCGAAATACTTGAACATCTTCCAAGTGGTGGAGTGTTTTTTGATGTGGGTGCCAATATTGGGTTAATCTCATTGTTTATTTCTAGATTTAGAAAAGATGCTACTGTTTACGCTTTTGAGCCTTCTCTTATTACGAGTGCCGCTCTCGAAAATACCATCAGAAGAAATAAGATTCAAAAACTGCATGTGATCAAAAAAGGAGTGTCTGATAAATCTCAAGAGAATATGCAATTTTTTATTGATTCAAAAAGTTCGGGTGGAAATTCTTTATTGAAATCGGCCATCTCAGCAAATGATGCCAATACAAGTGAGACTATTTCACTAGTGTCATTAGATGATTTTATTAAAAGCACGAATTCGATTCCAGCAGTTGTAAAAGTTGATGTGCAGGATGCAGAAGCTATGGTCATTGAGGGAGCATGCGACTTAATTAAAAAATTCAGTCCAACGTTCATCATCGAAACTAATAATAAATTATTTCTTAAAAATCCAAATATTTTTATAGAAACTTTTAATGGCTATTCTGTAAAAAAAGCTGGTACAGAAAAAATTGTACCAATTAACGAGTTCGCCTCTCTCGCCCAATTTTATATTTCCAATGGCAAAGATGTTGTCGATTATGTTTTTAGTAAACATTTTTCAAAATAAAGGATTCAATGAAAGTAGCAGTCATTCAACTTACTTCAGTTCTAGACTTCAAAACAAATTTAAAAACAATACGATCGTTTTTAAAAGAGGCTAAAGAAAAAGGAGCAGTTGCTGCCTTTTTGCCAGAGGTTTTTTATTCAATGAGTGATGGAATTACTCCAACGCCTTTTTTAGTCGATGTTGGAAATGAGCATTACCGAGAAATTCAAAAACTCGCCACTGATTTTGAAATGGCGTTAATTGGTGGCTCGGCCGCAGCTTCTCTCAAGGGAAAAGTTGTCAACCGTGCATATAACTTTGATAAATTGGGACGTGATTTAGGTCACTATGATAAAATAAATTTGTTTGCATGTGATTTACCTAATAAAAAAATTTCTGAAGCGAAAAACTATACAGCTGGATCTGAATATAAAGTAGTAGAACTTGATTCGACAAAAATTGGCTTAGGAATATGTTTTGATATGCGTTTTTCTGAAATGGGACTTCACTACAGAAAAGCTGGAGCTCAAATACTGACTTATCCCGCAGCATTTACCGTACCAACGGGCAAAGCGCACTGGCATACTTTGCTCCGTGCCCGAGCTATTGAGAATCAATGTTTTGTTATCGCTGCTGCTCAATGGGGGCACCATAATGAAAAAATTCAAACCTATGGTCACTCAATTGTTATCGATCCTTGGGGAGATATTCTACTTGATTTAGAAGAAGGTGAAAAAGTAGGTGTGGTTGATTTAGATTTTTCTAAAATTGATCTTATTCGACACTCAGTTTTAATGAATCGATGAAGATATTATTAATTGCATTTCTTCTTTTAACCTCAACAAGCTCCATGGCCAATCTCTATTTGCAGACGGTCTACCAAGAGGGGACTAGGCCTAAAATTATGACTAAACATCATATCTTTTTAGAGAAGCGATACCCAATTGATTACTCAAAAAAAAGTTATGTGCTCATTCTTAAAAAAATAGTTGGCGACGAAGCAACGATTGAAAGTGAATCTTATGACCTCGACAAAATTGGGCATAAAACCATGCATGGTGGATCTTTTGGAACGTACAAAGTGGGAAAAAAATTTTCGCTAATTGATCATGCACCAGATGGGCAAAAATTATACTCTCTAGATATCACATTAGAAAAATCAGTTCAGACACCACCCTAACTTAAAAAGGAAGTAATTCTTCGGCCCGGACCAAAGGTTGATAAGTTGGAGTTATTTGATTAAGAGTTTCACCCTTAATTATTTTTTCATACAGCACTAAATAATTTTCAGAATGCTTATTAATAGCAAAATGATCTTCAATATATTGCCGAATAATTTTTTGAGAGAAATTCTTTCCAGGATTTTTTAATTTGTCTAAAAGTTCTTGATAATTATTAACTATAAATCCGGTCTCTGGAGTGATGAGCTCAGGAAGACTTCCGTAGGGAGAACCTACAACTGGAATTCCTAAGGCCATTGCTTCTATGATGGCTATTCCAAAAGGCTCATGCCATCTAACAGGAAATAATAAAGCGTCGCAAGTTCGAATTATGGATAGTTTTTCATCTCCTCCGACCATGCCAAAACTATGAATATAGCGAGAAAGTCCCCACCATTTTCCACCGGCGATGTGGAGATGTTTACTAGCAACTCGGCAAGCTTTTACTGCGTGAGCTAAATTTTTCACTCGCCATGATGCTTTTGCTAAAAATAGAAAGTTATTCCATTTTTTTTCAGAATATTCAATGGGGTACTCTTCTAAATCAAGAGCATTGTAAATAAATTGGTCTGAGCCATGAATGGCCGCATGTTTTTTAGAAACAAAAACAGTATTTTTAGTAAATGCCTCACCAACTTTTCCATTCCCTTGAATGGTATTGATAGTAGGGATTTTTCCTTCAAAAGTATGATTGTAAAAAAGATGGATAATATCAGCATCAGCAGGAACGAGTGGGCTCCAGTCTTCACCAAGGACAGTCGGAATGAGTTCAATTCCATATTTTTTAACATCTGAATCAGCGTGCCCTATAAGAACAACTTGATGACCCAGGCGAGCGAGTTCTTTCATATGCCAAAAAATAATTCTTTCAATTCCACCATATTTTAAAACAGGTAAAACACCATGGTGCTGAAAAACAATTTTCATATTTTTTTTCCTAATTGCAAGTCACGCAATTTTGCATATTTTAATAGAGCTGAGAGGGCATTGATGTGACAAATTATAAAACCATAACGGCCATCGAGAAATCCTCTTTTGAAAAAATAATCACGTAAAAATTTTAAAAGTGGTCTCGTGATAATTTTTAAAAAGCTAGATTTTTTGCCTTGGTTAAAAGCAGCATTGGCTGCAATTGTTGTAAATTTATCGGTTTGATTTATATGTGAAGCAATTGAATCATAAGAATAATGGTAGAGGTCACCCTTTAAAAATCCAACTTGATCATGAGCTGTATTTAATTCCAAGATATCATGAGGGTTCACACCTCTCCACGATGCATTGGTTTTTTTGACTAAGCGGAGTTTGGTGTCAGGGTACCAGCCACAATGGTGAATCCATTGGCCACAATAATTAGTGAGTCTGTTAAATCGATATCCTGAAAATTGGAAATGATTTTTCACTTTGACAATTTCTTCGAGTAATTCCGGAGAGAGGACTTCGTCAGCATCGAGAGAAAGGACATAATCATGAGTGGCTAAATTGAGAGCAAAGTTTTTTTGTTCAATATGACCAACAAATGGATTTTTGATAAAACGACATTCAAATTCTTGGCAAATAGCTTCTGTTTTATCAGTAGAAAAAGAATCAACTACTAAGATCTCATCAGCGATTGAAAGTACCGAGCTGATGCAACGACCTATGTTCTTTTCTTCGTTGTACGTTATTATTGCTACTGTTAACTTGATCATTGAAAGGCAACCCCAAATGTCAAAAGCCCCGAGAATTCTCTTAGTAAAAAACCGTGCCCTCGGCGACTCCATTATGGGCCTATCGGCAATTCAATACTTAAAAGCGTTATATCCTGAGAGTACCATCATTTATGCTGTTCCTCAATGGATTGAGCCGCTTTATCGAGATTCTCTGACGGCAGCTGACACAATTTACTCAATTCAGATGAAAAGTTTTACAGATATTCTAAAATTATTAATGGATATCAAAAGATTTAAAATTGATCATATCCATGAAATGCATCAGTCGGGCACAGGGGCCAAGGTTTTAAAAGGAATTGCCCTGCTATTGGGGATTAAGTATACGGCTCATAATCACCATTTGAAGTCAGTTACCGGAGTGGTTGATCAAGGAAAAATTTTACCACTAATTCAAAGAGATTTAGATGGAGTTTTTTCTTTTTTAGGATTTGGCGAGAGACCTCAGTTTTTAGATTTCGCTCCGGTCATAACACCAAATAATATAATCAACAAAACACCTTTGATTATTTTTGGAGTGGTGGCCACACGAGCAACTAAAATGTGGCCACTTGAAAATTATATTAGCTTGGCAAAAAAAATTTTAGAAAAACATCCACAATTTAAAATCGTCATTCCACTTTCAAAAAGTTTAGAAGACAAAAAAATTCAAGAAGATTTATTTCGTTTAGGCCTTTCTGAAAATATCACCATTGTGAATTGGAATTTGCAAGAATTGCCCAAACATTTTCAAGAAGCACATTTTTATGTAGGTAATGATACAGGTTTGAAGCACCTCGCTGTGGCCGTAGGTTTGAAAACCTTCACTTTTTATGGACCAGAACCTGCTAATGAATGGCATCCCTATAATTCGGTCAACCACCCATATTTTTATTTAGATAACTTGGCTTGCCGAACGAGAGCTCATCACTATTGTGGATTGAGTGTTTGTGATTTGAGAGTTGGGAATATGGACTGCTTAAAAGCTTTCTCACCAGAAAAAGTTTTAGAACTTATTGAAAAAGAAATCCAAAGTTAATTACATATACGGATTTTCACCACTCAAGTGATCAGTGAGGTCTACAACTTCTGAAATCGATGGGAAATTTTGCTTCACAAGAGTTTGAATACCATCTTTTAAAGTAGCTTTTGAACTCGCACAACCTTGGCATCCACCCGAGAGACGAACAAAAAGTTTATCATTATCGAGGTCAATTATTTCGACATTACCGCCGTGAGCAGCAAGGGCCGGCCGGACTTGTTCATCAAATAAAAGTTCTAATTTTTTAAGCATAAATTCCTCTGTCTTAAAACTGGGACCGCAATAATTCTAACTGAGAAATAGCAGAATAGACAGCATGTTCAACTCGAAGAATGCTAGACGAAATCTTAATACTAGCAAAACCAGCTGCATGGAATCTTGCGATATCCTCTGGAATAAATCCGCGTTCAGGGCCAACGGCCAATGTTATAGGTTTAGTGAAGTCAATTGTTGTATCTAAAAAGCTTTTGTCAGCTTTTAAGTCTAAGATAAATTTCTGAGGAGCATTAATATATTGATCGGCCGGGTTATATTTATCTAATTTAAATTCTGGAAGTTGCGTATAAATGGCCGATTGTGAAAGTCCTGTGAGTAAAAAATTATCATATTCAATTTGCTCAAAAATTTTGGAATCCAAATAACTTTTTTCAGAAAGGGCCGCTTTAAAAAAATGGAATCGGCGAGCACCAAAAGTTGTCGCGTGTTCAAGAATTTTTTTAGTCGTTTGGGGACGAGAGACTCCAACGACTAAATCAAACCATTGATTTTTTCCAGGTGTAATTTCACCTAAGTCTAATTGGCAATGAGATTTACTTAGTTCAATGACTTTCCCGAGACAAAGTCCAAGATTTAAAACAGAGCAACGGACTTGATCGCCAACTGCAAGTTTTAAAGTTGTATGAATGTGAGACAAAATACGCTCGTCTGTTAAAGATCCGCTTTTGTCTTTAAGTATAAGTGAATTCATAGGCTCTCAATCTCATCTCAACTGATTTTCGTCAAGTAGTTGCTCAAAATTAGCGATCAAATACCTCTAGGCTTTGTAAAATTAAGTTACTATCTATTTAGCATTAGCTCAAGAAGTGAATAGTGAGCGGTATGAAATTAATAGAAGAACTTTTTAATCCCTCCCAATTTACATTATTAACCGCTCCAGTTGCTGCTGGGAAAACTAAACTTGTGGTCGAGTTTTATCAGGAACAATCCTTTAAAGTTATTTTTGTTTCTCCGCTTCGTGCTCTGGCCAACGAAGTCTTTGCTAAGCTTGTAACTTCAGAAAAAAATATTTTTCTCTTGGGAGGAAAAGTTCCAGTTGAAGAATGTATGGTCAATTTTCTCCAAGCTAAAAAATCTTTTTTAATAGTGACAATGGAGCTTTTATCAGAAGATTTTTTGGAAGCTTGTAGTGAGCAAAATGAAAAAATACTTTTTATCTTAGATGAATTTCATCTTTTCTATCATTGGGGAGATAGTTTTAGACCTGTTCTGCATGATAGATTTTTAGCGATCTTAGACACTCAGTCACCTGTGCTTGGAATCACGGCGACTATGAGTTCTGAATTAATGGAAAAACTAAAAGAGGATCTAAGTTATCATAACGAAACTTGGTTTCATCTCGATTTTGGAAATCATCAGCTTCACCGCCAACCGAAAGAAGTTCATTGCTTTCATTTTTTAAAACCTGAAATTTTTCACCGGGCCATGTGGAGAGAATTGCGCCAAAAAAATGATCGCGATGTTTATCTCGTTTTTTGTTCTTTCCGCTCAGAAGTTGATGAATTAGTAGCACGATCTAGAAGAATGGGGCTAAGAAGTCTTGGTTGCGTTGGTGGTGAAGTAGAGAGCTTTCTTGAAGATCTTAAAAATTCAAACGAAGAAATTGACTGCATATTTTCAACAACGACCTTAAGTCACGGAGTCAACTTACCTGAGATCAGAAAAGTTTTTATCAATTACGAAGTAAAAAATTATGATTTTTGGTTGCAAATGGTTGGGCGAGGAGGGAGGAGAGGGAGTGATTATGAAGTTTATACCTTTGATGCCTTTCATATGAGTAAAAAAGAGCTCTTGAAAAATCGATTGAAAATTTATTTGGCCGATTTTGTTGGGGTAGAAATGTAAATACAAAATTATTTATCTTAACTTTGAATCATTACAATTTTGTGCTAATTTTTTGATTAGCATGCAAACAAAAATTGAAGGAATCGTCCTTTCAAAAATTCCCTATGATGAACGGCATATTATCGCTCATCTTTTACTTCGCTCTGGTCGAAAAGTCTCAGTCGTCTTCTACGGTGGACGCGGTGGTGGAAAAAAACAAAAATCTTCAGTCATTGAATTAGGATTTATGTTGGCCGTTGAACTTCGATCTAGTAATTCAAACAATGAAATGTACTACGCTAAAGAATGGAGCCTTATTTGGCATCATGACGTCATCAGACTCAATCATTCTGCTTTTTATTTAATGTGTTTTTTTCTTGAAATCACCAATAAAATTTCACCGATTGAAAATTTACATGAAGTTCATGAAGAAAATACGGAAATGGTAGGGTTGTTTTCAACGTTGAGTAATTCCCTGGTTCACTTAGAAAAATGTCTCCAGGCTCAAACATTTTATACTCATTCACACTCTGTTATTTTTCTCACCAAGGCACTTTTGCACTTGGGAGTTTATCCCGAAAGAGAACACTGCACTTTGTGTGGTGAAGAATTACAGAAATTTAATGATATGTATTTAATTGCTGAAGAAGGAGGCTTTGCTTGTCCTCCATGCATGAATCAGCGTCAATCTTATTCTGTTCAATCGGGAAGAGAACTCTGGGAATTATTAGGGCATATTGCACATTCAAAATACCAGGAACTCGGCAGTTTGAATCTCGAATACAAGTCCCTTCCGCGAATGCTCTTTCATTATTTTTGTTTCCAATTCCATTTCGAAGAAAAAGATTTTAAGACAGCTTCTATGGTCTTTTAGCAGTTTTCAAGGTAAGCTCGTCGTCTATGTACACTAAGCTCACTAAAGAACTCTTTCCTTACCTAAAACCATATAAAAATATGGCGATTGGGGCGTTTTTATTGTCGTTTGTTTTAGCTGCACTAGCAGGTGCCCAAGTAAAATTAATTAAACCTATTTTTGACAACGGATTAACGGGGAAAGCTTCTTTTAGCCAATTCCTTTTAATGGCCGGTGGATTACTTTTGATTGGCTTATTAAATTTTCCCGCTCGTTTTTACCATTTTTATTGGTTGAGATTTGTTGGCGAAAAAATTAACAATGATTTGCGAGTTCAAATATTTTCAAAACTTCAAAAATTACCAACTGCTTTTTATAATCAAAATAAACAAGGGCGAATGCTCTCAACACTTTTAAATGATGCGGAAATTTTTGCTCAATCTTTTCGTGCAATGATAGATATTATCCGCGAGCCAGTAAAAGGATTAGTTTATTTAGGTGTAGCGATTTGGAGTGATTGGCAATTGACTTTAGTCATTTTTGTAGTGGGCCCAATGTTTGTGGCAATCTTCCAAATTAGTGGAAAAAAAATCAAAGCTAATCAAAGCAATGTTCAAGACGGCAGAGCTGAATTGACTCATAATTTAAGTGAAGGTCTCTCGTCTCATAAAGTCACAAAAGCCTTTAACTTGCAAAAATTTGTCATGGATCGCTATAAACATTCTCAAGAATATTATTTTCATTTTGTCATGAAAACATGCAAAGTCGAAGAAATAGCTCACCCCTTTGTTGAACTCATTGGCACCATTGCTTTTTCTTGTGTCATCGTTTTTGCTTATTTCAGAATTAAATACGGCGGAATGACCGTTGGAGATTTTATCCAATTCGTGGCCGCCTTAGCACTTTTAATGGATCCAATTAGAAAATTTTCTCAAGCTAATGTTAAAATTGGGCAAGGAATCGCGGCCCTTGAGCGCATTAATGAAATTTTATATTTAGAAGAAGAAGTCGATAAGGGCATCCAAAAGCCCATTCATTTTGATAATGAAATCGTCGTTGATAATGTCACTTTTAGTTATGGTGAAAATAACGTCATCCAAAACTTAAATTTAAAAATTAAAAAGGGTCAGAAGGTCGCCTTAGTTGGACTTTCTGGATCTGGAAAATCGACACTTATTAATCTGCTTTTAGGATTATATCCAATCGAAAAGGGCCGCATTACGATCGATGGGTGGTCGCTTGACCAAATTCAATTGCACTCATTACGTAAATTATTTGGTCTTGTGTCACAAGATATTTTTCTTTTTCATGACAGTATCAAAGCCAATTTAGCTGTAGGTGGCAACTTCTCAGACGCTGACATAAAAAGAGCACTTGATGTTTCTTATGCGTCAGAATTCGTCGATAAACTTCCTAATGGTCTTGAAACGGTCATTGGTGACAGAGGCGCCAAACTCTCTGGCGGTCAGCAGCAGCGACTTACTATTGCTAGAGCATTCTTGCAAAACACTGATATCTTGCTTTTTGACGAAGCAACTTCTGCTCTGGATAACGAATCAGAGAAAGTCGTACAGCGTGCTCTTGAAGCCATAGCTGGAAATAAAACTGTTATTGCTGTGGCCCATAGACTTTCGACTATTCAAGATTACGACCAAATTTTTGTCATGAAAGATGGAAAGTTGGTTGAAAATGGCACTCATTCTGAGCTCATTTCCAATGCCAGCGAATATAAAAAACTTTATGAACTTTCTTTAAAGTCTTAAACTTTCCTTGTACAATCCCACTATATTTTTCAATATTTCCTAACGGAATTGAGGAGCTTCATCGTGACCCAAGAAACAAATGAAACAAAAGAAACAAATTTAAAATCAATGAGTGAGCTAGTGGCCCTTTGTAAACAAAGGGGTTTTATTTTTCAATCTTCTGAAGTTTATGGTGGATTAAATTCTTGCTGGGATATGGGCCCTTATGGAGTCGAGTTAAAAAATAATTTAAAATCTCGATGGTGGAAATCGATGACTCTTCGTCAAGATGTTGTTGGAATTGATGCTTCAATTCTTATGCACCCATTAGTTTGGAAGGCATCAGGGCATATCGATGGGTTTTCGGATCCACTAGTTGACTGTAAAGTTTGTAAAGAAAGATTCCGCGCCGATAACATCGACATCACTAAGCCTTGTGCAAAATGTGGATCGAAAGATTCATTCACCGATATTCGCCAATTCAACTTGATGTTTAAAACTCAAATGGGAGCGATGGAAGATACGGCTTCAACTGTTTATTTAAGACCAGAAACAGCTCAAGGGATTTTTGTCAATTTCTTGAATGTGCAAACGACCATGAGAAAAAAACTTCCGTTTGGGATTGCCCAAATTGGAAAAGCTTTTAGAAATGAGATTACTCCAGGAAATTTTATTTTTAGAACTCGCGAGTTTGAACAAATGGAAATGCAATATTTTGTTAAGCCTGGAACGCAAATGCCTTCAATGGAAGAGTGGAAAGAAACTCGTTGGAAATGGCATATTGAAAATGGACTTCGACCTGAAAAATTAAAATGGGCACCACACGGACCAGATAGTCTTGCTCATTACGCTGATGCAGCAACTGATATTGAATACGAATTCCCAATGGGATGGGGAGAGATGGAAGGGATTCACTCTCGAACTGATTTCGATTTAAAACAACACCAGGAATTTTCTGGCAAGAATATGCAATACGTTGATCAAGTGAACAATGAAAAATATCTTCCTTACGTTATTGAAACGTCAGTAGGAGCAGACAGATGTTTACTCGCGATCATGTGCGATGCTTACCGATTGGAAAATGCAGGAGATGCTGAAAAAGAGCGCTCAGTGATGAAATTTCACCCGGCCTTAGCTCCAATTAAAGCAGCTGTTATGCCACTTTCAAAAAAATCAGAACTCGAAGAAGTTTCTAATAAATTGTTCAACGATATTATTGTCGATTATAAAGCAGAATATGATGTCGCTGGATCAATTGGTAAACGTTACCGCCGCCAAGATGAAATCGGAACACCGTATTGTTTAACTGTCGATTTCGATACGCTAAATGATCATGCCGTGACAATTAGAGACCGAGATACGATGGTGCAAGAGCGCATTGCTCTTTCTCAAGTTCCCAATTATTTGAAAGATAAGTTTAAGTTTTAAAAAACAATTTTCTCATACTAACAAAACCTCAATTAATCGAGGTAGGAGTAAAGAAACAATGACTACGAATCAATGGGTATATCTCTTCAGTGCAGAAAAGACGGAAGGGAACAAAGACATGAAAGATCTTTTGGGTGGTAAAGGGGCCAATCTCGCTGAGATGTGCGCTCTGAAGCTTGCAGTTCCTCCCGGATTTACAGTGACAACTCAAGCCTGTCTTGATTATGAAAAAAATAGCAAACAAATCAATCCTGATATTCGCTCTCAAGTCTTGAAAGCCATTTCTGAGTCAGAAAGGCTGACGGGGAAAAAGTTTGGCGATAATGCTAATCCACTTTTATTTTCTGTTCGTTCGGGAGCTAGAGCTTCGATGCCAGGAATGATGGATACAGTTTTAAATTTAGGACTCAACGATAATTCAGTTTTAGGACTTGCGAAATTAACAAATAACGACCGCTTTGCTTGGGACTCATACCGACGATTTATTCAAATGTACGCCAATGTCGTTATGGACTTCAATGTTTCATTACTCGAAGCTACTTTGGAAGATTTAAAAGAAGCCCGTGGAGTTCATGAAGATACAAAATTAACGGCCAACGATTTAAAAGAATTAGTTGTTGTTTATAAAAAAATTATTCTTGAAGAAACTGGAGAGTCATTTCCAACTGAGCCGATGGAGCAATTATGGAGGGCCATCGCAGCTGTCTTTAATTCATGGAATAACCCTCGAGCGATTAAATACCGCGAAATTTACGATATTCCTCATAGCTGGGGAACTGCAGTTAATGTGCAATCAATGGTCTTTGGAAATATGGGAGACGATTGTGCGACTGGAGTATGTTTCACAAGAGACCCCTCAACAGGAGAAAGAAAATTCTTTGGTGAATACCTAATCAATGCTCAAGGGGAAGATGTTGTTGCAGGAATCAGAACTCCACAACCTATCAATGAGTTTTCTAAAAATGATTCTAATAAAAACTTTAAAACTCTTGAAGCTGCTATGCCAGAAGCATTTGCAGAATTAACTTCTGTTTATAAAAAATTGGAAGGTCACTATAAAGATATGCAGGATATCGAGTTTACAATTGAAAATAAAAAACTTTATATTCTTCAAACGAGAAATGGGAAAAGAACTGCAGCTGCAGGAATTAAAATTGCTGTTGATTTAGTCAGTGAAGGAATTCTTACAAAACAAGAAGCACTTTTAAGAGTAAACCCAGAAGATTTAAACCAATTACTTCACCCGCGCCTAGACCCTAAAGCAACTAAAAAAATTATTGCCAAAGGTCTTCCTGCAAGTCCAGGAGCTGGAGCTGGGATTATCGCTTTTACTTCTGAGCGCGCTCATTTACTAAACGAAGCAGGCAAAAAAGTTATTTTAGTCAGACAAGAAACTTCTCCTGAAGATATTGCAGGAATGGTAGCGAGTCAGGGAATTTTAACTGCACGCGGAGGAATGACTAGTCATGCAGCCGTTGTTGCTCGTGGAATGGGTAAACCTTGTGTGGCCGGATGTTCTTCTCTTATTATTGATCACAGCGCAGGAACTCTAACCGTCGCAGGTGTTCGGTATAAAGAAGGGGATTCCCTAACAATTGATGGAGCAACAGGTGAAGTCATTGAAGGTGTCGTTCCCACAATCGATGCGGCAATTACAAATGATTTTGCCACTTTTATGAATTGGTCTGATGAATTTAAAAGACTGGGCGTAAGAACAAATGCCGATACTCCAGAAGACGCAAAAGTTGCAGTAAAATTTGGAGCCCATGGTATTGGGTTATGCCGAACCGAACATATGTTTTTTGAGAAAGATAGAATTCTCGCTGTTAGAGAAATGATTTTTGCTAATAATGTAAAAGAGCGTGAACTAGCACTTGCAAAAATTCTTCCCTTTCAACGTGAAGACTTTATCGGAATTTTTACTGTATTAGATGGATTACCAGTAAATATTCGTCTCCTTGATCCTCCACTTCATGAATTCCTTCCTCACTCATTAGAAGATAAAAAAGAACTAGCTGATAGTTTACACCTCGATATGAAAACGATCGAAACAAGAGGGGAGCAGCTTCATGAGTTTAACCCAATGCTTGGTCACAGAGGTTGCCGCTTAGGTATCACTTTTCCAGAAATCTACCGTATGCAAGTGCAGGCCATTATTGAGGCAGCATTAATTTGTGCAGATAAAGGAATAAATGTTATTCCAGAAATTATGATTCCTTTGGTTGCGGTAGAAGGTGAATTGACTGTTTTAAAAGTTGAAGCCATTAAAGAAATTGAAAGAGTCTTCAAGCTAAAAGGGAAAAGCATAAAGTATAAAATCGGAACAATGATTGAGTTGCCTAGAGCTGCTATCATGGCCGGATCAATTGCAAAACATGCAGAATTTTTCTCATTTGGAACAAACGATTTAACTCAAACAACTTTTGGATTATCTCGAGACGATGCTGGTAAGTTTTTACCAGAGTATGTTTCTAAAGGCTTAATGCTGACAGACCCATTCGTTTCCATTGACCAGGATGGAGTTGGTTTCTTAATGAAACATGCAGTGACAGAAGGAAGAAAATCAAACCCAGGTATGCATTTTGGTATCTGTGGAGAGCACGGCGGAGAAGCTCGCTCAATTGAATTTTGTCACAAAATTGGTCTAGATTATGTAAGTTGTTCTCCTTACCGTGTACCAATTGCACGTTTATCAGCGGCCCAGGCGGCCATTCGCAATTCAAAATAATTTTATATATTGGCCCCATTGAAATTTGGGGCCAGTTTATTTTCCTCTATTATTGGTAATATAATAACAAATTTCGTGTTTGGTGAATCTTCTTCAAGTTCAAGTTTTCCGTGGTGCTCATCAATTATTCCTTTCGAAATACTTAAACCTAATCCAGTTCCTTTACCAACATCTTTGGTCGTAAAAAAGGGTTCCATTAGGCGTTTAGAAATTTCAGGAGCGATTCCACGGCCACTGTCTATGATTTCAATATGAATTTCTGGCTTAACTACAGACAAGTGAAATTGAAGCTTTACCCATTTCTCGGATAAATTTTCAACTGCATCAATTGAATTAAGAAGTAGATTCAATATGACTTGAGAAATTTGTGAGGGCCTGCATTGAATTAATACATTAGGAATTGTTGTGACTTCTAAAGGAATGCGGTGATCTTTAAATTTTTCAGTACAAAGCTCTAGCGTTTCAGTAATTAATTTTTCTAACGGATAGAGCGTTAATGGATCTTTTTCGCCAGACCTAGAAAAGGTTCTCAACCCATCAATAATTTTTTTTATTCGATCTGCCGTTGAAACTATTTGTTTAATTTTGTTTTCTATATCTTCATTTACGATTTGAGCTTTATCTAATTGCATTTTAATTTGCTGTGCTTTACCAACAATTATAGTAAGCGGATTATTAATTTCGTGTGCCACCCCACTTGCCATTTCACCAAGGGCGGCCATTTTAGAAGCTTGAACGAGTTGCGTTTTTCCAAGTTCAATCAGACTTTCATCTTTTGCTTTTTCTTTTGCAATAAATTGTAAAACTTGCCAAATTATAAATAGCAAGATCCATAGTGAAATATCGATAAAGATAAGGAATTTTTTTAATTGATTCAAACCTTTAAGTAAATAATTTGGTGAGCTTTTAACAACGATCGTCCACTTAAATTGTTCTTGAGTCACTGTTGATTGAATCCAATCTGTTTGTTTCTGCCCTAGAGCAAGATTTACGTCAGAGACTTTGAAATTGAGCAAGCTTTGATTATCCTTACCATCAATTATATTTTTAGTTTTAAAAAATTGGTCTTTCAAAGGATGGGCCAATAGCATTCCATTTTGATCGGCAATATAAATTAATTCTTGGTCTGATAGGCTAGAAGTCTTTATGATATTTTGTAGTTGAGGCAATACTAAGTCGACAGAGATGACACCGATTGGCTTACGATTAATATCGAAAAAAACATTTGAATTAGTAATATAAACTAATCCATTATCAAAGTAAGGTGGACTGAAAAAATTTGTTCCTACTTTTTCATATGCCCCCGTAAACCAAGGTTGAGCAGGATAATTATAGGCTTCAGTATTCCATTCATAAGTTAAGACATTTATATTTTTATTATTTTCGATGCTAGAGCGATGGACATAAGGGCCAAAGAACTTTTTATTTCTTTCGAATGAATAAGGTTCAAACCAAAGCCCAATTCCAAAAATAATATCAGGAGGACTACTACGTAAATACTGTTCAAGTTTTTTTTCTATTTCAAGTTGAGTTAGTTTTTTATCTGATAAATCTGCAGAGATGTCTTCTTGAATAAAATGACTTAATAAATCTGACACTATGGCGAATTGGTCAATTTTTTTTCTTATGATATCAGCTCGGGCAATTTGCTCTTTTGTTCCAATTTCCAACTCAATTGATTGGGTATTGAAATAAAAAGCAACTATAAGTGAACTCACAATAATGCCAAATGCAGTAAGTAAAAATTTTGAGCTCAAATAATTATCCTGTGTAAAAACTTTTCAAACTTACTGAGTTTATATCATTTAATATTTTAATCCATATTTTAAATAGTTTCACAGTTTTTTAATTCTAAGATTTTAGGTAAGATAAACCTATGGATGAAATAAAAAAACTGGCAAAACAATTAATGGACAATCAACACTTTGACACGCTAGCAGTTGGAGTTATTGATTTTAAAACAAAAAAATATGAATCTTTTGAACTTTCTGCAGAGGTCTTTAGTCCAAAACCATACCTTTATTTTGACCTAGCGAGTTTGACAAAACCATTAACAAACTCAGCTATTTGTTTAAAATATCCTGAATTATTTGATCCAAATATAATGCTATTATTAAATCATAAAGCAGGTCTTCCGGTTGGAGGATTATTATCCAAAAAAACGTGGAAGGAAGAAATATTCAGTTATACTATTGCAGAGTCAGAAACAGCTTATTCAGATTATTCCTCACTAAGATGTATGCTTGAAATTGAAAAAAAATCAAAAAAATCGATAGAAGAATTATGTTCCTATTATTTTGATAAAAACTTAATGCATTGGACGAAACTTCCGGAAAATTCCTTTTCACCAGAATATGGCATTAGAAATAAAAAAATTGTCTGTGGCGAAGTACATGATAATAATTGTTTTAATATTGGAACATTTATCACGCATGCAGGACTGTTTGCTACTATCGATGGTCTTTGTCAGTCTTTATTGAATCTCGATGAATTGGGCAGAATGTGTGAACAAGTTCAAAAAATATTCTCTACAAATCCAAAATCAACTGATCGATTTATTTTAGGGTTTGATCGAGTATTAGACCCTGAAAATACTCTTGCTGGAAAAGGTTGCTCACCAAATACCTTTGGGCACTTGGGATTTACTGGTACCTCATTTTGGATTGATCTGAATTCGATGATAGGATCTGTCATACTCACAAATGCAACACAAACATATTGGTACGAAAGATCAGGTCTTAATCAACTTCGAAGAAATTTAGGGGAAGCCATTTGGCAATCCTAAATTTAGGTTAACTTTTTAAACTTTAATGTGTTAAAATATTGAGAACTCCCAATCATATCCGACAGGAAAGCTCATGAATTTAATCAACAAGCAAGATTTTAATGGTTTGAAGAAATTTCAAAAAAATATCAAGAAGATTTTTTTCTATCGCGTATGCGGGACAGGAATGGGGGCCGCGGCATGTTTGCTCAAAGAAAAGGGCTATGATGTTCAAGGCGGAGACACTAATTTTTATCCTCCTATGAGTACATATTTAGAATCAACTGGAATTCCACTTTTTAAGCTCGATCAAATTACGCAAGATTTTTTAAAAACATTTGACCTCATTGTTGTTGGAAATGTCATTCCCAATGGCGGTCCTGATGCACTATTGATCGAAGAATTAGGTGTTAAGTTTTCTTCTTTTCCAACTGCAATTGGAGCTTTAGTTTTAAGCGATGTAAACGTAATTGGAATTGCAGGTACTCACGGAAAAACAACCACAACATTTCTTGCAACTCAGATTTTTGAAAAACTCGGCACCAATCCAGGCTATTTAATTGGTGGGGTAATGGATGATAGGCCTTCGTCAAAACTTGGGAGTGGGAAATATTTTTTTATTGAATCAGATGAATATGATAGTGCCTATTTTGAAAAAATATCTAAGTTTAGATCTTACTCATTGGATAATTTAATTTTAACTTCACTTGAGTTTGACCACGCTGATATTTTTAACTCTGTAGAAGATATTAAAGCTCAGTTTAGAGCTGCAATGCCATATATTAGTAAAACTTTTATCATGTCGTTTGATTATATTTCTTCAATCGAACTTTTTAATGAATTTACAGACGGCGATAAAGCTCGTTGGATTAAATATGGCGAAAAATCTGAAACGGGTCCAAAAATTTTAGAATCAAATGAATTGGGAACACGTTTTGAAATCCATTTCAATAAAGAAGATATGGTTTATGAAACAAATCTGATTGGCCGACATAATATTATGAATCTCACTTCCGTTATACTCTATGCTTTAAGTGAAGGGTTTCAACATTCTGAAATCCTACGGGCCATTAAAAATCTTCAAATGGTTAAGAGACGCCAAGAGGTTCGAGGAAGTTATAATGGTGCATTAATTATCGATGATTTTGCTCATCACCCGCGAGCAGTTGAACTTACTTTAGATGGAATAATTACTCAATATCCAAATCGGAATGTTCACGTGATCATGGAGCCGAACTCTGCAACGGCCCGAAGTGCGATTTTTCAAAAAGAATTTACCGAAGCATTAAGTCGAGCAGCTTCAGTTATCTTTACAAAACCAACTCGACCGACCAGCGTTAAAAATGTTGGAGACCTTGATATTTATAAAATTATTGAAGCCGTCAAGGCCAGCGGAAGACCAGGAAGTGTTGTTGGTGATTTGTCGGAATTAATGACTGAAATTGATCGAATCGCTCGCCCAGAAAATTTAATTCTTATTTTGAGTAATGGTACATGTCTAGGTTTATGGGAATCAGGATTTATAAAACATCTTACATAATGAAAATTTTATTATTGATTTCAATTCTTTTTTTAGAGCTTAATTCACCACTGCTTTTTGCGAAAAGTCAGTTGGATGAAAAAATTCTAAATGAATATCTGAAAATTCAAAAAGAATTTTCAGCTGAGTCTTGCAAACCAGGACTCGAATCAACATTTCAAGAAAATGATAAAAATTATAGAGGCGATGGTAACTTTATTCCCATTTCTCTGGATGAAAAAGTTGACCTAAAGACTGTTAAAAATCTCATTCCATTAATGAGAGAGAAAAGTCTATGGATACAATCACAAATTGATTTTATAAAATCTGTAAAAGACTTAAAAGGTCTAAAGTTTGAAATTGATCGACTCGAAAATGATGTGAATTTATTATTAGAGGCCAAAAAAGAATTTTATTTTTCAAAAGACAAACTAAAAAAAGCTGGCATAGAGGCTAAAGCAACGATTCAATTTCAGCAGCTATTGAGAGAAATTGAGCAATTTAAAAACCAAATTCCTTTTTTATTAAGTTTTAAATTTCCAGTCAATCATCTTTCCCTTCGAACTGAATATGAAAAGTATAAAAATCAAACATTAAAAGAATCTCGTGCAAGAGCAAATTCTATTTATTTATTTAGAAAAATTGTTCAAGATGGAACCTATGATGAAGAACTCTCTAGGAATGATGCGGTCATTCGTTCTGCATTTGATACTTTATACTTATCTCTCAACGGCCTTCCCAATCGTACCTTTTTAACTGACAATGAAAGAGTGGATTTTCATTATGTTTTAAGTAATTTTGATAAATTGCTTTCTCTTAAGTCAGAAGCAATCCTAGAGAGATTCACTGAATGGAAAGCTCGAAATGACCGGACTCTAACTTTTTATCAAGACTTAGTTGAAGGTAAAAAAATCAAACTTTCAGAAGATAGTCAGATTAAAGATGTAACGTCACTACTGGAAGCTCGGGCGCGTTCTCTGTATACTTTAAAAGATTTTGTACTCTCTCGTGAAGCGAGTACATATGAATTTTGGTCTCAACGTTCTGAATTGTTTCAATCTTTGTTTGCGATTGAAACAATACTTTATAGTGAAGTAGGAAGAATGGACGCACCTGATGCGCTTGAGAGACGTGATGTTGCTCAAGTGGTAATCAATCGCTCTGAAAACTTAAATTATAACAGTTTAAGTGCCAAAGATTCTTTGACAAAATTTCTTTCACCAAAAATTTCAGTAAAAGATAATAAATGGCTCAATGTTCTTTTTAAAGAAGGTGAATTCTCATTTACTTATTTTTATATTCCTGGAAATTTTCATATCTACTGCCCAGACATGTCTCGAGTAGGTCAATTTTTAAGAAGAGAAAATGTTCGTATTGCTCTTGAGCTTTTGAATAAGCCTCGAACCAATTTCACGGCCTTAAGATATTTTTCTCGAACTGGAATGTTTGGCCGTATTGAAATGGATTCACTATGGGATGAATTTAAGGCTCTTCCTGAAGTCCCCGGTAAAGCAGTCCGCCACCCTAAAAAGATTTATGATCTCTTTAGACGAGACCGATATAAATTTCTCTATGATTTTACCAATGAAAATTTGAAAAAAAGCTATTTAGTTGTCGATTTAGGTGGAAAAATTTATGTTGTCGACGCCAAAAATACCAAGCAAATCTATTATTATCGGAATCCTCAGCAATTTAAGTATTTCACACTGCTAAAATAAATTGCCCTCATTAATCTTCAAGTGTATATTTCGCTCTAGTGTATTATTTATTTAGATGGTTTTTATTTACCATCCCTCTTTGTGGAGTATCCTATGTTGAAAGATTACATCTTTACATCTGAGTCAGTGACTGAGGGTCACCCAGATAAAATGGCCGATCAAATTTCCGATGCAGTATTGGATGCAATGCTGGCCCAAGATCCAAAAGCACGCGTTGCTTGTGAAACTTTAATTACAACTGGCCTAGTTGTTCTTGCTGGTGAAATCACAACGACAGCTAGTGTTGATTTTCAAGCAATCGTTAGAAATACTATTAAGAATATAGGTTACGATGATTCAAGAAAAGGCTTTGATGCTACTACTTGTGGTGTTTCAGTTGTTCTTGGAAAGCAATCTCCTGACATCGCTCAAGGAGTGAACGAAGGTGCTGGAACATTCACTGAACAAGGAGCAGGGGACCAAGGTTTAATGTTTGGTTACGCTTGTAACGAAACAGCTAACTTTATGCCTTTAACAATCGATCTTTCTCACCAATTAGCTAAAAAGCTTTCTGAAGTTCGTAAAAATGGACCACTTCCACTTCTTCGCGCTGACGGTAAAACGCAAGTTTCTGCTCAGTATGTTGACGGTAAAATCACAAGATTAGACGCCATTGTTATTTCATCTCAGCACGCTGAAGAAATGACTTTAAAACAAATCGAAGAAGGAATTCGCGCTGAAGTTATCAACAAAGTTGTCCCTGCAAACCTTATCGATAATAAGACAAAAATTTATATCAACCCAACTGGAAGATTCGTTATTGGTGGACCAATGGGAGACTGTGGTCTTACAGGAAGAAAAATCATCGTAGATACTTACGGTGGTCATGGTGCTCACGGTGGTGGGGCTTTCTCTGGTAAAGATCCTTCGAAAGTTGATAGATCTGCAGCCTATGCTGCTCGTCACGTAGCGAAGCATATCGTAGCAGCGGGCCTTGCTGAAAAAGCATTGGTTCAAGTTGCTTACGCCATTGGTGTGGCTCAACCAGTTTCATTTCTAGTTGAAACATACGGAACGGAAAAAGTCGAAATCAAAAAACTTACTGAAGTAATCAATAAAATGTTTGATATGAAGCCAAGAGCAATCATTGAAAGATTAGATTTATTAAAACCAATCTATTCTCAAACTGCAGCTTATGGTCACTTTGGTCGCGATCTTTTCCCTTGGGAAAAATTAGACCGCTTAGAAGAACTTAAATCTCATTTTTAATATTTAGATTGAAGATCCGTTAATAAGACGGATCTTCAATCATTTTGATTTGTACACCGGAAACTCTCGATCTGTTCTTATTTTGTCTTCACTATATAATTCTAAAATTCGATCAAACTTAATATTCTTTAAACCTCTGTAGCATTAAGAATTTTTTTATCAAAAAACCAAATGGACTAATTATAGAAAAATATTGGATGGAATTAGTCAGCGATAAGGCCAACTTTACCACTAAGAGAGAGTAGTGATTTAAATATGGATATATGACAAAATCTAAATTGTAAGTTTCTTTGCAAATAGTGCCATTTTTTATGGAAAATTTATGAGAATATTCACTTTTATTATATTCATTTTGCAATCTAATTTTTTATTTGCTGGTGTAAGCCGGGCTCCCGCAGTTGTCAATGAACAATGTGATCTTAATATAGCAACCAATAAAATTTTGGAAGGTAGTGAGAAAACATTTTCAAGTAAAGTTACACATTTTGTAACAATTCGATCTTCAGATCAGTATGGATGTTCGACTTTAGAAAAAAAGAGATACCCTGATACGTTTTATGAAGAAAATGTTAAGAATGAAATGCAAGTTTTATTTTTAAAATACCCAGAAAAATTCTCGCAAACTTGCGTTGATCATTTTAAGAAACTTGGATTAAAAGCTTTTGAATATTCATGCGATCAAGCTGAAATTGAATCTATCTATTTATCAAATTATCATTGTGAAAAAAATAATGAAGAAGACACTCAAAAAATAACTTATTCCGCGACGGCAGAGGCGACGGTTTCCTATAAACAAACCGGCAAAAAATATATTGAGAAAGCTGTAGATGTTGTCCAAAAAGAACAATGCACTAGAGTCAATGAATGTATTGAGCAAGCATCTGACAAAGAACTTCCAGAGCTTCGAAAATTAGCAGCAGTGGCCTGCAGAGTAGACCTCGTTCCTGTTAATACAGCTCGGGCACCTGCCCTAGAAAAAGATACAAGTTTTGATGGCAACCGGCAGCCAAAAAACAATGATCCTTCTAATTCAAATAAAGAAGAGCAAAATAAGACGCCTACCGAATCTGGAGCAGTGTTAAAATAAATTTATGAACTATTTTGATATATTTCTTTTTATTCTTAAATATATCCCGTTCTGGGCAGTGCCAATGGGTTTAATGAGTGCCAATTTTGGTTATCTCTATTGGCTGAAAGATTATAGAGAAATGGCCTATGTCTGGGGTGCTATTACCTTATTTTGTCTTACATCAACTGCCGTCTATTTTGTCATTGGCGGGCCTGATCAGATTATCCAAACGTTTACTCATGTTTTTCATTAGTTATTCAATTAGTAATGATTGCGGAAATTGTTGCCGTGTTCTAAATACTATGTTGAGAAATTGACACCGGCCTAGTTCTATTGCTAGCATTTTTCTATAGGTCATAGGATTGACCATTTTTCTACGGCAATAGCTTTTTCAAGGACGCAAAAAAGTGAACGAATTTCAATTTTTACACACATCATTTGAATCTCAAGAGCTTGCCAGCTCTACGAATTTAGTCAACTTCAAACTACCGGATATTTATCTTGTGGAAGACGACCGCGTTTTAGGAATGACAATCAAAAAATATTTGGAAAAAAAATTAGCTCTTAATGTGCATTTTTTCTTAACTCCAACAGAATGTCTCTTAGAATTAGATAAAAAAATTAAAGCTGAAACTGTAGTTAATCAAACATCTTTTTGTCTTATTACAGATATAAGTTTTGAAGTTGGTGGCTCTGATGGATTACTTCTCATTGATTTATTAAAAGAACGTGGCCATCAATTTGTTTCCATTGTGATGACAGGATTTGCCTCGATAGAAACTGCAATCAATGCTACTAAAAAAGGTGTCTTTCATTATTTAACTAAACCTTTTGAATTAGAAATTTTAAGTGAATTAGTTACAAAAGCTTTCACTAAAAAATTAAATGTCCCCGAAAGTGCATTCACTGGTCATGAGGCTTTTATTAATAAAGCTAATTTAGCTAATATTTCAAATTCAAATACTTCGCATTTATTTCAGAGTAAAATAAGAATTGAAGCTCCGGGTCCAGACGATATTTTTTGTGGAATGGTCGGAAGATCAAAGCAAATGAAACAAGTTTTTGAACGCATCAAAAAAGTAGCGGCTTCAGATTCTACTATTTTTATTTCAGGTCCTTCTGGGACAGGTAAAGAGCTTGTTGCAAATGCACTTCATAAACTTTCAAATCGTAAATCTCACAATATGGTCTCTGTGAATTGCGGTGCTATACCTTCTGAGCTTTTAGAAAGTGAATTATTTGGTCATGAAAAGGGTGCATTCACTGGAGCAATCTCATCGCGAAAAGGTCGATTTGAAATGGCCCATCGTGGATCAATTTTTTTAGATGAAATTGGCGATATGCCTCTTCTTTTACAAGTGAAAATACTTCGAGTACTTCAAAATAGGGTCATTGAAAGAGTAGGGAGTACAGAAACTACAGAAATAGATGTTCGTATCGTAACGGCAACGCATAGAAATTTAGAAGAAGCTGTACAACTTGGAAATTTTCGAGAAGATCTCTATTACCGACTTAACGTAATTCCTATCAAAATTCCTGCTCTTAAAGAACGACGTGAAGATATCCCTTTAATGATTTCTTATTTTCTTTCAAAATTTGTCAGTGCTGATCTTCGTAATAATGTTGAATTTGATGATGAATCTTTGGAGCTGTTAATTTCATATGATTGGCCAGGAAATGTCCGTGAACTTGAAAATTTAATTGAACGTTTAGTCATTTTAAAAGGTGGGAGCTTAATCAAAGTGGCCGACTTGCCAGCTAAATTTTTAAAAGCTAGCCCAGTACATGTTGATTCATATAAGAGCCTTATAAATCTTCCAGATGCAGGCGTTGATTTAAAGCAATTGCTATCAGATATAGAGGATTCACTTATCAATCAAGCACTAGATGTAACAGGTGGAAATAAGAATCAAGCATCTAAGCTGCTTTCTATGAATAGAACGACTTTGATCGAAAAAATGAAAAAGAAAGGCTTTTTACAGTTAAACTAACCCATAGTTTTTATCTATCTCTTCATAAAATCAATTGATTTCTATAGATGTCTCTTTTCGGCGATACTGAATCAGTGTTGAGTATTCAACTCGATTCAAATATTTAAAAGGAGTCTCTATGTCAGCAACATTGATTAACACAAAAGTACCAGATTTTAGTGTCCAAGCTTACGTCAACAACAATTTCAAAACAGTAACTCAAGAAGAATTAAAAGGTAAATGGTCGATTTTCTTTTTTTACCCGGCCGATTTTACTTTTGTTTGTCCAACTGAATTAGGAGACATGGCCGATAAGTATCAAGCCTTCCAAAAAATGGGCGTTGAGATTTATTCAGTGAGTACTGACACTCATTTTGTTCACAAAGCATGGCATGATGCTTCCGATACAATCAAAAAAATTAAATACCCAATGTTAGCAGATCCAACTGGGCATTTAACGAGAGCTTTCGGTGTGCACATCGAAGAAGAAGGACTTGCTTACCGAGGTACATTTTTAGTGAATCCAGAAGGTTTAATTAAACTTGCTGAAATCAATGATAACGGAATTGGAAGAAATGCAGATGAGCTAATGAGAAAAGTTCAAGCAGCTCAGTTCATTGCTGCTCATCCTAATGAAGTTTGTCCAGCTAAGTGGACTCCAGGGGGAGATACACTTAAGCCAGGTTTAGATTTAATTGGAAAAATCTAAAAACTAATAACTGAGTTTTAATTAAGAAAGTGAGGAATGTATGTTGGACAATAATATAATAGAGCAATTGAAATCTGTCTTTTTAAAACTAACAAATACAGTAGAGTTAGTTTATGAAGAATCAGATCATGCTGACCAAAAAAAATTATTAGAAATGTTAGAGGAGATTGCTGCTACTTCTGAATACATTCAGATGCGCCCCTCTACAATAATGTCTCCAAAAATGTCTCCAGCAGACATTCCTCAATTTCATCTTGAGTATCAAGGTATTGCTAATGGAATTTCTTTTAAAGGAATTCCATCAGGTCATGAATTTACTTCCCTTGTACTTGCAATCTTGAATTCAGATGGACACGGAAAATTTCCTGACGACAAAATCATAGAGAGAATTAAAAAATTAAAAGGTCCTATTCATTTGAGAACTTTTATTTCACTGACATGTGATAATTGTCCTGAAGTAGTTCAAATATTAAATCAAATGGCAATTATTCATAGTGACTTCAATCATCAAATGATTGATGGAGCTTATGTTCAAGAAGAAATTAAAGAATTAGGAATACAAGGTGTTCCAAGTGTTATTCATGATTCAAAATTAATTTATTCAGGTAAATTAAATTTAATTGATCTGTTAATCACTCTAGAAGTAACTTTTGGTATGTCTGAATCAACAGGTATTACACACGCTGACTTAGGTCAGTTTGACGTAGTGGTTATCGGTGGAGGTCCTGCAGGATCTTCTGCAGCTATTTATAGTGCAAGAAAAGGACTAAAAACAGCAATCTTAGCAGAGAAAATGGGGGGCCAGGTTCAAGACACTAAGGGAATTGAAAATCTTATTGGTGTTAAATACACTGAAGGACCAAAACTAGTTGCTCAACTTAATCAGCATATTGCTGAATATCCTATTACTGTATTTGAACATAGAAGAGTAAGTGCAGTCTTAGAAGAACCGATAAAGCGAATTGAGCTTGTAGGGGGGGAATTCATAACAGCAAAAGCTATCATTGTTACGACAGGAGCAAAGTGGAAAGAGTTGGGTATTCCAGGTGAAAAAGAATATATCGGAAGAGGTGTCGCTTTTTGTCCTCATTGTGATGGTCCTTATTATAAAGGAAAAAAAATAGCAGTAGTCGGTGGCGGAAACTCTGGAGTTGAAGCCGCGATTGATTTAGCAGGTATTGTCAAAGAAGTAGTCTTATTCGAATTTATGGATCAATTAAAAGCTGATAAAGTTTTAGTAGATAAATTAAAATCACTTCCGAATGTTTCAATTTTAACCGATGCTCGAACTTCACAAATTATTGGTGATGGTCAGAAAGTCATTTCATTAGAATATGAAAATCGCAAAACAAAAAAAATGGAAAAAGTTGATCTAGATGGAATTTTTGTACAAATAGGACTTTTGCCAAACAGTGGATTTATTAAAAACTTAGTTGAGACGACAAAGTTTGGAGAAATTGTCATTGATCCTAAAGGGCGAACTACAGTCAAAGGAATTTACGCTGCAGGAGACGTTACTACTATACCTTTTAAACAGATTGTAATTGCCATGGGAGAAGGGGCGAAAGCGGCACTTACTGCTTTTGAAGATCAGATGTTGTCCTAATTTATATTTTATAGATAAGGTAAATAACCAGCTCCGATAACTCCAGCTTGATTTTGAGTTTTTGCTAATTGGATAGTTGTTTTAAATTGAGGATTGAATTCATTTATCAACGTTGAATAATGCTTTTTCATATTATCAAAATAGAGGTCTTTGATTTTAATCAAACCACCAGAGATAAAGATTCCTTCTAAGTGAAAGCCAATAGAAAGGTCATAACAAATAATGGCCAAGGCAAAAGCCATTTCATCAAAAAGGATTTGGTATTTTTTTTCTCCGGTCTTGTAATCATGAACGAGTTCTTCAACAGATTCTCCGGTGAATCCAAGGGCCTTTCCTCGTCTAAGTAAAGCTGTTCCTGAAGCAATTCCTTCAATCGTATATTTTTTTAAATCTTTAGGGTTTTTCATCAATGAGTTCATGTCAGCTATGATATGACCAAATTCAGACCCCATGCCATTAGAATGGCAAGGTCGAGAGTTAAAAATCACACCTGTGCCAATGCCGGTTCCAACTGTAACAACGGCATAACTTTGCTTATTTTGAGCTCCTCCAATCCAACCTTCAGCTAATGCAGCAGCAATAGCATCGTTTTGAAAACTTACGCTTGTCTTCATTTTTGATTTAAGTAATGAATCAAATAATAAGTCCTTTATTGCAACAGTCTTCCATCCAGGAAAATTCACGGGATTTATTAGTTGCCCTTTTAAGGTATCGAGTGGACCTGCACTCGCAAGGCCTACTCCTCTGAAATGTTTTTTATCACATTCCTGTGGAAAACGTTTTTTGAAATCATGGCAGATGTCAGTCATTAGACTTATAATTCTTTTTTGAGTTTTTAAGGGAGTAGAATCTTTACTCATTTCTACTGGGAATTTAATACTGTCAATCAATTCACCCTTTTGATTCAAAAGAGCTCCTGCGAGTTTTGTTCCACCTAAGTCTAAACCAATCGTAAAAGAATTTTTTACAGTTAACTTTTTCATGACATCATCCGCTTTTTTATTGAAGTACAATTGCACTCATCTTATTAATTTGAATTTTAGCAATTCCACTTTGGTTAACATGGATTTGTTGAGAACAGTTCTGATTTAAAAGATTGCAGTAAAATCCAGCAGGTAATCCAGTTTGAAAATCTTTCAAAACAATATGATCACTATTGTTAATGGCAACAAAGCCTAAGTTTCCTCTTGAGAAAGATAGAATATCCTGGCCATTAGTCCACCAGTTTTGAACGTAAAAATTTTTGTCAGCAATATTTCTAAACTTAACAAGTGAATTTACATAACTTCTTTTATGTTCACACATAAACGGCGCGATACACTCAGTGTTACTGTTGAGCATAGGCTTAGTCATTAAGTTTTGATCAACAGGAGGACCGTCATTATAATCTTGAAAATGATAACTTGAATAAAGTTGTGGGTAACCAAAAGGATAAGTAAGCATGAAGATTTGTGCGAGATCAAATATTTCTTGGTCGTATTGAGCACTTAAAAGCATTGAGCGATCAACATTCCGTTGAAGGTCATGATTATCAATAAACACAACACTGTCTTCACTATTAGGTAAATAATCGGTCATGGATGTTATAAGATTGAAGTTTTTATTTTTGAAAGCTTGGCCGATAATAAAAGGATAAGCATATGCCGAAACATCGCCAATTTTTGTATAATCACTAACAATAATTGGGTCACCCGAACTAGTAATTAATTCTTGAACGATATAAACTTTTTTTGATAAATTTTCCGTTATGGCCGAAATATCCTTTGCTGGAATATGTTTGGCTGCATCGATCCTAAAACCATTGACTCCCATTCCAATTAATCTATTGAGGTAATTTTTAATAGTTTGTTGTACGGACTCTGATTCTGTTTTTAAATCAGCTAAATTTACTAATTCACAGTTTTGAAGTTCATAGAGATCTTGAAAGTTTTTAATGTCATCATTGCCATTTCTATTGCAATGATGAAAATCATTAAAACTATACAATTGATCATATTGGTAATGAGTAAAAGTAGAGCCACCAATTCCATGACCTTCTTCTATACCGGCCATATGATTAAAAACAACATCAACATAAACATCGACGCCTGAAAGATTGCATCGTTTAACCATGTCTCTAAATTGGACTTCATTGCCTGATCGAGAATAAATATTATAACTTACAGGTTGATACCTCTCCCACCAAGGACTGTTTTTCCAAACCATATGCTCTTGTGGAGGGGAGACTTGAACCGCGGAGTAGCCATTTGGGCCTAAATTGTTTTCGCATTCTTTAGCAATATCAGACCAAGGCCATTCAAATAATTGTACAAAAACAGTGCGAGGAGTGCTTGCAAAGCTAAAGTTTAAAAGGGTCAAGGTAATTACAAGAACGTAAAAAATTGTTTTTTTCATAAGTATTATTTTATTGGATAAGACTGCCCGATTTTTTGTCAAAAAGTTTAAGTTTACTTTGATCGACATTTAAAAAAACTTTATCGTTTATTTTTGGAATATTTTGTCCTTGAATAAAGAGTTTAATGACTTCATTACCAGTGTGAACATGGAGTAAACCATTTGGACCTAAGTTTTCAAAAAATTGGACAGTACCCGCAATTCCTTGGTTTTCACTTAGAGTAATATTTTCTGGTCTTATGCCTAGGACTACGTCGTGAGACGAAATGTCTTTAGAAATATTAAAATCAAAATCTTTATGAACAAAATAATTATTTCTCATTTCACCATTTAATAAATTCATTTCGGGAGTACCGATAAAATTTGCGACAAAAATATTTTTAGGAGAATGATAAATATTAAATGGAGAATCAATTTGTTCAATTTGACCTTTATTTAATACTGCAATTCGGTCTCCCATCGTCATCGCTTCAGTTTGATCATGGGTGACATAGATGATTGTACTTTTAAAAATTTGGTGAATTTTTTTTATTTCGATTCGCATTTGTTGTCTTAAATGAGCATCTAAATTAGATAGTGGTTCATCAAATAAAATGACAGGTGCTCTTCTTGCCAAGGCTCTTCCTAAAGAAACTCGTTGGCGCTGCCCCCCAGAAAGGTCTTTGGGTTTACGTTGAAGTAAGGGAGTCATTTGGAGCAGGTCTGCAATCTCATGTATTCGATTGCGGATTTCAACAGGTGGCAGTTTTCGTATTTTTAAAGAAAATTCCATGTTTTCATAAACGGACATATGGGGATATAAGGCATAACTTTGAAATACCATCGCAATATCTCTATTTTGTGGTTCAACCAAAGTTATATTTTTTCCACCTATGAAGACTTCACCAGTCGAAGAGCTTTCAAGACCTGAAATAATTCTTAGTAATGTTGATTTTCCACAACCAGAAGGTCCAACTAGAACTAAGAATTCACCAAGGTTAACTTCTAGTGAAACATTTTTCAAGATTGTATTGAAACCAAAGCTTTTAGTAATATTTTTTAATTCGAGAGCATTCATAATTATCCCTTCACACTGCCGACCGTGAGGCCTGAAACTAAATATTTTGAAATCATAATAAATAACACAACAACAGGTATACTGACGACTAAAGCTCCGGCAGCATAAAGTCCCCACTGAGTCGCTAAGCTTGCTTGGAAAGATTTTAATCCTAGAGGGAGCGTATACAGTTCAGGATCCTGGAGAGTGATCGCTGCGACTAGGTATTCACTCCAGCTGCTCATGAAGCTGAAGAGACCAGTGATAACCAAGGCCGGTGTCGACATTGGTAAAATGATTTTATAAAAGGCTTGAAAAGAAGAACATCCATCGAGCTTTGCAGCTTCTTCTAATTCTTTTGGGACTGTATCGAAATACCCTTTCATCTGCCAAATACAAAAAGGAAGTGCAGTGGAAGAATAAATAATAATGAGTCCTAAAAATTTATTAATGAGATGCAGTTTAGATAAGACTATAAAGAAAGGAAGCATGAGCATCGTCGCTGGAAACATTTGGGTAGTTAGCAAAGACATTAACATGATTTTTTTGCCTTTAAATTCATAGCGAGAAATTGCATACCCACTTGTAGCAGCTAGGATGACTCCAGATAAAGTGACAACTGTACTAACGTATAAAGAATTCATCATCCATTTTAAAAATGGGGTATGTAAAAATAATTCAGAGAAGTTTTTCAAAGTCGATTGCGAGTTAAACAGTGCAAGGGATCGAGATCCAAAAGCATTGTCACCTCTGAGAGAGATAGAGACGACGTATAACATTGGAAAAAGCGAAAAAAGGCAAAATAATAAAATGGTAAACCAAGATAGAGATTTTTTCATGAATTGCTCTCCTTGCTTTCTTTGTTGATTTTATTTACCACTAAACTCATGACAATTAAGATAATAAAAATAATCATTGATAAAGCGGCAGCATATCCATAGCGGTATAAATTAAAGGCTGCCTTATAAACATAACTTACTAAGATATGTGTTTGGTCAGCAGGCTCTCCTGAGTTACTCACGAGCCAAATAACATTAAGAGTGTTAAAGGTCCAAATTGCTCCTAATAAAGCTGCTGGGCGAATTACAGGTTGAAGCATTGGCCAAGTGATATGTTTAAATCTTTGCCATGCGTTTGCACCATCCATTTTGGCCGATTCATAAAGATCCGGTGAAATAGATTGAAGGCCACCGAGAGCGACAATCATCATAAAAGGAAAACCAAGCCAAACGTTGGTGATTACACAGGCACTGAACGTGGTCCATGGTTGAGAAAGCCATTGAATGGGAGAGAGTTTTAAATACTCTTGAAGAAAAATATTAATTGGACCATATTCTTGGTTGAACATGCCTCGCCAAGTGAGTGCCGTAATATATTGAGGTACTGCCCACGGAATAATAAGCAACGTTCGCCATAAGTTTTTCTTTGGCATCACTTGTTCAATAATGACTGCTAACAAAACACCAATACTGACATGAAAAAAGACATTACTAATTGTCCAAATGATAGTTTTTAAAAAGACCTCATAAAATTTTGGGTCAACGATAACCGATTGATAGTGATGCAATCCAATGAGTGTCCAATTATTAAAAGTTTTTAAACTGAAATTAGAAAACGATAATGCGAGGTTGTAAAAAAATGGATATATAATAACTGAAAAAATTGAAATAAAAGCAGGAGCCATCATGAGATAGGGAAATTTATTGGCGCCTTTAAAATCTTTTAAAAATTTTTTTATTCTGGTTGCGATATAAAAAAGTAAAAACCCCAAAATTGCAGCAAATAAAAGCCATACTAAATATAAAGTTGGTCCTGGAGTAAGTTCTTCATTCATACTTTGAATTTGCTTTAAGGCTTCTTCTTGAGCTTTTTGAGCCGCTTGTTCGGGAGTTGCCGAACCTGCTAATACAGATTGGTATTGACCTCTTAATGAATCCCAAACAGCACGAACTTCTGGAACTACTGGCATTGGTTTTCCAACTTCCATAATTTTAGAAGCTTCTTTTAATATGTCGTTGTTGATTACGAGTGGATCTAGTCGAGCTTCGAATCGAGATGGATAAGTTGAAACTTCTTTTGTAAATATGAGCTGAGTCTCTTTACTAGTTAAAAAATTGAGTAATTCTAAAGTGTCTTTTAACTTAAGTGGATCTTCGATGTTGGCGTTTACTGAATATCCAGTTGTCCCTACCAGTGGTGCGGGCCATAGATTGGTTGAATTAATAAGTGGAAAACGAGCAATCCCAAAATCAATTTTAGCTGATTTATAATCTCCCCAAGACCAGTCGCCATTAATAATCATTCCGGCCTTACCTTCTTTGAAAAGTGAATTGGCCATTTCGTAGTCACATTCTTTTGGAATAATTTTATATTTATCTCTGAAATCTCTCATTAATCCAAATGCACTAATCATGGCTTTGGAGTTGAGGTTTGGTTGATTCTTTTCGGTCATAAAATGATCCCCGAATCCATCGATCCAAGGTACAAAAAAGAAAGGTTCAGTAAAATTAAAAGCAAACCCAAATTGATCGATCTTCCCATCTCCATTGAAATCTTTAGTGAGGCTTTGGCCAATTTTAATTAATTCTTCAAGTGTTTTAGGAGGATTTGGAACAAGTTTCTTATTGTAAATGAGCATTAGGAAATTCCCGACGGTATTTCCAATCATATATGTTTTTTGATTAAACTTAACTAATGCAAGTGGGTCGAATTTTTTTTGTTCTTCGATAGGGATTAAATTATCTAGAGGACGAATGAGGTTCATCGTTGCAAATGGACCAACTTGATCACTTGGCCCATAAATTAATTCCGGCCCACTTCCACCCATAGATGAAGATTGAAATGCAGATCTTAGTTCTTCAGTTTCGCGATAGGTAACTTGTACTTTTATAGTAGGATGTTTAGCTTCAAAATCATCAACAACTTTTTTTAATACTTCCCTGTGGGAATAAATCATTTGATGCCATAACTGAATTGTTGTGTTGGCCATTGCATTGTTTGAGAAAATAATCATTGAAACGCATAGAAAGACAAAAGTATGTAGTTTTTTAAATAGAATCATTTTAATTTTTTCCCTATAGAATTTGGGACGAGTACCATAATAGAGCGAGCAGGAATGAGTACATTGTCTGGTAAAATGCGAGCATTAATTAATTCTTGGTCGACTTTTGCAGTAAGGCCCGGATGGAGTTTCCAGCCTTTATTAAAAATTGGATGATTGAATTGAACTTGATTTTTATTGACATTAAAAAGGATGAGCATTTCCTCTTTGTTGTTAATTAACTCAAAGGCAATGATTCCTGTGTTAGGTGAAATATCGTTGTCGATAAAGTTAATTGTTTGACTTACCTCTAATGAGTTTTTTGGATTAAATAAAGTTGAACTTGTTCGAATTTTTAACAACGATTTAAAGACTTCTAAGTTTGCAAGAATGTCTGTTCGTGTTGGTTTCATTAATTGTTCATTAAGTCTTGGAAACCAAAAACTCCAATCATTGTAATTTTTAAAACTAGGAGGAAGCCCTTTACCCCAATTATTGTCTTGTAAATCAAAACTTAAATGATTGAACCAATCACCTGAGTCATAGCTGTCAACGTCTCCAGATTTTGATCGCAAAATTTCTGAACCACCTTCTATAAATGGAATTCCTTGTGATAAAAGAGTGAAACCCAATGCTAATTGTTGCATCCTTTGTTTATCAAAACTACTCGTGAGGGTAGGTATTCTATCAGGAGTATAAAAAGGCGCTTTGGCCGATATAGCATCCCATAAACAATATCCATCATGAGCAGAGACATAATTGATCGTTTCATCAGTTGTAGCCGCATATCCTGTTGGTACACCTCTAAAATAATAATCTTTAGCGGTGACGATATCTCCAACGAAATTTTTAAATCTAAAATCGCGAAGATTTCCCGCTAGGCCTATTTTTACAATGTCGCCCAAAATATTGAGTTTTGTTTTTTGATCATTTAAATTGGTAGAGGTATTTCTATTGGCAATTTCTTTGTTGAAATCTGTAAAAAGCCCAGTGGCAAAGCCTTGATCTGATTTTTCACTTGAGTCAGTCGTTCCACCTCGAATAGCATCGCGGAAACGGTCATTAAAAAATCCTATTCCAGCTCCGTAAGAATTTAATTGAGTGAAGGCATGCCTAGGATCTGTTTCAACAAGTGAGCCAAAGTTCCACCCTTCACCATAAAGATAAATATCAGGACCGTTTACCCCGTCTGCAGACATAGTTAATTGAGAGAGAGCGCTTTTTATTTTTAATAGATTTTCCCGTGTGTGAAAAGACATGAGGTCAAATCTAAATCCATCAACTTTATAAACTTTCGCCCAAAAAAGGATCGAGTCAATCATTAATTTTTCCATCATTTTATGTTCACTGGCCGTATCTGAACAACATGATGAATTGTAAATATTTCCAGATTCATTAAGACGGTAATAATAAAGCGGGACAATCTTATTTAAGACAGAGTAAGAGTCAGTACCACTTGAGTACGTATGGTTAAAAACGACATCGACAATAGTTTTTAATCCAATTTGATTTAATGAAAGTACTAATGTTCTTAGCTCCTTAATTCTCGCCGAACCATTTGGGTTTTTAGAATAACTTCCATCTGGAACAAAGTAGTGGTAAGGGTCATAACCCCAATTATAACTATCATTATTTCTAATTCTATTTAATTGAGATTGAGGCTTGTCAGAACCACTTGGGTAATTAGTCGTTAAGTCCATAGTCTGCCAAAGTGATCTATCTTCATTTACGCTGGCAAAATCATTAAGTGGCAAAAAGTGGATATGTGTTAAACCACTGTCGGCTAAAGTTTTTAAATGCTGATAGGCCAATGATGATGGCTTAGACAATCCAATGAAAGTTCCGCGGTCATCTTCACTTAAGCCTTGGTCATCGGCAGTGAGGTCTCGAAGATGAGTTTCATAGATAATTTTATTGAGAGTCTGTTTTTTTACAAGTGAATTCCAGCCGGCAGGTTTCAAGTTATTGTCATAAACATCCACCAATTGAGATTTTTGAGAATTTATTGAAAGACTATAAGAGTAGGGATCAGTGACAAAATTATTTTCAATTGTTTTTGAATTCGGAGAATAGACACTTATTCTGTAGAGGTAGTAATAATTTTTATAATTGATAGATAATTGATTTACCCAAGTTCCAAATTCTTCTTTGTTCAAGTTTAGAATAATTTCTGGAGTTTGATCGTCACTGTTTTTAAAAAGATAGACTTGAACCGCACTAGCTGTAGGTGACCAAATTTTTAATGAAATAGTATTTATATGAAATTGAGCACCCAAATCATTTGAACCATAAAAAAAGCGTTGGTCTAAAATACCGGCCAACTGAACAGAGGTTTCATCAAGGATTTCCCCATCTAGAGTAGTTGCAATTAAACTAAGTGGTCCAGAGATCAAATTAGTCAATTCTGCTTGGTTAAAAGACTTAACCTCTAACTCAACAGTTCGGTCGTGCGAATTGTTTACATAAAGCGGAACTCTTGCATGAGCAGTATCATTTTTTAAAAAATAGAGTTGAACGCCATTTACATTTAAATTATTGGGAAGCAGAAGTTTGAGTTTATTTTCTTCAAGCCATTGCGCTCTCGCTGGCGAATCTGTGAAAGCAACTCTAGCTGCACTAACTGAGAAAGAGCTAAATAGAAAAATGAAAATAAAGAAATAATAGTTTTTCATGAATTTCTAAACTCTTTTAAAATTGAAAGTGTCTTGAGGATTTTAGGATTTTTACTGATCTCGTTAAGTTCTAAAGAAAATTTCTTTCGCCAGTTAGGGTACTCTTTCCAAGTACCAGGAATATTCTGAGGCATTTCTTCGCCCCAAAGATCTTCCAAGTTTACAACAAAATATTTGGCTGATGATTGAGCTATTTTTTCTATAGCTAAATTTAACATGTCACTGCCAAGTTTAGATTCCCAGTTTGCCAGTTGCGCTTTTCGCTCCTGTTGGAATTGAGTTTTGTAGTGATCAGATAAAATATTAAGTGAAGAAATAAGATCCAAGTCAGATCCCTTTTTAAATGAATTAAACATGGGCATATCATGAGTATTAATACAAACAAGCATATTTTCTTTTATAGCTTGAAAGGCAATCTCTGGGTCTCGCCATGTTTCACATTGCATTACCCACATACCGCTCATATTTCTTTCATTAAGAATTTTATCAACGGCCAAAGGAACAGTGCCTAAGTTCTCTCCGATGAGATCGGCCCCCGCACGGTGAGCTTCTAGAATGACAACTGCAAATAATTCTTCTGGTGCAAATCGGAGATAGGCCCCTTCATTACCTTTGAACCCTTTAGGAACACTGTATATTCTGTGAAGGCCCATGATGTGATCGAGCCTTAAAATTTTACAAAATTTTAAATGGTGTTGAAGTGATTTTCTAAAATATTGATAGTGATCTTTTTGCATTCCAGCTGGATGAAAAGCAGGAAATCCCCAGTCTTGTCCGAGCGCAAATACCGGTTCTGGTGGTGCTCCAACTGAGACTTCACCGAAAAAAACCGAACGAAATTCTTGATAATCAAATCCAGAATCGTTCACTCCTACGGGGTAATCCATATAGAGCCCAAAATTATTATTTTTTGAAAAATTTCTAAGGGTGCAGTCCATTTCAAATTGAACAAATTTATGAAAATTTTGTTCTCTTTGTTCTTTTGATCGAAATTTAACATAAGAGCTTAGAGTGTCATTTTGTTTTTCAAATTCTAAGTAGTCAGCGTGTTGGTCATATTTTTTTGCAAAAAATTCATCTGATAACAAAAGAAGTATTTCTTTTTTAGTTTGATAAACACCAAAATAATCTACGTGGGTTTTTAGCCGTAAAATTTCCAACCTTTTTTGAAAAGTAGCAGATGAGATAATTTCTTTGGCAGAGGAAAGATTGTATTTTTCCACGAGTTGATCAACATCGAGATAAATTTCGTTCCAAAACAATCGAGAAAGGGAAGAGTAGGGACTTGGATCGCAGTCTTGATGATCAAAATTCCCTGCCAGCATAGGAAGAAGCCCCATCCAGTTTCCACCAAATGGTCGAAGTGTTTTGGCGAGGGTCGCCGCTTCTTTGAAACTACCAATTCCCCAATCTTCAGGGCTTTTTAAAGCGTAAAGAGGCACAAATGGTCCCCAGGCTTTTTGAGTTTTGGGCTCTAGTTTTTCAGGCGGACAAATAAGAAATGAGGAACAAGTTTTTTGATCAATATTTATAATTAACTTGTGATAACCAACTGATAATTGAGTTTTTAAATGAAAATATGATTTAAATCCTATACTGGTTTTTTTTGAATAGATAAAATTGAGAAAATCATGAAGCTTTAAACCTTCTTCCGTTACAATCTCGCAATTAATATTTTCTTCTACGATTTTTAGAGAATTTATTTGAATAAGCTGACTCGCTCCACCCCAAAAGACATGGCATGGTTTTATTTTTTCTTCGTAAGCAAAGTTTAGTTTCTTTGAATATAATTCTGCGAGATCATTATTTGTTTGAATCTTTTGGCGAGTTAATTCTTCGAGAATTTTGACTAATGTTTTTTCTGGCGACCAAACAATTGTCCCTTCGACATTTTTATATGAACACTGGATGCCATGTGCTCTGGCGGCTGCCCGCAATAAATTTTTTTCAAACATAAATTCCCTCTACAGGTCAAAAAGTGGTGGTTCATTTCTGAACTTTATTGTAAACAGTGTCCACAAATAGACCGCCAACATTGGACCAAGTTATGAAAATAATGACTTCTCTTTTTTTATGCCTTTTATCATTAAATGCCATCGCTATGCCAGTGGATTTTCACGGTTATTTACGATCTGGAGTCGGAAATAATCTCTCAGGCCAAAAGTTGGGTTGTTTTAATAATCCAGGTAGCGAAGGTAATGAATTTAGGTTGGGAAATGAGTGCAGTATTTACGGTGAATCAACTTTCACTTTAGAATTTCTTGAGAAATCAAAGACATCTTCAAGTTTCAAAGTTCAAACAACTTTGGCTTTTTTTCCTAACGCAAATACTCAATACGGAGACGAATCTAATCAAAATGATGTTGATATTGTAGAAGCTTTTTTTGAAGCAAAAAATATAGATGGCATTCCATATACTTACTGGGCAGGTAAACGCTTTTATCGCGATGTCGATATACATATGAATGATTTTTACTATTTTGCTGCAATGAATGGAGTTGGGGCCGGAGTTAAAGACATACCCTTGTTTAATGGAAGTTTTTCTGCTGCCTATATTCAAGAAGTAATGACTTCTTCAAGCACTTCAGACCAATTGGTTAAGTCTTATTTTGATTTTAGATTATTTGGAGTAAAAGTTGATCCGATTGGAGAGCTGAATTTTTGGTCAACTCTTTCAAATGCACCTAAAGGTTCTATAGGTTCAAAAGATTCTTCGACAGGAGTTACTAGTTATAAAAATTACCAAAAAGTTGACGGAGAAGCTGTAGGGGTTAGACTTCGAAATTCTTTAACGGGTGGATTTAATGATTTTGCTGTTATATATGGACGCAATTTAATGTCTTCACTTAGTGTGTATGGAAATGGTGAAATCGCAACTAATGCAGACAATAATAAACGTTACAAAATAAGAATAGTTGAGCATTTAACAAAAAAATTAAATGATAAATTAGAGTTTCATTCGGCACTAACTTTTGAACAAAGAAATTCAGGTTTAAAAGATTCACGATGGGTCAGTATTGGAGCACGTCCAGTTTATAGTCTTAAAGAAAATCTTCACTTTGTTACAGAAGTTGGTCACTCTGAAGTTATAAACTCAGAAAAATCATTGCAATTAACTCGCTTAACGGCAGCATTAGAAATAGCAATCAATCAATCAATTTGGGCCCGTCCCGTAATTCGCTTATTTGCTACTGAAACATTTTGGAATAAAGAAAACCGAACAAACTTTCAAGGCAAAAAAGAAGGTCATTCAGTTGGTGTTCAAGGCGAAGCTTGGTTTTAAGTCTCACTCGCCTTTTTTAATTGATTCACGGATAAAATATTTTAACACTTTACTGCGATTTGCACCTCCGACAAGTGTTCGAAGGTCTTCATGAAGACCTTGGTCATATATAATTGCATGCAGTGATCCGGGACCTACTTCGATTTGTTTTGTAATTTTACTCATTGATTCCGATGATTGTTTAAAATTGGCCAAAGACTGAGTAATACTCTTATCTGTTAAACTACTCATTACTTTATTTGTATTCGCTGAAAGTGACTCAAGGTTCACGAGAATTTTTTCCAATCGATTATTTTCTACTGAAGATAATATTTTATCAAATTTAGTTAAAATACTTCCAGCTACGACCATCAAGTCTTCACTCTTTGTAATTATATGTTCAAATTGATTAGATTCATTTGTAATAAGAAAATCACCTTCATTTACGGAGCCAGAAGATTCAGTTCCACCAGTAATTTCCAAAAATTTATCACCAAGCACACCTTGAGTTTTAAAAGTCATTGTTGCATCTTTTTTTACCCAAGTTTTGTAACCGGAACTTATTCCTAATGTGATAACGAGTGTATTCACATCTTTAAAATCTATTGAAGTGACACTACCAACTTTTATACCTCGCAATTGAATGGCCGCACCATCTTTGAGGTTTTGAGCATTGCTTACTTCTGTTTTAATATAAAGGCGTCTGGAAAATAAAGGGTTTTCTTTGTTGAGCATAAAAACAGTAATACTGACAATAATAAGTAAAACTGAAATAAATATTCCAGAGATAAGATAATTTTTTTTATCGTTTGGTTTAATCATATTTTATTCCTTGAAACTCGTTAAAAATTTTTGAACGATAGGATTTTCCGAGTTTTGAAATTCTTCAGGATTGCCATTAAAAGCAATGATCCCTTGATTTAAGACGACAATCCTATCACATAAAGAAACGGCCGCTGGAATATCGTGTGTAACAAAAATGGAAGCTAGACCTTTCTTTTTAAGTTTCTGCATAAGAGAAATGACATTTAATGTGTTGGCCGGATCAAGACCAGCCGTTGGTTCATCATAAAGAATAATTTCAGGGTTTAAAATCATAGATCGCGCCATTCCGACACGTTTTTGCATTCCACCTGATAAATCGGAAGGCATAAGTTCTTGCTTGCCTTCTAGGTCTATGAGTTTAAGCATGTCTGCTACTTTATCCTGAATTTGTAGATAACTAAATTTTGTATGTTCAAATAGTGGGTAGGCGATATTTTCAAATACGTTGATTGAATCAAAGAGTGCACCACTTTGAAATGAATATGAGATTTTAATTCGATAAGGAGTAAGTGCATTTTCAGATAGGTTATCAATGCGTTGTCCTTTAAAAAGGATTTCACCTTGATCTACTCTTTCGAGTCCTATGATTGATCTGAGAAGTGCTGATTTCCCACTACCCGAGCCACCGAGTAGACCTAAACTTTCACCTGGGTGTAACGTTAGGTTTACACCTTTGTGAATTTGATTTTTATCAAAGGATTTATGAATGTTTTTTAATTCTAATATTATTTGTTCCATTTATTACCAAATAACCAAAAATATTTTACTAATAAAAAAATCTGTAACTAGAATTAAAATTGATGCTGTTACAACTACCCAAGTGGTAGTGAGTCCAACACCTTTAGTTCCATCTTTGGTTTTAAGTCCTTTGTAACAAGCAAAAATAGTAATAATACATGCAAAAACAACAGACTTTATTAAGCCTGACATATAATCGTAGAACTTCACTGTTGAAAATACTTTATAAAGATAAAAACCAGGTCCAATATCGAATTCAGTTTTACAGACTATCATTCCACCTAATATTCCTACGGCAAAAGATAGTGCAGAAAGAAGTGGAAGTGAAATAACTAATGACCAAAATCTTGGAACGACTAAAACCCGAACTGGAGAAGTGCCCAAGGCCCTAATTGCATCAACTTGTTGTGTGACATTCATTGCTCCTAATTCTGCAGCAATTCCAGAACCTACTCTGCCGGCCACTAATAATGAAGTAAAAAGTGGAGCCATTTCTCTCGCCAACGAAAGGGAAACAACAGCAGGAACATAGAGTGTTCCACCGAATTTCACCAGACCATAGCCAAAATTAAGTGTCATGACTAAGCCCATAGTTAGTCCAATCACAACAGTAATCGAAGTTGATCCATATCCAATATGGTTAATTTGTTCCATCAATCTTGAAAAGTAAAATGGTCCAGAGACTGAACACTTAAGAGTTTCAAAAAAAAGTCCAAAGATTTCGCCTACGAAAATAAAAAATTCTCGAGATGAAGTTATGTATTGTTCTATTTTTTCTTCTATCAGTTTAATCAATTGAGAATAATCCTCTGTAGGAATAGTTTGAGATCATTTGAATCGTTATCTAAGTTTTTTTGATTTGTAGAAATCAAAACAAAATCATAAATGCAATTGTTCTTTTGAAAAGTGACAATTCTAAAAAATCGTTGGACACCATCTAGCTTACCAGTTGCTGCTATCTCTATAGCTTCGCGTCCTTGATAGGGAACAGATTTATTTTCTAATTCCTTAAACTCTTCTAGGCCTGAAAAAAGAGAAGTTGTTAAATTATTAAGTGAGCTTGCTTCATATTTTCTACAAGCACTGTTAAATAAAAAAAGTGACTTTGTTTTAGTGTTTTGAAGAGCATAATCAGAGCCTTCATTATTAATTTCGCTCCATGGTTTAGGAGTATTTTTTAATAATAGATTTTCTACATTATTGCTTTTTTTATATGCACCACTCTCAGTTGAGCAGGAAATAAAGATTGTGAATAGGGATAAAAATAATAGGTTTTTCATATACTCATCTAAATTAGTAAGGTTTTCACCTCTAAATTCGTTAAACGTTTATCATTATTAGAATATCGATCTAAATTGTTGTAAACAGAGTAAAATTTCCACATGTCATATTAATGACGAGAAAATATTGCCGCTCGGAAAAATATTCCTTTTAAAAAATTCAATTCCGGTTAAACTTAGTCTTGAGTCAGGGGTTTATTCAGGATGAATCAAACTCTTTTTTAACAGGCTCCCGTAAGGACAAATTTGATGCGAACAGGATGTTTCGTGAAAATGTGCCCAGTAAAAAAAATCTTCAATTTTTTGACGATTTTATTTATTTCACTTTTTATTCTGGAAAATATTTCCTATGCACAATCTCTTATAGATCAAGAGAAAGCGTCTACTTATCTTCGTTGGAATTTTTTCACTGGACGGGATCAATTACAGTTTAATAAAAAAGGAAATGTCGTTGTCATTAGAACGCTCAATTCTGATTTATATAAAAAAATTAAGAATGAACTAGAAACATTTAAGCTTGATCAGACTTATGTAAAAGGAATTCACTTTAAGGATTCAGATAATGAGTCTAATTCAGTCAATGCCATGGCCGTTGAAATTGAATTAAAAAATGATAGTGTTGAAATGTTTAGCTTTTACCGGGAAAGAGAGAAAAAGTATGTTGTCGATTTTTGGATGGATGGCGATACGGTTTCATTTAGTAAATCAGCTATAAAAAAAGATTCTAATGTGGCCAATGAGGAAGCCGAGAGTACTCAGGAAGCGGAAGTTTCAACTCAAGAAAAAGCAGTTTCTCCTAAAATTGTTAAACAAGTAAAAACGCCTAAAATCGTTAAGAATAAAACTAAGTCTAAAAATGCTGCTTTGGCCGTTGGCAGTGATGAAATTGTAGAAAAAGTTAAAGAAGATAAAATTTTATCAAGTTTTATCGTTGATCCAAATAAAGAAGTCATTAAGACTGCTGAGGAAATTCAAGCGATAGATGCGGAAGCTAAAAAGCCATATAGAGATTTTCGTTATGGTGCGACTTTTATTTGGGATTATGATCCAATTGCTCCTGCCTATAAAGAAGTTGTTAATTTAAAAACTAAAATTCCTGAAATTTTTTATCCAATTGCCAATCGTTCTTTCAAGAAAAGTGAAACAGAAGCTCATTTGCAGTTAACGATTAATCTTTATAGAAAAAGAAAATGGGGCTTAATGTATAAGTCTATAAAACTTTTTCAGCAAAAGTATGGAATGAATAAAGAATGGGAGCTGATAGAATTTATAAAGGCGAATGCTATTTTAAGAGAGAATATAGATACACCGAACCCTGAACTTTTTAAAAATGCATTTGCAATGTTGTCTAATCTTTCAGAAAAAAGTGATAACTATGAACTTAAAAAAGCTATTTATAAATATCTTCTTACTTTTTACATGAGCAAAGGTGAACACTTAAAAACACTTCAATTAGCAAAAAACTATTACGCAGGGACTCGCGATAATTTTGACTTTGAAGAATCTATTATTCCTGCTGAGGCCATGCTCAATTCTTTAGCAAAATTAGGACAAATTGAAAAAATAAAAGAGTTGTCTCAAGAGAAGTCGATCAAAAAAATACTTCCCTCTCAATTGATCATGGCGTATCAAACATTTAGTTATCTTCGCTCTGGGGATCTTCTAGGATTAATTAGTCTTTATGAAAAAAATAAAGCTTCCCTGGCCAAGCCTATTGATCCAGTTATTATGTACAATACAGCAGAAGCTTATTTTAGAGTTGGCCGATTCGCAGAAGCAATGGCCATGTTTGAAGAATTTGTAAAAAATTATTCTCATGAGTTTGTAGCTTCAAATGCGAATTTAAGGATTGCGCTTTGTTCCGATATCCTAGATCACAATTATGCTGACACATTAGAGCTTTATAAAAAAGCAATTGATCAATCAATTGATAGCAATGTAAGTTACGAAGCTCGAGTCCGTTATGTTGCTTTTAGAAGTGTACGGAAAATTGCTTTAGATGATAGGGATCATGAAATTAGAATTTTTCTTGAACAAGATAAGAATCTAAAAACACAACCTGACAAAAATTTAGTGAAACTACTTCAGCAAGTACGACTTAGAACTTTAATCGTCGATGAAAAATATAAAGAAGCCCTTGCCTATTTAAGTCTTATTCCAATGGTTTCAATGTCTAAAATTGATGCAAGAGAATTTGATGGAGACGGTGCTGAAATTATCTATGGAATTATTTCTGATTTTTATAAAAAATCTGAGTACTCACAAGTCATAAAAACATGGCAAACTTATAAAGACAAATATCTTGATAAAGTCGCACTTGATCCATTTATCAATTTTGTTGTTGGAAGCAGCTATATAAAGCTTGGATTGTATAAAGGATTTGATGAGGTGTATGCCAGCTTTGAAAAGTTAAAAGATACTCCCAATAAAACATTTCCTATTTGGGTAACAAGAGGAAATTTTCTTAAAGCAAGTGACCTGCTTTTTGAATTAGTATTAATAAAAGACATTAAATTAAAGAATTGGGATTTGGTTCAAAAAAATATAGCCGATTTTGATAAACGACTACCGACTTATAATAAAACCAACTATTACAAGGGCATGGTTGCTTTTAATCAAAAAAATTATGTTGATGCCGTTAAGCAGTTTGAAAATTTCTTCTCAAAGCAAGACCAACGAATTATTTATGATCCCTCAGATGTGGCAGATATGATTCGGGCCTATACTGACTCCATCTATGAACAAGGGCAAACTGATAAATTCTTGAAAGTTAGTGAAGCCATCTTAAATGACACCAATAGCTTCGGCACAAATAATGCTTATATACAGAATGTTCGTGAAAGAATTGCCTATCTTGGCATTGAAATAACGGCAGGAAAAGGGAAGAAGGAAAACTTCATGCTTTTTGAAAAGAAGATCACCGATTTTAAAAAAGCAAACCTAAAATCTATTTACACTGGTAGGGTTAACTATCTATTGGGGCAGGCGTTGGTTAATAATCAAAAAATTAAAGAAGGGCGAGAAATTTTTACAAGTTTGATGAACGATAAAGAAACATCAGACTATATAAAAGAGTTAGCAAAAAGTGAATTAAGTTTATTGAATTTGAAAGAAAAAACAATATAAATGAGTCTCAGGACGGAGGCGATTCGTATGACAGGAGGTCAGATGGAAGCGATTATAGTAGAACTTTTTGGAACTGATGTAAGAGTTGAGAAAGCTCTACAACAAGCGAGAAACTTGTCTGTAAGTAAAGCCTCAGTATTAGTAGTTGGGGAAAATGGAGTAGGTAAGCGAACTCTTGGTCGCTACATTCATGAAAATTCTGGTCGATCTATTCACCCATTTGAACTTGTTGACTGCTCATTGCCTGCGCAAGATGTAGAAAACAAAATTCTTGGTCATAGAGACAATGTTACAGGAAGATTCAATAAAGGCATCCTAGAAGTTGCCAACAAGGGTACTGTCGTCTTCGCTAATATCGATTGCTTAGAAGAAGAATTCCAAAAACGATTAACAAAAATAATCAATGAACTTGAAGATTATGAAATTGATGTTCGCTTAATCGCAACAACAACTAAAAATCTTTCAAAGCTTGTTGGTGCAGGAAGATTCTATCGTGGATTGTTTACAATCTTTGCTAACAACTCAGTTAGTATTCCGGCCTTAAGAGAAAGACAAGAAGATCTTCAAAGACTTGCTCGTCACTTTATGAATGAAGCAACTGATACAAATGAAATATCTACTGAAATCGATTCAGTTGCTATGAGTAGAATCACGTCTCATTATTGGGCAAATAATATTCATGAACTTAAGCAAGTTATCTCGAGCTCAGTGAATAATAATTCATCTCTATTAGACGAAAGTGCCTTTGAAGTGAATGATAAAAAATCAGTAAACTTTATGAGTGATGATGACTCTGAAGGTGTAAGATTAATGTCTCTTAAAGATGCAGAAAAACTTCTCATTAAAAAAGCATTAATTCATACAACTGAAAATAGAACTCAAGCAGCAAAAATCCTTGGCGTATCAATTAGAACATTGAGAAATAAAATCAATGAATATAGAAACGACGGATCATCTTATTTTGTAAATTTAAGATAGTTTAGATTTTTTAAAGAGGAGAATGCCATGAATATTGATGATAAAACAACTCAGGCCTTAGCTGCTTCATTGAAGTACCGACAAATGCGCCAGGAATTGATCGCATCTAATATAGCCAATGCAGAAACTCCAGGTTACAAAGCAAAAAAAATTGATTTTGAAGATGCTTTGGCCCGTGCTTTAGATACTGATGAACAACAAACTTTAAAAACCACTGACTCCAAACATTTCAATGTTGGAGGCGGTGGTTTTAATAATTTGAATCCGGAAATTTATGAAGAGTCTAACGGAATCGTTAGCCCTGATGGCAATACGGTTGACCGTGATGCTGAAATGGCCGATATGGCCGAGAATAAAATTATGTACGATGCTTCAGTTCAATTGCTGAATAAAAAATTGGGTTTGATGAAATATGTCGTTGGTTCTGACCGCTAGGTTAAACAATTTGAGGAGTGAGTAAATGGATTTACTAACAAGTTTAAAAATTAGTTCTTCTGGATTAACTGCTAATAAAAAAAGAATGGCAGCCATTTCCTCAAATATTGCAAACGCGCAGACAACGAGAACTGCTGAAGGTGGAGCTTATCAACCAAAAGAAGTAGTCTTTGGATCAGAACCAGCCAAAGAATCTTTTTCTGAAATTTTAAGTGGTGAGATGGAAGAGAATGCTCAAACTGTTATTGCTAAAGAAGTTGGTAAAAGTAATAAACCACCTGTTTTAAAATATGAACCAAATCATCCTGATGCAAACTCAGAAGGGTATGTGGCCTATCCTAACATTAATACGATGGAAGAGATGGCCAATATGATTGAAGCTTCTAGGGCCTATGAAGCTAATATCAATGCAATGAATACAGCAAAAAGTATGGCCATGAAAGATTTAGAAATTGGTAAAAACTAATTTAATTAAAAAAGGATAATAATATGGCCATTGAAAATGTTGGAAATATGAATAAGTTACTAAATGGATACAATACGCAAGATTGGATGAAGAGTGCTTCAATCGAGCAAGGGGCGTTGCCACAATTTAACGAATTGGCAGCAAATCCAAATATCGGTGCAAAACCACCGCAAAGTTTCAGCGAAATGCTCGCGACTTCACTTACTGATGTAAACAATATGCAAGTTGAAGCTAATAAAGCAATTCAGAAACTAGCTTCAGGGCAGACAAAAAATATTCATGAAACAATGCTTGCTGTAGAAAATGCAGAAATTGCATTTAAAACAATGAACCAAGTTAGAATGAAAGTTATTGAAGCATATAAAGAGATTATGAGAATGCAAATGTAATTGATTGCAATTGGCTTCAAGTCAATTGTTGAGAGTTAGGAATTGATTTCATAGGATGTGAAATTAAGAGTTCAGGAGGAAGGCCTTGCAAGATATATTAGAGAAAATTTTTAGAAACTTTAAAGAGTTCTTTAGTGGTCTCGATTCAACGAAGAAATTGGGCTTCATCATCGTCTCTTGCATGATAATTGCTGCTATGGCCGGAATAGTTGTTTGGGCATCTAAAACTCGTTATGACACACTTTATACTGATCTCAACAAAGATGATGCACGCAAGATAGCGATTCTTCTCGAAGAAAAAAAGATTCCATACCAAGCTTCAAATGATGGAAAAACAATTTCAATTCCCGAAGACTTAGTTGGTGTTTGGAGATTAGAAATTGCAAAACTAGGAACAAGTTTTTCTGGAACAGTTGGGTATGAAGTTTTTGATAAACAATCTTTTGGAACAACAAGTTTTGTACAAAAAGTAAATAAGCAAAGGGCACTCGAAGGGGAGATGGTTAAAACCATTATGTACATCCAAGGTGTCAAACGTGCAAGAGTGCATATTTCTATTCCTGAATCATCTCCATTTGTAGCAGAGAAAAAAGCTCCATCCGCTTCTGTTGTCCTTGAGCTCAATAATGGTGTTTCGTTAACTCCTGCCGAAATTAAAGGGATTGGTTCTCTTGTTGCTTCTTCAGTTGAAGAGATGAGACCTGAGAATGTTGTTATTTTAGATGACCGAGGAAAAAAACTTTCTGAAAATATTGGCGATGCAATGACTGCAACTACGGCCAATAGATTAGCTCTTGAAGCTCAATTAAATCAAAAATATGAAAAGCAAATTGAAGACATTTTAACGAAAGTTGTTGGTGACGGAAAAGTTGTCGCTAAAGTGACGGTAGATTTAGATTTTACAGAGTCAGTTGCCACTGAAACGAAATATGACAACGAAAACTCCGCTGTCGTGTCTGAAGTTAAAAATGTTCAAAATGTTAATGGTTCAAGACCTTCTCCACAAGGAGTTGCAGGTGCTCAGTCAAACCTACCTGGCGAAGTTCCTCAACCGGGTGTAGCTGAAACGAAAAATAACGTCACTAAAGAACTTACGACTAGAAATTTAAATGTTCCGACAACTGTAACCCAATCAAGAAAGCCATCGGCCAATGTAAAGGCCATTTCAGCAGCAGTTATGATTGATGGAAAAAGGATAGCCGTCGTAGGTGAAGATGGAGTTCCTCAGTTAGATAAAAATGGCAATGCCATAATGAAATATGAAAAATGGAGTGAAGCTGACTTGCAGAATTTTGCACAAATTGTTGCTTCAACTCTTGGAACTTCAGACAAGCGCGGTGATAAACTTGTTATAAAAAATATGGAATTTGCACGTGAAGACATGAGTGTTGCAGATGCTATGCTTAAAGAGCAAGCTAATAGAGAGTTAATTAAAAATATCGTCAAATACCTGGCCGTTGGGTTAACGATTTCATTATTCTTCTTCTTGGTTGTTCGACCATTTATCCAATGGGTGACAGACAATACAATCGAAACAGTGGAAGACTTTTTACCTAGAACATTAGAAGAATTAGAAAAAGTTCAGGCGAATCAGCGCTTACCTGGATTAGAAGATGCTCTTCCACAAATTGAAGAGAAATTAAATCCAGAAAAAATTGAAGGAAATATGTTGCGGGAAAAAATTATTGCATTGGTTGAAAATAACCCAGGCAAGGCCGCACAAATTATTCATGAAATGATTCATGCGAGTGAATCAGATAAACAAATTGCCTAAGAGTTTAGAGTAAGTAAAATTAGAGGATTTGATTATGGCCGCAATTGATGACAATGTCCTAGATCCCGACACCGAGTATGGTTTACTCAATGGTTCGGATAGAGCAGGGCTACTTTTAAGTTCATTAGGAATGAATATTACACAACTTATTTTTCAAAATATGAAAGATAATGATGTAAAAAGAATGATCAATGCCATGTCGAATGTTAAAAGAGCTCCCATTTGGATGGTCAAGCGAGTACTAGAAGATTTTTATAAACAATTGAATGAAGAAAATGATTTATTATTTGCTGAAAACCGCGGTCGCGACTTTATCATTAATACATTAGGTGAAGACCGCGCAAAACAACTCCTTGGACAAATTGTTGAAGTTGGACAATCTAACACACTAGAGTCCCTAGAACTTGTAGATACACGTACACTTTCTAACTTCTTAATCAATGAACATCCACAAACAATTGCTCTGATTGTTGCTCATTTAAATGCAGAAAGAAAAGTAGATGTCTTAAGAAGACTTCCTGATGGTTTACAAGCTGAAGTTGTTCTTCGTGTGGCCAATCTTGACTATGTTTCACCGGAACTTATTTCTCAACTTGACGATGTTCTTAAAACAGAACTTAGTACCCTTGGATCAATTGACACAAATCAACTTGGTGGAGTTGAGCCAATTGCAGAAATGCTTAACCTTATGGATAAAAACACTGAGAAAAATATTATGTCTCGAGTGGAAGAAAAAGATCCAGAGTTGGCTGAAGAAATCAGAAAACTCATGTTTACATTTGAAGACCTTATGTACGTTGACGACAAAGGGATTCAGAACCTTCTTCGAGAAGTGGACAACAACAAACTTGTTATTGCAATGAAAACTGCTCCTGATGAAATTAAGCAAAAACTTTTCAAAAATATGTCAAATAGAGCAGCGACCTTACTCAAAGAAGATCTTGAGGCACTTGGACCTACAAAACTTTCAGATGTTGAAAAAGCTCAAGCTGAAATGGTTCAAAAAACTAAAGAACTTGAATCTCAAGGTAAAGCGTTTATTGCACGTGGATCTGATGGCGATTCGTTGGTTTAATGAAATTGGAGTTCTAGTTTATGGTTAAGGAATATTCAGGCGTAGAAGAGTATAAATTCAAAAACTTTACGGACACTGATTCAAAAGCAGATGAAGTGACACTTTTTGAATTTAAACCACTTCTACGTTCTGGAATGACAGTAGAGAGAAATGAATTTCAAAAAATTATTAAGGAAGAGCGTAATCACGCGAAAAATAATCAGTTTAAAATTAATCCAATTGTAGAAAAACATAGAGGACTTAAGGATCAAGAAGAGCAAGAGTATGAAGCAGCAGTTGAAAAAGAAGTCGCAAGAAGAGTTGCAATTATTCAAGATGATGCTTTTAAAATTGGATTTGACGAAGGGGTTAATCAAGGACGAGAAGAAATCTTTAACGAGATGCGGAGTGTAGTTGATCAAAAGCTCGATAATTTTTCTCAAATGGTTACTGAGGTTTTAAAAACTCAAGATGAAATTCTTTCAGTTCAAAAAAAAGAAATTTATCAATTACTTAGAAATTTAACTAAGTGGATTATTATTAGAGAACTTAAAGAAGATGGAAAATATATTGAGCGCTTGTTGGAAAAATTATTGCTTGAAATTCAAGCTCGAAATAATCTTTTAATCCAAGTAAATCCGACAGATTTTAATGGTATGCCTGAAATACTCTCACATGTGCAAATGCGATTGGGAGAGTTAAAAAATGTAAGAGTGGAAATTGACTCTGCTGTATTAACTTCTGGAATGATTGTAGAGTCTGACAATGGAATCATCAACGCTACAATGGAAGAGCAATTTAAAAGTTTAGATAAATTATTCGAAGATGTTTTAGTTGAATCTTAATTTTATAAGGTGAATAGTTAATGGAAAAGATACTTGACCTCAGTTCTATTCACAACAACTATGAGTACTCTTCACCGTACCAAAAAATTGGTAAAGTCTTTGCTAATAAAGGTATGGTTTTTGAAATCAATCTTTCTCGAGCACCAATTGGATCGAACGTAGAATTTGTGACTGAGTTTGGGGATCGATCCCTTGGTGAAGTCGTAGGGATTAATGGAACTCGTTGTATGGCAATGCCCTATGATGAATTATCTGGAATTAATTCTGAAACTCGTGTTTATTTAAAAGACCTAACAACAACAATTAAAATTTCTGAAGCCATGCTTGGGCGAGTAATCGACTTTCAAGGAAATCCTATTGATGGTAAAGGACCAATTGAACCTATCAATGTTGAAGCAAGAAGTATTTATGGACATGCACTAAATCCATTAGAGCGTCCAGCCATTAGAGAACCACTTGATACTGGAATCCATGCTATCAATTGTTTTATGACTGCAGGTAAAGGCCAGCGATTTGCTATTATGGCAGGTTCAGGGGTTGGTAAGTCTGTTACTCTAGGTATGATTGCTGAAAATTCAAGTTCAGATGTAAATGTTATTGCACTTATTGGAGAACGGGGAAGAGAGGTTTTAGAATTCATTGAAACGGATCTTGGGCCTGAAGGATTAAAGCGTTCAGTTGTTGTTGTCGCTACATCTGATTCTTCCGCACTTATAAGAATGAAAGCAGCGTATGTTGCAACTACTATTGCAGAATTTTTTCGAGATAGAAATCAAGACGTACTTTTGATGATGGATTCTATTACTCGATTTGCAATGGCAAATCGTGAAATTTCGTTATCTGCAGGTGAGCCACCTGGACAAAAAGGATATACTCCCTCGGTATTTGCCCGACTTCCTAAATTAATGGAACGAGCAGGAACAAAAGCAGGGGCTGGTTCAATTACGGGAATTTATACAGTGCTTGTTGAAGGGGGCGATATGGATGAGCCCATTGCCGATGCAGTCCGAGCGATTGCCGATGGTCACATTATTCTATCGAGAGAATTAGCTTCAAGAAATCAATTCCCGGCCATAGATATACTTGCAAGTCTTTCGCGGGTTATGTCAAAAGTTGCGACAAAAGAACATAAAATAGTGGCAAGCCATTTACGTGATCTGCTTGCCTCTTATAAGGCCAATGAAGATTTGATAAACGTTGGAGCTTATGCCAAAGGATCCAATCCGAAAGTAGATAAAGCGATTTTAATTTATGACGATTTGATGAGTTTACTACAACAAACTCAAGGTATGACTGAGTATTTATCGATAGAAACTCTCTTCGATAGAATGGTTGAAATAGCAAGAAAAGCAGAAAGTATTAAATAGAGATTTATAAATAAATGCAAAAATTTAAATTCAAACTTGATGGACTTTTAAAAGTCAGAGAGTTTAAAGAGAAAAAAATAAAAATTGAACTAGGGGAAATCCTTAGAGAGATTGGTGACGTTGAAGAAAAAATAAGAAGTGCAAACACGGCAATTGATGAAACCTATGAAGCTCAAGAAACTTTTATGAGAGACCCATCCTTAGGTCAAATGCTTCAGTTTTTTCCTTATTTTATTCAAGGTAAAAAAGAAGAAATTAAAAACAGAGAAAATCTTTTATGGGCTTTAAAGAAAAAATATGACACCAAAATTACTGAGCTTGCAACAGCAAGAGGTCAAGTTAAAGTGATGGAAAATTTTAAAGAAAAAAAATTAACAGAATGGACAAAGCAGAGAAATAAAAAGGAACTTGAATCAATTGAAGAAATATTAATGATGAGAAGAAATGGCAGTGATGCTGTTAATGAATGAGACTTGATTTTATGAGAAAAATTGTATGTTTAATTGTTTTTGTGGTTTTTAATAGTTTTGCTTTTGCGGCAAATGCTCCAGCTAAAACATCGGCCAAAGAAGCTACACCAGTAGCTCCTGAAAAAAGAAATTACACTGAAGAAGAATTTAAAAAAGCAGTTCTGCTTGAAGCTGAAAAATTAATGAAGAAAGTTGGGAGTGGTCATTTAGTAGATTTTTCAAAAGAACTCTTGGAAAAAGAAGATGTCAACAAAGTTAAAGAATTAGGACTTCAAAAAGAAAATGAACAATTAAAAATGAATATGAACGACTTTCAAAAAAAAGTGGTTGAGTTCGAAGAATCACAAAAAAAATTTTTAGGCTGTATTGATTCACAAAACGAAAAAGCAGAAAAGAGAGTGAGTCAAATGGTTGAAGTTGTTTCTTTGATGAAGCCCCAGAATGCAGCGGATGTTTTATCTGTTCAAGATCCTGACCTTTCTGTTCGGATAATGGGACAATTAGAGCCGCAAAAAGCTTCTAAGATTTTTAACCTGATGGATAAGGAAGTTTCTGCCCGACTTCAAAAACAATTTCTTCAGATGAAAAAATAAGTTACACTAGATCGTAGTACGCAAGGCGTCGAACGTTTAATTAAGGAAACTATGCAAGGATTGCCAAGACAAATACTTCCCAAATCAACAAAGGTAGAGGCCTTTGCTGAGAAGAAATCATCAGTGAAAACTGATGTTGGAAGTCTTGTAGAAAGTGGGCCACAAGTCGATTCATCAAAAGGTGATAATTCGGGATTTGCATCTCTGCTTTCTAAGATTACAGGCAAAGCAAGCGTTGAGGGTAAATCAGCTAGCAAAGTAGATGGCAAAGAAAGTGAAGTTAAATCAGAACTTGGCGATACGCTAAAAAACCTTTTAGCTGAAAAAAATAAAATAAAAACTGATGGAGTTGAGGTTGATACTACGGCTAATGCTGGAGTTACTAATTCTTCATTACAATTAAATGAAAAAGCTAATATTCTTAGCAAGGTAGCGACTAATAATTCAGGCGAATCATTAGACAATAAATTAGATAAAAAAATCGCCAACACTTCTAACAATCTCGATCAGCTGTTAAGCAGATTGAAAAATTCAGATCAATCCGTTGACGTTGAAGAAAATGAAGAATCAGTTAAAGTAGAGAAGTCTCAAAATCATCAAGATTTGCGATTGAAGAAAACAGAATCTAAATTAGAGAGTCCACTTGACTTTTTAATGAACGCTTCAAAAAATAAAAATGTTTCTGAAACTTCCAAAGAACTTGAAACATCTGCAGTGCCTAGAAAAGTGATGACTGGTGAAGACTATATTAAAAATTTAGAGTCTTCAGAAAAAAAGACTCCAGTAAAACTTTCTCTGTTAAATAACTTGTCTGACATCCAAAAAAATACACCTCAAAATGTAAAAGGATATGGACAAGGTCTTTCACTTCTATCTGACCCGCTAATTAAGAATACAAAAGACCTCGCCTCAAAAGACACAAAAAAGCAAAGTTTAATTAGCGGAGTTGATGAACTTAAAAATCCAGAGACAAAAGTTGGAGCAGAGCTAGCTTCGATAAAGCAAGATATTATTCCTGGAATCCAAAACGCTAAAAATAACCATGGTCAACAAGCTGAATCACAAACGCAAGCAAGTCAAAAAGTTTTAGACTTAAGTAAAATTGATACAGCAAACACCAATGAAATTATTAAAAGAATTTCAGATTATGTTGAACAAAGTCAAGTGGCCAATAAAAGTAGCCTAGATTTAGTTGTTAAGCATGAGTCACTTGGAGAATTTAAAATTCAAGTAAGTAAGTTGCCAAATCAGTCTGCAAGTATGGGACAAAATTTAATTGATATGCAAATCACGACTTCAAATAAAGAAGGTCATGACTTCTTTGTGAAAAATGAAGTTAGCTTAATGAAAAATTTAAGTCAGGCCGGTATTCAATTATCAGATTTGCGAATCATTTCTTCAATGACAGAATCAACTCCATTTGGCCAAAGTGATTCAAAACAATCGAGTTCTTTTTCTCAAAATCCTGATGGAACAGATAAAAAGTTTATGAACTTTGAATCAAGTAATTTTTCAAGTCAAACTTCAGGGGATTCAGGTAATGGATCTCAAAGAAGAAAAGAATTATGGGAAGAATATCAACAACGTTATGGAGCTTAATCCATGCCAATGATCGGTAAACCCGGTAATGTAAGCCGGAATTCATATTCAGATATCGCCATCAAAAGAGCAGAAATACAAGGTAATCCTCAAGCTGTTGATCCTAAGATCGGAGACGAACTCAATAAAATGGTAGGTGTAAAACCTGATCAAAGATTTGTCGATAGAAAAGCTCATGAAACATTGGGTCCGGATGGATTCATGAAACTTTTAGCTCACCAATTAAAAAACCAAGATCCAATGAAGCCGATGGATCAAAAAGATTTTTCTTCTAATTTGGCGCAGTTTTCACAGTTAGAACAACTAACGGCCATGAATAAAAAAATGGATGGCATGAACGCGAACAATGATAATGAAAAAAGATTCCAAGGGGCAAGTTACCTAGGGAAGAAAGTTGTGACTTCTGGTACGACTGTTGATTACAATGGAGAAGGAAAAGATATTGAACTTCCTTTTTATCTCGATAAATCTGCAAAAAATGTGATCATTCGCATTTATGATAATAAAAATCAAATGATCGGCAAAGTCGATAAAGAAGATCTTGGGAAAGGACAACAAGGTGTGACTTGGGATGGAGTAGGTCTTGATGGTCAAATTGCACCTAAAGAGCAATACCACTTTGATGTTATAGCTTTTGATGACAAGAATGAAAAATTCATGGGTGTAACAAGAGCAGAAGGAACTGTCACAGGTGTTCGCTTTGAAAATGGTGAAACAATTTTAGATGTCAGTGGTGGACGAAAAGTTTATTTAAAAGATGTTGAAAGTTTTTCTTTACCGGAAAAAGATTTAGCGAGTAAAAAAATGCCTGCGTTGCAAAAACAAGCTGCGTCGACATATAATCAAGTAGAGAACCAAACAAGTAACTAAAAAGTTTAAGTGGAAAAAAGTATTTAATAAATGGCGAATCCTAAAATAAATAATATTCTCATTCCTAACGTTACGAAGCTTACGCCAAAGCCAAGCGTTGATACTACAAATAAATTAGGCAAAGGTGAAACATCCGAATTCAAAAGCCTTCTCGATAATAATTTAGAACAATCAGAAAAATCCCCGATAGCAGATGCCCCAAAAGGTTTACATCTTTCAACTCATGCCATGAGAAGACTTCAAGAAAGAAATTTATCTCTTGATAAAGAAGAATATGCAAAGCTTCAGAGTGCAATTGATAAATTGAAGCTTAAGGGTGGTCAAGATTCTTTAGTTATAACAAGTAAAGCCGCGTATATCATTGACGTGCCAAAAAATACAATCGTTACGGCGATTGATAAAGACAGTATAGGAGATAATGTATTTACGAAAATTGATTCGACGATATTAATGAATTAAACATTTTAAAATCTCAAAAAAAACGGAGCTGGTCCTTTCCGGAAGCCCTAGTTTTTAGTCAGTAGTACTAAAAAACGTTTTTGAGAAAATTAGGTCTAGGAGGGACACATGGGTATTTTACGTTCATTCACGATTGGTGTATCTGGTTTAAATGCAAGTGGGCAAGGGATGGGAGTCATCGGTGACAACATCGCCAACGCTGGTACTAACGGATTCAAATCTTCAAGAGCAGAATTTCAAGACGTCCTCGCAGTATCGCTAAAAGGTATTGAAGGTGGAGATCAGTTTGGTGCTGGTACAAAACTAGGCCATATTAAACCAATCATGACCCAAGGTGATATCACCAGAACTGAATCAGTAACTGATTTAGCACTTTCAGGTGACGGTATGTTTGTTATTGATGCACCAGCTGGAAGATCATTTTCACGTGATGGTTCATTCCACTTTGATAAAGAAGGTGCTCTTACAACTATGGATGGTTATAAGGTCATGGGCTTTCAAGGTGATGAAAGTGGAAAAATGATGAATAAGATTGATGCCATTAAGCTTGGAAATACAACAATCGCGGCTAAAGGTTCAAAAGAAGTTATCATGTCGATGAACTTAGATTCACGAATGAATAAAACTGAATTTAAAATTGAGAACCCAGAGAAAACAGCAAACTTTTCTAACTCAATGACTATTTACGATAATATTGGAACAGCAAGAACTGTAACTGCTTACTATAATAAAACGGATAATAATACTTGGGAGTATCATATTGCTGCCGATGGAAAAGACGTTGAAGGTGGGAAAGTTGATACTATGTATGAACAAGCTTCAGGGACTTTGGTATTTAATGATAAAGGGCAACTTCAAGAGAAAAAAGAAGGTAAAAATTCTTTTAACTTCAATAAAGGTGCAGCTAAAGATCAAAAAATTAATTTCAATTGGGGGCAATCAATTAAAGATGGTGGAACTGGTTTAGATGCATCAACTCAATATGGATCTGATTCGGCAATTGCTCGCCATACTCAAGATGGTTCGAGTGCAGCGACATTAACTTCTTTGTCATTTAACGATAAAGGGATTTTAACAGCGAACTACAACAATGGTGAGACTCGAGATATTGCTCAAATTGCTGTCGCTAAATTTGAAAACAACGAAGGACTTTTTAAAATAGGAAAAAACTTATTTAAAGAATCAAAAGCTTCGGGACAAGCCGCAATGGGAAAACCAGGAGAGTCAGGACGAGCAGAAGTTCTATCAAAATCAATCGAACTTTCTAACGTTGATATTGCCAATGAGTTTGTTAACTTGATGACAGCGCAAAGAAACTTTCAAGCCAATGCTAAAACATTGACTACTGCAGACCAAATGTTACAAGAAGTTTTACAAATTAAGAGATAATTTATTAAACTTAATGAGGGGCCTTATGGGCCCCTTTCCTATTTTTTCAGGATGACTATGAAAATGAGACTTTCAATAATAATTATTATTTCCTTAGTTTGTATTGGTACTTCTTGTTCATTAACAGCACCAATAATGAAACCAGTCAGAGGAATTTCAAGTACCTCACAAAGTGGGCTTGATTTATTAGTTGAAGCGAGAACGATCGTTGAAATGGTTGCCACAAGAGAAATTAATCAAGATTCTTGTGATCATGAATTGGGAAATTTAATAAGTGATTATCAATTATTATCTCCCCAGAATTTAGATTTAAACGAAATGAAAACAAATGGTCAGTTAATTCTGGATGCTAGTTTTGAAGCTAGACTTGCCTTGCATTCAATTCTGACTATTCTTCCGTTAAATTGTAAAATTAAAATTAAAGAACTCAATCAACTGATTCGCCTGAGTGATGATTATGTAGGGACACACTTTTATCAAGATCCTCAAGTGAATTCTGGCTCGATTGATTTTCCCAATGAGAAAATTCCCGTTTATGAGCCAGAAAGTTATCATCCTTATCACGTTGGTGCGGGGATAGATCCAAAAGCAAAATTTCAATTTCAAAATGGTGATATCATGATCACTAAAGGCGTGAGTTTTGTTTCTTCAACAATTTCAGAAATTGCACATCCACGTTCACTTTTTAGCCATATCGTTTTTGTTCATGTCGACAGCACAACAAAAGAAGTAACAACTATTGAATCCTATGTTGGAAAAGGTGTTAGTATCTTCCCAATAGAAGAAGCACTTAAAAATGAAAATGCTCGTATTTTAGTCTTAAGATCAAAAGACAGCGAACTTGCCAGTAGAGCTGCCGATTATATGTTTAATAAAGTAGTAGCTCTAAAAAAGCAAAATAAATTTATTCCTTACGATTATGAATTAGATTTTTCTGATAATTCAAAAATGTCATGTGAAGAGGTTGCTTATGATTCATATAAACATGAGTCTGAAGGAAAGATAATATTACCTGAATTGATGTCCGATATAACTATGAATGATGCTAGTTTTTTAAAAAGAATTGGTATTAAAAAAGGGAAGATGATGGTTCCCACCGATATGGAAACTGATTCTCGATTTAATATTGTATTAGATTGGACAGATTATCGATTAATGCGTGAATCATGGAAAAAAGATGTAGTGTTAGGAGAAATGTTCCGTTGGATAAATGAGCATGATTATAAAATACATGAAAACTTAACTTCTATTGCGGCAAAGGTAATTTGGTCAACTCGTAACATTCCTCTTGTTTGGAATATGATGTCTAGGGTCTCAGGAATACCGAAAAATTTCACTAAAGATGTACCATCACTGACAATTACAACTTTAGCTAGTTTAAAGACAATAGGTGGAATACTTCTAGATGAGTTAACAAAAGCAGATATTGATTATTTTACAAAAAATGGGAAATGGATGTCTTCTGAAATGCTTAGAGATTCACTTGAGAGATTTAGAGAATCGGATCCTAAGAATTTAAAAAAGGTTTTTAGGTAATTACGAATCCCCATCACTACCGATAGCTTCCACAGGGCAAGATTCGAGAGCAATGAGGCATTCTTTAATTTCACTTTCAGTTTTAGGCTGTAATTTGACATAAGCGTGGCCTTCAATATCATTGATGATAAAAAATCTTCCGGCCTCTACTACACAAGCATCACAAGTAATACATTGATCATCAACGTAAAATTTTCCGCTTATATTTTCAGACCATTTTGATTTTTTATCGGCCACGATTAATACCTATTATTCTTGTAACATATTCGAGTAAATTTTCACTTTAGTATCTTCTTCAAGTTTTTTAAGGATTGAATCCATCATTTTCTTTGAAAGTGCATTTTTTAATCCAGTATTTTCAGAAGCTAATTTTGCCGGATCTTTTGTTTCAGTTGTACCAGTTGCTGAAGTCGTTTTCATCATGATCATTGAAGTTCCGTCATCAAATAAATGAATTTGAGACTTTGTTATATCTCCTGAAAAAATTTCTTTCATATTTTCAGGCGACAGGTTAGCTCCATTTGAAGCCCCATCAAGTGGATTGATAGTACCTTTTGCATATTGAAGCTTATACTTTTCTGTAATTGATTTTACTTCGTTGGCATTCCCAGCTTCAAGAGCTTTTTTTAAGTTGTTAGATATATCAACTGAGAGTTTTTTAATTTCTTCAACTTTGTCTTTTTGGATTAATTCTGTTGCAAATTTTTCTTTATACTCAGCAAAGACCGCTTGTTGCCCTTCAGTTTTCTTTTCTACTAATAATAAGTGATATCCAAATTGTGTTTTAATCGGGCTTGAAACTGTACCTGGCTTTTGTGTAAATGCCACTTGGTCAAATTCAGGAACCATTCTTCCACGTCCAAATGATCCCAAGTCTCCGCCTTTACCTTTTCCAGATGGATCTTCAGTATATTTGTCGGCAAGTTTAGTAAAATTAGCTGGAGTTACTTCTTTAGCAATTTTTTCTATGGCCGCTTTTACGTCAGCCTCTTTTTTACCTTCAGTTGTTAAAAGTATATGGCGAGCTTTAACTTCTTCTGGTTTATCCAGTGATTGTTTTCTTTCTTTAAACATCGATTCGAGGCGTTTTACGTTTGTATCAACAGTTAAAAATTTTGCTAATTCGTCTTTTGAAACGGCAACAAAATTTCTTAAATTATTTTTTGAAACAGTAATGATTTCTGCATTGAGTTTTTGTTCTCTAATTTTTTGTAAATCATTTAAATAACCTTTAGAAAGTGGGAAAGCTTGAGTAAGCGTCTGAGTATTTTTCATTTTCAACTGATTAACGACATCAGCTTCAAATTCAGATGGGGTGAGTTTATTTGCTGCAAGAATTGATTTATAACGATTTATGTCGAATTGACCATTTGTTAAGAAATATGAAAGTGTTTTAATTTCAGTTTTCACTTCTTCTTCAGATGGGTAAGCACCAATATCATTGGCAAATTTCACCATTAATTTTCTTTGAACAATATTTTTTAAAGTACTTTCCTTTATTTTCATCGCTTCTATTTGTTTTGCACTTATTTCTCCGCCCATCATTTGTTTATAAAATTCGATTTGGCGGTTATATTCTTGCTGGTACTCTTCGCTTTTAATAGGAAGATCTCCGACTTTCCCAATGGCATTCGGAGAACCCCCACCTTGTTGCAGTGATTGATACCCTGTGAACATAAATGAAAGTACGATAATTCCGATTAAGACTGTGGCAAAAGTATTTGCCGTTTTGTTTTTGGTAAATTCCGACATTGGTCATTCCTTCGTTGCTATTAAAAGTAGGATTATTGTAACGAGAATAAAGTTACTTCGTAAAGTTTATTGGCTTTTTAAAATAGATTGCTTAAGCTTACTGAGTTACATTTAATTTCAAAATCTTTTTCGGAGTATTAAACTTGAGGCTTTCTGATACAGAAGAGAGACGGACCAAGATCATCATCAACAGCGTAATTCTGGCAATTGCTTTGTATGGGATGTCGCAGCGCGACTATGTGTTTCAAAAAACATCAATCGCCGAAAGGGTCATCATTGACCTTATGGCGCCAGTTCAAAGTATTATTACTTCTGGTCAAAGAGGAATTTCCTCTTATATCGAGCACTATGTTGCGAATTTAAATGCAAGCAAAGAAAATGTTGGTTTGAAGAGCAAAATTGCAGATCTTCAAAACGAAATGTTCAGTTATCAAGAAGCTATTAAAGAAAGTGACCGACTGAGAGAGTTGATTAAATATGGTGAACAAATTGACCGCAAAAAAATTGTGGCCAGAGTTGTTTCTTGGGATTCGGCCGATGATTATAAAGTTGTCCGAATCAATCGCGGTTTAAAAGACGGTGTTCGACTTCAATCTGTTGTTACTAGTTCTGAAGGACTTGTAGGGTATGTATATCGTCTCACTGATCATTTTGCAGATGTCATCACAATACTTGATGCAAACAATAGGGTAGATGGCGTTGTTGAACGGTTGCGTTCTCATGGGATCGTTGAAGGTTATAGCCGTGGCCGCTGTATTATGAAATACGTCAATAGAACTGAGCCCATTATTCTTAATGATTTAGTTTTAACAGCAGGTCTCGGAAATGTTTATCCCAAGGGTTTAAAGATCGGATATATCTCTCGAATTGAACGAGAAAGTTACGGTATCACTCAGCATATAGAAATTACTCCTTTAGTAAATTTTTCAAAACTAGAGGAAGTACTCGTGTTGGTTTACGAACAAGAAGAGCATAAACAATTAGAATGGAAAGCTCTAGAAGAACAACTCAATAGCAATGAGGTCAAGCGATGAAAACGAGCCTAAAAGACATCGTATTTCCTTTAATTAAAACACTAATACTCCTTTTTGTTTTAGAAATAATAACGACTGCCATATTTCCAATGATAGGTTTGTTAAATTTTAGAGTCCCATTTAATATACTTCTCGTTCTCTTTTTGGGACTTCGATTGGAGACACCGTACCTCGCAATTTTAATTATGATGGTGCAATATTTTCACGCCTTCTTTTCAGTTGAAGGTTGGGAAATGGGAACAGTAACTGGAATTGTCATATGTGTTGTCGTCTCTTACGTTAGAGAAATGATCCATTTTTCTTCTTGGGGAATGACAATTTTAATCACTCAAGTTTTTCAACTATTATGGTTTTTTGTACAATCGATTCTTATTTATATTCAATTGGGAAATCTTGATTATATTTTTGATAAAGGATGGCGTTTTCTTCCTCAGAGTGTAATTATCGCTATACTGTCACCCTTATTCTTTTTTATTTTAAACAAAATTTGGGATGTCGATGACCGCGGAATGCTAGGAGATAAGGTTTAATGTTTGGAGAAGACGATCTCGTCAGGTCTCACCAAGAAAGAGCAGATATTATACTCAATATCATTGTAATATCTTTTGCACTTTTATTAGCGCGACTTTGGTATTTACAAATTTATCATGGAAAAATGTTTTTTAATTATTCATTAGAAAATCGTCTAAGAAAAGACGTAGTCCGCGCTCCACGTGGGATGATTTTTAGCCGAAACAATGTTCTCTTAACCCATAATGTCCCTCGTTTCGATGCTATTATTACCCCTCAATATTTGGAAGGTGATTCAGAAACAATTGGATATTTGGCAAAGGTTTTAGAAACAACCCCAGATTCAATTATTAAAATTCTTAAAAAATATCAGGGCCAAGCTAAATATATCCCTGTAGTTGTAAAGAAAAATATTTCACGCAGAGAAGTAGCTATCTTAGAAACTGAATCATCAAAGCTTCCAGGTGTTTCGGTCGAAACATTTATCAGTAGAGAGTATACAGATAAGGATTCAGGGGCCCATTTATTAGGCTATATTTCAGAAATTTCACAAGAAAAAATTCCACGCTTTAGAGACCGCGACAAGTATGATTACAAACAAGGTGATTTCATCGGGCAAGGTGGAATAGAGTTACAATATGATTTAGAAATCCGCGGACAAGACGGCTATCAATTTATGGAAGTTGATGCTCGCGGTAGAGCACGAAGACACGTTACTAGTGACGATCTTTATTCTGGAATTGATAATAAAGCAGCTGAGCCTGGAAAAAATGTCCGTTTAACAATTGACCGAGATGTTCAATTGGCCGCATATCATGCATTAGAAGGAAAAGATGGAGCTGCGGTCGCAGTTGATATTGAATCTGGTGAAGTCATCGCAATGGTTTCATTACCAGGATATGATCCTTCAAATTTTTCGACAGGACTTTCTAGTAATTATTGGGGCCAATTAGTGATGGATGAAAAACGTCCACTTCGCGATCGAACAATTCAAGAGCATTATTCTCCTGGATCGACTTTTAAACCTCTCACAGCAATTGCTGCACTTGAAGAAGGTATTGTTAATGAAAATACAAAAGTAGTTTGTAATGGTGGTTACCGAATGGGTGGTCGCGTTTTCCATTGTTGGAAAAAAGAAGGACATGGAGTTGTTGATGTTCTCAGAGCATTAAAAGAATCGTGTGATGTTTATTTTTATAGTATCGGAAATAAAATTGATATTGATGTCCTTTATAAATACGCCACTCTTTTTGGAATGGGACAACGATTAGGGATTGTACTTCCTAGAGAAACAAAAGGCTTAATTCCCAACAAGGAATGGAAAAAAGAACAAACGGGAATTGAATGGCAGAAGGGGGAAACACTTTCATGTGTAATTGGGCAATCATTTGTAAACGTTACTCCAATTCAATTGGCGATGTTTTATGCAACAATTGCCAATGAAGGAAAGTTATGGAGACCTCATGTTGTAAAAGAAGTTTTTTCAAATTCAGGCCAAGTCTTAAAGCGATTTGAGCCAGAATTAATTCATCAATTCCAAATAAAAAGAAAAACTCTCGACCTCGTACATGAAGCATTATTTGATACGGCAAACAGTCAGGGTGGTACGGCCGGTGGATCTAAAGGTGTTGGTATTCAAATGGCCGCAAAAACTGGAACGGCCCAAGTTATTAGTTTTTCTGCGGATAAAATTTTTAATAAATGCGAAAATCAAGAATACAAATACCGAAATAACGGATTATTTGCGGCGTATGCACCTGCCGGGAATCCAAAAATTGCTGTCAGTGTTGTAGTCGAGCATGGTTGTCATGGAGCTAGTGCGGGCGGCCCAGTTGCTAAGGCCATTATTTCAGCTTACATGAATAAGTATTACCCCGCTTATCAGAAAAAAATTATGGCCCAAGAAAATGCCAAAATGACTTGGACTCAAATCCAAGAAGACAATCGCTTGAATCCTGTTCCGATGGTTATGGAAAACGATACAAAAGATTATTACGATGAAACTGGAAAATTAATTAGAAGTTTTACCTTAGAAAAAGGTGGACAAGTTCAAGCCGGACCGTTGGAGTAAGAATGTTTAATTTCAGAGAAGAGCTAAAAAGATATGATTATTCTTTCTTTGGAATTTGTTCAGCTATTTTTATAATTGGTATTTTAAACCTTTATTCGGCCACCCACTCTCAAGGAATTGGACCAGAAGAAGGACTTTATAAAAATCAAATTGTCTGGTTTATTCTTTCTTGGGTAATAGGAATTGGAATCAGTTTTATTCAACCTAAAAATTTCTATCGTCTCGCTTATCCTTCATATCTTATCAGTGTCATCATGCTTGCTATGGTTTTAGTCGTCGGACATTCAGCACTTGGTGGCCAGCGATGGATTGGTTTTGGGTCTTTAAAATTTCAGCCTTCAGAAATTACAAAAATTGGAATGGTCTTGGTACTTTCTCGCTGGTATTCAAAAGCCTCACCAGAGCAAGAAATTGGATTTAGAGAATTAATTATTCCATTTATAATGACTTTTATTCCTGCCATAATGATTATTATTCAACCCGATCTTGGAACGGGGATGCTTGTTTTTCTTATCTTTTTCATCATAACTTTTTATAGAAAGTTAAAATGGAAAACGATTGCCATCATTGCGCTCTTTGGAATGATTGGCGCAACTGTAGTTTATAATTTTGGATTGCGAGATTATCAGAAAAAAAGGATTACAACTTTTATGGATCCTGAGTTTGATGCTAAAGGTTCTGGTTATAATGCGATTCAATCGAAAATTGCTATCGGTTCAGGCCAGTTTTTTGGAAAGGGATTCAGGCGATCAAGCCAGGGAGCCCTGAACTATCTTCCTGAGAATCATACGGACTTTATTTTTGCCATTTTTAATGAAGAACATGGTTTTGTGGGATCAGTATTTTTAATTGCGCTCTATCTTACACTATTTTATCGCCTGCTTTGGTTGGCTTCAAACGTAAATAAGATTTTTGATTCAGTCGTCGTAGTTGGAGTCTTGGCCATCTTTTTTTGTCACACCATGATTAATATGAGCATGGTTTCTGGATTAATGCCTATAGTTGGTGTTCCGCTTCCACTTATGTCTTATGGGGGATCAAACCTTCTGACTTTTGGAATTTGCTGTGGAATTGTGACATCGATTAGTAATGCTCGTAATCTTTTTTAGTCCTACTATCATACTTGACTAGGGGAATCTCTTCGTGTGACACTTATATAGTCTTACATAAGGACTATGAAGGCCTGGAGTGATTTCATGAAGAAAGTTTCAAATATTGGCAGTTTACTAAAAAAAATCTATCGAACGTATTCCGGAGAATTATTAATCCTTTTGCAAGTTAGGGGATTCACCGATTTGCGACCATCTTTTTTGGAAGTTCTTTTATTTATTTGTGAACATGAAGGTTCAACAATTAAAGAAATTGGTTCTGGTTGTGGGCTTAAAAAACAAACAATGACTTCTCATCTGAATGAACTAGAAAAGCGTGGCTATATTGAGCGTAAAAATAATTTACAAGATAAAAGAGAGCAAAATATTTATTTAACTGAATTCGGATTGAAGTTTAAATTAAATCTTTTCGAATGTATTAATGAAATTGAAAAAAAATATACAGACCTGATAGGGGACTTAGAGCTCAATCGTGTTGAATTAATTTTAAAGAATTTTCATTCAAAACTGCTTATTCAGCCAGGTTTGTTCGAACATTTATCAGAAAGTTAAAAGTCTGTACCTGGATTCCCTTCGCGACCATTATTGTAGCTAATGCTTTCTTCTTTACCTGGCCAAAATTCATAACCACCAGAAATATTATTAATATTAAAAAATCCTTTTTTAACTAATAATTCACAAGCAGATATCGAGCGCAAACCATTTTCTGAAATAATCATCACTGGAACCGTTTTACTAGGTATCTCGACAAATCTCACGTGTAACTCTTCAAGAGGAATTTGGATGGCTTCTTTCAAACGATTTCCTTGAAAAGATTTTTGTGAAACATCTAATACTAAAAAATCAATATTGGGATTATTGTAAATACTCCACGCTTTTTGTGGATTGATATCATTGTAAGGTCTACCCATTAAAATCATATTGTCGTCGAGTTCTTCTCCATTTTTAATTCGAACTAAATGGTTTCTTTGAAGTGTGATTGAAAAATCGAGTTTTTCATCCATGCGAGTGATATTTTTTTCAATATTATTAAGGCGAGAATTGATGAACTCAAGCATTTGAAAAATTTTAAGATCCATTAGTATCACCCCTAATAAAACAAATTCGTTACATATTGATTGTAACGAAAAGCTCGACTTTTTTGGAGTTCGGCAAAAGCTGCTACTTTATTAAGCTTTATAAGAATGAATGATACTTAAAAGATTTTTATGTTGAGTTGGGGTTAGGTTTTCAACATCACAATGCAGGCGATTTACTGCATGGGCCTTTGCAAACTTAGTGAATAAGTCAGTAGCTTCATCAATATTAAAAGTAATAATTGAATCACTGCCATAAAGTTTTCTGACAACTTTCATCGGGTATTTACTGGTACTCGCTTCATCAATATAATATTTTGAAAGCCGTCCACTTGATCCCGATCGAATATATTCAATCTTTTCTTTTTCGAGAAATGCTTGAATTGCTTCTAAATGAATTTCTTGGCCTTCATTAAAGGATTCAAATATTTTTTGAGGAACTTGGTTTTTAATAATGGCATCAGCGTATTTATTTTTACTCTTTTTTAATACTTTCATTAAGTAATGGTCATCGTGTTCAATATATTCTTCTATTGAGGCCGGAATGGTGTATTCCAATGGGGAAGTTTTAAAATATTTATAGAGCAGTTGCTCTAAACAAACAGCTCGGTAATGAAAATAAACCATGATGAACATATGGTAGCGTGACAATAAAAAATCATCGAATGTCACAACTGCACGTTCGTTAATTCCCAAATAGGCAGTATTATTTTCAATGCAAATTTCTAAATTATCTAAAAGCCAATCTAAGTCGTAAGAGCCGTAGCTAACTCCACAAAAATAACTATCTCGAAGTAGGTAATCCATTCTGTCACAGTCTAGTTCACTCGAAACTAATTGATGAAGAATAGGAAAATAGTTTATCCCTTTAACTGTAAAATAGCTGGCATCGCTAGTGTGCCCTGTAATTAAATCGGCAATATATTTTCTTTCAAGACCAAATTTTTTTTCTACTAATGAAAATGAACTGGCAAATGAGCTATCAACAATTGATTTAATCGTATAATCTTCGTGAGTTGCTTGGCGGTCAGTCTTTTGATCTTTAAGAGAAAGAAAATCTTTGGGAATATTGAGTTCAGAAAGCTTGGGCATTACAGTTTCAGTTGAGTGAGAAAGTGGAGCGTGTCCTACGTCATGAAGTAAACAAGCGAGTTTAAAAGTTTCTTTTAACCGTTGAATATCTTTTTCAAAAAGAGTGGGTTTAAAAAGTCTATCAAAGGCTTTTTCTGCAACATTCATAACCCCAATTGAATGGATAAACCGAGTATGGGTGGCACCCGGAAATACATATTCTGAAAATCCAAGTTGTTTAATATTTCTTAAGCGTTGAAAAAAATCATCGCGGATAATTGGAATTTCTTCATCTAATATATGAATTGAGCCGTGGACTGGATCGCGAATTTCCATGAGAGATTTCCTTATTAAGCTTTTTCGAGAGTGGCTTGATTGGTTTTAAGCCAATTCATAATATCGAGGGACTCATGCATTGGAACTCCGTCGATAAAAAGACAGGGAACCATTTTCGTCCCAGTGATTGCGAGTAGCTTTTCCATTTCATTGAGGTTTGAGTGAATATCTTTATAGACAACCTTCAGCGAGAGTTCTTTGATGACTTTGAGAACTCTTTGGCAATAAGGACAAGCATCGAAGTAGTAGAGTTCAAGTAGTGGTTTGTTTGACATTTTTTTATCTCAAAAAAATATAAAAAAGGCTTCCATTGGAAGCCTTTTTTAGTTCATTTTCATTAGTATTCTTCGTCATCATCTTCAAGTGCGTCTTCACTGCTTGCAGTTGATTTTTTTCCAAGTGCGTATTCTTCATCTTCATCAAGGTCGTGATTTTGGTCAACGTCTTCAGGCTTATCAAAAGCATCGTTATAACCCCACCCGTATGAGTAGGCACCTTCTGATTTTACTTCTTCATCTTCATCAGGGTCAAAAGCCTCTCCAGAGAAACGCGGATCGCCTCCGCCTTCTTCTTCATCATCGTCAAAATCTTCATCGCCCATAGCTTCGTCGACAGTTTCAACATCATCGTCTTCTAATAAATCTACTTCTAAGTCAAAATCTTCTTCATCTTCATCTCTGAGGTGATGAGAATTTTTAGCTGACTTGGCAGTTGGAGAGTGCTTAGCGTTTTTTGCTACAACTTCTTTTGTTTTAGATTTTGATTTTAAAGAGGTTGCAGTTGAATTTTTATATTTTAAAATAGCTTCTTCTTTAGAAAGTATTTTAGGCTTAAGATCTTTTTTTAATGGTGCTACTGCTTTAACTGCTTTTGCAATTGGCTTTTTCGCTGCAACTTTTTTAGAAGTTTCAATTTTTTTTACAGGAGTTGCTTTTTTAGTAACGGCTTTTTTTGCAGCTGGTTTTTTTGTTGCTTTAAGAGTCGCTTTAATTGCATTTTTAATAACAGCGACTGCTTTTTTTGCTGGACTTTTTTTCGGTGCTGCTTTTTTCGCTGAGGTTTTGCTTGGAGCTTTTTTCACTGCTTTTTTTGCAGGAGCTTTTGCAACAACTTTAGAAGCTGTTTTAGCTGGCTTTTTTGCTGGTTGGCTTACTACTTTTTTGGCTGCTTTTTTTGCTGGTTTTTTTGCCATTTTCATACCCTCTTTTATCAAACGATCAATGGTGGCTAGTATATAACTACTCATTAAAATTTTTCAAGGATTAAAAATCGAGAAAGTAAGTATTATTGATTCTTGGATCACTGTATTTGAGAGGGTTTTTCAATTCCACTTTACCGAGCAGGTCCCCGGGAGATTCAGTCCCGGCTTCTCTCAGAATTGGAGTCGTTTTATAATCACTTGAGCCTCTCGTTATATTGTTGGCATCGGGGACAGTATCGAGCACTTTCGCCATGTGAAAAAATTTTGTTGAATAATAATTGCGTCGAGTTGAATAACTTTCTAGACCAGAAGAGGATAGTTTTAAAGGATGTTCTGCAATACCTTTCTCTTCTTGACTCGTTCCTTGACGTTTACCTGGATAATAGGCCGTCATGAGTTTTTCTGGCGCAAGAGTTAAATCAGAGTCACTTGGATCATTGTAGTATTGCCCAATATAATAGAGTTTTCGATTAATATTTCCAATATTTGTTGAATGTTCGGCAATGAAGTCAATCATTAGTTTTTTGAGTGGAACTATGTCACAGGCAATTTGTTCTTTTTTAAAGAAATGAAAAAATTTAGAAGCGATGTCTTTTTTGCATCTCGGATCACTCGCAGGAACACCAACGACTAGATCTGGAGGGTAGATGTTCCCATTACTTGGAAAGGCGGCATTAGCATGAATTGAACGAGCAGCGTCAGAGTGATCGGCTTGAGTGTTATTATTTTGTTTAAAAATAGTATCTGCTACACCTAGAAGTGCTGTTAAATAAGCATCAACAGCTGAACCGTTATTATCAATATATTGATTAATAAACGTTTGCATTTGGTCACAGTTTTTATAGAGCAGAGAAGAGTCATCGCAAAGTGGAGCAAACAATTGATAAGAAAATCCAATTCCATCAACAGAATTTAATTTCTGAAGAACGGGGGCCGCATTATTGTGGTCATCGACTTCTCTAAAATCTGGAATGAGGTAATTAATGGCATCATACCTAGTGGGTCTACGCGAACGTAAAATTGCTTTTTGAACTTCAAGTCCCGACATTGAGGTTCCAGGATTAATTGTACCAAGACTGGCTTTTAATGATTTAAATTGAGGTGCATGATAAAGACCCATTGTTTCATCAGTCGAAGAATTATAAAAAGGTAAAGATCCGATAATTTGAACAAAGTCTCCACCTTGAATTTGATGACTAAGATCACTTTCGCTTTTGAAATCATAAATCATATTAGGTATGGCAAAAGTACTTGTTTGACCTTGACCTGGAACTCCACCGAGACCTCTATTAATAGTTCCTACCCAAAAATCACTACCAGAAGGAATCGGCATACCGGGTGCAAATGCTCCAGAAATACTTAAACCAGAAACATAAGATTTACTGCGGACATTTTTGTCACCGCTTTCACGCGCTTGGACAGTTTGTTCTCCACCGCTAAAAGCAAAGAGTTTTGGACCAATTCGTCCGCCAAATGGTTTTGCCGCAGAGTAGGCCGAAAGAGTAATCCCACCTTGAGCACTCCCTGAAGTTATTGGATAAAAAAGTCCTACAAATTTCGATTCAGCTTTGACTGCATAATAAGTTAGGACTTCAGGATTTTTCACATATCCCATAATATATCCAGGCACAGGCAAAGCTGTTTTGGAAATCCCACAACTCGATTCCATGATGACATTACCCATGCTGACGTTAGGCATATTATTATCAACAAAAGTTGAAAACATCGTCGCTAAATTAACCGGCATGAGTTGCAAGTCAAGGTAGTGTTTATCAAGCGCACTTCCTCCATTGGCCCCTGGGTATTGAAAGGTATCAGGAATTAAAAATTTTGAAACAGGATAAGATCTAGCATCGAAAGCTTGGGGTGCAAGCTCAGTAAGTTTTAAATTATATGACAGCTCGTCTATACTTCCTGAAGCAGATCCAGAAGTATTATTATCTTTGTAGGCTCCACCACTTAAATTTCGATAAGCAGACCAGAAAGCTTTAATTGGTCTTTCATTTAATCCAATCGTTTCACCAACAGTCTGAAGACTCTGAACACTACTTAAAGAAATATCACTAACCGGAGGTAAGTTAACGATCATTTCTAAATTTCTAATTCTAAAAGCGAGCTCTAGAGCTTCTGGCCATGCCCCAGGTCTATTGGCAGCGACAAGGGGTGCTTCTGGCAAATCACCTTTTCCAGAACCAAAGGCCCAAGTGAGTGCAGTTAAAAAATTCGCGGCACTTCTTCGAGAGCAATCTTCAGCTTTACTTTTTGCGAGGGTGTTTACGAATGCTTCATGAATTTCAGAAATTCCCGCAATCCCGATGGCCGGGAATCGAGGGATCCCAGGCAATGAGTAGATCGGACAAATATTGGTATTGGAATTATTGTGAATACAAATTGAAGGGATATTATATTTATCAAAATCTGTAGATTTTAATCCTGTCACAGCAGGATCAGGTCGCTCTAAAATAAATCTGACGTTATTATTTCCTGAGATGTTTGAATCTTTCAAACTATAGGGCATCAGGCCCAATTGCCCGAGCACATAATATTTAAACATCCATTCTTTGTAAGTATTCCTTAATTCCCAATTAGCGTAGGCAATATTGGTGAGCTGACGAGATTGTGTCGCTGCTCCAGAAAAAGCGGCGGCATCAGCGGCGTTTTGCAAGTTAATTTTAGCTTTAACGAATAAACCGACATTGATGATAAATGCCAACATACTCATGACGATTACGAGCGTAATGCCCATAAAGATACTTAATTGGCCGCGGTTACTTTTAATCACTAGGTAAATTTTCCCATATATTTAGAAAGAGGTGTCTCAATGCTACCGAAGCCCATTTTCTTGGTCAAACAATACCTTGAAAAATGGTTCAGTCCACCTCATGAATTTACCTACTGAGTTGGTACGTTACTTGAAATAGATTAGCTTAGTTCTAGAGTGTCGAGTCTAGATAAGTTGAACGTTTGCAGTATTTCGGCAATCCCATCACTACCAACCTCAATGTGCTATGCACTCCACACTGAAAACACCTTATCACCAGGGCCCGCGGGGGTCCTGGCTCGCCACTATACCTATCTCGTTTTTCGAACTAAACCAACCAGCACACCGCATACTTTTACCATTTGCTCTTCACCAATAATCAAACTGGAAAACAGTGGATTGTCAGGTTGGAGGGTAAAATTTTTATCATTTTTAATAAATCTTTTGACTGTAAAGCTATTATCAATTTGGACCAATACCACATCCTGGTTTTTTGCTTTTGAACAGATTTCAAAAACCAATGTGTCGTCATGGTTTATTAACGGATTCATCGAGTCACCCGTAGCGTTGATAAAAAAAGTTTTTTTAGGATGTTC